>JASBSZ010000010.1 GCA_030148665.1 Alphaproteobacteria bacterium
TCTGCGTGCTCATCGGGCACATGCAACTGTTCAGGCTGGTCAGACCAACCGGCGACGGCCCAGTCCAAGGGACGGGGTGAAAACCCCGGGCGGGCGCTCGGGCTCGTCGCCGGGAGCATCATGCCACAGATTCAATAGACAGGCGGGCGCTGCCGCGCCCACCCGGGCGGCCGCATGCCTCGTTTCCATCCAGATTCATCTCTTCGAGCGATCGCCCCTGCGGGGGCGTTCGCACATGCCGGGGGACATCCCGCTCGCCATTCGTTTCACTGTTGAATCGCATTCGAGCGAATTTCCCCGGCCATCGCCCGCTTTCGTTCATGCACCGTTAATCCGCACGGCGCACCCTTGTCGCGTGGGGGCGTAATGGATGGGAGCCAGGGGTGGCCGTCTTTACGCATATCTCCACGCTTGTGGGGGGCTCGTTCACGCATGATGTCGGGATAACGGATCTCGATATCGTTCGCATCGGTGGCGCGCTCCGCCTGTATTCGGCCTCGTTCGCAGATGGCGGGCTGATGGCCCTTGCCCCCCTGGCGGGGCAGGTCGCAACCCTGATCGACACGCTGGACTACCTGCCCGGCGCGGGCACCTGGGGGGTTTCGGGGATGGCGTTCGCGCATTTTCCCCGGACCGGCGATTTCCTGCTGCCTGCGGGCCGGCTGGACAGCGTGTCGGCAGTCTACGGGCTGAATGGCAATGGCGGCTTCGTGCCGCGCGGCGGGATCGGCGCACCCTCGGCCGGGCCGGGCCATTTCGGGCAGGTCGAAACCCTGAATGTGGGGCGCGCCCATCTTGTGGTGACGGCACAGGCCGACACGCCGGGGCTGGATGTCTTTCGCATGCGCCCGGATGCGGGCCTGGTGCCAAAGGCCCATGTCACCGACACCGCGGCGATTCCGCTGGGCGATGTTGCCGACATGGCCAGCCTGCGCCTTGGCCACAGGTCATACCTGTTTGCCGCCTCGTCGCTGGATGCCGGTATCGCCAGCTTTCAGATCGGCAAGAGCGGCCGGATGACCCTGAGGGACGTCGTCCTGCCCGGCGATGGCGGCGGCTTTTCCCTGCCCACGACGCTGGAAACCGCAACCGTACAGCACCGCAAGTTCCTGCTGATGGGGGCGGCGGGAAGCAGCTCGATCAGCGTGTTCAGGGTTTCGGGCAAGGGGATGCTGAAGGAAACCGATTACCGGCTTGACGATCTGCATACCCGGTTCTTCCATGTCGGCGCGCTCGACAGTTTCAACTACAAGGGCCACGCCTATGTCCTGGCCGGTGGCGCCGATGACGGGCTGACCCTGTTCGAGCTGAACCCCGACGGCACGCTGTTCACCCTGCAGAGCCTGGCCGACCAGCCGGGGATGAGCCTGCGCAATGTTCAGGCGATCGCAACCGCCGTCATGGGCCCCGAAATCCAGGTCTTTGCCGCGGGCAGCGGTGCTGACGGCATAACCCAGCTGTCGCTGGATCTGGGGGCCGTCGGCAGCATCAAGACGGGCACCAGGGGCGGCGACAGGCTGACGGGCACGGCACTGGACGACAATCTTTTCGGCGGGGCGGGGCGCGATCACCTCGATGGTGGCGCGGGCAACGATCGCCTTGCCGACGGGCCGGGGCGCGACGTGCTGACGGGCGGGCCGGGGCAGGACGTGTTCATCTTCAGGCAGGACGGCAAGACCGACACCATCACCGATTTCACCTTTGGCGAGGATCGAATCGATCTGTCCGGCTTTGCGATGGTCCACGACATCAGCGCCCTGCGGATCGTGGACAAGCCCTGGGGATATGTCATCCACGCCAATGGCGAGGCACTGAAGGTCGAGCTCGTCCCCGCACAGCTGGGCCAGGTGCATCATTTCACGATGGACGATTTCATCTTCTGAACGGCAAAGCGGCTGGACAGCGGCCCGATTTTCTGACCGACTGTGAAACGGATCGGCGACAGGAGGCTGGCAATGACGGACAGGCAGGCCCGGGATGCGCGGCACATGACAGGCGAAACCTTTGATCATGTCATCGTGGGCGGGGGCTCGGCCGGCTGCGTGATGGCGGCGCGGCTGAGCGAGGATCCAAAGCTGAGGGTCTGCCTGATCGAGGCCGGCGGCGGCAAATCGATCCTGACCCGTGCCCCCGCAGCCGCCGTGATCACCCTGCCGGGACGGCCGAAGATCAACAACTGGGCCTTTGAAACCGTGCCGCAGCCGGGGCTGAACGGGCGGCGCGGATACCAGCCCCGGGGCAAGGCGCTGGGCGGATCCAGCGCCATCAACGCCATGCTGTATCTGCGTGGCCATCGCGACGATTACGACGGCTGGGCGGCACAGGGCTGCACCGGCTGGGGCTGGAGGGACGTGCTGCCCTGGTTCATCCGCAGCGAGGCCAACAGCCGCGGGGCCGACGAATTTCACGGCGCCGACGGCCCGCTGCAGGTCAGCGACCAGCAGGCGCCGCGCCCGATCTCGCGCGCATTCGTCGATGCGGTAACAGCGGCGCAAATCCCGCGATGCGACGATTTCAACCGTGGCGACAACGAAGGCGCCGGGCTGTTTCAGGTGACCCAGTTCTTTGATGACACCCGCCGGGGCGAGCGCTGCTCGGCCGCCGCCGCCTATCTGCACCCGGTCATGAACCGCCCCAATCTGCGCGTCATCACCCATGCACAGGCGACCGGCATCATCATGGAGGGCCGGCGCGCCGTGGGCGTGCGCTATCGTGACCGCAGCGGCGACCACGAAATCCGCGCGGGACGCGAGGTGATCCTGTGCGGCGGCGCATTCAACTCGCCCCAACTGCTGCAACTGTCGGGGATCGGCGCGCCCGAGGATCTGAAACCCCACGGGATCGAGGTCGTTCATGCTCTGCCGGGGGTGGGGCGGAACCTTCAGGACCATCTGGATTTCATCCTGGCCTGGAAAACCCGCGACACCGACACTTTCGGCATTTCCCTGCGCGGTGGCATCAATCTGATCCGCCATATCCTGCGCTGGCGGCGCGACGGGCGCAGCATGATCGCCACCCCCTTTGCCGAGGCCGGGGCCTTCATCCGCTCACGCCCCGACCTGCCGCGCCCCGACATCCAGCTGCATTTCGTGATTTCCGTGGTCGAGGATCACGCGCGCAAGCTGTATATGGGGCATGGCTATTCCTGCCATGTCTGCGTGCTGCATCCCCATTCGCGCGGGCGCGTCGGGCTGACCGGCCCCGACCCCCTGGCAGCCCCGCTGATCGACCCGCAATTCCTGTCGGACGAGCGCGACCTGCAGGGCCTGATCCGTGGTGCAAAACTGACCCGCAACATCATGACCGGCCCGGAAATGGCACGCTGGCGCCTGCGCGAGCTGCACACAAGCGACAACATGACCGATGCCGAATGGGAGGCGCATATCCGGGCCCGCGCCGACACCATCTATCACCCGGTCGGCACCTGCCGCATGGGGGTGGACGACATGGCCGTGGTCGATCCGCAGTTGCGGGTGCGCGGGCTTGAGGGGCTGCGGGTCGTCGATGCCTCGGTCATGCCGCTGATCCCCGGGGGCAACACCAACGCGCCCACGATCATGATTGCGGAACGGGCAGCCGACATGGTGAAACGGGATGCGCGGGGTTGAAGGGCAAGTGGGGGCGCTGCCCCCGTCGCGCGGGCGCGACTCCCCCGGCGTATTTGAGCAAAGAAGAAGGGATCGACTCGCGGGTCTTGACCGGCGGCGCGGGGGCGTCCATATCCCGTGGCCATGACCGACCTTGCCCATATCCGCAATTTTTCCATCGTGGCCCATATCGACCACGGCAAATCCACGCTGGCCGACCGGCTGATCCAGAGTACCGGCACGGTTGCCGAGCGCGACATGGAGGCCCAGCTGCTGGACACCATGGATATCGAGCGCGAGCGCGGCATCACCATCAAGGCCAACACCGTGCGTATCGAATATGACGCAAGGAACGGCGAACATTACGTCCTGAACCTGATCGACACGCCGGGGCATGTGGATTTCGCCTATGAGGTCAGCCGAAGCATGCGCGCGGTCGAAGGCAGTCTGCTGGTGGTGGACAGCACGCAAGGGGTCGAGGCACAGACGCTGGCCAATGTCTATCAGGCGATCGACGCCGATCACGAGATCGTGCCGGTCCTGAACAAGATCGACCTGCCCGCGGCCGAGCCCGAGCGCGTGGCCGAGCAGATCGAGGATGTGATCGGCATCGATGCATCCGGTGCCATTCTGGTTTCCGCCAAGACGGGCGAGGGCATACCCGAGGTGCTCGAGGCGATCGTCCACCGCCTGCCGCCGCCGCAGGGCGACCGCGACGCGCCGCTCAAGGCCATGCTGGTGGACAGCTGGTATGACGCCTATCTGGGCGTCGTCGTTCTGGTGCGGGTGATCGACGGGGTGCTGAAAAAGGGCGACCGCATCCGCATGATGTCAACGAACGCGACCTATGGCGTGGACCGGCTGGGCGTGTTCCGGCCCGAGATGCAGGACGCGCCCGAACTGGGCCCCGGCGAGATCGGCTTTCTGACCGCCAGTATCAAGCAGGTGCGCGACACGCGGGTGGGCGACACGATCACCCATGAAAAGGGTGGCTGCGCCGAGCCCTTGCCCGGCTTTGCCCCGGCCCAGCCCGTGGTGTTCTGCGGGTTGTTTCCCATGGACAATGCCGAATTCGAGGATCTGCGCGAGGCGATCGGCAAGCTGGCGCTGAACGACGCGTCGTTTTCCTGGGAGATGGAAACCTCGGCCGCGCTCGGCTTTGGCTTTCGTTGCGGGTTTCTGGGGCTGTTGCACCTCGAGGTCATCCGCGACCGGCTGGAACGTGAATACGGGATCGAGCTGATTACCACCGCCCCCAGCGTGATCTACCAGATCCACATGCGCGACGGATCGGTGATCGAGCTGCACAACCCCGCCGACATGCCCGACCCGACCCGGATCGACCATATCGAAGAGCCCCGCATCAAGGCCACCATCATGGTGCCCGACGAATATCTGGGCGATGTGCTGAAGCTGTGCCAGGACCGGCGCGGCATCCAGCTGGACCTGACCTATGCGGGCAGCCGGGCGATGGTGGTTTACGATCTGCCGCTGAACGAGGTGGTGTTCGATTTCTATGACCGGCTGAAAAGCGTGACCAAGGGCTATGCCAGTTTCGACTATCAGATGGCCGGTTATCGGCAGGACAATCTGGTCAAGATGACGATTCTGGTCAATGACGAACCCGTGGACGCGCTGTCGGTCATGGTGCATCGCGACCGGGCCGAGGCCCGCGGCCGCGCGATGGTGGAAAGACTGAAACAGCTGATCCCCCAGCACATGTTCAAGATCCCGATCCAGGCGGCGGTGGGCGGGCGCATCATCGCGCGCGAAACCATCAGCGCGCTGCGCAAGGACGTTACCGCCAAATGCTATGGCGGGGACGTCACGCGCAAGAAGAAGCTGCTGGAAAAGCAGAAGAAGGGCAAGAAAAAGATGCGCCAGTTCGGCAAGGTCGAGATCCCGCAGAGCGCGTTCATCAGCGCGCTGAAGATGGACGGGTGAGTGCCGCCCAGGGCATGTCGCGTCTGACTGTACTGCCTCGCCCGGGGCGCGCTCGCGTCCCGGGCATACGCCCGCCCGCCCCCTTGGCGGCCACAGGCCCTAGACCCAGTTCTCCAGCTTGACGAACAGGCCGAACCAGATCGACCACAGGCCCAGCGCGACGAACAGTACGCCGGTCCAGAAGGGCAGGCGGATCGACATGGCCGCCAGTCGGTCCAGCCCGCGCCGCGCCGGTGCCAGGAACAGCGCCACGACCAGCGGTACCGACAGGAACAGGCCGAACACGGCCAGGGTCACAAAGCCGATTCCGGCACTGGCGCCGACGCCCAGCGCGCTGGCCCCCAGAAGGGCAAAGATCAGCGGTGCCGCGCAGGCCGGGATGTTGAGGCCAAAGATCAGTCCCAGCGTCATCGATCCGCGCGTGCCGGACAGGCGCGACAGGCGCACCCCGATCGCGCGTGACAGAACGCCGCCCTTGCCGGCGATAAAGATCAGCCCCATCACCAGATAGACCGACCCCAGGATCAGCCAGCCCCCCTTCTGGAACGAGATGAAGAAACTGCCCAGCCAGGCGATGGCCCCGCCGAGGATGCCGATGAACAGCGCGCGCGTCAGCGTGAACACCAGCGCCTGAGCGATCTTGGCGGTGCGGCTGCGCCCTTCGAGATACTTGATGAACAGCATGCTGGAGCCGATGGTGCAGGGCTCGACAAAACCCAGGAGCCCCAGCCCTGCGGCCAGCAGCAGCATCGATGTCAGTTCGATCTCGGGCATTGTCTTCCCTTCTTCATGTTCCTGTTGCTCCGGCCATTCGTGGTCCCGGTTGCGGCACCGGCCCGCGCAAGGCCGGGGGTCGGCCGGCCGACTATGGGCGAAAAGGGGTGCCTGTGCAAAATCAGCATATCGTGAGGGGGCGCCTGATCTGCTGGCGAAAGGCCTTGGCCAGGCGGGGCAGGGGCACTAGGATAGGGCGCATGTCCGATGCTCCGGTTTTTCATATCGACCTGTGCGATTTCCACGACGACCCTTACCCGGCGCTGGCCGAGATGCGCGCCCGCGCCCCGATCGCCCAAGTGCCCGAGCTGGGGGCGACCCTGCTGACCCGGCATGACAGCATATTCGTCAACGAAAAACGCACCGACATCTTTTCCTCGGTTCAGCCGGACGGCCTGATGACCGTGCTGATGGGCGAGAACATGATGCGCAAGGATGGCGATGCCCACATGACCGAGCGCCGGGCGATCTTTCCCACGATTTCGCCGCGCACGGTGCGCGATGTCTGGCTGGATCGGTTTCGCGCCGCCACCGGGCGCGTGCTCGACCGGCTGGCCCCGCGGGGGCAGGGCGATCTGGTGGCCGACTATGCCCTGCCGGTTGCCGCCGAGGCCCTGCGCGTCATCACCGGGCTGACCAACATGTCCAATGCCGAGATCGACCGCGTCAGCCAGGGGATGATCGACGGCATCGCCAATTACGCGGGCGATGCGACCGTCGAGGCCAGGTGCAACGACTGCACCGCCTCGATCGACCGCCATATCGACGAGATGATCCCCCGCCTCAAGGTGCTGCCCGACCACTCGCTGCTCAGCGTGCAGATGCGCGCGGGCCTGTCGGACGCCCAGATCCGGGCCAATATCAAGCTGGCGATCTCGGGCGGGCAGAACGAGCCGCGCGATGCCATTGCAGGCACGATCTGGGCCCTGCTGACCCATCCCGCGCAAAAGGAAATGGTGCTGTCGGGCGAGGTCACCTTTGCGCAGGCATTCGAGGAATACGCCCGCTGGTGCTCGCCCATCGGGATGAGCCCGCGTCGTATTGCCCGAGCCGCCCGTGTCGAGGGTGTCGCCTTCGAGCCCGGCGACCGGGCGTTTCTGATGTTCGGCTCGGCCAATCGCGACGAGGCCGTGTTCGACAGGCCCGACCGCTATGACGTCACCCGCGACAACCGGGCGTCAATGGCCTTTGGCGCGGGGCCGCATTTCTGTGCCGGCGCATGGGCCGCGCGGGCGCTGGTTGCCGAGGTGGCCCTGCCCATGGCGTTCGAGCGCCTGCGCGGATTGCACCTGGCGCCGGGCAGCGCACCCCGGCCCGTGGGCTGGGCCTTTCGCGGGTTGACCGAACTCCCCTGCCGGTGGGATGCCGCCTGAGGCGGCCTTCGGTCGGCCCCGGGTCGGACTCCGAATCCGCCCGCGCCCCCTTTACCTTTGATCCTGCCGCCCCACATAAGGGGGCATGCTGCGATTCACCCCGATCCTGCTGGCCATCATCTGGGCGCTGGTCATGTACCGTTTTTCGGTCTGGCGCACCAATCGCGAACTTGACGCCAATTCGACCCGTCTTGCCGACCCGGTTCTCGAAGGATTGATGCAGAAAATGGCCCGGGCGCTGGACGTGCCGCAGATCAGGGTGTTCATCTATGAAATCGACCCGGTCAACGGGCTGGCCGCCCCCGACGGGCGGATATTCATTACCCGGGGTTTCTACGAGAAATACCGCCGGGGCGAGGTCACGGCCGAGGAACTGGCCAGCGTGATCGCCCACGAGCTGGGCCATGTGGCGCTGGGCCATGCCCGCAGGCGGATGATCGACTTTTCCGGCCAGAACGCGATTCGCACGGTTCTGGCCATGGTGCTGGGCCGGTTCCTGCCCGGCATCGGCGTGTGGCTGGCCAATTTCCTGACAACCCTGCTGGCCGCGCGCCTGTCGCGCCAGGACGAATTCGAGGCCGATTCATATGCCAGCGCACTGATGGTCAAGGCCGGTATCGGGCTGGAGGCGCAGAAATCGCTGTTTCGCAAGCTCGACCAGCTGACCCGTGGCGGCGGGCGCCAGTTTGCCTGGCTGCTCAGCCATCCGGGGACGGATGCGCGCATCAAGGCCATCGAGAAACGCGAACGCCTCTGGTCGATGGTCCCGAAATAGCCGATCGCGCACACCCGCCGCAGAGCCACGGATGTGGCGTGCATGTGTTGCGCTTGCCCGCAGGCCTTGCTAACGCTCGTTTCAGTCATCGCCTTTGACCAGGGGGATATACCCATGCCCGTCATTACCTGCATCGAGGATCTGCGCGCGCTGTATGAGCGGCGCGTGCCGCGGATGTTTTACGATTATGCCGAGACCGGATCCTGGACGGAACAGACCTTTCACGAGAACGTCTCGGATTTCAGCCGGATCTATTTCCGCCAGAAGGTCGCCGTGGACCTCAGCGAACGCAGCACCCGCACCACCATGATCGGCCAGGATGTCGCCATGCCGGTGGCGCTGGCGCCGGTCGGGCTGACGGGCATGCAATGCGCCGATGGCGAGATCAAGGCCGCACGCGCGGCCGAGAAATTCGGCGTGCCCTTCACCCTGTCCACCATGTCGATCTGCTCGATCGAGGATGTTGCGGCACATACCGAAAAACCCTTCTGGTTTCAGCTGTATGTCATGCGGGATCAGGGTTTCCTCGAGGACATCATCAACCGCGCAAAGGCGGCGAATTGTTCGGCACTGGTGCTGACGCTGGACCTGCAGATCCTCGGCCAGCGCCACAAGGACCTCAAGAACGGGCTGTCCGCGCCGCCCAAGCTGACGCTGCGCAATATCGCCAACATGGCGACCAAGGTCCGCTGGGGGCTGGGGATGCTGGGCACGCGGCGCCGGCAGTTCGGCAATATCGTCGGCCATGTCAAGGGAATCGACGACGCCAGCAGCCTGTTTCAATGGGTGGCCGACCAGTTCGACCCCAAGCTGAACTGGAACGACGTCGAAAAGATCAAGAATCTCTGGGGCGGCAAGCTGATCCTCAAGGGCATACAGGATGTCGATGACGCGCGCCGGGCCGTTGACAGCGGGGCCGACGCATTGATCGTGTCAAATCACGGTGGGCGACAGCTGGACGGCGCGCTTTCGTCGATTCGTGCGCTGCCGAACATACTCGACGCGGTCGGCGACCGGATCGAGGTGCATATGGATGGCGGCATCCGCAGCGGGCAGGATGTGCTCAAGGCCGTGGCCATGGGGGCAAGGGGCGTCTATATCGGGCGTGCCTTCACCTATGGCCTGGGGGCGATGGGCGAGCGGGGCGTCAGCAAGGCGCTCGAGATCATCCAGCGCGAGCTGGATCTTTCCATGGCGTTCTGCGGCTACCGCGACATCAACGATGTTGCGCGCGATGCCATCCTTGTGCCCAGGGGATTCCGGGGCGAGTGGGAGTAGCAAGGCAGTCGACCCGGTTCACATCCCTTCTTCTTTGCTCAAATACGCCCGCCGGAGGCTCCCGCAGCTTCCGCCGGCGCGGCGTGGGCTGTCTGCAGACACCCGGTTTCGCCACACCCCTTTCACGGCCCGGCCGCCGAACGAAAAAGGGTCAGACGTTCAGCGCCGCGGCCATTTCATCGACCAGATCGGCAAAAAAGGCCGCTACCCGTGCATTGGGCTGCCGGGCGGCCAGGGTTTCGGCCAGCGGGTCGTCGGTGGTGGTCGCACTCGCCGACAGCTCTTCCAGCACGGCATGGCCGCAGAAGGGAACATAGACCTCGCTGTAGCCGCCCTCATGCACCATCACCAGACGCCCCTGGCACAGATCGGCCGCGGCCTCGACCATGTGGCGGGTCATCTGGCGATAGGTGTCCGCGGTGCAGAACATGCGCGACAGCGGATCCACCCCGGCTGCGTCAAAGCCGCAGGCGATGATTATGACATCCGGCCGGAAACCCGCCAGTGCGGGCCGGACGATACGTTCGATGACCCGCAGATATGTTGCGTGTCCCGCCCCCGGCGGCAGCGGGACATTGATGTTGGCGCCCGTGCCCGCCCCCGTGCCGCGCTCCGATATGGCGCCGCTGTCGGGCGGATAGTTGTTTTCCTGGTGGATCGAGATGGTCAGCACATCGGCACGATCATAGAATATCGCCTGCGTGCCGTTGCCGTGATGCACGTCCCAGTCAACGACGGCGATACGCTTGGCCAGCCCCTCGGCCTGTGCGGCCTTGATGGCGATGGCGATATTGGCCAGCAGGCAGAAGCCGTTGGGAAAATCGGGCAGACAGTGATGCCCCGGTGGGCGCGACAGCGCATAGGCGTTGTCGAGTTCCCCTTGCAGCACCGAAAGCAGCGCCTGTTTTGCCAGCCCCGCCGAAAGCGCGGCGATTTCAAACCCGCCCCGGGCAAAGGGCGTGCGCAGGCCCAGCTCGCCCCCGCCGGCATCGGACAGGCGCTTGAATTCGTCGATAAAGGCCGCCGGGTGGACGCGCAGCAGATCCTCGCGGCTGGCAGGTTCGGCGCTGCGGATATCAAGGTCGCGGGCAAGCCCCGTCACCTCGACCAGATTTTTCAGGCGGCGTTTGGTTTCGGGGTTTTCGGGCAGGCCGCCGGCGGCCAGCGGTTGCACATTGCCGCCGATGGGCAGGGTAAAGGCATAATTGCCGCCTGCATGCCAGAAACAGCGCTCGTCGGTGAAAAATCCGGTGTGCCGCATGTCGTCCTCCACCCCCGGGGTTGCCTGTGGAACCCGCATGCCAGAATGCATCCGCGCGCCGGCCAAGGAAAGGGTAAAGATCAGGCCCTGCAGGCGGTGGCCGGTTGTTCCAGCGCCTTGCGCATGACGAAAACGGGACGTTCGGCAACATGCGCCGTATCGATCGCCTCCCAGCCCAGCGCGAAATAGAGCGCGGGTGCCTCGGTCAGAAGGTAGAGCGCCCGATCCCCGCCGGCCGCCACATAGGATTCGACATGCGCAATCAGCCGCCGCCCGATCCCGCGCGCCCGATGGGCCGGATCGACGACCAGACATGACAGCCAGGGGGTCAGGTTCAGATGGCTGTCGATCCCCTCGTGTTCGAGCATCCAGACCATGCCCACCGGCAGGCCGTCATCCAGCGCGACGAATATCTCGTCGGTGGGGTGTTCATGGATGCGATCGAATTCGCCGGCCCAGTCGGCATGTCCAAACCCCGACAGATCGCCCCATTCACGGCTGCCCCAGCCTATGCAGGCCTCGCGGGCGGTCGGAACCCTGGACAGTGGACATATCGTCAACATCGTTCTCTGCTGGCAGCGGCAGGTTGAAACACGAGCGTGGCCAGCCTAGCACAACGGGTCTCTTGCGGGAAATCCGGTGTTGTAATATGCCGCGACCTGTTGCGCTGTTGCATAGGAGCCCCTGTCATGGCCGAATTCGAGCACCTTGCCGACGGGCGGATCTTTACCGTGCGGGTCACGCCCAGGGCGTCACGCAACAAGGTCATCGCCGATCCCGACGGCCGCGCCGACCTCAGGGTCATGGTGACGACCGTTCCCGAGGGCGGCAAGGCCAACGCCGCGGTAATCAAGCTGCTGTCCAAGGCGCTGGGCGTGCCGAAATCGCGGATCACCCTGCTGCGTGGCGGCAGCGGACGAGACAAGCAGTTTCAGGTCAACTGAACGCTACCCGTCCGCGCCGTCATCGACGAAACGATAGCTGCCCTCGGGCAGGTCAAGGGCCGCCTGCAGGTCGCGCAGCTGGGCCATCGACAGGGTAACGCGATTTACGCGGTCCTCGCGCTCGTCATATTGTTCGACCACGACCGCGTCGTCAAAGGCATGGATGACGACATCTTCCTTCAGCGGCGCCTTGCCATCATCGACCAGCGTGACAGTGGTGCAGTCGAATTCATGTTCGATGGTAAACATGGTCAGGGCCCGGGTACTGTTGACGATGGACAGACCATAATGGAGAACGGCCGAAATTCATATCGTTGAGGGCCGGGTGTACGGGCCGCGCTTGCGCCCGGCCTGGCGGCATGGATCATGCGCCTGCAGGCGACAGCGGGGTTCAAGCCCGCTTGCCCCGATTCCCGCCTTTCCCTGCCTGAAACTATGGGCTATTCAGCGGACGACGTTTTTCAATAGGGCGACGCGACATGAAATTCACCCTTTCCTGGCTGAAAGAGCACCTCGAAACCGAGGCAGGCCTTGACGAAATCCTTGATGCCCTCACCGATCTGGGGCTCGAGGTCGAGGGGGTCGAAAACCCCGCCGATACACTGGGCGTCTTTCGCATCTGCCGGGTGATCGAGGCGGTGCAGCACCCCAATGCCGACCGGCTGCGCCTGTGCCGGGTGGAGACCTTCCCCCAGGGCCCCGACGGCCCCAGCGAAGAGGTGCAGGTGGTTTGTGGCGCCCCCAATGCACGCACCGGGATGCGCGGCGTATTCGCACCCGTGGGCACCCATATTCCGGGCACCGGCGTTGATCTGAAACCCGGCGTGATCCGCGGGGTCGAATCCAACGGCATGCTGTGTTCGGAACGCGAGCTGATGATCTCGGACGACCATGACGGCATTATCGACCTGCCCGAAGATGCCCCGCTGGGCGCGCGGTTCATCGATTATGCCGGCAAGAACGACCCGGTGATCGAGATCGCCATCACCCCCAACCGGCCCGATGCGCTTGGCGTTGCGGGCATTGCCCGCGATCTGGCCGCGCGCGGCATCGGGCGGCTGATCACCCCCGAAATCCAGCCCGTCGAGGGCCGTTTCGAAAGCCCGCTCAAGGTGCGGCTGGCCGATGATGTGGCCAGTGGGCCTTGCCCGCTGTTTGTCGGGCGCATGATCCGGGGCGTCAGGAACGGGCCGTCGCCGCAATGGGTGCAGGACCGGCTGCGCGCGATCGGGCTGCGCCCCATTTCGGCGCTGGTCGATGTCACCAACCTGCTGACCTATGACCGCAACCGTCCGCTGCATGTGTTCGATGCCGACAAGGTGCAGGGCGACCTTGAGGTGCGGCTTGCCAAGCCCGGCGAAAGGCTGGTGGCGCTGGACGAGAAGGAATATGAATTCGACGGCTCCGAGGTGATCATCTGTGACGACACCGGACCCGAGGCCATCGGCGGCGTCATGGGCGGGCTTGCGACCGGCTGTACCGAGGAAACCGTCAACGTATTCGTGGAATCCGCATATTTCGAGCCCGTTCGCGTGGCCGCCACGGGGCGCAAGCTCAAGATCAACTCGGACGCGCGCTATCGCTTTGAACGCGGTATCGACCCCGAATTCACCCAGCCGGGGATCGAGCTGGCGACCCGCCTGATCCTTGAATTCTGCGGCGGCGAGGCATCCGATCTGGTGGTTGCCGGTGCCGTGCCCGACACCACGCGCCATTATCGGCTGGACCCCGAGCGCGTGCGTTCGCTCGTGGGGATGGAGATTGCCGAGGACGAGCAGGTGAAAACCCTGCGCGCGCTGGGTTTCGAGGTGGCCGACGACATGACCGTGACCCCGCCGAGCTGGCGCCCCGACGTGCAGGGCGAGGCCGATCTGGTCGAGGAAATCGCGCGCGTGGCCTCGCTCACCCGGCTCGAGGGGCGGCCGCTGGCGCGCCCGGACCCCGGTGTTGCGCGTCCGATCCTGACGCCCATGCAGAAACGCGAAACCCGCGCGCGCCGGACCATCGCCGCGCTGGGCTATAATGAATGCGTCACCTACAGCTTTATCGACGCCGAATCGGCGCGTCTGTTCGGCGGCGGCACCGATGACACCATGCTGGCCAACCCCATTTCCAGCGAGATGAGCCACTTGCGCCCCGACCTGTTGCCGGGGCTGTTGCAGGCGGCGGCGCGCAACCAGGCGCGCGGGTTCAATGATCTGGCCCTGTTCGAGGTCGGCGCCGCCTTTCACGGGGGCGAGCCGGGCCAGCAGCATCTGCAGGCGGCGGGGCTGCTGGTCGGCCACACGGGCGCGCGCGACCCGTTCGGAGCGCGCCGGGCTGTCGATCTGTACGACGCCAAGGCCGATGCCGAGGCGGTGCTGTCGGCCATTGGCGCGCCCGCAAGGATGATGGTTCAGCGCGGCGCAAGCGACTGGTGGCATCCGGGGCGTTCCGGCCGCCTGTCGCTGGGGCCGAAAAACATTCTGGCCACCTTTGGCGAGGTGCACCCGCGGGTTCTGGATGCGCTGGGCGTCAAGGGGCCGGCGGTGGCGTTCACCGTGCTGCTGGAAAACATCCCCTTCCCGAAATCGAAAACCGCGACCCGCCCGGCGCTGAAGATCAGCGATTTGCAGATGGTCGAACGCGATTTCGCCTTTGTCGTCGATGCCGATGTCGAGGCGCTGACGCTGGTCAACGCGGCCAGGGGCGCCGACAAGGCATTGATCGAGGATGTCGCCGTCTTTGACGTGTTCGCCGGCGACAAGGCCGAGGCGCAGATGGGCGCGGGCAAGAAATCCGTCGCCATCACCGTGCGCCTGCAGCCGCGCGAAAAAACCCTGACCGACAAGGAGATCGAGGCCGTGTCGGGCAAGATCATCGACAAGGTTGCGCGTGCCACGGGCGGCGTTCTGCGCGGCTGAGTGCGGGCGCCTCCGGCGGGCGTATTTGGGCAAAGAAGAAGCGGGATCATGGAACAGGTCGAGGTGGTGATCGTCGGGGCCGGGGTGATCGGCCTGGCGATTGCCCGGCATCTGGCGCGCCGGGGCCGCGAGGTCTTGATCCTCGAGGCCGAGGGCGCCATCGGCCAGCATGTGAGTTCTCGCAATTCCGGTGTGATCCATGCGGGGATCTATTACCCGCGCGGCTCGCTCCAGCAGCGGTTGTGCCGCGAGGGGCGCGACATGCTGTATGATTATTGCCGCACGCGCCATGTGGACCATGCCCGTTGTGGCAAGCTGACGGTCGCGCCTGATGAGGCCGCGCTTGCCGGTTTGCACGAGCTGGCGCGTCGCGGCATCGCCAACGGGGTGGACGACCTGCATGTGATTTCCGCGGCCGAGCTGCGCGAACGCGAAGCGGCGGTCGTCGGGGCCGGGGCGATGGTGTCGCCCTCCAGCGGTATCGTCGATGCGCCGGGGTTGATGCTGTCGCTGCTGGGCGAGGCCGAGGCCGAGGGGGCCATGCTGGCCCTGAATGCGCCTTTCCGCGCCGCGCGGCGCGAGGGTGGGCGGTTTCTGGTCGAGGTGGGCGATGCGGCTGGCACGCGGCTGGCCTGTCGCGCGCTGGTCAATGCGGCGGCGCTGGGGGCCTGGGATGTGGCGCGCGGCATCAACGGGCTGGATGCCGCGCTGATCCCGTCGTGCCATCTGGCCAAGGGCAGTTATTTCTCGATTCCCGGGCGCTCGCCCTTCAAGGCGCTGATCTATCCCATGCCCAGGGTCGGCTCGCTCGGCATCCATTCGGTGCAGGATCTGGGCGGTGGTGTGCGCTTTGGCCCCGACATGGAATGGGTTGATGCGGTGGACTATTCCGTTGACCCCGCCAAGGCCAGCCGTTTTGCCGAGGCCATCCGCGCCTATTGGCCCGATCTGCCCGAGGGCGCGTTGCAGCCCGACATGGCGGGGATCCGGCCGCGCATCTGGGGGCCGGGTCAGGAAAAACGCGAATTCGAGATGCAGACCCCGCGCGAACATGGCATCAACGGCCTTGTGCAGCTTTTCGGGTTTGAATCACCGGGCCTGACGGCCTGTCTGGCCATCGCGCGTGAAGTGGGCGCTCGCTTGTTCGAGGAGGATACATGATGCAGTTCAAGGTCTATCTGTCGGGGGAAATTCACACCGGCTGGCGCGACGAAATCATTTCGGGCGCTGCCGGTCTGCCGGTCGTGTTCACGGCGCCTGTCACCGATCACGATGTTTCCGACGATTGCGGGGTTGCGATCCTGGGGGCCGAGGATGACAAGTTCTGGCATGACCGCAAGGGTGCGCAGCTGAACGCCATCCGCACCCGCAAGGCGATACAGGAGGCCGATATCGTGGTCGTGCGTTTCGGCGAGAAATACCGCCAGTGGAATGCGGCCTTTGATGCGGGCTATGCCGCGGCGCTGGGCAAGTCGCTGATCGTGTTGCAGATGCCCGAGCACGATCACGCGCTGAAAGAGGTCGATGCCGCCGCGCTGGCGGTTGCGCGCGAGCCGGCGCAGGTGGTGCGGATCCTGAAATATGTGATCGAGGGCGAATTGTAGTACGGCCCGGGGGCAGTGGGGCCGTTTCGACCCCTGCCCCCGGATCCTGTGGGCCCTGCCCGCCCGAGGGCGGCGGGTGTCGTCAGTCGGGTCTGGCCGGGATGTTCAGCGCACGACGTGCTGCCGGGCGCGCAAGGCAGCGTTCGAGATAGCCCTGAACGTTTTCCAGGTCATCCCAGTCCACGAGATCGCCCGCCTTGTAGATGTCGCGCAGGGCCCGCAGCCAGGGAAAGATCGCGATATCGGCGATGGTGTATTCGTCCATGATGTAGGCGCGCCCTTCCAGCCTGTCCTCAAGCACGTTCAACAGGCGTTCGGCCTCGTCGATATAGCGCTGTCGCGGGCGGGGGTCGTCGATCCGGCGTCCGTCGAACTTGATGAACCAGCCCAGCTGTCCGAACATCGGCCCGATGCCGCCCATCTGCCAGAACAGCTACTGGATGGTCTGGTGGCGCCGCGCGGGGTCTGTCGGCAGCAGCTTGCCCGTCTTTTCGGCCAGGTACAGCAGGATCGCACCGCTTTCGAACAGGGGCAGGGGCTTGCCGCCGGGGCCGTCGGGGTCGATGATCGCGGGGATCTTGTTGTTGGGGTTCAGCGACAGGAATTCGGGACTTTCCTGTTCATGGTCGGCAAATGAAACGAAATGCGCCTCATATGGCAGGCCGATCTCTTCCAGCATGGTCGAGGCTTTGATGCCGTTGGGCGTGGTGACGGAATAGAGCTGGATCCGGTCGGGATGTTCCGGTGGCCAGCGCCGGGTGATGTCGAAGTCGGCCAGCGGAGACGGCCGGGTTTCTGTGAGGATTGTCATGTTCTGTCTTCCTTGCGGATTGTTTGACTGCCCATGAACTTATGTCTTGCGTGACGAAAAAAAAGACTTTGAGTACGCATTTTCGGCGGTGCCGGGGGCGACGGTGGGTCGCGCCCGGCTGAGTGATCTGCGTGGGTCTCGCGCGGCGTCGCCGACCCGGCGCTATTGCTTGAGCGCGAGCGCGGGCGACAGCACGTCGATGCCCAGCGCCTTGCCGACCGCGTAACAGGTCAGCTTGCCCGCATGCACGTTCAGCCCGTCCAGAAGATGAGGGTCATCCTCGCAGGCCTTTTGCCAGCCCTTGTCGGCAATCGCCAGCATGTAGGGCATGGTGGCGTTGCCCAGCGCGATGGTCGAGGTGCGCGCGACCGCGCCCGGCATGTTGGCGACGCAGTAGTGAATGATGCCGTCCACCTGAAAGATGGGGTCGTCATGGGTGGTGGCGTGCGAGGTTTCGAAACATCCTCCCTGGTCGATGGCCACATCCACCAGAACGGCGCCCGGCTTCATCGTTTTCAGCATGTCGCGGGTCACCAGCCTGGGCGCGGCGGCGCCGGGGATCAGCACCGCGCCGACCACCAGATCGGCCTGGCTGACCAGCTCGGCGATATTGCCCTTGGAGGCGTAGCGGGTTTCGAAAAGGCCGCCGAACGCGTCGTCGAGATAGCGCATCCGCGGCATGGATTTGTCGAGCACCGTCACATGCGCCCCCATGCCGGCGGCCACCCGCGCGGCGTTGGTGCCCACGACGCCGCCGCCGATCACGGTGACGCGGCCCGGCCCGACGCCCGGCACGCCGCCCAGCAGCACGCCGCGCCCGCCATTGGCCTTTTGCAGCGCCCAGGCGCCGACCTGGGGGGCCAGCTTGCCGGCCACCTCGGACATGGGTGCCAGCAGGGGCAGGCCGCCCCGGTCGTCGGTCACGGTTTCATAGGCGATTGCCGTCACGCCGCTGTCCAGCAGGTCGCGGGTCTGCTCGGGGTCGGGGGCGAGGTGCAGATAGGTGAACAGGATCTGGCCCTTGCGCAGCTGCCGGCGTTCGACGGCCTGCGGTTCCTTGACCTTGACGATCATATCGGCGCGCTCGAACACCTCGGCGGCGGTTTCGACGATCTCGGCCCCGACCGCGCGGTAATCGTCGTCGGCGAACCCCGAGCCTGCGCCCGCCTGGGTCTCGATGATCACCGCATGGCCGTGATGAATGGCCTCCTGGGCGGCCATGGGCGTCACGCCCACGCGGTATTCCTGGTTCTTGATCTCTTTCGGGCATCCGATCAGCATGGCTCAACCTCTTGCGAATTGCTGCGACATCATGTCCCGATTATGCCTCCGGGGCAGGGAAATTGCCTTGCAAATATCGGTACCAATCACACCCTGTTTCGACTAAAATGCAGCAAATTGCATGGATTTGAGCAAGGATCGTGCGCAATTATGGAAATTGACCAGACAGATCGTCGAATCCTGACCGTGCTGCAACGCCATGGCCGGATGTCCAATGCCGAGCTGGCCGAACATGTCAACCTGTCGCCCTCGGCCTGTCACCGGCGCGTGCAGCGGCTGGAAAAGAGCGGCGTGATCACCGGCTATGTGGCGCTGCTGGATGCGCGCGAGGTCGATCGGCGCTCGACCGTCTTTGTCGAGATCACTCTGTCGGGCCAGGCCGACGAGGTGCTGGATGCCTTCGAGAAAGAGGTTTCGCGCATTCCCGACGTTCTGGAATGTCACCTGATGGCGGGCTCGGCCGACTATCTGCTCAAGGTGGTGGCGCGCGATACCGACGATTTCGCCCGTATCCATCGCCGCTATCTGGCGCGCCTGCCGGGGGTCGCGCAGATGCATTCGTCATTTGCCCTGCGCACCGTGTTCAAGACCACGGCGCTGCCTGTCTGAGCCCCTTGCCGGCAGGGGGCGCGAGGGGGCCGCGACGGGCGGCGGTTCAGGACAGGTACTCGACCGCGTAAAGCATGCCCATCCCGGCAATGACCGAGGCGATCACGCTGCGGCGCCACATGCCGACGGCCAGGGCCACCAGCGCCGCCGCCATGCGGGCCGCATCGGGTGTGCCTCCGGTTGCGGCGGGCCAGACCACCAGCGGGGCAACCAGCCCGGGCAGCACCGCCACCCCGACATAGCGCAGATGCCTCAGCGCCCATTCCGGCAGGCTGCGTCGCCCCAGCAGCCCCAGAAAGGAATAGCGGATGGCAAATGTCCCCGCGGCCAGCAGGATGATCACGATCCAGAGTGTGGTCTTGTCGGAAATCATGCGTCACCCCGGCTGCGGCGCGCGATCAGGCGTTCGACCTGTGCGCCGGTCATCATTGCCAGCAACGCCGCCACGATCAGCCCCATGTCAAAGGGCAGGCCGGCCAGCGCCAGCGCCGCGATCACCGATACCAGCGCCGCCGCGACATGGGGCAGGCTGCGCAACATGGGCGCGACCAGGGCGATGAAGGTGATCGGAACCGCGAAATCCAGCGCATATTGCGGCGGGATCGCCTTTCCGGCCACCGCGCCGACCCAGGAAAACAGGTACCACAGGGGCACGATGGGGCTGGCTGCGCCCAGGAAATAGGCGATTTTTTCGCCCATCGACATGTCGGGGCGTTCCTCATACCGGGTAATGGCCACGGCAAAGACCTGATCCAGCAGGAGATAGGCGGTCAGCATCCGCAGCCAGCGCGGCGCGCGCCCCAGATGGGGCACCATCGCGGCCGAATACATCGCCAGACGCAGATTCACCGCCAGCGCCGTTGCCAGCACGATGAATGTCGGCGCGTGTTCCTGCATCAACGACAGCGCCGTGAACTGCGAGGCGCCGGCGATCACCAGCACGGTCATGGTCATCGTCTCGACCAGATCCAGCCCGGCATTGGTGGCGACCACGCCGAACAGCAACGCAAAGGGCCCCACCACCAGAACAAAGGGCGAGCCGCTGCGGAATCCGGCCCAATAGGCCGATTTGGGGTTTGAGCCTGACATTGCACACCTGTACACAGTTACCAAAGCCCTATTCCGAAATCCCAGGGGGGTGCAATTGGCCAAACGCGACGTAAATGATGTGGTCCGCGAATTCCTGATCGCGCCGGACCCCGATTCCGCGCGGCTGACCCGCCTTGTCGAGGGGTTCGACCAGACCGGCGCGCCGACATCGCTGGCGGTGGTCGAGGAACGGCCGCTGACGATATTCCTCAATTCCCAGGAAATCGTCACCGCCATGACCATCGGCGATTATCCCGAATATCTGGCGCTGGGCTTTCTGCGCAACCAGGGCATGCTGGGCGAAGATGACGAAATCACCGGCGTCGATTACGACGACGAACTGGAAACCATCGTCATCCGCACCGCGCGCCAGACCGATTACGAGGAAAAGATGCGGCGCAAGACCCGCACCTCTGGCTGTGCCGTGGGCACGGTGTTCGGCGACATGATGGAGGGGCTGTCGGGTGTCACCCTGCCTTTGGCCGAGCTGCGCACAAGCTGGCTCTATGCGCTGTCGCACAAGATCAACCGCACGCCCAGCCTGTATCTGACGGCGGGCGCGATCCACGGCACGGTGCTGTGCCAGCGCGATCGCCCGCTGGTCTATATGGAGGATGTCGGGCGCCACAACGCGGTGGACAAGGTCGCCGGCTGGATGCTGAAACACGGGGTGCGTGGCGATGACAAGATCCTTTACACCACCGGGCGGCTGACCTCGGAAATGGTGATCAAGACGGCGATGATGGGGATTCCGGCTCTCGCCTCGCGCTCGGGCTTTACGGCCTGGGGGGTGGAAATCGCCCGCGAGGTGGGCCTGACCCTGATCGGGCGGCTGCGGGGGCAGCGTTTCATCTGCCTTTCCGGCCACGAGCGCCTTGTGCGCGACGCCGACCCGGCGCAGGTGGGCGAAGAGGACAGCAGGCACAGGCGCAAGGGGGCGGGGCGTGACTGATTTGGGCCACGACAAACCCCTCGGCGTGATCCTTGCCGGCGGGCAGTCGCGCCGCATGGGGGGCGGCGACAAGGCGTTGCTGGCGCTGGGCGGGCGGCCCTTGATCGGCCATGTGATCGCGCGGCTTGCCCCGCAGGTTTCGGCACTGGCGATCAATGCCAATGGCGATGCCGCGCGGTTTTCTGATTTCGGCCTGCCGGTGATTGCCGACACCATCGAGGGTTTTGCAGGCCCGCTGGCCGGTGTTCTGGCCGGGCTGGACTGGGCCGCGGGGCAGGGCGCCAGCCATATCGTGACGGCGGCGGCGGACACGCCCTTTTTCCCGCCCGATCTGGTTGTGCGTCTGCAACAGGCCGCGCGCGCAGCCGGGGCACCTATCGCGCTGGCGGCCTCGTTTGATGCGGAACGCGGCATGAACCGCCACCCCACATTCGGGTTGTGGCCGGTCGCGCTGCGCGACGATCTGCGCATGGCGTTGCAGGACGGCTTGCGCAAGGTTGTGCAGTGGACAGATCGCCACGGCTGTGCGCTGGCCGAATTTTCGTCCGTGCCCGTGGACCCGTTTTTCAACGTCAACCGCCCGGATGATCTGGAAAGGGCGCAAACCTTGCTGGCAGGAGAATTGCAATGAGGGTATTCGGCGTCGTCGGCTGGAAGAACAACGGCAAGACCGGCCTGATGGAGCGTCTTGTCGCCGAGATCACGGCGCGCGGATTTTCGGTTTCGACCATCAAGCACGCCCATCACCGTTTTGATGTCGATCACCAGGGCAAGGACAGCTATCGCCACCGCGAGGCGGGCGCACGCGAGGTGCTGCTGGCATCCAGCCACCGCTGGGCGCTGATGCACGAGCTGCGCGACGAGGACGAGCCCGGCCTCGAACAGCTGCTGGCCCGGATGGCGCCGGTCGATCTGGTGCTGATCGAGGGCTACAAGCGCGACAGCCACGCCAAGATCGAGGCCCATCGCGCCGAAACCGGCAAGTCGCTGATCGCCGACGAGGACGACACGGTGATCGCGATTGCCAGCGATACCCCCCTGCCGGGGCAGGAACGGCCGGTTTTCGACCTTGACGACACCACCGCCATTACCGATTTCATCCTCGAATATGTGGGGCTGGACTGATGCAACCACCGCGCCTGAAAAACGACTGTTTCGCCCTGCCGCCGGGTGTCGAATGGACGCCTGTAGATCACGCGCTGGCCCTGCTCAGGGAACGTCTGACTCCGGTGGTGGCGTCGGAAACCCTGCCGCTGATGCAGCTGTCGGGGCGCATCCTTTGCACCGACATATCGGCCCGCCGTGCCAACCCGCCCGCCGACAATTCATCGGTTGATGGCTATGCCTATGCCCATGACGCTGTGGGGGACGGGCCGGTGGCGCTGCCGCTGGTTGCGGGGCGCTCGGCCGCGGGGCATGCCCTTGACGGCGCCGTGCCCAGGGGGCAGGCGGTGCGCATCCTGACCGGCGCCGCCATGCCGCGCGGGGTCGATACCGTGGTCATGCAGGAGGATGTCGAGATCGGCCAGGACGGCCTGCTGCATTTCGAGGCGGGCCTGCAAAAGGGCGCCAATGTGCGCCGCGCCGGCGAGGACATGCGCCCGGGCGACGTGATCTTTCGCGCAGGTCACCGCCTGGCGCCGCATGATCTGGGCGTGCTGGCGACCGCCGCGATCGATTCGGCCGAGGTCTTTCGCCCGCTGCGCGTGGGCGTCCTGTCCACCGGCGACGAGGTGCACCCCGTCGGCACCGAAATCGCGCCCGAGGACATCTATGACGCCAACCGCCCGATGCTGCTGGCCCTGCTGGCGCGCTGGGGGTTTCAGACGGTCGATCTGGGGCATGTGCGCGACGATCGCGACCTGCTGCGCAGCGTGCTGGATGATGCTGCCTGCCGGGTGGATGCGATCCTGACATCCGGCGGTGCCTCGGCCGGCGACGAGGATCACCTTTCGGCGCTGCTCAATGCCGAGGGCCATGTCCATTCATGGCGCATCGCCATCAAGCCTGGCCGCCCGCTGGCGCTGGGGCAATGGCAGGGCGTGCCGCTGTTCGGCCTGCCCGGCAATCCGGTTGCCGCCTATGTCTGCGCGCTGATCTTTGCCCGCCCGGCGCTGGGCCGTCTGGCGGGCGCCAGCTGGCAGATGCCGCGCGGGTTCAGCCTGCCCGCAGCATTTTCCAAACGCAAAAAGCCGGGGCGGCGCGAATATCTGCGCGCACGCCTGAATGACGACGGCGCGGTCGAGGTGTTCCATTCCGAAGGCTCGGGCCGCATCACCGGCCTCGGCTGGGCCGACGGGCTGGTCGAGCTGGGCGACGAGGGGCGCGAGATCAATCCCGGCGATCCGGTAATTTATTATCCGTTCGGCGCATTCGGGCTGTAGCGTATCGCGCAGGGCAGGGGTTCAGTCAAAGGCACCCGCCACGCGCCCCAGCAGCATGAAGGCCCGCGCGGTGCGGGTTTCGCCCATCTCGATCAGCTCGCGGTCGGTGGCGTTGTCCTCGAACTCGGTCAGCACCTTGTCGAACTGGCGCATGAAATGCAAGACCGCGTCACGGAATACGGGATCGGATTTCATGCGCGCGCCCACCCGCGTCAGGCAGGCGCGGTCGTGGATGCCGCCAAGGCCGGCAACGGCGGGGCCACGTTCGCCGTGTGCAAAGCGACGCCAGGTTTCCGCGCGCGGCTTGTCGGGGCGCAGCTCGTCCATGTAGATGCCGTCCTGCGACAGCAATGTCAGCACGTCTTGCGATGCGCGGATCATGCGATTGATCCGGTGATCGTCGAGCGCCCTGCGCAGCGTGCGAAAACCCTCGGCGTCGTCCTCGTTCTCGGGGAAATTCATCGCCCGGATGAACTCGGCAATGGTGATGGGGGTGTCGTCGCCATTGTCCGCGTCGGGCGCGTGCGCGTCGGTGGGCTCGTCAAGCGCCAGCACGGCCTGGGCATCGTCGGCCGTCCCGGGCGCCGGTACAAGGGCGGGCCTGGTTGCCGGCTCGTCCGCGTCGTCATCTGCCGGGGTGGGCATCTCGTCCCGGGCGGACGGGGTTCGGGTGTCGGCCCGGGCCGGGGTGTCGGGCGCGGGCGCGGCGCTGCCGTCGGCCGGGTCGGGTTGGCCGCTGGCGGCCCTGTCGGCGCGGGCATCGGCGCGCATGGGCATGGTCTGTTGCTGCATGACATGGGCGTGACGCATGGCGTCGATACTTTCCTGCAGCCTCTGGGTCTGGGCGCGCAGGGCACGCGTCGTGCGCAGGCCGGCGGTGGCAAGCCAGATCAGTACAATCGGCAGCAGGATCGACAGGATATCGGCCAGCAACCCTATCGGCCGCAGGGCGGGCGTATCCGGGGAGGGCGCATCCGTGGAGGGCGCGGAAAACAGCCACAGCGCCGCCACGCCGGCAAGCCACGCAAGCGACAGCACCCAGGCAATGATGCTGACGGGGTCGATCCCCTTTCCTGCGCGCCGGTCGTGAAATTCCGGCGCCAGCGGTGGTTCTGTCTTGTCCGGCTCCATGGCTAGGGCTGCCTTCCCGGATTGCCTGGCATCAGATGTATTTCACGCTGATGATCTCGTAACTCTTGATTCCGCCCGGGGTCCTGACCTCGACACTGTCGCCTTCCTCCTTGCCGATCAGGGCGCGGGCCAGTGGCGACTTGATGTTCAGATAGCCTTTTTCGATGTCTGCCTCGGGCTCGCCCACGATCTGGTAGGTGCGTTCCTCGTCGGTTTCCTCGTCCACCAGCTCGACGGTGGCGCCGAACTTGATCGAACCGCTGAGCTTGGAGACATCGATGACATTGGCAAGGCTGATCAGGCTTTCCAGTTCCTTGATCCTGCCTTCGATATGGCTCTGCTGTTCGCGCGCGGCGTGGTATTCGGCATTTTCCGACAGGTCGCCATGCTCGCGCGCCTCGGCGATCGCCCTGATGACGGCGGGACGATCGACGGATTTGAGCTGCTTCAGCTCTTCGTCCATGGCCTTGAAGCCGCGTGGAGTGACGGGAATCTTTTCCATGGTCCTTTTCAGCGTCCTTGTCGTGTTTCCTGAAGGCGAAACATAGGATTTGCAACAGCCGAGGGCAAGGGATTTGCGTGCATGATCACGGCAATCGCCTGAAACTCTCTTGTCGCGGTCAACGGCTGCAATGCGCCCCGATTGCCAACCGCCGGGGCGCTTGCGGCCCGGCATGCGCCCGCCCGCCCCCTAGGCAACTGTATTCTTTCGGCCTGTCAGGTTGGTGC
>JASBSZ010000021.1 GCA_030148665.1 Alphaproteobacteria bacterium
GCAGAAGCGGCTCAATCTTCGCCCACACCCTATCGGACAACCAGAATTCATTCGCCATGATCTATCTCCTGTGTGTTTCCATACAGGGAATCACAGCTGTTCTTGTCATTCAATAGGTTGATTGGGTTTCGACCCTAGGCCAGCAGGATCAGGCCCAGCAGGCTGAAACTGGTGTTGCGGATCAGGGTCAATGTTCGGGAATTCATGGAAATCTCCTATGTGTAACCTATGCGTTACATATAACCAGACACCATGTAACGTCAAGGTTACATCGTCGATTTTCCCGACAGCGGTTGAATCTCGGCGCGCGCGCCGCTAGATCACCGGCATGGCCCTACGATCGATCCTGATACACCCCGACCCCCGCCTGAAAAAGGTCTGCGCCCCCGTTGACGGGGTGGACAGATCCGTGCGCAAACTGGCCGACGACATGCTGGAAACCATGCATGACGCGCCGGGCATCGGGCTGGCTGCACCCCAGATCGGCATCCTTCAGCGCCTGATCGTGATGGATTGCGCCAAGAAGGACGAAGAGCCCCAGCCCATGGCCCTGATCAACCCCGAGGTCACCTGGGTTTCAGACGAACTCAACACCTATTCCGAGGGCTGCCTTTCGATCCCCGAGCAATACGAGGACGTGACCCGCCCGGCCGAGGTGCGCGTGCGTTGGCTGGATCTTGACGGCAAGCCGCAGGAACAGAAATTCGACGGCCTCTGGGCCACCTGCGTGCAGCATGAAATCGACCATCTGAACGGCAAGCTGTTCATTGACTATCTCAGCCGCATCAAGCGCAGCATGATCACCAAGAAGATGGTCAAGCTGAAAAAGGAACGGGCCGCGGTGCTGTGACCATCCGCCCCTTCATCCCCTGGCCGGACCGGCGGCTGCGCAGCATGGCCGCGCCGGTCGAGGCCATCGACGACGACATCTGCGCCCTGTGGGACGACATGCTGCAAACCATGTATGCCATGCCCGGCGTCGGCCTGGCCGCCCCCCAGATCGGGGTGATGAAACGTGTGGCCGTGATCGACTGCTCTAGCGCCGCGGACGAGCCCGTGCGCATGGCCAACCCGGAAATCATGGCCTCGAGCGTGAAACTGCGCGACCATGACGAGGCCAGCCCCAACCTGCCCGGCGTCTCGGCCACCATCAGCCGGCCGCGTGCGGTGACGGTGACGTTTCTGGATGAAACCGGCAAGCAGGTCGTGCGCGATTTCGTGGGGCTGTGGGCGACATCGGTGCAACACCAGATCGACCATCTGAACGGCAAGATGTATTTCGACCACCTGTCGCCGGTCAAACGCCGGATGCTGTTGAAACGCGCGGCCAAGCTGGCGCGCAAGGGGGGTTAGGGATTTTGCATTTGACGAGGTCCATTCCCGGTTCCAACACAGGGCATGCGAACGCCCGGGTGGGCGCGGATGCGCCCGCCGTGGGGGCGGGCGGGCGCATGCCCGGGCCGCAAGCGTCCCGGGCGAGGAAAATTCGATCGGGCACAGCGATTCTTGAGGCGTCAGCACAGGGGTTTTCAATTTTCCCCACCCATCAGACCACCTTTGCCCCTTCCCCCGAACGAGGCTGACAGTCATGCGCATCATCTTCATGGGCACGCCAGATTTCTCGGTCCCCGTCCTCGACGCGCTGGTTGAGGCGGGCCATGACATCGCCGCCGTCTATACCCAGCCGCCACGCCCCGCCGGACGTGGCAAGAAGGAACGCCCCTCGCCCGTGCATGCCCGCGCCCAGGCGCTCGGCCTGACGGTGCGCCACCCGCCGAATTTCCGCGACCCGGCCGAAATAGACGCCTTTGCCGCGCTGGAGGCCGATGTCGCCGTGGTCGTCGCCTATGGCCTGATCCTGCCGCAACCGGTGCTGGATGCCCCGCGCAAGGGGTGCCTGAACATTCACGCCTCTCTGCTGCCGCGCTGGCGGGGGGCAGCGCCGATCCAGCGGGCGATCATGGCGGGCGATGCGCGCACCGGCGTCTGCATCATGCAGATGGAGGCGGGCCTTGATACCGGCCCGGTGCTGTTGCGCCGGGAAACGGAAATCCGCCCCGATGACACCGCCGGCAGCCTGCATGACCGCCTGTCCGAAATGGGCGCGACCGCCATTGTCGAGGCGCTGGCCAGCCTCGACAGCCTGACCCCGACACCCCAACCCGACCAGGGCATCACCTATGCCGCCAAGATAGACAAGGCCGAGGCCCGCATCGACTGGACCCGCCCCGCGGCCGAGATCGACCGCCAGATCCGCGGCCTGTCGCCCTTTCCCGGCGCGTGGTGCGAGCACGGCGGCGCGCGCATCAAGCTGCTGCTCAGCCGGGTGGCAGAGGGCAATGGCACGCCCGGCACGGTGCTGGACGATTCCCTGACGGTGGCCTGCGGCGAGGGCGCGGTGCAGCTGTTGCGCCTGCAAAAGGCCGGACGCGGGGCGATGGATGCGACCGAGTTCCTGCGCGGCACACCCCTGAAAGCGGGCGACCGGCTGACGTAAATCCCGGCGAAACGCGCGGGAAAAATCCCCCTCGACCAATAGCCGAGGGGGTTGGAGGAGGCACCATTTCAACGCTTTCAACGCTCGGGAACAGACCGCAAGGTCACGCCCTCTTTCTGCAGGACCAGCATGTGCAGAACCGCATGAACATGCGGTTAACAAAGACGGGCTGTCAGAGTATCCTTTCCGCGGGCCCTGCGGGGCGAATTTTCCAAGGGGCCTTTCAGCAGGGTCGTACGCGCCCCATATATCGGGGGTGGTGCAACAGCCAGCGAGGGCAAGATGAAGCTGATACTCCTCCTGATCATCGGGGCGGCCGCCGGATATGTGGCGACAAAGGCCATGAATGTGGAAACCAACCTTCCCCTGACCATCGCCATCGGGGCGGTCGGGGCGCTGGTCGGGGTATTCCTGCTCAAGCTGCTGCTCGTGCTGCTCGGGCTGGCAGCCGGTTTCATAGGCGCGGTCGTGGGCGCGCTGGCATTGATATGGCTGTACCAGTTTTATCGCGAGCGGCGCGGATGATCGATCCGACGCTACGCGACCACCTCGCCTCGCAACGCGCTGGCGCACAGGCAGGGCGGGCAACGCCCTGTCACCGGCCGCGCGGCTTGGCCCGGCGTGTGGGTGGCGCTTGCGTCGGGTCTTCGGGCCAAGGGTGGCGCGGATAGCGGCCGCGCATGTCCTTGCGCACATCCTTGTACGAGGTTTTCCAGAATCCCGGCAGGTCGGCCGTCTTCTGCACCGGGCGCTGTGCGGGGGACAGCAGTTCGATCATCAGCGGGACGCGATCGGGGCCAACAGTCGGGTGCCGCGTCAGGCCGAACATTTCCTGAAGACGCACCGACACGGATGGCTGTTCGCCCGAATAATCCACCGCCAGACGCGTGCCCGTGGGCGCAGCAATCGCGGCCGGGGCCAGATCATCCAGCAGGCGTTGTTGTTCCCAGCTCAGCCGGGCCTTGAGCGCGGCCAGCAGATCGATGCGCCCCAGATCATCCTTGCTGCGGCACCCTCCCAGATGCGGGGTCAGCCAGCTTTCCAGATCGTCCATCAGCGCGGGGGGCGAGAAATCGGGCAGATCTGCCCCGCGCCCACGCAGCCATTCCACCCGCGCAATCAGCAGGCGCGCGGGCTTGCCCAAAGGCAGGGCCTCGAAACCAAGATCGCGCAACCCTTCGGTCATGGCCTGGGCGATGCGCTCGGGCGGGCAGTCACGCCAGCGTTGTTCCGACAGGACCAGCGCACCGAATACCTCTTGCTCAAGGGTTTCGACGCGGCGGTGCCGGCGCGACCAGCGACAGATCTCTTGCCGCCGGATCTGGTCGCCATAGAGTGCCCGCAAGGCCGATTCGCTGAACTCGGTCGCCATGCGGATACGCGATTCGCGCGGGTTTCCGTCAAGATCGGTGGCAACGATCATGCGACTTGCGCCAAGCGGTTCGGCCTCATCAAACAACGCGCCCTTGCCGCCCGACAGCACATAACGCGCAGAATCGCCCTTGCGACGCAGACCGATCCGGTCGGGATAGGCCAGCGCGGCCATCTCGCCCACGCTGAGCCGCGCATCGCCCACGGGTTTCAGGCAGCGCAGGGCTTCGCGCAGGCGGGCAAGCACCGCGCGGTTGACCTTGTAAGGGTGATCGGCCTCGAACGCGCGGGGGTCACGCAGCGCGGCCAGGCGCAGCGACAGATCGGCGGGCGCGCGCTGGCCCGGCAGCGCAAGCAGGTCGCGTTCGTCCAGCAGCGCCGCCAGCATCGGCGCATCCCGTCCCCCAACAAGCAGCATGTGCCCAAGGCGCGGATGCAGCGGCATGGCCGCCAGCGCGCGGCCATGTTCGGTGATCGCCCCCGTGTCATCCAGCGCGCCAAGGGCCTGCAAAAGGGCGCGGGCCTCGGCCACGGCGGCGGCGGGCGGCGGCGTGAGGAACGGCAGCTCGGCCGGCGCGCGCGCGCCCCACAACGCACATTCCAGCACCAGCGGGGCCAGATCGGCGGCCTCGATCTCGGCCGGGGGAAAGGCGGCCAGCGCCCCCTCTTCGCCCCGCGTCCACAACCGATAGCACAGGCCCTCGGCAACACGTCCGGCGCGGCCCCGGCGTTGTTCGGCCTCGGCGCGGGTCACCCGCTCGGTCACCAGACGCGACATGCCCGAGGCAGCATCGAACCGCGCCCGCCGGGCCAGCCCGCCATCGACCACCACGCGCACGCCTTCTATCGTCAGCGAGGTCTCTGCAATCGCCGTTGCCAGCACCAGCTTGCGCCCCGTGCGCGCGGGGGCAATCGCCGCGCGCTGCGCCTTGAAATCCAGCGCCCCAAACAGGGGGTGCACGGAAATATCCGCCGGCAAGCGCCCTTTCAAATTCCCCTCGACGCGGCGGATTTCGCCCTCGCCTGGCAGAAAGGCCAGAATGTCGCCGCGGCTTTCGCCTGCCGCCCTGACGATCAGATCGGCCATCGCCTGTTCAAAGCGGGGGCCGCGCCGATCCGGGCGCCTCCACGGGCGGTCAAGCCAGCGGGTTTCGACCGGCCAGGCGCGCCCCTCAGCCGTGATCAGCGGTGCGTCATCCAGCAGGCGCGCAACCGGCGCGGCATCGAGCGTTGCCGACATGACCAGCAGCAGCATGTCATCGCGCAGCGCCTCGCGGATTTCCAGGCTCAGCGCCAGGCCCAGATCGGCATGCAGGGATCGTTCGTGAAACTCGTCAAAGATCACCGCGCCCACGCCCGGCAATTCGGGGTCGGACTGGATCATGCGGGTGAGGATGCCCTCGGTCACGACCTCGATTCGCGTGTTCGGCCCGGTGCGGTTTTCGCCCCGGATGCGATAGCCCACCCTCTGGCCGACCCTCTCGCCCAGGGTTTCGGCCATGCGTTCGGCGGCGGCCCGGGCGGCAAGGCGGCGGGGCTCCAGCATCACGATACGCCCCGGCGTGACCCCAGCGTCAAGCAGGGCCAGCGGCACGCGCGTCGTCTTGCCGGCACCGGGCGGGGCCTGCAACACCGCACGCCCCTCGGCGGCGAGCGCGCGGATGATCTCGGGCAGGACCGGGTCGATTGGCAGGGCTGTGGTCAAGGGGTGGCTCCGGCAGGTGGTGGTGTCGGGCCGTGATAGCACTGACTGCCGGCAAGCGGAATTCCCGTTTGCCGGGCGGGGGATGGCGTTTCTGTGCCCCCATGCGTGGATAGCCGATTTCTGTTCAGCCGGGTTCTGTCGCGAGTTGAGGGCAGCGCCCGACCCGAGGGGGGCGCCAGAGCGCCCACCCTGGGGGGCGGGGCGGGCACTGACCGGCGTTCCGCCGGGCACTCCGGCCGAGAAACACCAGTCAGCATGTTCAAACATGATCATCCCGATTTCACCGCCCTCGCCCACTGGACAACGCCGCGACCGCGCGGCAAAAGCATGGTGAGCCACAAAGGGGGCCACCTCTTGGACGACATGACACAACTTGCCCAGGATATCATCGACGGCAACCGCCGGGCGCTGGCGCGGGCGATCACGCTTGTCGAAAGCACCCGCCCCGACCACCGCGAACAGGCCGTCGCGCTGCTTGAGGCCCTGCGCGCAAAAACCGACCGCGAGGCCCTGCGCATCGGGCTGTCGGGCACGCCGGGGGTCGGCAAGTCCACCTTTACCGAAGCCTTCGGCATGATGCTGCTTGAACGCGGGCTGCGGGTGGCGGTGCTGGCGGTCGATCCCAGCTCGGCGCGCTCGGGGGGCTCGATCCTGGGCGACAAGACGCGGATGGAGCGCCTTTCGCGCGAACCCAACGCCTTTATCCGCCCCTCGCCCTCGCAAACCACGCTGGGCGGGGTTGCACGGCGCACGCGCGAGGCCATCGCCCTGTGCGAGGCCGCCGGATTCGACGTGATCCTTGTCGAAACCGTCGGTGTGGGCCAGTCGGAAACCATGGTTGCAGACATGTGCGACATCTTCCTGCTGCTGCTGGCACCCGCCGGCGGGGATGAACTGCAGGGCGTCAAGCGCGGCATCATGGAAATCGCCGACATCATCCTGATCAACAAGGCCGATGGCGACCTGAAACCTGCGGCCATGCGCACGGTCAACGATTACCGGGGCGCGCTGCGCCTGCTGCGCAAACGGCCGCAGGACGCGCCGGGCTTTCCCAAGGTGCTGCCGGTCTCGGCCCTGACCGGCGAGGGTGTCGAACAGGCGTGGAAGGAAATCAACACCCTGGCCGACTGGCGCAAGGGCAACGGCACCTGGAACAGGATCCGCACCCGCCAGGAGGAAAGCCGGTTCGAGGACGAGCTGAGGCGCGAGGTTCTGGCGCGCCTCGATCGCGATGATCGGATTCGCACACTGCGCGAACGCCTGCGCGACAGGGTATCGGCCAGACAGATCAGCCCCGAGGCGGCCGCCCGGCAGGTGCTGGATGTTCTCGACTCGGGCACGCAGGACAAGGAATGACATCGGATGACATCACGGGCTGCGAGCGCAGGCACAGACGGCGGCCAAATTCATCATGCCAGAGGCAGTTTTCCCCGGTGCCGGTGCGCCCCGGCAAACGCCGGCCGACCCTGATTGCATGCGGGGGCTTTGATTCTGCCGCCACTTGGCCCATATCCATTCGGGTAGCGACAGGCATGGAGGGCAAGGCATGATCAAATTGCTGATCGGAATGATTCTGTGGTGGGTCGGCCACATGTTCAAGCGGCTTGCACCCGCGCTCAGGCGTGACATGACCAAGGCGCTGGGCACATTGCCGGCCAAGGGGATTGTCGGTCTGGTCCTGCTTGTCGCAACCTGGATGATCGTCAGCGGCTACCGCCAGACGGGCATGACCCCCGTTTACACCCCGGTTGCGGGGGCGGGCTATCTGACCGATCTGCTGATGCTGGTCGCGATCTTTGTCTTTGGCGTCGGCCATGCCGGCGGACAGCTCGCGGCACGTATCCGCCACCCGATGCTGTGGGGAACCGCCATCTGGGCGCTGGCACATCTTCTGGTCAACGGGGATCTGGCCTCGGTCATCCTGTTCGGAGGGCTCGGCATCTGGGCGCTGGCCGAAATGCGCCTGATCAATCAGAGCGAAGGCCCCTGGGAACGCCCCATGCCCGGCGATCGCACGCGGGACATGAAACTGGCACTTGCGACGCTGTTCATCTATTTCGTGATCGCCGGCATCCACTGGCTGGCCGGAATCAATCCGTTTCAGGGGACATACACATGAAAGCCTACCGCCTGCTGACCGAAGACGACACTTCGGCATTCTGCCACAAGGTCACCCTCGCCCTGTCCAGGGGATGGGAGCTGTACGGCGACCCGGCCTATGCCTTTGACGCCAAACGCGGGGTGATGCGCTGTGCGCAGGCCGTGGTCAAGGAGGTCGATGCCGAATACGACCCCGACATGAAGCTGGGGCAGCTGTAAGGAGCGCATGATCATGGCCACCAAGACAAATCCCGGCCGGTTTTTCGAGGATTACGCCATCGGGCAAGAGCTGGTCCACGCGGTCCCGCGCACCGTCTCGGGGGGCGAGCGCGCCCTTTATCACGCGCTGTACCCGGCGCGGCACGCGATCTATTCGTCGGACGAATTCGCCCGCGCCTGCGGTTTGAGCCAGAGCCCTCTTGAGGATCTGGCGGCATTTCACCTGGTATTCGGCAAATCGGTACCCGATGTTTCGCTGAACGCGGTGGCCAATCTGGGCTATGCCGAGGCGCATTTCCTCGGGCAGGTGCATGTGGGCGATACGCTGCGGGCAACCTCGCGGGTGATCGGGCTGAAACAGAATTCCAGCGGCAAGACGGGCATCGTCTGGGTTCATACCCGTGGCTTCAACCAGCGCGACGCGGTGGTGATCGACTTCAAGCGCTGGGTGATGGTCAAGAAGGCGGACCCTGACGCACCCGCCCCCGAACCGGTGATCCCCGAACTTGCACGCGTGGTGCCGGCCGACGAACTGGCCATACCCGAGGGGCTGGATTTTTCCTCCTACGATTTTGCGCTGGCGGGCGAGCCATATCGCTGGGGCGACTACGAGATCGGAGAACGGATCGACCATGTGGATGGCTCGACGGTCGAGGAAACCGAACACATGCTGGCCACACGGCTGTGGCAGAACACGTCAAAGGTGCATTTCGACGTGCTGGCCCGTACCGAGTGGCAGCGCCTGATCTATGGCGGCCATGTGATTTCCATGGCCCGCGCGCTGTCGTTCAACGGGCTGGCCAATGCTCAGATGATCGTGGCCATCAATGCGGGCACCCACGCCAACCCCTGCGTTGCAGGCGACACGATTCGCGCCTGGTCCGAGGTTCTGGACAAGGCCGAAACCCCGGCCCCCGGCGTCGGCGCGATACGGCTGCGCCTAGTGGCAACCAAGGGGGATTCGCGCGACTGCCACCTGCGCGACGAAGCCGGAAAATACCACAAGGACATCCTGCTGGACATGGATTACTGGGCATTGATGCCGATGTGATCCCGGCGCAAACAACATCTGGACGACTGAATTGCATTGACAGCAACCGGCGATCGCCGCAAAATAACGCCTTGGGTAGGGAACCGCCGAACATGCTTTTTCTCGGCGGGGTGTTTTTTGATCCTGCGTAAGGGGTTCACGGGTTACCGGCGTGCGTGTTTTCGAGCTGAATATTAGGCCACCCGGACTGCCGCCACAACCGAATTTTTCGTGACGATCAACGGGTACTCGTTGCTGTGCAATTCGTGACCTCCAGTTGGGGAGGTGGGGTTTGCGCGTTTTCAGATGCGATGACTGCGGTCACAGGATGCGGTTCTTTGGCAAGACCTGCGGCAAATGCTATATGGAAAAACGAACGATCCAACGCGGATCGACCTGGGTGCTGATCGGCATCGCCTTGGTGCTGATACTCGCCGTATCGTCGGGATTGTGGGCTTTTCTTCTGTGATCGCAGGTATTGCACCGCCTTTCATGCAATAATGCCCCGAATCCGTTGCACGGCCTTCCCCGGGCGAACCGGGGCAAGCGCGTTTTTGCGATCAAACCTGCCAGATTGCCGCATTTTTCGGTTTATCTTGGTATACAATCGCGTCATAAGGGGACAGCAGCATCCCACCTTGTAGCATTTGAAAGGGGGCCAAAATGGCTGACAGCGTACCCAAGACCCGACCCTTGTCTCCGCATCTGCAGATCTATCGCCCGCAGATGAACTCGGTCATGTCCATCTTTCACCGCTTTACCGGCGTCGGCATGGGGCTGACGGCCATTCTTGTGGTCTGGTGGTTTCTGGCCGCGGCGACCTCGGACAGCGCATTTGCCCTGATCGACGGGCTGCTGACCTCATGGCTGGGAATTCTGGTGATGGGCGTCTCGCTGCTGGCCTTCTGGTACCACCTGCTGAACGGCGTGCGTCACCTGCGCTGGGACTCGGGCCACGGCTATGGCATCACGGCCTCGCGCCAGTCGGGCATTCGGGTGCTGGTGCTTGCGCTGGTGCTGAGCGCGCTCAGCATCTATCTGATCTTCTGAAGGGGGCGATCATGTCGTACAAGACGGATTACAAGCGTGTCCTCGGCCTGGGCTCGGCCCATTCGGGGACCGAACACTGGATTTCCCAACGCCTGACTGCAATCGGGCTGATCTTTCTCGGGCCGGCCTTCATCATTCCCTTCATGCAGGCGCTGGGCACGAGCCGCGAGGCCGTGCTGGCAGTCTATGCCAACCCCTTCAATGCGCTGGTCGCCATCGGGTTCTTCATCGTGATGTTCCGTCACCTGCGCCTGGGCGTACAGGTGGTTGTCGAGGATTACGTTCATGGCGAACGCGTGCGCCAGATTTCGCTGATTACCAATGCCCTTTTCTGGCGTGGCCTGGCCGTCACCGCTGTCTATGCCGTCGCCAAGCTCGCCCTTGGCGCCTGAACCGGAGTTCTCGCAGATGTCCGCATATGAAGTAATCGAACACAATTACGATGTCGTCGTGGTCGGGGCCGGTGGCGCCGGGCTGCGCGCGACGCTGGGCATGGCCGAACAGGGCCTGCGCACCGCCTGCGTGACCAAGGTCTTTCCGACCCGCAGCCACACGGTTGCCGCACAGGGTGGCGTTGCCGCCAGCCTTGGCAACATGGGCGAAGATCACTGGCAGTGGCACATGTATGACACCGTCAAGGGCAGCGACTGGCTGGGCGACAACGACACCATCGAATACGTCACCCGCGAGGCCCCCCGCGCGGTTTACGAGCTGGAACATTACGGCGTGCCCTTTTCGCGCACCGAGGACGGGCGCATCTATCAGCGCCCCTTTGGCGGCCACACCACCGAATATGGCGAGGGCGTGCCGGTTTCACGCGCCTGCGCCGCGGCCGACCGCACCGGCCACGCCATGCTGCACACGCTTTACGGCCAGTCGCTGAAACATAACGCCGAATTCTATATCGAATATTTCGCGCTTGACCTGATCATGGATGATGACGGCACCTGCACCGGGCTGATCGCCTGGAAGCTGGACGACGGCACCATCCACCGTTTCAACGCCAAGCTGGTCGTGCTGGCCACCGGCGGCGCGGGGCGCACCTATTTCAGCTGCACCTCGGCGCACACCTGCACCGGCGACGGGGCCGGGCTGGTGGCGCGCGCGGGCCTGCCGCTGCAGGACATGGAATTCGTGCAGTTCCACCCGACCGGCATCTATGGCGTCGGCCCGCTGATCACCGAAGGCGTGCGCGGCGAAGGCGGCTATCTGACCAACTCGGAAGGCGAGCGTTTCATGGAACGCTATGCCCCCACCTTCAAGGATCTGGCCAGCCGCGACGTGGTTTCGCGCTGCATGATGCTGGAAATCCGCGAAGGCCGCGGCGTCGGCCCGCTCAAGGATCACATCAACCTGAACCTGATGCATCTGCCGCCCGAGGTCATCTATGAACGCCTGCCGGGTATTGCCGAGTCGGCACGCATCTTTGCCGGTGTGGACGTGACCAAGGAACCGATCCCGGTGCTGCCGACCGCGCATTACAACATGGGCGGCATCCCCACCAACCACTGGGGCGAAGTTCTGCGCCCGACCGAGGACGACCCCGACGCCGTCGTGCCGGGGCTGATGGCAGCCGGCGAATGTGCCAGCGCATCGCTGCACGGCGCCAACCGTCTGGGCACCAACTCGCTGTTGGATATCGTGGTGCTGGGGCGCGCGACCTCGATCCGCGCGGCCGAGGTCATCGACAAGGACGCCGCCGTGCCGAATGCGGGCAAGGACAAGGCCGACGCCATCCTCGACCGTTTCGACAAGGTCCGTCATGCCAATGGCGCCAACCCCACCGCCGACGTGCGCCTGGAAATGCAGCGCGCCATGCAAAAGGATGCCGCCGTTTTCCGCACCGCGGAATCGCTGGCCGATGGCGTCAAGGCGATTGCCGGCATCTGGGACCGGCTGGCAGACCTCAAGGTCACCGATCGTTCGCTGATCTGGAACAGCGACCTGATGGAAACGCTTGAGCTGCAGAATCTGATGGCCAATGCCAGCGCCATCATCACCGGGGCCGAGGCCCGCAAGGAAAGCCGCGGCGCACATGCCCGCGAGGATTTCCCCGACCGCGACGACAAGAACTGGCGCAAACACTCGCTGGCCTGGGTCGGCGAGGGCGGCAAGACGCAGATGACCTATCGCCCGGTGCATGAACAGCCGCTCACCCCGCTGGAAGAAGGCGGCGTCGACATGAAGAAATTCGCGCCCAAGAAGCGGGTCTATTGAGGAGGCAGGAAAATGGTCGAATTCACTCTTCCCAAGAACAGCCGCGTGACCGTGGGCAAGACCTGGCCCAAGCCCGATGGCGCGAAAAACATCCGCAAGATCCGCATCTATCGCTATGATCCCGACAGCGGGGCCAATCCCCGGGTCGATACCTATTTTATCGACACCGATAATTGCGGCCCGATGGTTCTGGACGCGCTGATCAAGATCAAGAACGAGATCGACCCGACGCTGACCTTCCGCCGGTCCTGCCGCGAGGGGATCTGCGGATCCTGCGCCATGAACATCGACGGCATCAACACGCTGGCCTGCATCTATGGCATGGACGAGATCAAGGGCGACATCAGGATCTACCCCCTGCCCCATATGCCGGTGGTCAAGGACCTTGTCCCCGACCTGACCAATTTCTACGCCCAGCATGCCAGCATCATGCCCTTGCTGGAAACGAAAACAGCACGTCCAGAAAAGGAATGGCGCCAGTCGATCGAGGACCGCAAGAAGCTGGACGGCCTGTATGAATGCGTGATGTGCGCAAGCTGCTCGACCTCATGCCCCAGCTATTGGTGGAACTCGGATCGTTACCTCGGGCCGGCCGCGCTGCTGCATGCCTATCGCTGGATCATCGATTCACGCGACGAGGCCACCGGCGAGCGCCTGGATGATCTGGAAGATCCGTTCAAGCTGTATCGCTGCCACACGATCATGAACTGCACCCGGACCTGCCCCAAGGGGCTGAACCCGGCCAAGGCGATCGGCGAAATCAAGAAGATGCTGGCCGAACGGCAGATGTGAAACCGGGCGCATCCGCCCGAATGCAATGGTTGCGGGCGGCGCGGGCCGCTTGGGCTGCGTATCAGCCCCCCTTGGCTGACTGTGTCACCCCTTCGGGGGGAGGCAAGACACGCGTCAGGACCAGCCTGTTAACCCCCGAGCGCACCTCGATCCTCTGCAGTTGGCGCAACCTGCCCTTTCTGCCTGTCTTGCCCGTGGCATCATCCACGGGCGCATAATCCAGAAACACCGGAAAGCTGCGGATCCCGGGAAGGATCGAATGATCCGGCCCCTCGATGATCTCGTAGGTGCCATTGCAGCGGATATGACCGTCATCCTTGCCGGTCTGTTCGGCAAAGGACACCCTCGTCAGGCGGCGCCCGTCATACATGTCGGCGGCTGCCGGACAGCCCTTGCGCCGATCCTGGATAAAGCGGCCCAGAAAGGACAGCGGATCCAGCCGCAGGTCTGTCACCCTTGTCGGATCGGACATCTCGGTCATGTCGCGTCTTGGCGCGATTGCCACCTTGACCGGACGGCCGCCCACGAAATCGACCCTCTGCACCCGTTTCTTGAAGATCCGGTAGGTGCGCGCATAAAAGACCTCGGGCTGCATGGCGCCACCTCTCAGCAGGCGCCCCTTGGATATGCCGTCATAGCCCGCCCGCAGAAAAAATCCCAATATCCCTTGGGCCTTGCCCCTGAGCGTGATGGTATAGCGACGGCCGGGCCTTTCCCGATATATGGCGGTCAGCGCTCCGAAGCGAAATCCGTCGGCGCGCACGTCAAAGGATGCGACCGACTGCGCGGCCGCCCACAAGGGTTGAACCGGAGCGACGGAGATGAAGGCGGCAAGGGCCAGTGTCTTGTGCATGGTCAATGATCCAATGAAACCGATCAGGCAATGAAGGGAATTGAACATATCCGGGCGGGAAAGAAAAGGGACGGACGGGCATCCGCGCCACAGGCCGGGAGCCTGTCCGAATCCCGTCCCGCCCGGCCATTTGGCGATCAATGCCGGGCGCCGCGCCGTGCGCTTGCCGCGCCGTTCAGGAAAAGGCAGCCTCGAGCGCGATTTCGACCATGTCGCCGAAACTGCGTTCGCGATCCTCGGACGGCAGGGCCTGACCCGTGGCCAGATGGTCGCTGATCGTGACGATGGCCAGCGCGCGGCGGCCGTGGCGCGCAGCCAGGGCATAGAGTTCGGCCGCCTCCATCTCGACCGCCAGCACGCCGTGGCGCACCAGCTGTTCGTTCAGGTCGGCGCGCTCGTCATAGAAGGTATCGGATGAATAGATCCCGCCCACATGGGTTGTCACGCCCCGCGATTCCGATGCGGCAACGGCCGCGCGCAGCAGCGACCAGTCGGCACAGGGGGCATAGTTCAACTCGCGCAGTATCGCGCGCGACGGGTTGCCCAGGGTCGAGGCGGTCATCGCGATCACCACGTCGCGGATACCCACATGATCGGCCATGCCCCCGGCCGAGCCGATACGGATGAGGGTTTGCGCACCGTAATCGCGGATCAGCTCGTTCACATAGATCGAAAGGCTGGGCATGCCCATGCCGCTGCCCTGGATCGTCACCCGGTTGCCTTTCCAGTTGCCGGTAAAGCCCAGCATGCCGCGCACCTCGTTGATGCAGACGGGGTTTTCCAGAAAGGTCTCGGCCGCCCAGCGGGCACGGTAGGGGTCGCCCGGCAGCAGCACGGTTTCGGCGATGTCTCCGGGTTTTGCCCCGATGTGAATGGTCATGGATGGATATCTCCGATCTGTGGGTTACGGGCATCATAGGAAAGTTTGCGCTCTTGGAAAGGCGGGAAAGGCGCCAGACGGCCGAAACGCCGGGCGCGGCTTTCTGCCCCCGGTCGGCGCGGCGGCAACAATCAACGCGCGCGACGTCACGCACCGATCGGCGACCTGCCGTTCGTGATTGCCCACAACAGCCGCGCGTGCCCCTGGTATGGTGGAAACGAAATGCGCAGCATTCAATTCGCTGCGACAATGGCAGGTTCGCGCCCGGCCCCGAGGGGGGCGCGCTGAGATCTGCGCGCCGGTTTTCGCGAGTGCGACATCGCAATCTGTTGAAACGGCACCACCAATTCGCGCCCGCCTTGTCTATTGAATCTGTGGCATGATGCTCCCGGCGACGAGCCCGAGCGCCCGCCCGGGGTTTTCACCCCGTCCCTTGGACTGGGCCGTCGCCGGTTGGTCTGACCAGCCTGAACAGTTGCATGTGCCCGATG
>JASBSZ010000022.1 GCA_030148665.1 Alphaproteobacteria bacterium
CCGGCAAGGTCATCGCGGTTGCCATCGCCCGGAAGATCCTGATCATCGCCAACGCCCTGCTGCGCGACCAGACCCCTTGGAAGGCACCAACCTGACAGGCCGAAAGAATACAGTTGCCAAGGGGGCGGGCGGGCGCATGCCGGGCCGCAAGCGCCCCGGCGGTTGGCAATCGGGGCGCATTGCAGCCCTCGATAGCGACAAGAGAGTTTCAGGCGACTGCCCTGGTCTGACCAATCGCCCCCTTGCCCGTCGATTCCCGATATGTGAATGTCCGCCCCATGCAGCCAGGGAAAAGCCGAACCGACGTGAACAACCTCGACGACCTTCTTCATTCCGTGTTCGGCTTCGACCATTTCCGCCCCGGCCAGCGCGAAATTGTCGAGGCCGTCAGCCAGGGCCGAAACGTGCTGGCGATCATGCCCACGGGCGGGGGAAAATCGCTGTGCTATCAGCTGCCGGCACTGGCGCGCGACGGGGTGACGGTGGTGATCTCGCCACTGATCGCGCTGATGCGCGACCAGGTGCGCGCCCTGCGCGAACTGGGCGTCAGCGCCGGCGCCCTGACCAGCGGCAACACCGACGAGGAAACCGAGGAACTGTTTCAGGCGCTGGATGACGGCAGCTTGCGCCTGCTTTACATCGCGCCCGAGCGTCTGGCCAATCCGGGGACCGAGCGCCTGTTGCGCAGGGCAAAGACCACCCTGATCGCCGTGGACGAGGCCCATTGCGTCAGCCAGTGGGGCCATGATTTTCGCCCCGACTATCTGCGGATCGGCGATTTGCGCCGCCGCCTTGGCCTGCCTCTTGCGGCGTTCACCGCCACCGCCGATGCCGAAACCCGGGCCGAGATCGTCACCCGCCTGTTCGACGGGGTCGCGCCCGAAACCTTTCTGCGCGGCTTCGACCGCCCCAATATCACGCTGGCCTTTCAGCCCAAGAACAAGCCACGCGAGCAGATCCTTGCCTTTGCAGCCGCGCGCAAGGGCCAGTCGGGCATCGTCTATTGCGCAACCCGCGCCCGCACCGAAACCCTGGCCCGCGCGCTGTCCGATGCGGGCCACAGCGCGGTTGCCTATCACGCCGGGCTGGAGGCCGAGGAAAGGCGCATCGTCGAAAGCCGCTTCAGCCGCGAAGACGGGCTGATCGTGGTCGCCACGGTCGCCTTTGGCATGGGGGTGGACAAGCCCGATATCCGCTGGGTGGCGCATTCCGATCTGCCCAAATCCATCGAATCCTATTATCAGGAAATCGGCCGCGCGGGCCGCGACGGGGCGCCGGCCGACACGCTGACGCTGTATGGCGCCGACGATATCCGCCTGCGTCGCGCCCAGATCGACGAGGGCCTCGCACCGCCCGAACGCAAAGAGGCCGATCACGCCCGGCTGAATGCCCTGCTGGGGCTGGCCGAGGCACGTCACTGCCGCCGGCGGGTGCTGCTCAGCTATTTCGGCGAGGAAATCGACGCTTGCGGAAATTGCGACCTTTGCGCCGACCCGCCCGAGCTGTTTGACGGCACCGAGGCCGTGCGCAAGGCGCTGTCGGCAATCTTGCGCACCGATCAGGGTTTTGGCGCAGGCTATCTGATCGACCTGCTGCGCGGGGTTGCCAATGACCGCATCCGCGCCCGTGGTCATGACCGCCTGCCCACCTTTGGCGTGGGGGCGGATCTGAGCAAGGGCGAATGGCAGGCCATATTCCGCCAGATGATGGGCTATGACCTGATCCGCCCCGACGCCGCGCGCCACGGCGCCCTGCGCATGACACAGGCCGCCCGCCCGATCCTGCGCGGCGAACAGAAGATCGAGCTGCGCCGCGATACCATCAAGGCAACCCCGACCCGCGCCACCCCCCGCGCGCTGGTTGCCGAAGAGGACGAGCCGCTGCTGGCCGCGCTCAAGGCCAAGCGCCGCGAACTGGCCGAGGCGATGAAGGCGCCCGCCTATGTGGTATTCCCCGACCGCACATTGATCGAGATGGCCAGCCTGCGGCCCGCAACGCTGGATGAATTTGCCCGCCTCAACGGGGTGGGGGCGAAAAAGCTGGAAAAATACGGGGATGCGTTCCTTTCCGTCATCAATGGCGCGCCGCCGCCGGATCTGCACCCCGCCCGGCGCAGGCTGGCGGGCAGCGCGGGCGGCAGCCTGTTCGACCGGCTGCAAGAGGCGCAGATCGCGCTGGCCCGCGGCGAGGACGGCACCGGCAAGCCGATGAGCTGCACCAGCCGCGAACTGGCCCGTCTTGCGGCGCAACGCCCCGATGACATTGCCGGCATTGCCCGCATACTGGGCGATACACGGGCGCAAAGATTCGGCCCGCGTTTCATGGAAATTCTGGCAAGCGGGGAATGATGCGGGGAATGATACGGAAATGCTGACAGTGATCTCACCTGCCAAGCGGCTCGATTTCGGCCCCGCGCCCTTGCCCATAGCGCCGAGCCAGCCGGAGTTTCACGATGATGCGGTCGCGCTGGCCGGTCTTGCCGGTGCGCTGGATGTGGACGGCTTGCGCAAGCTGATGAAGATCAGCGAGGCACTGGCCGTCAATGCGCAGGGCTGGTTTCGCAGCTTTCAGGCCGAACCGGATGCGGATTCGGTCAAGCCGGCTGTTCTGGCCTTTGCCGGCGATACCTATGCCGGGCTTGAAGCCGCCTCGCTGGAGGCTGACGAGTTGACATATGCCCAGGATCACCTGCGCATCCTGTCGGGGCTGTATGGCCTGCTGCGCCCGATGGACCTGATCCAGCCCTATCGCCTGGAAATGGGCAGCCGTCTGGAAAACGCGCGCGGGAAATCCCTGTATGACTGGTGGGGTGAACGCCTTGCCCGTAAGCTGGAAGAACAGGCCCGCAATGTGCAGACCGATATCGTGGTGAATTGTGCCTCGGTCGAATATTTCACCGCCCTGCGCCCCGATGATCTGCGCCTGCGCATCGTCACGCCGGTCTTTATGGAAGATCGCAACGGGCAGGCGAAGATCATCAGCTTTTACGCCAAGAAGGCCCGTGGCGCGATGGCGCGATTCATCCTCCAGAACCGGATCGACCGGCCCGAGGGGCTGCATGATTTCGACCTGGGTGGATACCGCTTTCAGCCCGACATGTCGCAAGGCGACCGGATGGTATTTCTGCGCGCGGGTGACGGCGACTAGGGCCTGCCTGTGTTTGCCGTATCCCCCCGGATTGCCCGCAATCCGGTTCGCGCCCGACCCCGCCCCCCAGGCGGGCGCGAATTGGTGGTGCTGTTTCAACAGATTGCAGCGTTTCACTCGTGAAGGCCGGCGCGCAAATCTCGGTGCGCCCCCCTCGGGGTCGGGCGCGAACCTCGCCTTGCGCCAAGTTTCCAATGATTTGGTAAACACGCGCAGTCCCCAAGGGGGCGCATCCGTTCAATCGAACACCCCGTGACAGAACCATCCCCCTGACATCAGCCCCCCATGGGCGCGGAATAGCCATAGCCGTGGCCCTTCGGATGTAGCCACCTGCCAGTAATCGCGGATGCCCGACCGCCAGGCCGGATCGTCCAGCCACCATTCGGGGGCGATGCGTTCGGGGCCGGTGGCGTCTGCAACGGTGAAGTCTCGCCGCCGCCAGCGGAAGCCCAGCGGAAGGTCGCATGTCTCGGGCGCCATGACGATTTCGGGTGCGAACAGAACCAGCGGTCGCGGGGTTGCAGGCAGGGGCCAGTCGGGGGCAGCGGCACTCCACGCCGCGCCCATGACGGTTGCGGTCTTTTCCGGGATATGGCTGTCGGCCGGGTGCAGGCGGGTGATGGCCTCAAGCCCGATGCGCGCGCCCAGACGCGAGATCAGATCGTCCAGCGCCGTTTTGCCGGAAAGACGCTGGTTGACGGCGGCGCGGGCCGCGGCATGGCCGGCATGTTGCTGCTCATGCAAGGGTTCCGTCACGCTGGCAATCAGGCGGATCATGTCGATGCCGAAACCGGCGTCCAGCCCGGTCAGCTTCAGCAAAATCAGGGGGCGGATATCGTCGGGTGCGCGCATGGCCCGTGCGAGGCCGATCACGATATTCTGTCGCGTGTGGTCGGTGCGGTAAAACTCCAGCCGGATCAGGCGGGCGCCGCAGCCGTGGCGGGCCAGCTTGTCGCAAAGCGCGGGCAGCAGGCGGTCGATTGCCGCCATGATGTCATTGTCCAGGCCGATCGGGTCGGGCAATGTCAGGCGCAGGGCAAAGCGGGTTTCGGGGCGCAGCGGGCTGATCGGCTCGGGCGTGACGCCAAGGGCCTGGTCCAGCCGCCCCACCACGTCGCGCCCGAAACGCCGCGCAAGCGAAGCACGCGGCAGGCCGGCGAGGTCACCCACATGACGGATGCCCAGCCGCACCAGCCCCGCCACCGCATCGGGCGGCAGACGCAGGGCCTCGACCGGCAGGCGGGCAAGGGCGCTGCGTGTCTGGCCCGGCGGGGCGATGGCGGGCGCGGTGCCGGTATCAACGGGGGCGGGCCTGGCGGGCAGGCTTTGTGCCCGCGAGCGCGTGGCGCGGGCCTCTTGCCGGATCCGGTTGCCGCTGTGCCACGCCCTGGGCGCGCGCCCGGCAAAACGGGCCAGCGCCCAGGCCGCGCCGGGGGTGTCGGCAAGGCCGATGCGCGCGCTCAGCCCCAGCGCGGTGCAGTCATCACGCAGCGTTTCGGCCAGCCCTTCCTCGCCGCCGAACAGATGCGCGCAGCCGGAAATGTCCAGCATCAGCCCATCGGGCGGATCAAGGGCGACAAAGGGGGTGAACCTGCCTGCCCAGCGCGCGATGCGTTCAAGAAAACCGGTTTCGGCAACAGGGTCGGCGGGTTGTGTGGCAAGGCCGGGGCAGCAGGCCAGCGCGTCGCGCAGGGGTTGGCCGGCAAACAGGCCCTGTGCCTCGGCCTCGGTATTCAGGCTGGCAAGTGTCTGCCGGCTGCCGGTTGTCGCGACCACGGCAAGGGGGCCGTCGATCATGCCGCGCCCCTGGCGCATCACCCGTTCGGCGGCCAGTCGTGGAAACCAGAGCGACAGGATTCGGCGGTTGCGCGGCATGATAAATGTTCCCTGTTCGTTCTGTTATTACGAAAGGGAATGAAAAGAGTCGAGTCACGGCTAACGGCGATGAAATCAGGTGGTCGAGGTCAGATCCTCGATGAACAGGCTGACCAGCTGCGCGCGCCCGCTGACGCCTGCCTTGCGGAAGATCGCATTGCATTGCGATTTGATCGTGCCGACGCTCTTGCCCCGGATGGCGGCGATTTCGTCATTGGACAGGCCCTTGATGGTGAATGTGGCCACGTCGCGTTCCGAGGGCGACAGGCCCCATTCATCGAACCTCAGCTGCATCAGCTCGTGAAACGCACCCGACGCCGCCAGCATGGTCGAGCGCACCTCGTTTTGCCGGCGCAGCATGTTGACCAGCATCACGATGCTCAGCACCACGCCCAGCACAAGGCCGATGATGGTCGCGCCCTGCACGACCTCGTAATATTCCCAGCTCATCGGGACGGTGCGAAAGCCGAATACGTCCAGCACGAAATCGAGGATGTAGAAGGCCGAGAAACCCACCTGAAGCAGGATGATGAACAGCAGGATCATCCTGTCCATGCGAAAGGCCGCGGCAAGTTTCATGTAGGTTCCTCCGTAACGGGCTGGCAGGAGTCAGGCGGCCTGTCGGCTGTCCCGACCGTCATTTCGGGCCATGTGGTGGTTGTCAACAGGAGAGTGGTTGCTCACCCACCCATGCCACCACCCGAGCCACCTGCGCCGCCGCCCATGCCGCCGCCGGAACCACCCATGCCGCCGGAACCGCCCGAGCCGCCCATGCCGCCCGCGCCACCGGAACCGCCCATACCGCCCGAGCCGCCAGAACCTTTCGAGCCGTCCATGTTGTCCATGCCCCCGATCACACCTTCATGATTCCTGGCCATCTCCGAGGCCATTTCGGCCCTGCGGGCGGTCATGTCCGCATCCCGCAGCACTTCGCCGGTGTAACGATTCATGATCACCTCGCGCGCGCCGTTTTTCGACAGCGCGTCAATACGGATGCGGCCGAAAAAGGTGCGGCCGACCTGAAACTGGGTATAGCCCTGGTTGCGCAGCTGGGCGATCATGTCATCGACCATCTTGTTTCCCGTCTGGGCAAATGCGCCTCCGGCGATTACGGCCGAGGCAATCAACCCGGCCATCACAGCGGTTCTGACATTCATGGTCTTGTCTCCTCGTATCGGGTTGCGGCCAATATGGGCCTTTGCATGAGGTGCAGTAAGGGCGTGGATGCGGAAAAGGAAATGCGCCCAGGGTTTGAAAGGGGTATTTGAACCTCAGTTCAGGCGGTTTTCGGGCCAAAAGGGCGAAATCATCCCCGTGATTGTCTGATTCCGGGCTGCGGGGATCATCCCGAAATGACAATCTGGCGCCGCACGACCAGTCTGGCGAATCAACAGCGGGGTGAAAGATGCACAGCGGATCATGCGCATGCGGCGCGGTGAAATATGAACTGCACGCCCCCCTGCGGCCCTCGGTTGCCTGCCACTGTGTGCAATGCCGCAAGATCAGCGGGCACTGGTCGGCGACCGCGGTGCCAAAGGCGGCGCTGAAGCTGCTGTCGGCGCGCACCCTGAAATGGTATCGCAGCAGCCCCCATGTGCGGCGCGGATTTTGCGGCATCTGCGGATCAACCCTGTTTTGGGACAATGAGGAACGCGACAGCATCTCGATTGCCAGTGGCACGTTGGACGATGCCGAGGGGCTGGCGACCAGCCATCACATATTTGTCGCTGAAAAGGGGGCGTATTACGACATTCCAGAAGGGATGCCGCGCTATCCCGGCAGCGGGCCGGAAAACGTGAAAGGGCGCGCGTCTTGATCGGGGCCTTCTCTTACGCGCCGCCCACGACCCCGCTGGATGTGATCCATGCAGACGGCGCGCTGTTGCTGGTGAACAAGCCCGCCGGCCTGTTGTCGGTACCCGGCAAGGCGGTCGAACACGCGGATTGCCTGGAAAGCCGGGTCAAGGACGCCTACCCGCAGGCGCTGCTGGTGCATCGGCTGGACATGGATACGTCGGGCATCATGGTTTTCGCCATGAACCGCAAGGCGCAGCGCCATCTTGGCCTGCAATTCGAGCGGCGCCATGTGGCCAAGACCTATGTCGCCGATGTCTGGGGGCAGGTGGGGCCCGATGAGGGCGAGGTCGATCTGCCGCTGATCACCGACTGGCCCAACCGCCCCTTGCAGATGGTCTGCCATGAACGCGGTCGCCCGGCGCTGACCCGCTGGCGGGTGGTTGCGCGCCATGAGGGCTGGACCCGGCTGCACCTGTTCCCCCATACGGGGCGCAGCCATCAGTTGCGGGTGCACATGCGCGAAATCGGCCATCCCATTCTGGGCGACAGGTTCTATGCCGCCGGCCCGTCCCTGACCGCCCGCGACCGTCTGGCCCTGCATGCCCATGCGCTGGAACTGTATCACCCGGAAGGAGGGCGCAGGATACGCTTTCTCAGCCCTTGCCCGTTCTGAGCCCATGCCGCCCGCATGCGGGCGGAATCGGCAGGCCTGTATCGCGCGCTTTCGGGCGGGGGTGTCCGGTCGCGTGGCCGGCTCAGTTCCCGGCCGTGCCTGTCTGTGCCGGGGGCACCGTCGGCGACGAGGAACCTTCTCCGTCACCCCGTTGCATCAGGGCATTGACGCTGATTGCCACGACAACGGCCGCGACCAGGATGGACAGGAGATTTCTATTCATCGGGGTTCACCTTTGCAAAACGGGAAGTAAAGTGAAAGGATCATTCCGGCAAGCATGCACGGGGTAAAGGGGAAATTTCGAAAAACGGTGAAAATCGTTTTCGGGTGATGCGGGAATGAAAGCCGATGAAGGATGCCGGAAACACCAACAGACCGAAAGACGATCTGAATCAGCGTATCGGCGTGTTGAACAGGCGCGAGGTCGAGGCGCGCATCCTTGCCCCGTTCGTTGCGGATCTGGCGCGCAAATTCGGCCGCGAAAAGGTTTACGAGGTTCTGCGCGAAACCATTACCACGCTGGCCCGTGAACAGGGCGCTGCGCTGGCAGCCGAACATGGCACCGGGCCAGAGGCTTTTCTCGAGGTGCTGCAGTTCTGGACGCGGGATGACGCGCTGGAAATCGAGATCCTGCATCAGGACGACAAGAGCCTGGATTTCGATGTCACCCGCTGTCGCTATGCCGAAACCTATCGCGCGCTGGGCATTGCCGAGCTGGGGGAAACCCTGTCATGCGCCCGGGACGGTGCGTTCATCGAGGGGTTCAATCCCAAGGCGGGATTGACCCGCGATCAGACCATTCTGAGGGGTGCACCCCGCTGCACCTTTCGATATGATTTCGACGCGAAGGATGCATAAGGAAGAATCCGCGCATCGGTAGTCGGGCTATTTTGACGAATGGATTGAAAATCAGGGTGTTTGACGGGGCCGGGCAAGGGCCGGTGAAATGACGGGGCGGGAAATGCAGATAGAACAGACAGCTCTTGCGGATGTGCTGGTCATCACGCCGCGTCGCTTTGGCGATGAGCGGGGGTTTTTCAGCGAAAGCTGGAACAGGCGCGCCTTTGCACAGGCCGGGCTGGAATTGGATTTCGTGCAGGACAACGAAAGCCTGTCGGTTGATGTCGGCACCTTGCGCGGGCTGCATTATCAGGCGCCGCCCGATGCGCAGGCGAAACTTGTGCGGGTGGCGCGCGGGGCCATTCTGGATGTCGCGGTCGATGTGCGGCGCGGCTCGCCCGATTTCGGCAAATGGGTGTCGGTGGAACTGTCTGCCGAAAACGGCCGTCAGATCCTGATCCCGCGCGGGTTTCTGCATGGATTTGTCACTTTGCAGCCTCACACGCATGTCCTGTACAAGGCCGACAATTATTATGCGCCCGAATCCGATGGTGCGGTTGTCTGGAACGACCCCGACCTGGCCATCGACTGGCAGACCGACAAGGTGACCCTGTCCGACAAGGACGCCGCCGCGCCAGGGCTGGCCGATTGGGAAAGCCCGTTCATTTATGGGGAAGGCACATGAAAATACTGGTAACCGGCGGGGCGGGTTTTATCGGTTCGGCCGTCGTGCGGCAGGCGATTGCCGACGGCCACGCGGTGGTCAATCTCGACAAGCTGACCTATGCGGCCTCGCTTTCCAATGTGGCGCCTGTGGCCGACAGCCCGGCCTATGCGTTCGAGCGGGTCGATATCTGCGACCGCGCGGCGCTCGACGGGGTGTTTGCCCGTCATCAACCCGATGCGGTGATGCATCTGGCGGCCGAAAGCCATGTTGATCGTTCGATCGACGGCCCCGGAGATTTCATCCGCACCAATGTGGACGGCACCTATACCTTGCTCGAGGCCGCGCGCGCCTGGTGGCAGGGCGCCGGGCGGCCCGAGGGGTTCAGGTTTCACCATATCTCGACCGACGAGGTCTATGGCACGCTGGGCGAAACCGGGCAGTTTACCGAAGCTACGCCCTATGCGCCCAACTCGCCCTATTCGGCGTCAAAGGCGGCCAGCGACCATCTGGTGCGCGCCTGGGGCGAGACCTACGGCCTGCCGGTTCTGGTGACGAACTGTTCCAACAATTACGGCCCCTATCACTTTCCCGAAAAGCTGATTCCAGTGGTGATCCTGAACGCGCTGGCAGGGCGCGAGATCCCGGTTTACGGTCAGGGCATCAATGTGCGCGACTGGCTGTTTGTCGAGGATCACGCCCGCGCCCTGCTGCTGGTCGTGGAAAAGGGGCAGGTGGGCGAAACCTACAATATCGGCGGCAATGCCGAGGCGACCAATATCGACCTTGTGCGCCGGATCTGCGCGATTCTGGATCAGGAACGCCCCGATGGTGCGCCGCATGACCGGCTGATCACCTTTGTCGCCGACCGCCCCGGCCATGATCTGCGCTATGCGATCGATGCCAGCAAGATCAGGCGCGAACTGGGGTGGGAACCCTCGGTCACGCTGGATGAGGGGCTGCGTCGCACGGTGCGCTGGTATCTGGACAACCGCGACTGGTGGCAGGAAATCCAGGCCCGCGGCCACCGGCAGGAACGCCTTGGCCTGGCGGGGGGCGCGTGATGCGTATTCTGGTGTTCGGCAAGACGGGGCAGGTCGCGCGCGAACTGGCCCGCGCCGCCGATGCAAGGGGGATCGAGGCGACATTTCTGGATCGCGCCGCCGCGGATTTGACCAAACCGCTCGCCTGCGCGGGTCATGTGTCGCGCAGTGATGCCGATGTCATCATCAACGCCGCCGCCTACACCGCCGTTGACCGGGCCGAGGACGACCGCGCGACCGCGCGCGAGGTCAACGCCGCCGCCCCAACGGCAATGGCGCGGCTTGCGGCGGAAAAGGGTATCCCGCTATTGCATGTCTCGACCGATTACGTTTTTGATGGCAGCGGCACTCAGCCCTGGCGCGAGGATGCACGCCCCGGCCCGCAAGGGGTTTACGGGCGCACCAAGCTGGGCGGCGAAACCGGCGTTGCCGCCTTTGGCGGGCCGCATGTGATCCTGCGCACCTCATGGGTGTTTTCGTCCCACGGCAACAATTTCGTGCGCACCATGTTGCGGCTGGGGGCCGAGCGTGACACGCTGAACGTGGTCGATGACCAGCGCGGCGGCCCGACCCCGGCCGCGGCCATTGCCGACGCTCTGCTGACGATCGCAACTGCCTTTCATCGGGGGCGCGGGGTTTCGGGCATCTTTCATTTCTCGGGCAAGCCGGCGGTGAGCTGGGCCGATTTCGCCGAAGAAATATTCAAGGGCCGTGCAGGTGCCCCGACCATCAACCGTATTCCCACAAACCAGTATCCGACACCCGCCAGACGGCCGGCCAACTCGGTGCTGGACTGCAGCAAGATATTTGAAACCTATGGCATTGAACAGCCAGACTGGCGCGTGGGGCTGCGCGCCGTGCTGGCCGAACTGGAGGCACAGGAATGACAGATCGCAAGGGTATGATCCTGGCGGGGGGCTCGGGCACGCGGCTGTATCCGATCACGCATATGGTGTCGAAACAGCTGCTGCCGCTTTATGACAAACCGATGGTCTATTACCCCTTGTCGGTGCTGATGCTGGCCCATATCCGCGAGGTGGCGATTATTTCGACCCCGCGAGATTTGCCTTTATACCGCGAATTATTGGGTGATGGGCGCCAGTGGGGCATGAAATTTGCCTATATCGAACAGCCCCGCCCCGAGGGCCTGGCGCAGGCCTATCTGCTGGCCGACACGTTTCTTGACGGCGCGCCCTCGACCCTGGTGCTGGGTGACAACGTGTTTTTTGGCGAGGGTCTTTCAGACCGGCTCAAGGCGGCGGATGCGCGCGCAAGCGGCGGCACGGTCTTTGGCTATCGCGTGTCCGACCCCGAGCGTTACGGCGTGGTCGAATTCGACGCTACCGACAGGGTGCTGTCGATCGAGGAAAAGCCCGCGCAGCCCAGATCGCCCTATGCGGTGACGGGGATCTATTTTCTTGATGGCCAGGCGCCGGAACTTGCGCGCGGGATCAAACCCTCGGCGCGGGGCGAGCTGGAGATTACCGATCTGCTGAATCTGTATCTGGAACGCGGTCTGCTGAATGTCGAAAAGCTGGGCCGTGGCTATGCCTGGCTGGATACCGGCACCCATGACAGCCTGCTTGAGGCCGCCGATTTCATCCGCACCATCGAGAAACGCCAGAACCTCAAGGTCGCCTGCCCCGAGGAAATTGCCTTTCTGAATGGCTGGATCACCCGCGAACAGATGCTGAAACAGGCCGAGCCCTATCTGAAAACCCAATATGGGCAGTATCTGGTCGGGGTGGCCGAGGGGCGTTAGGTCCACGCCCTGGCTGTTCAGCCCCCCTGGCACCGGGAGCAACCCGTCAGAAAACAAAGAGATCGGCTGTCACGTCCGCCATCGCCACGCCTCGCAGTTCGATCAATATGCTGGAAATGCCGACCGTGCCGGATGTCCATGAAATCGTGGCATCGCCCTGTGAATCCTGCCCGATGGTCAGATCGGTCTGGGTAATGCCCATCTGGCTGAAATCCAGCCGGTCGGTGGCTGGGTCGAAGTCCATCACGATATCGTTGCTGACGGTTGCGCTGTAATATGAGAACGGGATGGAATCATTCATCTTGTAGATCAGGGTGTCGGCGCCGGCGCCGGTCAGGATGACGTTATAGCCCGTATTGCCGAATATCAGATCGTTGCCGTCGGTGCCGACCAGAACCTCGTTGTTGGCCGAATGCTGGTTGAACCGCCAGTCGCGGTCGTCGCCGATGCTGGTCTTGCCGCCATCGACGAACAGGAAATGATAGTCGTTCCAGTAGCCACCCGCAAAGCGCATTTCCTCGACAAAGGATTTCGACGATGTGGGGTCCAGCTGATTGACCATCGTTACGCTCGCCGCGCCTCCATCCATCGAAAGAATCAGATCGGCCCCTGAACGGGCAAGAGAAATGCGGGCCAACGCGGCACCCATGCCGCCGGTTCCCGGGCCATAGATGCCGTTTACCTCAAGCACATCACTCTGCGTGTAAAAGTTGTAGTTTGCCGTCTGTCCGTACTCGATGATCCGGTCCTGGCCGCCCGTGACGGAAACGGAATAGACATCGGCACCACGCCCCCCTGCCATCAGGTCATTGCCAGCGCCGCCAATGAGGAAATCCTTTCCGGCACCCCCGACAAGGCGGTCGTTGCCGTCTCCGCCTGCCAGCCAGTCATTGCCTTGCCCGCCCTTCAGGGTATCGTTTCCCGCGCCACCATCCAACCGGTCGTCGCCCGTACCGCCCGACATGCGGTCACGGCCATTCATGCCGTACAACTGGTCATTTCCCTGGCCACCACGTACCAGGTCTGCCCCGCTTCCGGCCCGTGCCACATCGTCACCAGCCCCCAGGACGAGGCGATCATTTCCACCGTTGCCAAAGACCCAGTCATTTCCGGCCCCGGCCTTGATGATATCGTTGCCGTCGCTGCCTCCCATCAGGTCGGCCAGTCCGGTGCCCGAATTCGACGCGGCCAGGCTGAAACTGTCGGTGCCGGCCGTAAAGGTCTCGATCCCGGTGCCGGAAAACTGTCCCTTGATGATGATATCCACCGCCGGGTGTCCGGGCTTGTGAAATCGGCCGGGTTGCGAAGGCGTGTGGATGATCAGGTCGTTTCCCGATCGCAGGACGGATCCCCAGGCCGAATATCCCAGCGAAGCCGAGGCATACAGCGCCCCCGGTCCGGTGATGCTGTCTTGCGCGCCGTCGGTCCCCAGATCGTCGATCACATAGCGATGCAGGCTGCCTGGCCCCATGTACAGGACATAACGGTCCCCCCCTTGCCCCCCGGACATGTAGTCGGCCTGCCCTGGGCCCGCCGTCAACGGGATACCCTTGGGGGTGAATACATCGTCCTGGGCCGTTCCGACGAGGTGATCTGCACCCGTGGTGCCAACGATATTGGCCATTGATCAAATCCTTTCGAAAAATTCCCGTATTAATTGCAATTGTTGCCCGCCCGATCAAGAGGATTCGCCATTTGGCAAGGAACGCACCCGGCGACGATTGCATGCCTGTTTCAGGGCACGAGGGTAAGAGGAGATATTCGCAAAAGATATTGCCAGAGGGTTTATCACGCCGCGATTATGAGAAAGGTTTATGAACATGCACCCCCGTCAAGGGCTGGCGCTGTCCCCGGTTTTCATGTCGCTGTTTCCCGCATGCTTCAAGGCCGGCCTGATCCGGGGTTTTCGACCCTTGACCCGGGATCGAACAATGCGCAACATGCACCTTGCGCGGCCCGGGCCGAGTGCGGTTATTTGAAACACTTATCCCAGAGCAGATTTCCCCGGATGGCAGGCAAGAAATATCCCGACCTCAAAGGAACGCTGCTGATCGTTACCTATGGGCGCTCGGGTTCGACCATTCTGCAGTCACTGATCCAGACCATTCCCGACTGCCACCTGGTGGGCGAGAACTACAATACCCTCGAAGGACTGTTTCGCGCCGCACAGCGTGTGCGCAAGACCCGGAACACCTGGGGAAAAAAGGACCGGCCGGCGAACCATCCCTGGTACGGCGCCGACCAGTTGTCCCCAAAAAGGTTCGAACGCCGGCTGGTCGATCTTTTCGTCGACGAGGTCATTCGCCCGCCGCAGGATGTTCGCTGGTTCGGGTTCAAGGAAATACGCTATCCGTCATTTCAAGATGATCTGCCGAAATTCCTGAATTTCTGCCGGCGGAATTTTCCCAACGCTTTTTTCATCTTCAATTCCCGTGATGCCGAAAGCGTCGCCAATTCGGCATGGTGGAAACGACACCCCCATGAAAAAGTGGTGTCGATGGTGGCCGATATGGATCGGCGCTTTGCGGAATTCGCCGAGGAACATCCGGCATCCTCGCATCATGTCAGGTATGAAGAGCTGGTGCGTGATCCGACCTGCCTGGCACCGCTTTTCGAGAAACTGGGCGAAGAGCTGGATATCGAGGCCGCACAGCGGGTTCTTGCGCGGCGGCTGACACATTGATCGTGCCGCGCGACCGACCGTCGGGCAGATGCGGGTCTGCTATATTGCCCGGAAGAATCGTCAATGAGTGTCGGGGATGGGGCGCAAGCATGTTCTTCCGTCTGGTAGTTGGTTTCCTGCTTGCCGTATCGGCCACATCCGTGCTGGCTCGCGATGCCGGGAAAGGCGCGTCTCCTGCCGGCATCTATTACGCCGTCCCCAGAAACGTGCTGGCCCCCGACAGGTGGCGTGACGGGCTGCACCATACATATGACTGTCGCAAGCCATGTTTCGTCGCCTTTGACGACCGGATGAGCGGGGTTTTCCTGCGGTACAAGTGGATGCAGCTCAACCCCGCCAGGGACAGGTTCGACTTTTCCGACCTTGGCGCGGTCATTGATGACGTCCGTGCCGCAGGGAAATCGGTATCGCTGGTAATCATGGCGGGAAAATACACCCCCTCATGGGTTTTCGACGAGGGGGCAGCCCGGCTGTCATTGCCTGCCCGAACGGGCGATCGTTTTTCGCAGCCATTCGTTCCCGCTCCGTGGGACCCGGTCTTTATCGAGGCCTATGCGCGCATGATCGATGCGTTGGCCGAATTTCTCAGGCAGGATCCTGCCCGCTACAGGACAGTCGTGCTGGTCAAGAATGGCGCTGTGGTCATACATTCTGCCGAAACACGTCTGATGCCTGTCAGGCCCTTTGCCGGAAAGGCGGTCAGGGACGACCCCGCGGCGCTGGACGGTTTTCGTCGCAGCCTGTGCCGCCAATGGGCCGCCATCGGATACCGCGAGGACAGGATCCTGCGGGCAATGGCCCGGCTGAATGACCGGATATCGACGGCCTTCCCGGATCAGTATCTCGGCCTTGCCTTTGTCGCCGGCTCGGCGCGCTTTCCGACAGTTGATGAGACGGGAAAATGCACCTGCCCCGACAGGAACACGACCATGAACAAGATCATCCGGCAGATGGTGCACAGGTTCGGCGCGCGGGCGATCATCAACAGCACGGTCCTGACCGCCGACAAGGGTGACCCGCCGATCAATCGCTGGATCGTCGAGAATGGAGGGTTGATCGGGTTTCAGGTGAATCGGCAGAAGGTCGGCTGCCCCGAGGGGGCCGGAGCAGGGTGTACGGAACGCAGCTTTGTCGACACCCTGATCTCGGGTATCGATGCGGGCGCGGTTTTCATCGAGGTCCATGATGGCGACATCAACCGTTACCGTGGGATCCTGGTTTCCATGAATCGCAGGCTGATCGGAAATTTTTCGCGTAACCTGCCCCATGTCGCGACCACGCCGCCCGTGCCGATTGCACCCGCGGGGCGGATGGGATCCCCGCATTCGGTTGAAGCACCATACGGCGACTGGTAGACAGGATGTCGAACAAGGAATTTCAGCATAGATTGATACAGTTGGAAAAGATCGGAAAATGACCGAACTCGTCATTCATATTGGTGATCCAAAGACCGGAACGACGTCGATTCAAAAGGCGTTGCACAAGGGTATCGTTGACTGCCACGGACGCACGATACTGCCGTGGAAGGCCCCGAATGCGATCAGCAAGGCCCGATGCCTGTTGCGCGACGACAAGCACCAGATCAAGATCCAGTACAAGGGGGTCCGCGACTGGCTGAAAGGACGGAACGAGGATATCGCCGTCTTGTCATCGGAAAGCTTCGCCATGGTTCGACCCGGCAAGCTGCAGACCGTGCTGGACGAGAACCTGCCCGAACACGCCGCTTCAGCGCGGATCATTTCCTATGTTCGCCCGCATCCCTCGCGCTTTCTGGCGGCCTATGTTCAACGGACCAAGACAGGTCAGAACAATCGGGCTCTTGGGGAATTCCTGCAACATGTCCGGCGCAACGGAACATTGCAATATACCCCGAGGTTCAACAGGTGGAGACGTGTTTTCGGGGACAGATTCGCGCTGTATCCGTTTGTTCGCACGCGACTGCGTGGCGAGGATATCGTTCAGGATTTCTTTTTTCGGCTTCTGGGCGACGAGAATTTTTCCGCATCCCGCTCCTTGTCGGAAAACATTTCCGTCAAGACCCGCGCCCTGTCGGGCCTGCAGCTCGTGCATGAGCAGTTTGCCAAGGCCGGGATGACAGCCCAGCAAAGGGCGCTTGTGGGAAACCTGCTTGCCAATTTTTTCCTTCCGAAAGCGCCGGCAAAGGGCGACAAACCCAGGCTGGACCGGACGACCACTTTGGCCCTGATCGACATGTTCCGGCAGGACGCCCGGAATCTGGATCGAGCGTTCTTTGGCGAAAACATCATGCTCGAAGGTCTTGAAACCGCGTTGAACGATGCCGTGGACGAGCCTCTCGATCTTGATCCGTCCCGCTATTTTACATCTTCCGAAATGTCGGCCTTGATCCGGCTGGGCGAAGAGGCCGCCATGACCTTTCTTTCGGATCCGGCTGTCTGCAATCTGCATTTCCGCGATATTCGCGGCCATGTGAAGCTGGGTCAGATTCAGAAAAAGCGGCTCGCACTGCACCGCAGGCGGCTGGGTGGCATGGATTCACGGCTGAACGACATCGCCGATATCCTGCGGGGATGAGCGGCATTTCAGGCTGCACTTCAGCCGGTTCTGCGCGCGTTCTCTTCCGCCAGAAGGCGTTCGTATTCTTCCAGCTTTCTGCGGATGATGGCACCTCTGGGGCGGATCAGGCGGGCGGTTCGCATCAGCTCGGCAGCCAGTTCCAGGTCATGCTTTTCAGCTTCGAACGCGATATCGCGCAGAATTGCGGCCTCCTTGTCATTGGCCTCGCCCGCCGCGACAAGTGGGGCAATCAGCGCACGGTGGTGGCGAAAGACATTGGTCAGCGAAAGCGCGCTGGTCAGCGGAATATTGGATTTTCGCGCAATTTCCGAAAATGCGCGATTGATCTGTGCTGTCTTGTCCAACAGCCCTTCCAGCGACGAGATCCGTGACAGCGTGACAGTATCGAGGTCGCGCTCCTGCCGTTTCTCGATGCGTTTTGCTTCGACCCGTTCGATCGGCACGGCTGTATTGACCAGGATGTCGTTGTCAGTCATTTCCAGGTCGGGAAAGGATGTCTGGCCCAGCGCGCCCAGGAAGTCGGCGATATGGGCCATGCCGCGATGAACATAGGACCGCACCAGGATGTTTCTTGAGCCGAATATTTCGACAAAGCATTTGTAGGGGGCGAGCTGAGACAGGAAATCGGGGTTCAGATTCTGGAAAAAGACCGGAAAGGTTCGCGTTCCGCGCGGCCCCTTGTTGCGCTGATTGAACCAGGATCGCAACAGGCTCATCGGTTCGCGGATATACAGGATGATGCGGACATCGAAACCGCTCAGCCGTTCCCTGAGATCGGCAATCGCTGCCAGAGGATTCTCGCGCAGACCCAGCTGAAAGAATTCCTCGCTTGATATCAATATCCTGTTGTGGCCACTTTTCTCCACGTCCTCCCGGAATTCGGAAAAGACCTCGTCCGGGCTGCGGCGTTCGACATACCAGGGCGGGGGCTGGAACCCGTGCGCCTGGGCAAGGGACAGCGAAAGCTGACCGTGATTGGTGTTGTTGTTCTGGGGGCGGGCGACAGCAGGGTAATAGAGGCCGGCTTGCGCTAGCGCATGCGCGTGATCGCTGCAGAATTTCTGTATGGCCGAAGTGCCTGTCTTGTAGTGACCGATATGAAGAAAGAGGGTTTTCATCCCGTTCCCTTGTTTCCCATGCCTTTCAATTGCGATTCCCGGCCCTTGCGGGCATTTCGATTTTCGGCCGGAACCACAGGCCCCGCAGGATGGCGCCGTAGATCGGCAGCCGCAGGCGCAGCGGCAGCCGGTTCAGGCGCATCTGTCGTCTGACCCGATAAAGGAAAGACAGGAAACCTGCCAGGCCATGTTCGCGCATCTCGAAAGATGCCTCGTTGCGCGCCCCGTACTTGAATTTCCACAGGGTTTCGTCGGTGACGAGGCCGTAGTTCACCCCCTGATTGTTTTCGACATCGTGAATGACCAGGCTGTCAGGCACAAAGATACCCGGATAGCTGCGTGCCAGGCGGCGGGTATATTCGGCGTCATCGAACCAGATGAAATAATCCTTGATGGGAAAGCCATGTTCGCGGATGGCCCATCTGGGGATCAGCGCCGATACGAAACTGCATGAGCGGACCAGAAAATAGCGCATGTCGGCCGAATAGAATCGCGGCCAGTCCCAGACGGTATCGGGGGTGTTCATCTCGCACCAGCTTCCGTCGGTCCAGCGCACCGCCGAACAGGCAAAGCTGGGCCAGTGGCCTGTCCTGTCGGCAAATTTCGTCAGGCCGTCGATCAGTTTCTCGATCGCGTCCTCGTTCGGGTATGCATCGTCGTCGCTGATCCAGATCAGGTCGAAGCCATCGGAATACGCGGCCTTGATACCCTTGTTGAATCCGCCGGCGCCGCCGATGTTGTGCTGCAGGCGCAGGTGGACCAGGTCATTGCCCTTGCGGGATCGCATCTCGGCCTCGGTTGCGTCGCTCGAGGCGTTGTCCACCACGTAAATGCGATCGGGCGGGCGGGTCTGTGACCTCAGCGCGTCAATGACCTTGAGCAGCTTTTCGCAGCGGTTGTAGGTGACGATCACTGCCGCCAGACGTTCCGTGGGGATCATTTCGCTGATGCCCTGTCCAGGATGTTGCGGTAAATTTCGCCGATGACCTCGTGCGCCGTGGGATCCTGCCCGATCGCGCGGTATTTCCGTTTCAAGGCGTCGGTACACCTGGTCACGAGGTTGGCATCGCTCAGCAGACGTTGCACAATCCGTGCGCTCTGGCGAATACACGCCGAGGGCGAGGGGGATACCAGCAGCTCGTCGGGTAGCAGCTCGTCCTGGCCACCAACGCGGGTCGAGATCGGGATCACGCCTTTCTGGATGGCCTCGTAACAGACAAGGGCAAGGCCTTCGTTGGACGAGGGCAGCAACAGCACATCGGCCTTTTCGAACAGCTCTGGCACATTGGCATCGGGCGCATGGAACGTGACCCGGTTGACCAGCCGTCTGCGTCTGGCCATGTGGCGAGCGACATCCAGATACGGCCCCGTACCCACCATGTCCAGATGAACCGCAATACCCTGCCTGCGCGCCCAACGCGCGATCCGGTCGGCAATGGCAATGGCCAGCGGCGCCCGTTTCTGATGCACCATGCGCCCGACGAAAATCAGCCTCAGGGACTTCTGCCCGGCTCTGAGCCTGAAATCCCGGGGGGCGGGGGGAGCGTCCTCGCCGGGGCGTGGCAGCATCCGGCCCAGCCTGACCTTTTCCGAAAGGTTGAACACATCCAGAAAATAGTTGACCAGCTCATGACTGATGACGTGGTGATGGTCTATGTACGGGCTCCACACACCGGATACCCGGGGATAGCCCCCATCCGCATGTTCGATGATATGGGTGCTGTCGATGACCTGCATGTCTGGAAACAGCGCCTTGAGCGTGGCGAGGTTCTCGTACAGGCGGATGTGATGGTGAATGTGGATTGCCTGGATGTTTTCCCGCTGAACAAGTGCGACGAGAAATTCGAACCACAGGTGATGGGGCAAATAGGCATCGGTGCGGATGAATTCGACATCGTCATGCACGGGCAGGCGTGACGACAGGCGTTGTCCGGCGGGCTTGTCGGCGACGACCAGCACACGAAACCCGGCGTCAAGCGCCCATTGCACGCAGTCCAGCCCCAGTTTTTCGGCCCCACCCACCTCCAGCCAATGGAACCCGATCAGGATGGCGGGGCGTTTCATTTCGTCCAGGATCATGGGCCTTGGGCCCAACGGTGATCGCGTTGCGCGCTCCAGTGGCACATGCCGATGATGCAATTCCCGTTCGCGTTTTTGCCGTTGCTCATACCTGTACTTGAGCTGCTCGAACACGACCGGGGTTTTCCACACCATGAACTGCACTGCGCGTTGTTCGAATGCAGGGGCAGTCTTGTCATCATGGAGGCTGTCGGGATCGGCGCGCGCGGGGATTGCGACAATGATTTCGGTGTCTGGCGGCAGGCCGGCATCCACACCGGTTTCCAGACTTCCGAGATACGAGAAATCCAGATGGGGATGCAGCTGCTGCACCCCGGCGGGCAACAGGGGGGAATCCTGGGTGTGATGTCTGATCTCGACACGATCCGGTGCCCCGACAACGCCCGGCAGGGCCTTGAATATGTAACGAATGCCGCGATCAGGGTAGAGCGTTTCATAGATGCGCCGGATGGCCTGCACCTGCCCGTCGATATGGGGATCGCCGCTCTCGGTATTCCAGGCGGTTGTCTCACCGATGGCTGAGGGAATCCCGGCCTTGCCCACCATTGCGGTTTCCGTTTCCCTCGAAATTCTGTCTTTCACGTCAATATGTCCTTTTCAGTCACACCAATACCTGGGGCTGTGACCATGCCCTGTTCTTTCTGGCGCATCCGGGGAGCGGACGCAGTGCAATGCAACGTTGGCCTCTGATGCGCTGCCACTCTATCACGCATCCCGCGCGATCCAAGAGTTATGCGCAGCCTTTCGTGCTGACGCCCCCGGGCCACGATCGGGAACCAGCCTGCGCAAAACCGTCATCAAGATGTTGGAAACCCCTCTGGTTGCATGCTAATGGTCCCTTGTACCCGTGTGTCGGGGCAGGTATCCGGGGCGTCACCCTTTCGCATGGCTCCACGGGGGGCGCGTTGCCACTGTTCTGCCGCATGGGTTGGGGGGATCATGGCCGGATACGGTTTTATCTTGCGTTTACGTTACGGAATATCGACATGACCGACAGAACAGGCGCCCGGCAGTCATCGCGTGAAATCAGCCCGGACGATGAGTTGACCCAGAATTTCGAATTCCGCAGTGCGCTCGATCTGATGCTGGCGCAGATTTACGTGTTCGACCCTGACAGCCTGGAAATCACCTATCTGAACCGTTCGGCCCTGGACAGACTCGGATGGGAGGTCAGCGACATCGCGGGCAAGACCCTTGTGGACGTGGCGCGGAAAATGTCCGAGTGCGAAATTCGCGCCCATATCAGAGACCTCGTCGAGGGCCGCGAGCGGGAAAAGACGGTCGAGATCATTGCCGATGACGGCACCCCTTTCGAGATCATTGGCCAACTGCTCGACTTGCCCGATGGTGCCAGACGGATCGTTGCGGTCATTCGTGACATATCGGCACGCAAGGCGGCCGAGCGAGAGATGGAGAATTTCCGTACGCTGCTGGCCCGCGCCAAGGATCCGATCCTGATCTTCAGAACGGACGATCTGCGCCTGACCTATCTGAACGACGCAGCCATACGGCAGTTTGGCTGGCAGAATGTTCGCTGGCAGGACAAGACCGTTGCCGATGTTTCCGGCTTTTTCGATCCCGAACAGTTTCGCATGCGCACCCGGCCCCTGCTCGCCGGTCGCTGCGATTCCGTTCGCTTCGAGGCCGAGGATCTGAACGGCATCCCTTACGAGACCGTATTGCAGGTGATCCGCGCGGAATCGAACGAGCTGCGCTTCATGGCGGTCAGCCGCGATATATCCGACAGACGCGAGATCGAGAAACGCAAGAACGCATTCCTTTCAACCGTAACCCACGAGTTGCGAACACCCCTGACAACGATCAAGGGCGCCCTTGACCTGATCGAATCGGGCACGCTGGGGCGCGTTGACGACACGTTCCGGCCCATGCTGGAACTGGCCCGCAAGAGCAGCGACCGTCTCATGGCGCTGATCAATGACATCCTCGACATCCAGAGATTCGAATCGGGCAACACGCCTTTCGATTTCATGTCGGTCGATATCGGGCAACTGGTTGTCGACTCGGTCGAAACCATGCGCGCGCAGGCCGACCGTGCCGACGTTTCCCTCTGCCTTGGAAAGATACCCGAAGGCTGCATGGCCATCGTCGATCCAGGCCGGCTGAACCAGGTGATGGAAAAGCTCCTGTCAAACGCGATTGCCTTTTCCGAAAAGGGTGGCCGTATCGATGTTTCCGCCACGTGTCACGACGATGATCTGACCGTGGCGATTCGGGATTTCGGTGCCGGTATCCCGCAAGAGGCCCTCGACTGCATTTTCGATTCGTTCACCCAGGCGGATGCCTCGGATACCCGGCAAAAGGGCGGCACCGGCCTGGGTCTCGCCATTGCGCGCAGGATCATCGAAAGCCATGGCGGCACGCTGAAGGCCGAATCCCGCCCCGGCGAGGGCGCGACATTCCGGTTCACGCTCCCGCTCGCCCGGGAGGGGGATCAGGACGACACAGGGGGATCGGACGTCCCATCGCATGGCGATCATCTCTGATCGGTTTTCCAGCGCGGATGAATCCATGCCTCACGGCTTTCTGCAGGCAGGCTCCTGTCCAGGATGTGGTCAGCGGCCTTTTCCCCGACCATGATCGACGGCGCGTTGAGATTCCCGTTCGTGATGCGTGGAAAGATCGAGCTGTCTGCAACACGCAATCCATCGACCCCGATCACCCTGCATTGCGGATCGACCACCGCCATCGGGTCGTCGGCGGCACCTATCCGGCAGGTGCCGCAAGGGTGAAACGCGCTTTCCACATGCGCACGAACAAAGGAATCGATTTCGTCGTCCGAGCGCACCTCGTCTCCGGGCTGGATCTCGCGCCCCACATAGGGGGCAAAGGCGGGTTGCGAAAATATTTCCCGGGTCAGGCGGATGCAGATACGGAAATCCTCCCAATCGCGGGCATCGCTCATATAGTTGAACCTGATCCTTGGCGCAGCAAGGGGGTCGCCGGATGCCAGCGTGACCTCCCCGCGCGAGGCTGACCGCATCGGCCCGACATGGGCCTGAAATCCATGCCCCTTCAGCGCCGCCTTGCCGTCATAGCGCACGGCCATGGGCAGAAAATGATATTGAATGTCTGGATATTCGATTCCCGCGCGCGACCGGATGAAGGCGGCGCTTTCAAACTGGTTCGAGGCACCCAGCCCTTTCCTGGTGAACAGCCACTGCGCCCCGATTGCCGCCTTGGCGAAAAGATTCCAGTACTTGTACAGCGTGATCGGTTGCAGACAGGCATACTGGACATACACCTCCAGATGATCCTGCAGGTTGCGCCCCACGCCGGGACGGTGGGCGACCACCTCGATTCCATGCGCGGCCAGCTGTGTGCCGTCTCCGATCCCGGACAGCATCAGCAACTTGGGCGAATTGATGGCGCTTGCGGCAATGATCACCTCACGCCGCGCGCGCAGAATCTCGATCGACCCGCGGCGCAAGACCTCCACGCCCACGGCACGGCCGTCCTCGATTACCACGCGCCGGGCCATGGCCCTGACCAGGCGCAGGTTCTTTCGGCGCAATGCGGGCTTGAGATAGGCGTTGGCCGCCGACCAGCGTCGTCCGCGCCAGATGGTCTGCTCCATCGGACCGAACCCTTCCTGCTTGTGCCCGTTGTAGTCCTGGGTAACCTCGTATCCCGCCTGACGGCCGGCCTCGACAAAGGCATGATGCAGCGGGTTCCGCCTTGGTCCGCGCGTCACATGCAGCGGGCCGCTGTTGCCGCGCCATCCGGGCATGCCGCCGGTTCCGTGCCAGTTTTCCATGCGCTTGAAATAGGGCAGCACATGGGCGAAATCCCACCCTTCGGCCCCGCTGGCCGCCCAATGGTCGTAATCGCGTGCATGCCCGCGCACATAGACCATGCCATTGATCGAACTCGATCCTCCGATCACCTTGCCCCGGGGTGTCACCAGCTGCCGCCCGCCCAGATGCGGTTCGGGCTCGGTTCTGAAACCCCAGTCGTAAATCGGCATGTTCATGGGATAGCTCAGCGCTGCCGGCATCTGGATGAAGGGGCCGGCATCGCTTCCGCCATGTTCGATGATCAGCACGCGATGGCGCCCGTCCTCGGACAGGCGATAGGCCAGCGCACAGCCCGCCGATCCGGCACCGACAATCACGTAGTCGGCCTCCATCATCTGCGCGCTCCCCTGCTTCTTCTTTGCCCAAATACGTCCGGGGGAGTCCCGCAGGGACGGGGGCAGAGCCCCCTTGCCTGTGCGGTCTCGTCACATGCGCGGTTCAATGCGCGCTCTCCTTTTCCAGCATGCGATCCACATAATCCCGCACCAGCTCCATCGTCTGAAACCGGTCCAGCGGATTGGTGCCAAGGGCCTGCCGGATATACAGCCCGTCAATCAGGGCCGCGATGCCGTTGGCAATCCGGTGGGCGCGGGGCGGGTCGGTCAGTTGACGCAGGTTGAAAACCAGGTTCGAATGAAGTCGCCCCGTATAGACCCGCAGCAGCCGCCGTGCGCCCGGATTGTGATGGGCCTGCACATAAAAGGACAACCATGACAGCACGACTTCGGGTCGGAACTCGCGGGCATCGAAACTGGCTGCAATGATGGCATCCAGCCGTTCCCGCGGGGTTCTGGCGGTGGCCAGACCGCGGCAGGTGCGCCTGGCAAACTCGGTCATGATGTGACGCATTGCCGCCAGCAGCATCTGATCTTTTGATCCGAAATAGTGATGTGCAAGCCCCGATGACATGCCGGCGCGCCGGGCGATCTGACCGACCGTCACGTCGAGCGAGCCCCTCTGGCCGATCTCGGAAATGGTGGCTTCGATCAGGGCCTTGCGGCGAATGGGTTCCATGCCGAGCTTGGGCACGCTATATCCTCCGGGTGACGTGTGAAAAAGAATCTTGCCTTTCCAGTCTGGATCATTCTTAATTGACTCGTCAATCAAGAAAACCGCGCCGGACCGGGGATTCATCGCGCATGTCCGACGCGACCGCTGCTTGCAAATGGGAGAACCGACATCATGGACATACTGAAAATCGGCGCTGCTGCCGTCCTGGCCCTCGGCCTTGCCTCGCCCTCATGGGCCGCGGGAAATTGCGACAAGGTCACCTTTTCGGATGTGGGCTGGACCGACATCACGGCCACCACCGCCGCCACGACCCAGGTGCTCAAGGCGCTGGGCTATGAAACGAACATCAAGGTTCTGTCGGTTCCGGTAACCTATGCCTCGATGGCCAAGAACGACGTTGACGTGTTCCTCGGCAACTGGATGCCGACCATGGCCGATATCATCAAGCCCTATCAGGACAAGGGGCAGGTCGATGTCGTGGGCGTCAACCTGGAGGGCGCCAAATACACGCTTGCGACCAACAGCTACGGTGCCGCCCTGGGCATCAGGGATTTCGCCGACATCGCGAAATTCAAGGACCAGCTGGACGGCAAGATCTATGGGATCGAGCCGGGCAATGACGGCAATGCCCTGATCCTGAAGATGATCAAGACCAACGCCTTCGGCCTGAAGGATTTCGAACTCAAGGAAAGCTCGGAACAGGGGATGCTGGCGCAGGTCGCGCGGGCCGACAAGAAAAAGCAGCCGATCATCTTTCTCGGATGGGAGCCCCATCCCATGAACGCCAATTTCAAGATGACCTATCTGTCAGGTGGCGATGACTGGTTCGGGCCGAATTACGGCGGGGCGACGGTCTATACCAATACCCGCGCGGGCTATGTCGCCGCCTGCCCCAATGTCGGGCAGCTGTTGAAGAACCTGAAATTCACCCTGGCCATGGAAAACGAGATCATGGGCGCGATCCTCGACAATGGCGAAGACCCGGCCAAGGCTGCCACGGCCTGGCTCAAGGCGCATCCCGCGATCCTCGACGGTTGGCTCAAGGGGGTCAAGACCAGGGATGGCAAGGACGGGCTGACAGCCGTCAAGGCCGCCTTCGGGTTGTAAATCCTGTGGTCCGGCTGCACCATCGCGGTGATGGCCGGGCCCATCAACCCCTTCACAAGGCATCGCAGGGCCGACGGCTGACAGGATGACGGCCGCGGGCCGTAAAGATCCGTATCAATGCCGTCGGGGTCCGATACCGGTGCAGGGCATGCAACGCACGGGGCCCGGGATGCGGCCACCCTTGCCCTGCAAGGTTTCGCTTATCCTCAAGAGGGACGTCCAATGGAATGGTTGACGGGCAGCAAGATCCCGATCGGGAAGGCGGCCAAGCAGGGTTTTGACTGGCTGCAAGACAACGCTTCGTGGTTCTTTGACGGGCTGGCAAACGGGCTGGAACATCTGATCAACGGCATCCTGTGGGTGTTTCAGACGCCGCAACCCCTGGTCGTCGTGGCCTTTTTCGTGGCCCTGACATGGGTTCTGCAGCGATCATGGAAGACCACGGCCCTGGTTGCGCTGGGCTTTCTGTTCATCCTGAACCAGGGCTACTGGAAGGAAACCACCGAAAGCCTGACCCTGGTCCTGTCGGCCTGTGTCGTATGCATGGCCGTCGGGGTTCCCGTGGGCATCGCCGCCGCCCACCGGCCCCGCCTGTATGCGTGGATGCGGCCGGTTCTGGACCTCATGCAGACCCTGCCGACATTCGTCTATCTGATCCCGGCGATCGTGTTCTTTGGCATCGGTATGGTTCCGGGGTTGATGGCAACCGTCATCTTCGTCCTGCCGGCACCGATCCGGCTGACGCATCTGGGCGTCAGCTCGACACCCACAGCCCTGCTGGAGGCGGCCGAGGCCTTTGGCGCGACCCGCCGCCAGAAGCTGTGGAAGGTCGAACTGCCATACGCCATGCCTCAGATCATGGCCGGGCTCAACCAGACGATCATGCTGTCGCTTTCGATGGTCGTCATTGCCGCGCTCGTCGGGGCCGACGGCCTGGGGGTGCCGGTCGTGCGTGCGTTGAACCAGGTCAATACGGCGCTGGGTTTTGAAAGCGGCTTCATCATCGTCGTGGTGGCGATCATCCTCGATCGGATGCTGCGGCTGCGTGGCGGGGACAGGCAATGAGTGTCGCCGTTTCGTTCGAGGCCGTGAACATCGTTTTCGGATCGCGCCCGGAATCGGCCCTGCCACTGATGGACAAGGGGCTCAGCCGGGCCGAGGTCGAGGCTGCCACTGGCCAGGTTCTGGGCGTACATGACTGTTCGCTGACCGTGGAAGAGGGCGAGATCCTTGTCCTCATGGGGCTGTCGGGATCGGGCAAGTCCACCCTGCTCAGGGCGGTGAACGGGCTGAACCGGGTGGTGCGCGGTTGCGTGCGGGTCAATGACGGCGGCCGCATGGTCGATGTGACCCATGCCGACCGCGCCACGCTGCGCGAAATGCGTTTGCGCCGCATCTCGATGGTGTTCCAGCAGTTCGGCCTGCTGCCCTGGCGCAGCGTGCGCGCCAATATCGGCCTGGGGCTGGAACTGGCCGGGATCGGTGCGGCCGAGCGCAGGGCACGGGTGGATGGCCAGCTCGAACTGGTGGGGCTGACCGATTGGGCCGACCGCAAGGTGGCCGAGCTGTCGGGCGGCATGCAGCAGCGTGTCGGCCTGGCGCGCGCATTTGCGACCGAGGCGCCGATCCTGCTGATGGACGAACCTTTTTCGGCGCTCGACCCGCTGATCCGCACCCGCCTACAGGACGAGCTGATCGAATTGCAGGGCCGCTTGAAGCGGACGATCATCTTTGTCTCGCACGATCTGGACGAGGCGTTCAAGCTGGGCGATCGTATCGCCATCATGGAGGGCGGACGGATCGTGCAATGCGGTACGCCGCGCGACATATTCTCGAACCCCGCCAATGAATATGTCGCCGATTTCGTCGCCCACATGAACCCGCTGGGCGTGCTGAGGGCGCGCGACGTGATGGTGGGCGATATTCCGGGCGATATTCCGGGCGAGATACCCGTAAAGACGGCGCCGGACGAGGCCATCATCGACGCCGACGCCACCGTTCAGGCCGCAATGGAGCAGATCCAGGCCGGCCGCTCGGTGATCGGGGTCATGGCGCAGGGGCAATGTATCGGCGTGATCACCCCCGCGTCCCTGATGGCCGCCCTTGCCGGCCCGAGGCGATAGCCAGCGTGTGAAGATCGGGGCCATCCCCGACGTGTATTGCTGTCGGCGCGCGATGTTACCAGCCGGGAACGGCCGACATGCCCCCATCGACGACCAGCACGCTTCCGGTGATCCATGCCGCGGTCGGAGACACCAGGAACAGGACGGCCGCGGCAATGTCGTCGGGGCGGCCGAGTCGGCCCAGCGGGCAGGCCGCCTGCCAGCGGGCAACACCTTCGGGCCATTCGCTGTCGATCCCCGCGCGCGCGATCAGCCCCGGTGCCACTGCATTGACCCGCAGACCGCTCGGGCCGAATGTGTTGGCCTGGGCCTTTGTAAGGGCTTCGAGTGCGGCCTTGCTGGCACCATAGCGGCCGTGGCCGGGGGCCGGGCGGGCTGCCTCGATCGACGAGATGTTGACGACTGCCCCGCCCCTGCCGCGCCGGGCCACGGCCCGGGTCAGGGTTTCGGCTGCAAGCAGGTTGACCTCAAGCAGACGGGCGAAATCGCTGTCGTCGTCCATGCGCTGATCGGCCGCGCAATTGACAAGGATATCGATGTCTCCGAGCGTGGCCTCGACCTCGTCGGCCAGTCGCCCTGCGGCGGCGGTGTCGCTCAGATCGGCGTGGAATGTTTCATGCCTTACCCCCTCGACCCGCAGTGTCGAGATCAGCCCGTCCGGCCGGCAGCTGTGGTAATGCAGGGCGACGCTCGCCCCGGCCCTGCCGAGGCTATGCCCGATGGCCTGCCCGATTCCGCCCCCCGCCCCGGTGACCAGGGCAACCTTGCCTGCCAGCGGCGGCGCGCTCATAATCGGGCCTCACCGATCATGCGCAGAATCACCCGGCGGATGGTGTCGCCGCCGATGGCGGCATTTTCCAGCACTTCCTCCAGGCTGTCGGGTTGCTGATCGGCACCGCCGCTTGCATTGTTGGTGACGGCAGAAAAGGCCAGCACACGCATGCCCGCGTGATTGGCCGCGATTACCTCGGGCACGGTTGACATTCCCACCAGATCGGCCCCGGCCATGCGCAGGAACCGCCGTTCTGCACTGGTTTCGAATTCGGGGCCGTGGACGGCGGCATAGATACCGCGCGCCAGCACGAGACCGGCCTTTTCGGCGCTCTCCACCGCTGCCTGCCGCAGACCGGCGTCATAGGCGCGCGACATGTCGGGAAAACGGGGGCCAAGGCGATCGTCATTCGGCCCCGACAGGGGGTGGCGGCCAAGAAAATTGAGGTGATCCTCGATCAGAACCGCCGTGCCGACCCTCAGCTCAGGGTTCAGCGCACCCGCGGCGTTGGTGGCGACGAATATCCCGGCTCCCAGCGCCCGCAGGACATAGATGGGCAGAACGATGTCGTCTTTCTGCCAGCCCTCGTACAGGTGAAAGCGGCCGTTCAATGCCGCCACATCGTGGCCGCCCAGCCTGCCCAGGATCAGTTCGCCCGCATGCGATGGCGCCGTCGAGACCGGAAAATCCGGCAGATCGCCATAGGGAATGCGCGCGACCACCTGAATATCCTTCAGGATCGGCCCCAGCCCGGTTCCCGTGGCCAGCGCGATCCGCGGGGCGAAATCGGTGATTTCGCGCACTGCCGCGACCACCTGATCGACGCGTGATCCGAACCCCGCCCTCAACTGTCCGCCTCCAGCGTGGCACGGATACGGGGTTGCAGGCCACGCACCTGCGCAACCAGCGAGGCAAGATCGACATTCACCAGCCGGCCATCCCGCACCACCTGCCGGCCCGAGACGAACACATCGCGCACATCGCCCCGCCCGGCGGCGAAAACAAGATGATTGATGGGGTCGAAGATCGGCGCTGCATGGGGCCCCGTGATATCCAGAAGAACAAAATCGGCGCGCTTTCCCGGGGTGATCGAGCCAAGCCGATCTTCGGCCGCCAGCGCCCGCGCGCCGTTGATCGTGGCCATTTGCAGAACCTCACCCGCGGGAATGGCGGTGGCGTTCTCGTTCACCCCCTTGTGCAGGGTCGCCGCAAGGCGCATCGCCAGCCACATGTCCATGTCGTTGCCGCTGATGGGCCCGTCCGTGCCAAGGCACAGGCTGACACCATGCGACAGCATTTCGGGCAGCGGTGCGATGCCCGAGCCCAGCTTGAGGTTCGATATCGGATTGTGCACGACATGGGTGCCCGAGGTCGCCAGCAGTTCGATGTCCTGGCTGTCCACATGTACGCAATGGGCCAATACCGTGCGCGGAGACAATGCCCCCAGCGCGCTGAGATGGCCGATAACGCCGGTCGCGTATCGTTCGCGGACGGTCTGTTGCTCGGCGCGGGTTTCGGCCGCGTGGGTCGAAAGAAAACCGCCCCGGGCCCGCGCGAGGTCGAGCGCCTCGTGGATGCCCTTCGGGGAAACCGTATAGGTTCCGTGGGGCAGGGTGCCGACGAACAGGTCGTCGTCGTCGCCATATCTGTCAAACAGCGCCTCGGCCCGTGCGGGGCGGTCGCCGGGGCCAAACCCATCCATTCCGGGCGGGTCGAAAAAGATTTCGCCCGAGGCAAGGCGAATGCCGATCTCGCGCGCGGCATCAAAGCTCTGATCGGCGTGCCAGAACATGTCCATGACGGTGGTCACGCCACCCAGCAGAAGCTCGGCAAAGCCCAGCATGGTGCCCAGCCGGCAATCGGCGGGATCCTTCAGGACGGCGGCCTCGGCTTTCCAGACCGTTTGCAGCCAGTCCTCCAGCGGCAGATCCTCGACAAGGCCGCGAAACAGGCTGTCACCGCAATGGGCGTGCATGTTGATCAGCCCCGGCATCAGGATGCGCTCCGAGGCGTCGATCCATTCGCGCGCGCCGACCCTGTGTTCGGCGGGCAGGGCATCACCGGGTCCGACCCAGGTGATGTCGCGCCCCTCGACCACCATCGCGCCGTGCTCGATGACCGTTTCGTCGCGGTCGCATGTCACGATCAGGGCGTTGGTGATGACCAGCTTGCGGTTATCCGTCATTTTCTGCTCCGCTCATGGGTGGGATCATCATTCCCCGAAAATGCACCGCGCGATCAACCCCCTTGCGCGGCTTTTTCTCACAGCGCATGATTCCGGCTGTCACAAACCCGTCAGTCGACAGATTGTCACAACGAAAGGAGCCGCATTGCTGAGTCGTATCCCGGCAGGAAGCGCACGCGAATTTCCCACCCGCGAGCGCTGTTTCGTGACCGAACTGCTGAATCACCCCGATCAGCCGGACCTGTCGATAGCGCGTTGCCGGGTGTCCCCCGGTGTCACCACCGAACTGCACCTGTTGCAGGGAACGCGCGAGACCTATCTGATCGAACGCGGCGCCGGGCTGATGGATGACGGCGCAGGGCGCAGCCTTGTCGTGGGCGCCGGCGACTCGGTCGTGATTCCCGCCGATCAGCCGCAGCGAATTACCAATACCGGCGAGGGCGATCTGGTGTTCCTTGCCATCTGCCGTCCGCGTTTCCGACCCGGCTGCTATCGCGCGCTCAGCGATGACGGGGCGGGTTGACGGGCATTGGCCGTCGGGGCCATGCCGGTGCCGCAGGCCAGCTCGTCAACCGAATCGATGATGAAGCGCGCCGTTTCATCGCGCATCAGATAGCTGAAATTCAGACGCACCCAACCGGGTTTGGCACCATCATCGCCGGCCAGCACCTGCCGCCTGAGGCGCTCGGAGGTGGTGCGATCGACCCCCAGCAGGTGATGGCCGTAAGGCCCGGCGCACGAGCAGCCGCCGCGGGCCTGTATCCCGTAGCGTCTGCTGAGCGTGCGGGTGAAATCCTTGTGACTGGCAATCAATCCATCGGCCCCCCGGACGAGGAAGGAAAAGATCGGCAGCCGCGGTGCGCCCGTATCGGCGCCCAGAAGGGTCATGCGGGGATTGTCTGCCCAGCGGGCAAGCGCCATTTCGTTGAAATGCCGTTCGCGGGCCTCGATCAGGTCCTGGCCGATTGCATCCTTGACCAGCATCACCAGTGCCGCGCGGATATCGCCCAGGATGTTGGGCGTGCCGGCCTCTTCGCGTTCCGACAGGCTGTCCAGATAGTCATGTGCCCAGGGCGAGACATAGGAAACCGACCCCCCTCCGGGCCAGGTGGGGGTGTTGGCACGAACCGCCCGGTTGCGCAGGATCATTACCCCCGATGCACCTGGCCCACCCGGAAACTTGTGCGCCGAAAACACGACGGCGTCCTTTTCGGCCCCCGGGGTTTTGCCCTGCATGTCGATCTCGAGATAGGGCGCGCCGGCAGCATAATCCCACACGGCAAGCGCGCCATGCGATTTCAGCAACCGTGTCGTGGCATCGACATCGGTCAGGATGCCGGAGACGTTCGAGGCGGCCGAAAAGGCGCCGATCCTGAGGTCGAAATCGCGATGGGATAAAAGCGCCTCTTCCAGCGCCTGCAGGTCGGGGCCTCCGGTCGGGGCCTCGGGGATGGTGACGATGGTGGCGCCACTTTCCCGCCAGGGCAGGATGTTCGAGTGGTGTTCGTACGGACCCAGGAAAACCACCGCCCGGCGCGCCTGGTGAACGCCCAGCAGGTGAACCAGCCGGTTCAGCCCGGCGGTCGCGCCCGAGCCCGCAAAGACGACGGTACATTCATTGCCCGCATTGGTCAGGCGGGCGATGGCTGCACGGGCCTGACTGCGCAGATCTGTCATGAAGGCGCCGCAATGGGATTCTTCGGTATGGGAATTGGCATAAAAGGGCAGGACCCGGGTTGCGATGAATTCCTCGACCTGCCGCAGGGCGCGGCCCGATGCGACATAGTCGGCATAGATCATCGGGATCGGCCCGTTCTCGCCGGGGATGGTGACGTTGTCACCGATGAGGCCGTCGCGGATATCGGCAAGGGGATCGGATGTATTCAGGGACTGGCGAAATTCATCTAGCAACATTGGGTGATCTCCTGTGAGTGAAGTGATGATCCCCCTGATTATCCGAATAATCATTACTTTTATTCTTGAAAAAATATGGATTCGGTTGTCATATGCTCATATGAGAGGCGGAAATATAGATCATATTGATCGGGCCATCCTGATTGCCCTGCAGCAGGATTCCAGATTGTCGCAGCGTGCCCTGGCAGAAAAGGTCGGGCTGTCGCAGAATGCCTGCTGGCGGCGGCTGCAGGCGCTGCAGACAGACGGAATCATCACCGGCGCGGGCATTCGCCTTGCGCGTGAAAAGCTGGGGCTGGGGCTGGTGGTTTTCGTGATGCTGCGCACACGCCACCACTCGGTGGACTGGTTGAAGGCCTTTCGCCGCCATGTGGCGACCATTCCCGAGGTCACCGATTTTTTCCGTATCGGTGGCGATTATGATTACATGCTGCGGGTGGTGACAAGCGACATGGCCAGCTATGACGCGGTATATCAGCGGTTGATTTCAAAGGTCGAACTGGACTCGGTGACATCCTATTTCGCAATGGAGGCAATCATCGAACAGCGCCCGCTGCCGCTGTAGCCGGCGCAGGCGGGGGCTCTGCCCCCGCGCCCCCGGACGTATTTGAACAAAGAAGAAACAGGCCGACCTTTTCAGCGATCGCCCTTTTTCCATGTTTCCAGCTTGCGATAGAGGGTCGAAGGAGCAACCTCGAGCACCCGTGCGGCGCGTGAAACAGACCCTGCATTTCGCGCTATGGTTTCCTCGATCACCAGGCGTTCGATTTCGGCCAGGGGGCGGCCGATAAGGCCGTCCATTTCACGCTGGACGATCGGATTTGCGGATGTGGCCGTGGTCTGCAGGGCATTCTTTCCGCTTTCGCCCAGGTGCAGGATTTCCATGGGCAGCATTGTCGATGTGATGGTGTCGCCTTCATTCAGGACGACGACGTTGCGCAGCACGTTCAGCAGTTGCCGCACGTTTCCCGGCCAGCTGAGACGGCGAAACAGGGCGCGCACATCGTCGTCGAGGCGCGAAAATTTCTTGCCTTCTTCGGCGCTGAAGATCCGCAGCATTTCTTCGGCGATCTCGATTGCGTCATCGCCTCGTTCGCGCAGGGGCGGCAGGTGGATGGGAACCACATGCAGGCGATAGAACAGGTCCTCGCGCAGGCGTCCGCGGCGGACCTCTTCGTGAGGGTCGCGGTTGGTTGCACAGATGATGCGGACATCGACCTTGCGCGCGGTGACGGCGCCGACCGGTTGAATCATCGAGGTCTGCACGAACCGCAACAGCTTGGTTTGCAGGTTCATGTCCATCTCGCAGATTTCGTCCAGAAACAGCGTGCCCCCGTCGGCGGCACCCGCTGCCCCGACCTTGTCGGCGATGGCGCCGGTGAACGAGCCCTTGAGATGGCCGAAGACCTCGGATTCGAGCAGGTCCGAGGGAATTGCGCCACAGTTCAGAGGCACGAAGGGGCCACGGGCGCGCGTCGATGTCGCGTGTACGGCCTGTGCGCAGACTTCCTTGCCGGTGCCGCTTTCGCCGGTGATGAATACGGTTGCGCTGGAGCGGCTGATCGCGCTGATCTTGCGATAGACGTCGCGCATGGGCCGGGACGAGCCGATGAACCCGTGAAAGCGGCCCGGTCGTTCCCCCTGTGTCGGAGTGGCGGCAACATGCGGGGCGGTCTCGGCCCGGGCAGTCTCGACAACCGAAACAAGGCGCGTTTCGTCAAAAGGTTTTACAAGGAATTCGAATGCCCCCGCCCGCATGGCCGAGACCGCCCTGTTGATCGAACCGTTCGCGGTGATCACGATGACCCTGATCGCCGGATCCAGGGCAAGCATTTCCTGCATCAGTTCAAGGCCGTCCTGGTCGGGCAGAACCAGATCGAGAAGGATCACGCGCGGCGCGACCTCGCGGAACCGGGCCATGCCTTCGGCCGCGGTCGAGGCGGTGACGACGTCATGGCCGGCATTGCGCAGGACGGCCTCGTAGACCATCTGCAGCGAGGGCATGTCCTCGATCAGCAGCAGGGGTTCGCGGCTCATCCGGCGCCTCCGTTGCGGTTTTCACCGTAGATGCCGGGGTTCATGGTCTGGCTTTCGGCATGGATGAAGGTCTGCAACGCATCAAGGCCCTCGAGGCAGGTCGTACACAGGTCGGCCACCTCGTCAGACGCCTTGCGGCGGGCCGCGGCGTTCAGGCGCTGGGCAGCGTCCTGCAAGCGACGTGCCCCGATGGCGCCAGCCACCGAGATCAGGACATGTGTGTGTTCGCGGATGATGGCCATGTCGCCCGCGTTCAGGCCGCGGCGCAGACCGCGGGCCACGGCGGTTGCGTCAATGCGCAGCTTGTCCAGCAGTTCACCCCGCGCCCCCGGCCCGATGGTGTCGATCAGCCGGTCATAGACCATTCGATCGACCAGGCCGTCTGTCCGGTCTGCCCCTGTTGTCGGGCCGGGCGCGGCGGATGCCCGATTCCGGCCCAGATGGCGGCGGATTTCATTGCCAAAGGCCGAAAGGCTGAGGATCGGTTTCGAGATGATCCCGTCTGCACCGGCAGCATGGATGCGGTCGCGATGTTCGCGCATGACATAGGCGGTAAGCGCGACCAGCGGCATGTCGCAAAGCGGCGGCGGCGCAGCGCGCAGCGCGTGGATCAGTTCGAGCCCGTTCATCCGCGGCATCTCGATATCCAGAAGGGCCAGATCGAAATGCCCGGCACGTGCCAGCGCGAGCGCCTCGCGACCGTCGGCGGCCAGCGCAAAGTCGGCCCCCATGGCCTCGATCATATGGGCAACGACCATCTGGTTGGTCAGATTGTCTTCGGCAACCAGGATGCGCAGGCCGGTCAGGTCGGGCGGGGATTCGACAACCGGAAATTCGCTGTTGCTCGCGGCCCAGACGGTGGCGGGAATGCGAAAGATCGCCTCGGCCCCGCCCTCGGCGCGATTTGCGATCTCCAGCTTGCCGCCGATCTGACTGGCCAGGGCCTTGGCGATGTACAACCCCAGCCCGCTGCCCGGTTTCCTGGTGCCGCCGGGCCTTGCCGCATAGCGAAAGAGATGCTCAAGCGCCTGTGGCGACATGCCCGGCCCGTCATCGCACACGCGAAAGCAGAGGCTGGCGTCGTTTTCCAGCGACACCTTCAGAACCACCTTGCCCTGATCCGTGAACTTGACGGCGTTGCTGATGAGGTTGCCGATCACGCGCTCCAGGGTCACCCGATCCAGGGTCACGATCCTTGGCAGGTGCTCCGCTTTGCTGATGGAAAAGACCAGCCCCTTTTCGGAAGCGCGCGCCGACCAGCGTTTCCGAATCAGGTCCAGAAAGCCGTTCAGCTCCAGCGCCGTCGGCGGGCGCGTTGCCGACATGCCGTCCAGCGCCCCGCCGGTGGGCTCGGCATCGAGAAGGCCGACCAGAACCTGCCCGGCGGCCTCGATCCGGTCGATCTGGGCGCGGGTGGCATCGTCCAGCCGGCCCCGGTCGATCAGCCGAACGCCGCCCAGGATGTCGGCCAGCGCCGAGCGGAGGTCATGCGACAGCAGCGAAAACTGTTCGCCCGGGGCGGTTGCCTCGGTCGGGGTCGCGTCCCTTGCCCCGGCTGTTTCTTCCTGGTTCGAGCGTTTCGGTTCCACGGCTTCTCCCGCCAGATGGGTTTGGTGTCCTGATCGGCCCCGCGCGGCGCCTGCCTCAGCGGTCCAGGCCGGCAGCCGTCGCAGGGCTGCCGCCAAGGGGTGCGCGCAGGAATGGTGCATGCCGGATGGCAGCCAGGTCAATGGGCAGTTCCACCATATCATCGAAATCGGCCGGGTTGGCCGGGCTGCCCAGAGCCACCAGCAGAGCCGCGGGATAACGCTGTCGGTATCGTCGGCAATCTTCCCTTTCCTGGCCGCTGCCCGCCTCGATCATCACCACCTGGGGCGTCGTGGTGTCGTCGGGCGAGGTAAAGCGGACATTTTCGTCCCTCAGGGCTGCACGGCATATGGCATCGAGCGCAGCCGAGCGACATGCAACCAGGATGTCGATACAGCCGGTTTCATCCCGCGCGGGCGGGGCGGCGCTGGCCGGGACCGAGACGATCACCGCGATGCGTGACTGCCCTGGATGGTCCAGCTTGGTTACACCGTTCATCTGGCTGATCAGGCCGCGCGCGATGGCGGGGCCCAGGGCCTCGGCCACCATTGCCTGGTCCTGACCGGCGGCGCGCCCGAGTATCAGTTCGGGTGCCCAGCCTCCCCCATCGCGGCTGTATTCAAAGGCGATTTCGGCATCCAGCCTGCCCGAGGCATGGGACAGGGTCAGCGTGATGTTCCGCGTTCCCGCGGTTTCCAGGATATAGGCACATAAATGCGTCAGCGCCTGACGCAGGCGGGCGAAATCGCCGATCAGCCGTGCCGGGCAGGTATCCGAGATCGACAGCGAAAACGACGTGCCCTCGCGCAAGGCCACCGGCCGAAACATGGTTTCGATCGCCTCGGCCAGTTTCGCAACCTCGAAGGGGCGCAGATCCAGTTGCAGGCGGTCCTCCTGCAGGGCGGTGAAATCGAGAATGTCCTCAAGCAGTCCGATCATCTGTTGACCCGAACGCTCGGCCTGATTTAACAGGCGTCTCTGCTGGTTGCTCAGACGCTGCTGACGCACCAGCGACAGCAACCCCAGAACCCCGTTGAGCGGTGTGCGCAACTCGTGGCTCATCATGGCGAGGAATTGCGATTTGGCACGGCTTGCCTGGTCCGAGGCATGCAGCAGGCGCTCGTTTTCCTCGGCCATGCGGCGAAAGCGGCGTGTCTCGGCGGCAAAGACGGCCAGCATGACCATGCTGCCGAAAACCGCCAGCAGCGAAACCAGCGTCAGGTTCGACGCGCTCTGCGACAGGTTTTCGCGCAGGCGTGCCTCGAGCGCCGATTCGCCGTGCAGAACCTTCTGGCTGAGATGGCGCAGGCGGGTGTTGAACCCGCTGACCGCAGCGCGCATCCGTTCGGCCGTGGCCTTGTCCCCTGCCTTCAGCGAATTCATCTGGCTTTCCATCATGCGCAGGGTCTGGGCCAGGGCACTCAGGACCGTTCCTTCCTTGTCATAGCTGCGCAGCCGTGCCCCGACCGAGCCCTCGCGGAACAGGGCCAGCCTGCTCCACAGGATGTCAAAGCGCCGGTTTACCGTTTGCGGCGTCGCACTGGGCACGCCTGCCTCGAACTTGGCCAGTTCGCGCTCGAATCGCATCAGCTCGATTTCCAGCTGCGTGGCATCCCACAGGATGTTTTCGCGGCCGGAAACCCGCAGATCGGCGATGTCTCCGCGCACCAGAAAGAAACTTGCCCCCGCCACGGCCAGCATCAGCAGGATCACGGCAATCCCCACCAGCTGGAATATACGCGGGCCTTTCTTCACCTGTATTCTATTCGGGTCAGTTGCCATATCAGGCGGCTATTATAGACGGGGTCGCGCAGTTCGGGAAAATCGCTCATGGGATAGATCATCCAGATCGGGCCCTTGTCGCGGACGGACAGCGCCTCGCCATCCATGGTCAGTGCAAGGATGGGGTCGTATTTTCTGAACTCGCTGGTATCGACCTGTATCTCGTAATCGTTCAGCGCGATCATGCGCACCGATCGGGCATTTGCCCCGCCACTGGCCCCGAGCACGTCCAGAACCCTGGGGCCACGAAAGACACGGGTGCCGTCGATGAACTCGTTTGCGGTGCGGATCTCGGCCTGGGGGAGGGCCAGCAACTGCGTCATGGTAAAGCTGCGCGCGGGCCCGCTGCCATCCATCGGGGCGACGGTCAGAACGGTCTGCGTGTTCTGAGCAGCCAGCCCCCCGGCCAGAAACACATGGGTCAGAAGCACCGTGGCCAGAAACGCCACCGCCCCGATGAACCGCCGTCTCATTTCCGTCCTCGCGTCCCGTGAATGTGACGCAAGGTTAACGCGGGAAATCGCAAAATGCTAACGATTTCTCGCAAATCGTGAGTCCGGTGCGCCGGTGCCGGGCACGGCAATCGCTTGAAGAGGTGAATCTGGATGGAAACGAGGCATGCGGCCGCCCGGGTGGGCGCGAATGCGCCCGCCTTGTCTATTGAATCTGTGGCATGATGCTCCCGGCGACGAGCCCGAGCGCCCGCCCGGGGTTTTCACCCCGTCCCTTGGACTGGGCCGTCGCCGGTTGGTCTGACCAGCCTGAACAGTTGCATGTGCCCGATG
>JASBSZ010000027.1 GCA_030148665.1 Alphaproteobacteria bacterium
GGCAGAAGCGGCTCAATCTTCGCCCACACCCTATCGGACAACCAGAATTCATTCGCCATGATCTATCTCCTGTGTGTTTCCATACAGGGAATCACAGCTGTTCTTGTCATTCAATAGGTTGATTGGGTTTCGACCCTAGGCATCGGGCAAATTGCAACCGCCTTTCACGTGGTAAGGTTTTTTTACCACTGGCCATGCCGGCAATCCGGCACCGCTTTGCAACCCTTGCGCAACGCGCCCGCCTGGGCAGCATCCTTTTCGAGAGCGCCCCGATCCGCGGGCTTGCAGGCGCGATTTCGGGATCGTTCTCAATCCCGACCGAAACGTTTAACGAAATTGCGCAAAATGTGCCGGGGGCTTTCTACATTCTCGGATTCACACATCGCAATCAGGCGATCGGCGTCCTCGGGCGCGAAATAGCCCCGGTGACGGTAAATCCTGATCCTCAGGGCAAAGCCGGCGCTGTCGGCCTCGGGGTGAAACTGCGTGGCATAGACGTTGCGCCCATGTCGAATCATCTGAAAGGGGCAGGTCGGCGACTCCAGCAGATGCACGCAGCCGCGCGGCAGCGCCTGCACCGCCTCCTTGTGGCCGACAAAGGCGCGAAAATGCGCGGGCAGGCCGGCCAGCAGGGGATCACGGCCCCCCTGGGGCGTCATCGTGCAGGTGGTTGCGCCCACCTCTTCGCCATAGCGTGCCTTGCTGACCTCGCCGCCCAGGTGATGGGCCAGGATGCCGATGCCGTAGCAGCACCCCAGAAAGGGAAAATCGCGCGCGCAGATTTCCGGCATGATCCCCATGACGGCCTGTTCGATGGTGCGTTCGACCGGAGATTTGGCCTCCCACGGGTCGGAAACGCAGCCCGGCCCGCCGCCCACGATCACGCCGGACAGATCGTCAAGGCGCAGATCGGGCGGGATAGCCTCGCGATCCAGACGCACCCTGACCGTCTGATCGCGCGTCAGGCCGCCCTTGTCCAGAAAGGCGTCGTATTCGTCATCGCTGGCCTCGGTTTCAGGGCGCAGTTGCAGGATCAGAAAGGGTTTCATCGTCGCTCCGGGCAGTAACCGTTGCCAGATGCCGCAGATTTCATGCCGTGGTCAACTTGTTTTACCCCGCTGCGCCGGGATCGAAATGCGCATCTGCGAACATGAACACCCAAACGTGATCGCCCCGCCCTTGTCTCCTTTGCTTTCCCCTCCGGGCAGAAATGTGTTTCAATCCCCGATGACGACCACTATGAACCCGTTAGCGCTAGCACAACCGGAGAGATTTCCATGGCCTCGCATGTCATCCCCGTCGCACCGTTCGACCTGGTCCTGTTCGGCGCAACCGGGGACCTTGCCCATCGCAAGATCCTGCCTGGGCTCTGCCACCGGCACGCCGTGGGCCAGATGCCCGCTGATGCGCGCATCATCGGCTGCGCGCGCTCGCAGATGACGCCCGAGGAATTTCGCGATTCCGTCGCAAGCGCGCTGGCGCAGACCGACTGTGTGGACAATCTCGACGCCTTCGTGGCATGCCTCGACTATGTCAGCCTGGATGTGACCGGCGATCGCGGCTGGGATGAACTTGCCGCAAGGCTGCGCGACGACGTGGTGCGCGCCTTTTACCTGTCGGTCGGCCCCGGCCTGTTTGCGCCCATCGCGGCCCGGCTCGACCAGCGGGGGCTGGCCACGCCCGACAGCCGCATCGTGGTGGAAAAGCCCTTTGGCCGCGACCTGGCCTCGGCGCGGGCGCTGAACCGGGCCCTGCGCAACTGTTTCGGCGAAAGCCAGATCTACCGCATCGACCATTACCTGGGCAAGGAAACGGTGCAAAACGTGATGGCCCTGCGTTTCGCCAACGCCCTGTTCGAGCCGCTGTGGAACTGCCAGCATATCGACCATGTGCAGATCACCGTTGCCGAGAAACTGGGCGTCGAGGGCCGCGAGGACTATTACGACCACGCCGGTGCGGCGCGCGACATGTTCCAGAACCACCTGATGCAGCTGTTGTGCCTGACGGCGATGGAACCCCCCTCGCGTTTCGAGCCGAACGCCGTGCGGGATGAAAAGCTCAAGGTCATCCGCGCGCTGGACCCGGTGCCACCCGAGGATATCGTGCGCGGCCAGTATCGCGCCGGCGCCCACGGCCGGAGCTATCTCGAAGAGGTCGGCAACCCCGACAGCACCACCGAAAGTTTTGTCGCCATGAAGCTGCATGTCTCGAACTGGCGCTGGGGGGGCACGCCGTTCTATCTGCGCACCGGCAAGAGGCTGCGCGAACGCCTGTCGGAAATCGTCATCATCTTTCGCGACCCGCCGCACGCCATCTTTCCGCGCATGGACAACCGGCGGGGCAACGCGCTGATCATCCGCCTGCAGCCGGACGAGGGCGTGACGCTGCGCATGACCATCAAGGAACCCGGCCCCGGCGGCATGCGCCTGACCGAGGTGCCGCTGGACATGACATTCGCCGAGGCGCTTGGTGCCGATGTCGAGATCCCCGATGCCTATGAGCGCCTGGTGATGGACGTGATCCGGGGCGACCAGACCCTGTTCATGCGCGGCGACGAGGTCGAGGCCGCATGGGAATGGATCGACCCCATCATCGCCCGCTGGGAAGAGGCCGGCGACCGCCCCGTTCCCTATGACCCCGGCAGCTCGGGGCCCGAGGACGCATTGATGCTGATGCACCGCGACGGCCGGCGCTGGCGCGAGATCGGATCATGAGCGTCGAGCTGATTTCCTATCGCGACCAGGCGCTTCAGGCCACCGGCCTTGCGGCGCTGGTGGCCGGCACCCTGCGCGCGGCGATCGAGGCGCGCGGCCAGGCGTCGCTTGCCGTGCCGGGGGGTACCACGCCCGCGCCGTTTTTGCGGGCGCTGTCGGGGGCCGATCTCGACTGGGCGCATATCCGCGTGATGCCGACCGATGAGCGCTGGGTGGCTGCCGATTCCCCACGCTCCAACGCGCGGCTCTTGCGCGAGACATTGCTGCAAGGCCCGGCTGCGGCCGCAACCCTGATCCCGCTTGCAGCACCTGCCTCCGCGCCCGAGGATGCGCTGGACGGTCTCGCCAGCGCGGTCGCTGCGGCCCTGCCTTTGGATGTCTGCGTGCTGGGCATGGGCGAGGACATGCACACCGCCAGCCTGTTTCCCGGCGCCGACCGCCTGAACGACGCGCTCGACCCGGATTGCCCGTCGCCCATCCTGCCGATCCGCGCCCCCGCCGCGCCCGAGCCCCGCATCACCCTGACCGCCCCCGCCCTGCTGGGGGCCGCGCATCTGCACCTGCTGATCAAGGGCCGCGCCAAGCTGCGGGCGTTTCAGCGTGCCGAGCGCGTGGGCCCCGTTGCCGAGGCCCCCGTGCGCCTGATCCTGCGCGCGCCACAGGGCGTGCGGGTGCATTACACCGAGGAAACCACGCCATGACGCCCCCTCTTGAGCCGACCATCGCCGCCGTCACCGAACGCATCCGAAAGCGCAGCGAAACCACCCGCGCGGCCTATCTGGCGCGCATGGCGGCGGCGCGCCCCGACGGGCCTTCGCGGCGGCATCTGTCGTGCTCGGGGCAGGCGCACGCCTATGCCGGCGCGGGGCCCGATCAGGATGCGCTGGCCGAGCGCGACGCCGGCAATATCGCCATCATCACCGCCTATAACGACATGCTGTCGGCCCACCGCCCGTTCGAGCATTTCCCCGAACTGATCCGCCGCACCGCGCGCGAATCGGGCGGCACCGCACAGGTCGCCGGCGGCGTGCCGGCCATGTGCGACGGCGTCACCCAGGGCGCGCCGGGGATGGAGCTGTCGCTGTTTTCCCGCGACGTGATCGCCATGTCGGCGGCGGTGGCGCTGTCGCATGACGCATTCGACGCGGCCGTCTTTCTGGGGGTGTGCGACAAGATCGTGCCGGGGCTGGTGATCGCGGCGCTGACATTCGGCCATCTGCCGGCCGTATTCCTGCCCGCCGGCCCCATGACCAGCGGCCTGCCGAATGACGAAAAGGCCCGCATCCGCCAGCAATATGCCGAGGGCAAGATCGACCGCCACGCCCTGATGCGCGCCGAGATGGCCGCCTATCACGGCCCCGGCACCTGCACCTTTTACGGCACCGCCAACAGCAACCAGATGCTGATGGAAATCATGGGCCTGCACCTGCCCGGCGCCAGCTTTGTCAACCCCGGGACGCCCCTGCGCGACGCCTTGACGGCCGAGGGCACCCGCCGCGCGCTGGAGCTGAGCGCGCTTGGCGACCGCTATCTGCCGGTGGCCCATATCCTTGACGAGCGCGCATTCGTGAACGGCATTGTCGGGCTGAACGCGACCGGGGGCTCGACCAACCTGCTGATCCACCTCGTCGCCATGGCGCGCGCGGCCGGCATCATCCTGACATGGCAGGATTTCGCCGATATTTCCGCAGTCACGCCCCTGGTTGCGCGGGTCTATCCCAACGGGCTGGCCGATGTGAACCATTTCCACGCCGCCGGTGGCATGGCTTTCGTGATCGGCACGCTGCTGGATGCGGGGCTGCTGCACGGCGATGTCAACACAATCGCCGGGCCGGGGCTGGACCGCTATCGGCAGGAGCCACGCCTGATCGACGGAGATCTGCGCTGGGTGGATGTTGACGCAACCAGCGCCAATGACGCCATCCTGCGCCCCGCCGACGCGCCGTTTCAGGCCAGCGGCGGGTTGAAATACCTGACCGGCAACCTGGGCGAAGCGGTCATCAAGGTCTCGGCCGTTGCCCCCGAGCACCATATCGTCGAGGCCCCCGTGCGGGTTTTTTCGGATCAGGAACAGGTCAAGCAGGCCTTCCATGAAGGCGAATTCACCGATGATGTGGTGATCGTCGTGCGTTTTCAGGGCCCGCGCGCAAATGGCATGCCGGAACTCCACAGCCTGACGCCGCTCTTGACCATCCTGCAAGGGCGCGGCCTGCGTGTGGCACTGGTAACCGACGGGCGCATGTCGGGCGCCAGCGGCAAGGTGCCGGCCGCGATCCATGTCTGCCCCGAGGCGCTGGATGGCGGGCCGATTGCACGTCTGCGCGATGGCGACATGCTGCGCCTTGACGCGCGCGCCGGTTCACTGGATATCCTGTCACCAGATGTTTTGGATCGCGCCCCCGCGAAAGCCGATCTTTCAGGCAACCATTACGGCATGGGGCGCGAATTGTTCGATGTATTCAGGCGCAACGCAGGCGCAGCAGCCCAAGGCGCCAGCGTGTTTTTCAAAGGGACGGCTGAATGACCCCGACAAACATGACCCCACCCAGAGCCAGCGCCGAAACAAGGCGGCTCTGCTCCCTGGCCCCGGTGATCCCGGTGCTGGTGATCGAGGACGCCGATACCGCCCTGCCGCTGGCACGGGCGCTGGTGGCAGGCGGCCTGCCGGTTCTGGAAGTCACCTTGCGCACGCCCGCGGCCCTTGCGGCAATCACCGCCATGCGCACGGTCGAGGGCGCCATTGTCGGGGCCGGCACGCTGGTGTCTCAAAACGACGTGCGCAAGGCGCATGAGGCGGGCGCGGCCTTTGGCGTCTCGCCCGGCGCAACCGACGATCTGTTGCAGGCGGCCGCTGCCATGAACATGCCGCTCTTGCCCGGTGCCGCCACCGCTTCCGAGGCCATGAGGCTGCTGGCGCGCGGCTATGACATGCTGAAATTCTTTCCGGCCGAGGGCGCGGGCGGCACGCCGGCCCTGAAATCGCTGGCCGGCCCGCTGCCGCAGATCACCTTCTGCCCCACCGGCGGCATCACGCCCGACAATGCCGCGGCCTATCTGGCCCTGCCCAATGTCGCCTGCGTCGGCGGCAGCTGGGTTGCGCCCCGCGATCTGGTGGCGCGCGGCGACTGGGCGGCAATCACCGCGCGCGCAAGACAGGCCGCCAGTCTGGCAAACAGTCGGGCCAACAGTCGGGGAGACCACGGATGAGTGAAACCGCACGATTGTGGAACGCGCTGCGCCGCAACCGCGCCGCAACCCGGAACCGCCGCATCCTGTCGCTTTTCGACGACGCCGCGCGTTTCGACGATTTCTCGGTGCGCCTCGACGACATGCTGCTGGACTACTCCAAGACCGCCATCGACAGACGGGCCCGTTCGATGCTGCTGGATCTGGCGCGGGCAAGCGAAATCGAGGCGCGGCGCTATGCGATGTTCGCAGGCCGCCCCATCAACACCACCGAAAACCGCGCCGTCCTGCATACCGCCCTGCGCGCGCAATCCGACCGCCCCATCCGCGTCGATGGCCAGGACGTTCTGCCCGAGATCCGCGAAACCCGCGCCCGCATGGCCCATTTCGCCGAGGCGATCCGCGCCGGGCGCATCCGCACCGCGCAAGGCGGCAAGTTCACCGATGTCGTGAATATCGGCATCGGCGGCTCTGACCTGGGCCCGGTCATGGTGACACGGGCGCTCGCGCCCTATCATGACGGCCCAAGGGTGCATTTCGTCTCGAATGTCGATGGTGCGCATATCGCCGACACGCTGGCGCCGCTCGAACCTGCGCAGACGCTGGTCATCATCGCCTCGAAAACCTTTACCACGGTCGAGACAATGACCAATGCGCGTACGGCCATCGACTGGCTGCGCGCCGCATTGGGCGCGCGCGCGCCAAACCACCTGGCCGCCGTGTCCAGCGCCGTCGAACGCTGTGCGGATCTGGGCATCGACCCCAGCCGCGTGTTCGGCTTTGCCGACTGGGTCGGTGGGCGCTATTCGATATGGGGGCCGGTGGGCCTGCCGGTGATGCTGGCCATCGGTGCCGATGACTTTGGCCGCTTCCTGCAGGGGGCGGCGGCAATGGACGAGCATTTCCGCGACGCGCCGCTTGCGCAGAACCTGCCGGTGTTGCTGGGCCTTGTCGGCATCTGGCACAACGACATCTGCGGCTATGGCACGCGAGCCATCCTGCCCTATGACCAGCGGCTGGAACATCTGCCCGCCTATCTGCAGCAGCTCGACATGGAGAGCAACGGCAAGAGCGTGACTCTGGACGGCACGGCCGTGACGCGGCCCACCGGCCCGATCGTCTGGGGCGCGCCGGGCACCAACGGCCAGCACGCCTTTTTCCAGTCGCTGCATCAGGGCACCCAGGTGGTTCCGGCCGAATTCATCATCGCCGCGCTGGGCCATGAACCCGACCTTGCCCACCAGCACGCCCTGCTGATTGCCAATTGTCTGGCCCAGTCACAGGCATTGATGTGCGGGCGCAGCCTGGACGAGGCACGGCGCATGGTCGAATCCTCGGGCGTGACCGGCAGGCAGGCCGAGACCCTGGCCCGCCATCGCCAGTTTCCGGGCAATCGCCCCTCGATCACCCTGACACATGACCAGCTGACGCCCTTTTCCCTGGGCCGGCTGATCGCGCTGTACGAGCATCGCGTATTCGTCGAGGGCGCGATCTGGGGAATCAATTCGTTCGATCAATGGGGTGTCGAGCTGGGCAAGGAACTGGCAGGCGCATTGTTGCCCGCAGTCCGGGGTGCAGGGGGGGACGGCAGCGATGACGACCCCGATCCCGCCGCGCGGTTTGATGCGTCAACCCGCGGCCTGCTGGCTGCACTTGGCAGGCCCGGGCGCAGCTGACGTCACATCGCGGCCGACCGCGGATCGATGAAACGACAGGAAAAGGACAGGACTGGCCGGCAACCCGGCATGGAGGTTTGGCAAATGATCGTCTCCGACCGCTACCGGATGATTTTCATGCATGTTCCCAAATGCGCCGGCACCTCGGTCAGCGAAATGCTGGTCCGGGCCGATCCCGAATGCCGCCGCCTGTGGGGCTGGCGCTGGATGCCGCGTCATCAGCGCTATTGCGATGCGGCCCATCTGCCGCTGCTGGACCTGCCTCCGCATCTTTTCAGGCTGATCCGCGACTATCGCGTGATTGCCATCGTGCGCGATCCCGTGACACGGTTTCTTTCGGCGATGGATCAGCATTTCCTGCAGCACCGCTATCGCCGGCGCAAGGATATCGCCGCGTTTCTGGACGAGCTGGACAGCATCCGCATCCGTTTCGATCCGGCCTATGTGCATTTCTGCCCGCAACATTTCTTTACCCATATCGGAAACGAAAGGATCGCCGGGCATGTCCTGCATATCGAGGATGACGACTGGCAGGAGCGGCTGATTTCGCTGCTGGCCGAATTCGGCCTGCCGCGCGCGGATCTGGCGCTGCCTCGACGCAATCAACGGCGATACACGTGCGAACGGGCCGACGATCTGGGCCTGAGCGCCGCGCAGAAACGGCATTTTCACCGTCTCTACCGGCGCGATTTCGAGCTGTTCGGCTATACCTTTGACAAGGGGTCCGACAAGCCCGCCCGCGAGGTGCTGACCCCGGTCGAAACCACCGGCGCCGAGCGCCCTTTCGATTTCTCATCCTATGACGAGGTCCACTTTCTGGGCCGGGTGGTCAGGCGCAACTGATCGCGGGCGAGACGCCCCCCCCTTTCCGCTCCTGACGCACGCCCCCGTGCCGGCCCATGCCTCAGCCGCCGTCCCGGCCCTGTTCCAGCCCCAGCCAGGCCGGCAGCGCGCCTATGTCGGGCAGCACCGCGTCGGCGTATGGCGCCAGTTCCGCGCGCCCCGCAGGCCCGCTCAGCACCGCGACCGCGGCCATGCCGGCGGCGCGTCCGGCCTGCATGTCGGCAATCGAATCCCCGACCATGACCACCTGAGACGGCTCAAGCCCCGTTTCCCGACAAAAGGCCAGCAGCATGCCCGGCGCCGGTTTCGCGCCGAAACCGCTGTCCGAGCCGGCGATGAAATCCAGCAGATGCCGGATGCCGGCCTGCCGCGCATGGGCGAGCGCCGGCGCCGCGCCGTCATTGGTGGCAAGGCCCAGCCTGAGGCCCTCGTGCCTCAGCCTCTCGATCAGCGGCACAAGGGGCACCGGGCTGGTCAGCGGCAGCGACTGGGCCAGCGCATTGGCATGATCGACGATCCGCGCATGGCTCCAGCCCGGAAGATGGGGCACCAGAACGCCGGCGATATCATCTGGGGTGCCGGCAATGATCATGCTGTCGGGGGCAAAGGATCGGCTGCCGGAATCGAACCCCACCAGATGCCCGATAAGGCGCGCACGCACCGCATCCCCGCCGGCCAGATCCGCGATGAGCCGGGTCGCCCATCCGGCCCAGCTGTCGGTGAAATCGAAAAGCGTTCCGTCCTTGTCGAACAGGATTCCGCGATAGTCCGGCAACCGGCCCTCCTGTATCGGGTTGTGCCGATCAATGCCACGGATCGGCCTGTACGGCAAGCGGGCGGGTGACGCCAGTCATCCGAATCCCAGGTTTGCTACATTGGCGTTCCATCCCTCGGATTGCCTGCAATCCGGTTCGCGCCAGGTTTCCCATGATACGGATTGCGATTCCACCCCACCAGGGGTCGGTCACGCGAACCGATTGACACTGTCAATCACATGATGAACAATGTCAATCATGTCGGAAAACGCAACATCTGCCCCTTACGACCTGCACGAATCCCCCGGTTGGCGGCTGACGCTGGCCGCGCGCGTCATCGAACGCCGCTTTGAACAGCGGATCGCGCCGCTGGGGCTGACCCGGGTGCGATGGTGCGTGCTGGTGGCCGCAGGCGAGCAGGGCCTGACCAGCCCATCGGCCATCGCCAGCTATATCGGGATCGACCGCACCGCGACTTCCCGCGCTCTGGGGGCGCTCGAACGCGACGGCATGATCCTGCGCAAGGGCCATGACGGCCCCGACGGGCGCATGCGCACCGTCCGGCTGACCGAAAAGGGGCAGAAGGCGCTGCATGAGGCGATTGCCGCCGCACGCGAAAACGCCCGGCATTTCCGCGACAAGCTCAGCTGGTACGAATCCGAAACCCTGGGCGAAATTCTGGACAAGCTGCTGAAGGACGAGCGCCGTGATGTCCCCGATCTCTGACATGACCGCCCGCTCCGGCCGCCCGGGCCGGAACCTGCCGCGCCACGCGCCAGACGGCGGACGGGCGTGACCCGGCTTCTTTCATATCGCACGCGCCCGGCACATCTGGGGCCCTATCCGCTGGAGCGCCTCGCCCGGCAGGACGGCCTGCCCGATCTGGCGGGTCTGGACGACATGGCGCGGATCTCGTTTCGCCGGCCCGATGATCCGGCATCGATCGTCAACGCCATGCGCGATTATCAGGCAATGATGGACGCCACCCGCGACGGCCGGCCCAAGCCCGAGAAGGCCGAAATCCCGCGCGACCCGGACGCCAGGGCGGCCCATCTCAAGGCATTTGCATATTACGTCGATGCCTCGATGGCCGGCACATGCACCATACCCCCGGCGGCCTGGCTGGACGAACCCCTCGAAAACCCGGATATCGCCCTGCTGGCCGACAGGATCGACGGGCTTCAGCCGAAAAGTTTTGCCTCGGGCGTTGACGGGATCCTTGCCGATCTGCGCCAGAGGCTGGCCACGCCGCCGGATTCCTGTCGCCACCACAGCCATGCCCTGGTGATCCTGGTCGCATATCCCCGCGATCCCGCCCCGAACGAGCCCGGCTGCGACTGGATCCACGACGCGCAACCCCAGCGCGCCTGCCTGCGCGGGGCCGAGATGGCAACCACGCTGGCCACCTATATCCGCCTGCTGGGCTTCGAGGCGCGCGCCCATGACGCGATGGCCAGCGACGTGCATCTGGGCCGGCTGGCGGTGGCTGCGGGCCTTGCCGAAATCCGCGAAGGCCGGCCGTGGAACCCGTTCCTGGGCAACCGCTTTGGCCTGGCCGCGGTCACGACGACGATGGCCCTGGCGCCCGACCGGCCACTGCGGCCGGGGCAGTCACCGGGGCTGGGCTGGCGGTCCGGGCTGGGACGCCACGCAAGCAACGCGCTGAACCACGACCCCTATCGAAAACGCGCATTCAAGGATGGCCCCCACCCCTTTGAGACACTGAAACGGGTCGATACGCCCACCACCCTGATCGACGGCGCCAATGTCGCACGCGTGCCCAAGCGCGCCAACATGTTCGCCCGCGCCCTGTTCGGCGATCTCGGCCATCGCGTGCAGCAGGCGGCCCGAAACGGCAACTATGTGCGCAAATCGGCCGCGGCCTTTGCCTTTCGGCCCAGCCTCGGGGCCTTCATGCTGCTGCAATACGGCGACCGCGAAGGCAGGCCGCACCCCTCGACATCCGACCCCGCCCGCAACGCGGCCAACATCAAGGGCGCGGCCTATTTCCTGGGCATGGATGCGGTGGGCCTCAGCGAATGCCCGGATTACGCCTATTACAGCCACGACACCACCGGCGCGCCGATCACGCCCTACCACGGGCAGGCGATCTCGATGATCGTGGACCAGGGCCACGAAACCATGGAAGGCGCCAGCGGAGACGACTGGATCGCCTGCGCCCAGTCGATGCGCGCCTATCTGCGTTTTTCCCTGATCGGCGGCGTCATCGCCCAGCAGCTGCGCAATCTGGGCCGGGAAGCCCGCGTGCACAGCGTCATGGACGACGAGGTGCTGAACCCGCCGCTGCTGTTGCTGTCGGGCCTGGGCGAGGTCAGCCGCATCGGCGAAGTGATCCTGAATCCCTTTCTCGGCCCGCGTCTGAAATCCGGCGTCGTCACCACCGACATGCCCATGGACCATGACCGGCCCATCGATTTCGGCCTGCAACGGTTTTGCGACAGCTGCAACAAATGCGCCCGCGAATGTCCCAGCGGGGCCATCACTGCCGGGCCGAAGCTGATGTTCAACGGCTACGAGATCTGGAAATCGGACAGCTCGAAATGTCTGACATACCGCGTCGCGCAGGAGGGCGGTGCCATGTGCGGGCGCTGCATGAAGACCTGTCCGTGGAATCTGGAGGGCGTGCTGGCCGAAAGCCCCTTTCGCTGGGCCGCGATGCATCTGCCGGGCAGCGCCGGCCTGCTGGCGCGGCTCGACGACATTGCCGGGCGCGGCGAAATCAACCCGGTCAAGAAATGGTGGTGGGATATCGAGATGCGCGACGAGGGGCCCTATCGCCCGCCGGCACATCCGGTCAATGCGCGCAGCCTGTCAAGGGATCTGAAACTGCGGCCCGAGGACCAGACCCTCGCCGTCTATCCGGCGCCGCTGGCCCCGCCGCCCTGGCCCTGGCCCTTTCCCATGGACCGCGAGGCCGGCATCAGGGCGTATCGCGACCTGATCGACGCGCGCGAATACCGCCGCCGGCGTGCTGCCGGCCTGCCGCCCGAGCATGTCTATTCCGCCGACCGCCGGGATGCGCCCGTGATGCAGGTCGAGGTCGCGCATGTCGAAAGGTTGACCGACGACATTGCGGCCTACGGGCTGCGCCTGCCCGACGGCGCCCCCCTGCCCCCGTTTCAGGGCGGTGCCCATATCGAGATCGTCGTCGCCCCGGAATATTTCCGCCAGTACTCGCTGTGTTCCGACCCGGCCCGGCGCGAGACCTACGAAATCGCCGTCCTGCGCGAAGATCGCGGCCGGGGCGGCTCGCAGCTGCTGCACCGGATATTCGTGCCCGGCCGGCGGGTGTTCATCTCGCACCCGCGCAACCATTTCCCGCTCGCACCCGATGCCGAGATGACCTTTCTGATGGGCGGAGGCATCGGCGTCACCCCCATGATCGCCATGGCCCACCAGCTGCATGCCCAGCGGCGCGCGTTCGCCCTGCACTACTCGGTCCCCACGCGCAGCCGCGCCGCCTTTGCACAGAGGCTGGCCCGCACCCCCTGGGCCGACCGCGTGCATCTGCATGTATCGGACGAGGGCACGCGCGCCGACCTGCGCGCGATCCTGCGCTGGCGGCCGGGCAGCCATGTCTATGCCTGCGGACCCGACAGCTACATGCAGGCGGTGCTCGAGGCCGCTGCGGATGCGGGCTTTCCCGAGGACAGCCGCCATGTGGAATATTTCGCCCCGCCCCGGCAGCCGGAATACGAAAACCACCCCTTTACCCTGCGCCTGCTGCGCAGCGGGCGCGACCTGATCGTGCCCGCCGACAGGGCCGCAACCGACGTGCTGGCCGAGGCCGGCATCAGGGTGGACGTGAAATGCCGCGACGGCATCTGCGGGGTGTGCAGATGCACGCTGGTTTCGGGCGAGGTCGAACATCGCGATTTCGTCCTGTCCGACGACCAGCGCCGACATGCAATCATCCTGTGCCAGTCGCGCGCCGCCCGCCCCGGCGGCATCATCGAGATCGACCTGTAGCCGACGCAGCGCGCCACCTGCCCGCACGCCCCATGACGGCAATGCGGGGAACTTGTGCCAAGTCGGGATCATGCACGCCACGGCAATCGCTTGATGGGGTGCAGCCGGATGCAAGCGAGGCATGCGCCCGCCCGGGTGGGCGCATATGCGCCCGCCTGTCTATTGAATCTGTGGCATGATGCTCCCGGCGACGAGCCCGAGCGCCCGCCCGGGGTTTTCACCCCGTCCCTTGGACTGGGCCGTCGCCGGTTGGTCTGACCAGCCTGAA
>JASBSZ010000039.1 GCA_030148665.1 Alphaproteobacteria bacterium
GATCGATCCGTCCGAGGTCATGGTTCTCTCCGAGGTCGCGCTTTGCGCCTCATCATGGTATTCGGTGGTGGTCGTCTTCAATGTATGGCTCGGGTTTTGCAGAATATTCCGCCTCCCATCGGCCCGCGCGAGATCGACCAACCTCCGCCCCTTCGGGACTTCGCTCCCCGCCAGCCGAGGCGAGGATTCAGATCAGGCAACAGCCTCCTTTGTCCAAGTGAACTCGGTTTCGTTCTTCCACATTGTCAACATCAGCACCGCGAGTTTTCGCGCGGTTGCAACTGCCGCCTTGGCAAAGCCTCGTCGTCCTGCAAGGCGGACAGCCCAGCTTTTCAGTGCCGAGAACTTTTGCACTCGAGTGATCAAGGTAGTTGCCGCTTCGAACAGCAGGCTCCGCATGACACCGTCGCCGCATTTCGAGACACGCCCGGACCAATCAATTTCTCCGGACTGGTGCCGTCGAGGCGTGAGGCCTAGAAATGCCCCGACATTCTCAGCCCTGCGAAAGCGCGAAGGGTCATCTACCAGCGCGACAAAATTCAGCGCGACGATCGCACCGACGCTGGGGATGGTCATCAGCCGACGGGCAACGGGATGTGTCTCAGCCTTTTCCTTCACAGCGCGGTCAAGCTCTGCGGCGGCCCGGCAAAGGGTAGCATGAGCAGCGATGAACCCGTCGGCGATCATGTGCAGAACAGGATCTCGTTCGCCTGCAACAGCGAGCTGGTCGCGAAAACCTTGCCGCTGCCGACCTTTCCCAACACCCGTCAAACGAATTCCGAAGGTTTTCAGAACTCCCCGAACATGTCCTTCAAGGTCTTTGCGAAGATCAATCAGTTGCGCACGTGCGCTGACCAGGGCACGCAGCCGATCCGCGTCTTCACTGCGCACGTGGACCGGCGTAAACCAGCCCGTGCGGGCCAGTTGCGCAAGACCTTCTGCATCCGCGGCGTCGGACTTGTTGGGGCGGGCAGACAGGCTTTTGTGCGCCCTGCGAGCATCGATGCAAAACACCGGAAACCCCAGATCTTCCAGCCCGCGTTGGAGCTAGATCGACAGTTGACCGCTTTCATGCATGATCAGCTCTGGCGAGAGCGCCCTTGTGCGGAACCACCCCGCCACGCCCTCAGGGTCGGCTGGGGAAACGGCATGTGCAATGGTGGTTCCGTTACCATCAATGACGCAGATCGAAATCTCTTTCAGCGAAACGTCCAAACCGGCATAGTAATTCATGGTCGTTCTCCTCACGGAAATTTATCCTGAGGCCACCATAGCGGACCTCGTTCGCCATCGGAGAGCGACCGCCGCAATCACACCATGTATGGTGATGCGCGGATCGGGTCCAGATCAAAATTGCGAGCTCGAAGCTCTTTGCATGCCCCTGGTTATCCCAATCCGGATCTTGCCGATCATTTGCCCATACGGGTCATGTTTGGATGCCCCCATCGATGCAAGGTTTTTTTGACCTGTCTTGGAGTGTGATCGGGCGCGGTCATGTTTCAGGCCTCTCAGGTGCAGCTGCTATGCGCCGCGGGCCGGTATGGTGATGCGCGGATGGGGTCCAGATCAAAATTGCGAGCTCTAAGCTCTTTGCATGCCCCTGGTTTTCCCAATCCGGATCTTTCCGATCATTTGCCCATACGGGTCATTGTCCTCCTCACATCTCCGACGTTCCGGCGGCCGCGATCAGCAAACCGCGCCGGTCGGATCCCTGTAGTTTTCATCCCTGACGAGCATGGCCCAGATCATGCGCGCCATCTTGTTGGCCAGAGCTATCGCGACAAGTTTGCGCGGCTTGCGGGCGAGCATTCGCGCCAGCCACGACCCGGGCCGGCCGCCATCACGGCCCCTCCAATGCACGACGGACATCGCCCCGACAATAAGAAGGCGCCGGATGTCACGTTGCCCCATCTTCGAGGTGCGGCCAAGCTTTTGCTTGCCGCCAGTCGAATGCTGGCGGGGTACGAGGCCGAGCCAGGCGGAGAAGTCGCGGCCCCGGCGGAACGTGCGCATATCCGGCGCGAAGGCAGCGATTGCCATTGCGCAGACAGGCCCGATCCCGGGCATCGTTTGCAACCTGCGTGCAAGATCGTTTTCCTTGGCCGCTGCGGCAATACGCTTGTCCAGTTTCCCGATCTCGGCGCTGATTTGTGCGATCCGATCAAGGTAGAGCCGTCCAAGATCGCGAACCAGATCCGGCAGAGCGCCCTCTTCGAGCCGCGTTGCCAGGCGTGCGATGTTTCTGACGCCCTGGCCGACGATGATCCCATGCTCGGCGAGATGACCGCGCAAGGCATTCACCAATTGGGTTCGCTGGCCAACCAGCAAATCCCGTGTGCGGAACAACATCGCGCGGGCCTGCTGATCTGCAGTCTTCACGGCCACGCTACGCATGGTCGGGCGAAGGGCCGCCTCCGCCACGGCTTCTGCATCGGCGGCGTCGTTCTTCTGCCGCTTGACGAACGGCTTGACGTAGATCGGCGCGATCAGCCGTACGTCATGGCCATGTCGGGATAGCTCACGGCCCCAGTAGTGCGCGGTGCCACAGGCCTCCATCGCGACGACACAGGGCGCAAGCGACGCCATGAACTTCACAAACTGCTGCCGTGACAGCTTCTTGCGGAACAGAACGCGTCCATCCGCCGCTGCTCCGTGAACCTGAAAGACCTGCTTTGCAAGATCGACGCCTACGATGCTAACTTCTTCCATGGATGCCTCCTCCTTCATATGGCGATTTCGACATCACCATCTTGGCACATTGCGATGCCGTCGGGCGGGGGCATCCACTCCATCAAAATTGACCCCTGTATTGGGGTAATCGGCGTCCAAAAGTGACCCCCCTGATATTTTGGATCAGAAGCCTTCTCAAAGGATTGAGGAGGCGAGTTGGGGATGTTGGTCGTGGAGACGATAGGAAAGATCAGGCGGGCGTATTTCATCCAGAAGAAATCGATCAAACAGATCTGCCGGGAGTTGCGGGTATCGCGGAACACGGTGCGCAAGGTGGTGCGATCTGGCGCCACGGAGTTCAGTTATGAGCGGTCCACGCAACCGCGGCCGAAGATCGGCCCTTGGCGGTCCGATCTGGATGAGATGCTGGCCAGGAATGCCCGACAGCCCAAGGGCGAGCGCCTGACGCTGGTTCGGATTTACGAGGAGCTGCGCGGCCGGGGTTATGATGGCGGCTTTGATGCTGTGCGTCGCCATGCAGCCAACTGGTCAAAGGCGACGCGGGAAGCCTCGGCTGCGGCGTATGTTCCGCTGAGCTTTGACCCCGGCGAAGCCTATCAGTTTGACTGGAGCCACGAGATTGTCATTCTCGATGGTGCAACCGTGACGGTGAAGGTGGCGCATGTCCGCCTTTGCCACAGCCGGATGCTGTTTGTCCGGGCCTATCCGCGCGAGACGCAGGAGATGGTGTTTGACGCCCATGACAAGGCTTTTGCCTTCTTCGGTGGGGCCTGTGCGCGGGGCATCTACGACAACATGAAGACGGCGGTCGATACGATTTTTGTCGGCAAGGATAGGGCCTACAACCGGCGGTTCCAGCAGATGTGTAGCCATTATCTGGTCGACCCGGTTGCCTGCACCCCAGCCTCTGGGTGGGAGAAGGGGCAGGTGGAGAACCAGGTTGGTGTGATCCGGCGACGGTTCTTCGTGCCACGTCCGAAGTTCAAATCCTACGCCGAACTGAACGCCTGGCTGGAAGACCGGTGTCTCGCCTATGCCCGGGCCAACACGCACCCGGAGATGCGGGACAAGACGATCTGGGAGGTGTTCGAAGACGAGCGGCCAAGCCTTGTTCCTTACGTTGGCTCGTTCGATGGCTTCCATGCGGTTCCGGCCTCGGTGTCCAAGACCTGCCTTGTCCGTTTTGACAACAACAAATACTCAGTGGATGCCCGTGCGGTCGGGCGCCCGGTCGAGATCCGCGCCTATGCCGATCGGCTGGAATGTTGGCAGGACGGTCGGATTGTGGGTTGCCACGCGCGCAGCTTCGGGCGGGGCAAGACGATCTATGACCCGCTGCATTACATACCTGTTCTGGCCCGCAAACCGGGTGCCCTGCGCAACGGCGCACCGTTCAAGGAATGGGACCTGCCGGTGTCGATCCGCCGTGTGCAGCGCAAGCTGGAGCGCCAGCCAGGTGGGGACAGGCAGATGGTCGACATCCTCAGCGCCGTGCTGACCGATGGGATCGATGCGGTGGAAGCCGCCTGTGCCGAGGCTTTGTCGCACAACGTCCATTCGGCAGGGGTGGTCCTGAACATTTTGGCCCGGCATCGGGAGCCATCACCCCCCCTGACAATTACCACTCCGGATGCACTGCGGCTGGCCTGCGAACCCGCCGCGAACTGCGACCGATACGACAGCTTGAGGAGACAGACAAATGGAACGATCAGACGTGTTCGACGCGATGAAGAAGCTCAAACTCTACGGAATGAGAGCAGCCTATGACGAGGTTCTGAGCACAGCTATCAAACGTCAGCACGAGCCGCAGCAAATCATCGGGGAATTATTGACTGCCGAGATCAGGGAGAAACAGGCGCGGTCGATCAAATACCAGATGACCATCGCCAAGCTACCCCTGGCCAAGGAACTGGAAGAGTTCAACTTCGAGGCGGCTGAGGTCAACGAGACCCTGATCCGAGACCTCGCCACCGGAGACTTCCTCGATCACCAGCGTAACCTCGTGCTGATCGGCGGCACTGGTACCGGCAAGACCCATCTCGCCGTCAGCATCGCCCGAGCGTGCATTCGGGCCGGGCGCAGAGGCCGGTTCTTCAATGTTGTCGACCTGGTCAACAAGCTCGATGCCGAGGCCCGTGCCGAACGCCAGGGCCGGACCGCCGATCTGATCTCCCGTCTCGACTTCCTGATCCTCGACGAGCTGGGCTATCTGCCCTTCGCACAGACCGGCGGTCAGCTACTGTTCCATCTGATCAGCAAGCTCTATGAACGCACCTCGATCATCGTCACCACCAACCTCACCTTCGGTGAATGGCCAAGCGTCTTCGGTGATGCAAAGATGACAACCGCTCTTCTCGACCGGCTCACACATCACTGCGAAATCGTTGAAACCGGCAACGAAAGCTGGCGCTTCAAAAACCGCGGCTAGCGTCAAATCCCAACCCCGCAGGCCCGCCGCCGCTGCGTTACAGGAAGACTTCGCAGCGCCGGGCCTGCTCAGCGCGAAAGGGGGGGTCAAAATTGGACGCCGATGGGGGGTCAACTTTAAATGCCGATTGACACCCCTGGTCATGGGCGGCCCTCAACGCTGGTATGGCGACCCCGTCGATATAGGCGTCGCTGCGTCCGGCATATTCCTCGGGCACCGAATGGGCGCCCAGAAAGGTCGTCACAACCCGGACGGGCCTCAGCTGGCCGATCCGGCGGGCGGCGCGCAGCATCCTGATTTCGGTTTCGATGTCCAGCCCGTAACCCGACTTGATTTCCAGCGTCGTGATTCCCTCGGCGATCAGGGCGTCCACGCGGGGCAGGGCCTGTTCGATCAACCTCTCCAGATCGCTGGCCCGCGTCGCCCGGACGGTTGTCGAAATGCCGCCGCCCGCCCGCGCGATGGCCTGATAGCCGGCTCCGTTCAGGCGCATCTCGAACTCACGGGCGCGGTCGCCGGCGAAAATCAGATGGGTGTGGCAATCGATCAGTCCGGGCGTCACCAGCCGCCCCTGCAGGGAGAGCCGCTCGAAATGGGCATATCGCGCCGGCAGGGCATCGCGTGGCCCTACCCAGGCGATGCGGTCGCCCTCGACCGCAAGGGCGGCGTCCTCGATCAGGCCATAGGGCGCTGCGCCCTCGGCGAGCGTTGCGATGCGCGCGTCAATGAACACGTTTCCGGTGGTCATCCCGGGACCTCACAAATTTTCTTGCCAACCGTTATTTATACTAATATTATTGTTATGTCTATTTGAAAGTGACAGGAAATGGCAATTTTTGCGCAAACCGCGCTGGTCGGTACCCGATGGGCCCATGACGTTCGGGTCGAAATCCAGGGCGGCATGATCCGAAAACTCACCGCAGGCGCCAGGGCCGGCGCGCAGGATACGGTCGTCGGCGTGCTTCTTCCGGCGCCGGGCAACGTGCACAGCCATGCCTTTCAGCGGGCCTTTGCGGGGATGGCCGAATTTCGCGCGCGGGGGCGCGACAGTTTCTGGACCTGGCGCAGGCTGATGTACCGTTTCCTGGACGTGCTGAGGCCCGAGCATGTCGAGGCCATCGCCGCCCAGGCCTATCTGGAAATGCTCGAGGCGGGCTTTGGCGCGGTTGGCGAATTTCACTACCTGCACCACCAGCCGGGCGGCACGCCGTATGATGATCGCGCCGAACTCGGCCAGCGGATCGTTGCGGCCGCCGCAACCACCGGCATCGGGCTGACGCATCTGCCGGTTCTGTACCGCCGCGGCGGGGCAGGGGATGCGCCGCTGTCCGACGCTCAGTTGCGTTTTGCAAACACGGTCGATGAATTCCTCGCGCTGGTGGACGCGACGAGAGCGGGCCATAATGTGCTGCACCGTGACAGCCGGATCGGTATCGCGCCGCATTCGCTGCGGGCGGTGTCGCCCGGGGATCTGACCCGGCTGCTGGGCGCGACGCCAAGGGGGCCGGTTCACATCCATATTGCCGAGCAGATTGGCGAAATAGATGATATCGTGGCAGAATTCGGCGCCCGGCCGGTGGCATGGCTGCTGGACAACGCGCCTGTCGATGGGCGTTGGTGTCTGATCCACGCCACCCACATGACCGCGCATGAAACCAGGGCTCTGGCCGGATCCGGCGCGGTGGCCGGCCTGTGCCCGATCACCGAGGCCAATCTGGGTGACGGGATATTCAACGGCGTGCCATATATCGAAAACGGCGGGGCATTTGGTGTCGGCTCGGACTCGAACATACGCATTTCGCTGGTCGAAGAGCTGCGCTTGCTGGAATACAGCCAGCGTCTGCGCGACCGTGCGCGCAACGTGATGGTCGTCGGTCAGGGCTCGGTCGGGCGGACGCTCTATGCCGGGGCGGCCAGAGGGGGCGCCCGGGCGCTCGGCCGCGATGCGGGCGAGATCAGTGTGGGCAAGCTGGCCGACCTGCTGGCCATCGACCGCAACGCGCCCGCCTTGTGCGCGCTCGGCGACGATCAGATCATCGACGGCCTGGTCTTTGCGGCCGGACGCGATGTCATCACCGATGTCTGGTCGGCGGGCCGGCATGTGGTGCGCGGTGGCCGCCATGTCGCCCGCGATCACGTCACCGCCGCCTACCGCAGGGCGATCGCCGACCTTGTGGACAGGATATAGCGGGGTGGACCCGCACATCATTCCGCGCGACACCGGGCATCAGGCGGGGTTTGCGCCCGCCGCGCGGCTGCTGATCGGGGATCGCCGGGCCGGCGGCAGGCCGCGTGGTCATTTTCGGTCGCCAATCCGGTAATTGTATCGTATATTATGTCGTATTATATTCATTATGAATACTTGTTCAGGGGGGATTATGGGCGCGGATCCGGTTGCCAGGAAAATGGGTTTTCGGACCATCAAGCAAGAGGTTCTGAACAGGATTCGCAACGGCATCTGGCCGCCGGATACCCTGTTGCCGAGCGAGGCCGAGCTTGCGGACGAGTTTTCCACCACCCGCACGACTGTCAACCGCGCGTTGCGCGAACTGGCCGAAGAGGGCTATCTGGATCGCCGCCGAAAGGCGGGCACCCGCGTGCAGCGCACACCCATCCGCCATGCCCGGCTGGCCATTCCCCAGGCCGAGGACGAGGTCGCGGCATCCGGGCAGCCCTACCGATACGCGCTGATCCGACGCGAGGCCCGGCCCGCGCCCGACTGGCTGGCGGCCAAGCTGTCGCTGTCGGCGGCGCAGCAATCGGTCATCCATGTGCGGGCCATGCATTACGCCGGCAGCACGCCCTTTCAGTTCGAGGATCGCTGGATCGTTGAAAACAGCGTACCGCAGGCCGCGAGCGAAGGGTTCGACAGGATCAGCCCCGGAAGCTGGCTGATCCGCGAGGTGCCGTTTTCCAATGCCGAGGTCAGTTTCTCGGCAACGGCGGCCGATATGGAAATCTCCAGCTTTCTCGAGGTCGATGTCGGCGATCCCCTGTTCCTGGTGGAGCGGATTACCTGGCTTGAAGGAAATCCCGTGACCTTTGTCCGGCTGTTCCATGGCAAGGGGTACAAGATGAAGACCGTCTATTAGCAGGGCAATCGCCTGAAGAGATGAATCTGGATAGAAACGAGGCATGCGGCCGCCCGGGTGGGCGCGGATGCGCCCGCCGAGGGGGCGGGCGGGCGCATGCCGGGCCGCAAGCGCCCCGGCGGTTGGCAATCGGGGCGCATTGCAGCCGTTGACCGCGACAAGAGAGTTTCAGGCGATTGCCCTGCGTCTATTAGGCGAATCGGCCGCCCGCGGCCGGCGGCGCATCCTTGCGGCCCTTGCCTGCCTGGTGCGGGTGGAGGGACTCGAACCCCCACGCCTTGCGGCGCCAGAACCTAAATCTGGTGCGTCTGCCAGTTCCGCCACACCCGCGACGCCGCGGTTTCTAGCAGAGGAAATTGCCCCGCGCGAGGGGGAATTTCCCGTGTCATTCCCGCGCCCGCCCTGTGGCCCGATGCCGCCCGGTCTGTTCAGCCGGTTTCGAGACGCGCCAGTACCGCGGGCAGGGTCTCAGGCAGATCCTCGGCCACCAGGCCGGGGCCAAAGGCGCGGGCGGCCTCGACATGCAGCCAGGCGGCGGTGCAGGCGGCCGAAAAGGCATCTGCCCCGCGCGCCAGCAGGCCTGTGATCAGCCCTGCCAGAACATCGCCCGAACCGGCGGTTGCCAGCCAGGGCGCGGCCCGTTCATAGGCGGCGGCATTCACGGCCAGCCGGCCGTCGGGCGAGGCGATCACCGTATCCCTGCCCTTGAGCAGCACCACGCATCCCGCGCGCCTGGCGGCCTGGCGCGCCGCGTCCAGCCGGGAAAAGGCCGGCCCCTGCGTGGCGGGTCGGGCCAGATCCTCGGCCAGGTCGGCAAACAGCCGGGCGAATTCCCCCCCGTGCGGGGTCAGCACGCAACGGGGATGCAGCAGATCGAACAGATCATCCGGCGCGCCCTCCCAGGCGGTCAGCGCATCGGCATCCAGCACCACGGCACGGCGCCGCGGCCCGCCGGTGTCCAGGGCCGGCGGCACCAGGGCGCGTGCGCGCGTGTGGCTCAGCCCGGGGCCAAGGCACAGCGCGTTGATCCGGCGGTCGTCGAGCAGCGAGGCCAGCGCCTGCGCGTCCTGGACCTCGCGCAACATGATGGCGGTCAGCTGCGCGGCGTTTTCGGCCAGCGCTTCGCGGGGGCTGCCCAGCGTCACCAGACCTGCACCCACGCGCAACGCAGCGCGGGCGGCCAGTCGCGCGGCCCCCGTGCGCGTTGCCGGCCCCGACAGGACCAGCGCATGGCCGTGGCCGTATTTGTGGCTGCCTGTATCCTTGGTCAGCGAAACGGCCGGTCCGGTCATCAGCATGGCGGGCGGCGTGTCGTCGCCACCGCCTTCGGCCGCTTGGGTGTCGCGCTCGGGTCTGATGCCGATATCGGCAACCACGAGGCGCCCGCAGAAATCGGGTCCCTGATCCAGATAATGACCGGGCTTGGCCGCATGGAATGTCACCGTCAGATCGGCCGAGACCGCGTGCCCACCCAGGGGCCGGCCGCTGTCCGCGCACAGGCCGCTGGGGATATCGACGGCCACCACGCGCGCCGTGCCCTGCGGCCCTGTGCCCTTGCGCAGGGCATCGACCAGCCCGATCAGCCAGGGCGCGACGGGGCGTCCGAGGCCGGTGCCGAACAGGCCATCCACGATCAGATCGAACCGCCCGGCCCCCATGTCGGCGGGGTGGTCGGCGGACAGGGCGTCCACCGTGCCCAGCGCGCGCCAGCGTTCGAGATTCGTCCGCGCATCATCGGGCAGGCGCGCGGGATCGCCCAGCAGGCAGACCCGCACCTGCCAGCCCCGCTGATGCAGCAGACGGGCGATGACGAACCCGTCCCCGCCATTATTGCCCGGCCCGCACAGGACCAGCGCCCGGTGATCGGTGCGCGCCAATGCGGGCCATGTGCGAAGGATCGCATCCACCACGGCGCGCCCTGCGTTTTCCATCAGCCCCGTTCCGCTGATCCGCCCCGCGGCGATCGTCGCCCTGTCGAGCGCGCGCATCCGGGCGGCGTTCGGCAATTCGGTGGTGTTGTTTTCAATCTGCATGATTATTATGCGCTCCGACTGTTTTTTAGGCACGCCTCGTCAATTGATGCCCCGCCGCCTGCCGAGATGACCTTAGCGAATTGCGCGCCTGCGGGGAAAGTGCTTTCACCCATGCGATCAGTGCGACACCGCAAAGGAATCGGCCCATGAAAAAGATCGAAGCCATCATCAAGCCTTTCAAGCTGGACGAGGTAAAGGAGGCCCTGCAGGATGTGGGCATCCAGGGGCTTTCGGTGATCGAGGTCAAGGGTTTCGGACGCCAGAAGGGCCATACCGAGCTTTACCGGGGCGCGGAATATGTCGTCGACTTCCTGCCCAAGGTAAAGATCGAGGTGGTCCTGTCGGACGATCAGGTCGACGGCGCCATCGAGGCCATCGTCAACGCCGCCCGCACCGAAAAGATCGGCGATGGCAAGATTTTCGTCTCGACCATCGAACAGGCAATCCGCATCCGCACCGGCGAAACCGGCGACGACGCCCTCTAGGCAGGCGCGGCACGCAAGACTCAACCCACAAACCATAAGGACAGACCATGAGCGACATCGAAAGCGTTCTGAAAACCATCAAGGATGAAGACGTTGCCTACGTCGATATCCGCTTTACCGACCCGCGCGGCAAGATGCAGCATGTCACGGTGATCGCCGACGAGGTGGACGAGGATTTCCTCGAATACGGTTTCATGTTCGACGGCTCGTCGATCGCCGGATGGAAGTCGATCGACCAGTCAGACATGAAACTGATGCCCGACTTCGCTACCGCCTATATCGACCCGTTGTATGCGGAAAAGACGCTGTGCCTGCATTGCTCGGTCGTCGAACCCGACACGGGCGAGCCCTATAACCGCGACCCGCGCGGCACCGCCGAAAAGGCCGAGGCCTATCTCAAGGCATCGGGCATCGGCGACACCGCCTATTTCGGCCCCGAGGCCGAGTTCTTTGTCTTTGACGACGTGCGGTTCGCCAACAGCATCAACAAGGTCTCGTACGAGGTCGATGCCGCCGACGGTTCGTGGAACACCGACACCGAATACGAGATGGGCAACATGGGCCACCGCGCCGGCGTCAAGGGCGGCTATTTCCCGGTCAACCCGACCGACGCCGCACAGGACCTGCGCAGCGAAATGCTGTCCACCATGAAGCAGATCGGCATGAAGGTGGACAAGCACCACCACGAGGTGGCCTCGTGCCAGCACGAGCTGGGCCTCATCTTCGACAGCCTGACCAAGCAGGCCGACGAGCTGCAGAAATACAAGTATGTCGTTCAGAACGTGGCCCATGCCTATGGCAAGACCGCGACCTTCATGCCCAAGCCGATCGCCGGCGACAACGGCACCGGCATGCATGTCAACATGTCGGTCTGGAAAGACGGCAAGCCCCTGTTTGCGGGCGACAAATATGCGGATCTCTCGCAAGAGGCGCTGTGGTTCATCGGCGGCATCCTCAAGCACGCCAAGACGCTGAACGCCTTCACCAACCCCTCGACCAACAGCTACAAGCGCCTGATTCCCGGCTTCGAGGCCCCGGTGCTGCGTGCCTACAGCGCCCGCAACCGTTCGGGCTGTGTGCGTATCCCCTGGGCCGAAAGCCCCAAGGCCAAGCGCATCGAGGCCCGCTTCCCGGATCCCAGCGCCAACCCCTATCTGGCCTTTGCCGCCCTCTTGATGGCCGGCCTTGACGGGATCGAGAACAAGATCGACCCGGGCGAGCCCTCGGACAAGGACCTCTACGACCTGCCCCCCGAAGAGCTGCAGGGCATTCCGACCGTCTGTGCATCCCTGCGCGAGGCGCTGGAAAGCCTCGAGGCCGATCACGACTTCCTGCTCAAGGGCGACGTGTTCACCAAGGACCAGATCGACGGCTATCTGGCGCTGAAATGGGAAGAGGTCTACGCCTTTGAACACACCCCGCATCCGGTGGAATTCCAGATGTATTACAGCTGCTGAACGGCGGATTTCGGACAGTGATGCAAGGGCCCCCGCGCGGGGCCCTTTTTCCTGTCGCACCGAACCCCGGGGCGCATGATCCATACCCGTGAAACCCGCCCCTCACCCCGGCCGCGACGAACGGCCCTGCGCCGCGTGACAGCCCCGATCAAGGGCGGGATCCGGGCAGATTTTCGCCCGGGCAAACCCCTGCGCGGGTCACAGGCCGCTTCATCGGCGTCAGCCTTTCGTCTATAGGTGGCCCCAGGCGGCCGGGCGCGACCCTGTCCCGGCCCGTCCTGCAGTCTGCGCTTTGGAAAATCGAGGTGGCGCAAGTGCCCCAGACGAACGACCGGAAAATCGACACCGATATCGACTGGCACGCGCGCCTTTCGGTCGCCCCGATGATGGACTGGACCGATCGCCATTGCCGCATGCTGCACCGGCAACTCAGCCGCAACACCCTGCTGTACACCGAAATGGTTACCGCCGCGGCCCTGGTGCACGGGGACACGGCGCGTCTGCTGGCCCATCACCCCGACGAGCATCCGCTGGCCCTGCAGCTGGGGGGCAGCGATCCGCAGATGCTGGCGCGCGCGGTGCAGGCGGCACGGCCCTTTGGCTTTGACGAGATCAACCTCAACCTGGGCTGCCCGTCGGACCGGGTGCAGTCGGGTGCTTTCGGGGCCGTTCTGATGAAATCCCCGTCACTTGTCGAGGAATGCGTCTCGGCCATGATCGGCGCGGCGGCTGGCACGACGATCACCGTCAAGTGCCGCATCGGCGTGGACGAGCAGAACCCGCACGAGACCCTGCCACCCTTTGTCGAAATGCTGCGCGGGGCAGGGGTTCGCAGGGTGATCATCCACGCCCGCAAGGCATGGCTGAAAGGCCTGTCGCCCAGCGAAAACCGCAGCGTGCCGCCGCTGGATCATGCGCTGGTCATGCAGATCAAGCGGGATTTCCCGGATCTGGCCATCGTTCTGAACGGCGGGGTGGCCTCGCTCGACCAGGTCGAATCCCTGCTCGACCAGGGGCTGGACGGGGTGATGGTCGGCCGCGCGGCCTATCACGATCCGGTCGCGATCCTGGGGCAGGCCGACCGGCGGATATTCGGCGCAGGTCACGACCGCAGCGCGCATGATGCGGCAAGGGCGATGCTGCCCCATATCGAGGCACATCTTCGCGCGGGCGGAAGGCTGAACCAGGTCACGCGGCACATGCTGGGGCTTTTCGCGGGGCGGCCGGGGGCACGGAAATGGCGGCGCATCCTGTCCGAGCGCGCACAGCTTCCGGGGGCCGGTCCCGCGCTGGTGCTCGAGGCGCTCTCGCATGTCGAGGACTTGCATCCCCCCATCGCTTCGTGACCAAATGAGACCCACAAGACCAGAGGAGTCATCATGCCCGATCCATACAGCCTGTTGTTGATGCTTGCCCTCCTGCTGGCGATCGGTGCCTTTGCCGGCGTGGTCGCCGGCCTGCTGGGGGTCGGCGGGGGCATCATTCTGGTGCCGGCCTTCTATTTCGCCTTTGCCGGCCTCGGATATGACAACGCCCAGCTGATGCAGATCAGCCTGGCGACATCGCTGGCGACGATCGTTTTCACCTCGGTGCGTTCGGTCCTCAGCCACCACCGCAAGGGCGCCGTCGATTGGGATATCCTGCGCGGCTGGGGTCCGGGCATCGGCGTTGGCGCGGTGCTGGGGGTGGTGGCGGCAACCGGGCTGCGCTCGGCCTGGCTGATGGTGATCTTCGGCGTGCTTGGCGTGATCATAGGCCTCTACCTGGCCTTCGGGCGCGCCGAATGGCGCCTTGGCGACCATATGCCGGGCGGCATCGTGCGTCTTGTCCTGTCGCCGGTGATCGGGTTCCTGTCGGTGCTGATGGGCATCGGGGGCGGCTCGTTCGGGGTGCCGCTGATGACACTCTACGGCGTGCCCATCCATCGCGCCGTGGCCACCGCGGCGGGTTTCGGCACGACCATCGCGGTGCCCAGCGTAATCGGTTTCCTGATGGTTTCGGCCCCGCCCGAGGGGCGGCCGCCCTTTACCTTGGGGCACGTCAACCTGGTGGCGCTGGTGATCGTGATCTCGATGACACTGATGACTGCGCCGATCGGGGTAAGAATGGCCCATGCCATGGACCCGAAACCGCTGAAACGCCTGTTTGCGGTGTTCATCATGCTGATGGCGCTGAACATGCTGCGCAAGGCCTTCCTGGCCTGAATGCAGCCCCTGCTGCCTTCTTCTTTGCCCAAATACGCCGGGGGAGTCGCGCCAGCGACGGGGGCAGCGCCCCCATCCGCGGCCCCCATCCGCGCCGGCTTCAGGAATTGGCGTCGATGAAATCCAGCACCAGAGGGCGGATGTTTTCGCGCCATGCACGGCCGGCGAAGATGCCGTAATGGCCTGCGCCGGGCTCCAGATGGCTGGCCTTCATCCTGTCCGGCAGCCCGGTCAGCAGGTCGAGCGCGGCAATGCACTGGCCCGGCGCGGTGATGTCGTCCTCCATCCCCTCGACCGTCTTGACCGCCGTTTTCGTGATGCGCGAGAAATCCACCTTGTGGCCCTTGACGGTAAAGTGGTTGTCGGCAATTTCGCGCCCCTTGAAGATGCGCTCGACGGTGGAAAGATAGAATTCCGCCGTCATGTCCATCACCGCCAGATATTCGTCGTAGAACCTGTTGTGGCGGTCATGTTCGGCTGCGCGTTCGCCAGCAACCGCCAGTATCTGGTTGGCAAATGCCTGCGTATGGGTTTCCAGATTCATCGAGATGAACGACGCCAGCTGCACCGCGCCCGGATAGACCAGCCGGCCGAATCCCTTGTGCTTGACCCCGACCCGCTGAATGACCGAACGCTCCAGCTGCCCCATTGTCACGCGACGGCCGAAATCGGTTACATCGGTGGCGGCGGCATCCGGGTCGATCGGCCCGCCGATCAGGGTCAGGCTGCGGGGTTGCGATTCGGGCGATTTCTCGGCCAGCCAGGCGGTCGCCGCCAGCGCCAGCGGGGCCGGCTGGCAGACCGCGATCACATGGGTGTCGCAGCCCAGCCTTTCCATGAATTCCACAAGGTAAAGCGTGAAATCCTCGATGTCGAACTTGCCTTCGGAAACCGGGATGTCGCGCGCATTGTGCCAGTCGGTGATATAGACATCGGCGTCCGGCAGCAGGCTGCGCACGGTGGAACGCAGCAGCGTTGCGTAATGCCCCGACATGGGGGCGATCAGCATGACCTTGCGGGCCGGCGTCCTGGGACGCGCCACATCAAAGTGGATCAGGTCGCCAAAGGGTTTCTCGACAACCTTCTCGACCTTGACGACATATTCCCGCTTGCCGCTGACGACCGAGTCGATCCCCCAGTCGGGGCGCGCGCTCATGCGGGAAAAGGCGCGTTCCGTGACCTCGCCCCAGGCTGCGAATGTTGCCGGCAGCGGCCAAGGTGCCAGACCGAAGGCCGGGCTCGACCAGAAGGCCTTGGCCGTGGCCCCCATCCATTCGCCGCCCTGGCGAAAGGATTCCATGATATCATAGGTTGCAAAATTCGTGTTCATGGCTATTAACCCGCCTCAACTGATGCCCGTCCGGTTGTCCCGTCCGGTTCTCTGGCCGCCGGACAGGGACCTCGAGTCTTTACACCGGATATGGGTAGGGGCTTATAATGCACAAGTGCCTGTCAGGAGCAATTGCATAAAATGTCCTCGCAAGAAACGCCTTCGGAAAATGACGTTCCCGCCGGGCCGGATATCGAAAAACTGCAACAGAACATCGCCCGGATCGAGGAGCTGACCCAACGTCTGGTCGCCGCCCTGGCCAGACAACGCAGCCGCGACCCCGCGCTCGAAGGGCCCGGGCACGAATTCTATGCCCGTGCCGCCGGGGCGTGGTTTGCCGAGATGATGACCCATCCCTCGAAGATCTTCGAACAGCAGGTCACCTATTGGGGCAAGTCGCTCAAGCACTGGCTTGAAGTGCAGGAAAACCTGGCCCAGGGCAGGATCGTGCCGCCCGACGAAACCCCTTCGGACAAGCGGTTTCGCAACCCCATGTGGCAGGCGCACCCCTGGTTCAACTTCATCAAGCAGCAATACATGATGTCGTCCGAGGCCATCGAGCGCGCCGTCGCCGAACTGGAAGGGCTGGACGAGCGCGAACGTCAGCGGGTGCAGTTCTTTACCCGCCAGATCGTCGATCTGATGTCGCCGGCCAATTTCCTGGCGTCAAACCCGGACGCGCTGCAAAAGGCGCTGGAAACCGACGGTCAGTCGCTGGTGGACGGGCTGGAAAATCTCGTGCGCGATATCGAGGCCCATGACGGTGCCCCGATGGTCACCCTGTGCGACCCGGACGCATTCGAGGTGGGCCGCAACATCGCCACGACCGAAGGCGCGGTAGTTTACCAGAACCGCCTGTTCCAGCTGATCCAGTATGCGCCCCGCACCGAAAAGGTGCACAAGACCCCGCTGATCATCTTTCCGCCCTGGATCAACAAGTATTACATCCTCGACCTGCGCCCGGACAACAGCCTGATCCGCTGGATCACGGAGCAGGGCTTTACGCTCTTCGTGGTGTCCTGGGTCAACCCCGATGCCAGCCTGCGTGACGCGGGCATTGATGCCTATGTCGAAGAGGGCTTTCTGACAGCGATCGAGCAGGTCAAGGAAATCACCGGCGAGGAGCGCGTCAACACGGTGGGCTATTGCATCGCCGGCACGATGCAGTCGGTCATGCTGGCCTATATGGCGCGCAAGGGCGACAAATCGGTGCGCGCGGCGACCTTTTTCACTGCGCTGGCAGATTTCGAGGATCCGGGCGAAATGGGCGTCTTTCTGGCCGACGACTTTCTCTCGGGCATCGACGCCGAGGTCGAGCGCCGCGGTTTCCTGCCCTCTTTCTACCTGCAGCGGACATTTTCGTATCTGCGCGCCAACGATCTGGTCTATGGCCCGGCGATCCGTTCCTACATGATGGGCGAGGCGCCGCCGGCATTCGACCTGCTGTACTGGAACGGCGACAGCACCAATCTGGCGGCGGCCATGGCCAGGGAATATCTGCACCGCCTGTGCGTGGAAAACGAGCTGTCTCGCGGTTGTTTCACGGTGCTGGGCGAAAACGTGAACCTGCACGACGTCAAGACGCCCATCTGCGCCATCGCCTGTGAGACCGACCATATCGCCAAATGGCAAAGCTCGTTCGTCGGGCTGAACAAGTTTGGCGGCGACAAGACATTCATCCTGTCGGAAAGCGGCCATATCGCCGGCATCGTCAACCCGCCCACCAAGAACAAATATGGCCACTATACCAATGACGCGCGGATGAAAGACCCGGACAGCTGGAAGGCCGGGGCGAGCTTTCATCAGGGTTCGTGGTGGCCGCGCTGGAAAACATGGCTTGCGCGGCGTTCGGGCAAGATGATTCCGGCCCGCGTGCCGGGGGATTCGGGGCGCGAGATCATCGAGGCGGCGCCGGGTTCCTATGTCAAACGCAAGGCACCCGACTGATTTTGCAGGAAAATCCAGAAATATGCCGCAGTGCAGCAATTTCCCCTTGAAATGCTGCGTTGCAGCGACTATCTTTCCTGCAGATGAGAGAAACCCCTGCCTTTGGAGCCCCGAAAATGGCCAAGAAAACCTACGAAAACCCGTTCGCCAAGATGTTCGAATCCATGCCTGTCGACATGGACATCTTCAACACCGCATTCCGCAACACCGCCGAGCTGGGCGAGAAGTTCTCGCGTCTTGCCGTCGAGGCCGCGGAAAAGAACATCGAAATTTCCAACAAATGGACGAAAGAAACCCTTGAAAAACTGGCCGACGTCGCCAAGGTCAAGGAAGAGCCGTCCGAATACGCCAAGGCGCTGACCGACTTTGCCTCGGCTTCGGCCGAAACCGCGTCCGAGAATGTCGCCGCGCTGGCCGAAGTTGCCAAGAAGGTTCAGATGGATACCGTCGAACTGATCCTGGCTGCCGGCAAGGAAGCACAGGCCGAGGCCACCGAGGTCGTCAAGAAAGCCACGACCGAGGCAACCAACGTGGTCAAGAAGGCCACGGCGAAAGCCGCCTGACACGAATTTTCATCGCCAATTCCTCCCTGTTGGTGACTGACTGGGCGGGCTTCGAAAGAGCCCGCCCTTTTTTTTTGCCTCTCGCTGCGCTAGCATTGCTGCGGCGCAACGAGAAAGGGCCCACGGGATGAGCGAACAACAGAAACCGCTGCTGATAAAACGCTATGCCAGCCGCAGGCTCTACAATACCGAAACGTCGGATTACGTGACGCTTGACGATATCGCGCGGTTCATCCGCGAGGGGCGCGACGTGCAGATCGTCGATCTCAAGACCGGCGACGACCTGACCCGGCAATACCTGCTGCAGATCATCACCGAACATGAATCGCGCGGCGACAACGTGTTGCCCATCAACGTGCTGACCGACCTGGTGCGCTCATACACCGATACCGCCCAGAGCCTGGTGCCCGATTTCCTGGCCCAGAGTTTCGACATGCTCAAGAAACAGCAGGCCGAAATCGTCGAGGGCCTGCAAAAGGTCATGCCCGATCCCATGGCGCCTTTTGGCGGGTTCGAGGGGTGGCAGAAGAAACAGCAGGAGTTCATGGCCGCCATGCTGGGCAACTGGGGCAAGACCGTGGCCCGCGACGAAGGCCCGGCCGATGACGAACTTGCCGCGATAAAGAAACAGCTGGCCGAGTTGCAGGCCAAGCTCGACAAGCTGTAGGTCCGCATGTCCGACCCCCGTGCGCGCCTCACCCTGTGGGGGATCGAGATTTTCCTGGCGGTGGTCGATGAGGGGTCGATCTCGGGGGCGGCGCGGCGCCTCGGGGCGGGCATCTCGACCATCAGCCAGCAGATCACCAATCTTGAATCGGCGCTGGGCGCGCGGCTGATCGACAGGGCCGCCCGCCCGCTGGCGCTGACCGGGGCGGGGGGGCTTTTCCTGCGCCGCGCCCGCACCATACTGGACGAGGCCGAACGCGCGCGGGCCGAGCTGGCACAGCTGGATATCTCGAACCTCGCCCAGCTGCGCCTTGGCGTGATCGAGGATTTCGACGCCGACGTGACCCCGCGCCTGCTGTCCGAGATGAGCGCCGAGTTGCGCCAATGTCATTTCGTGCTGGAAACCGGGGCCAGCTATCATCTGGCGGCGATGCTGGAAGGGCGCGCGCTGGATGTGATCGTGGCCGCCGACCTGGATCTGTCCGCCGACTGGATGGAGGCGCACCCGCTCTTGCGCGATCCCTTCATGGTGGCCGCGCCGCGGGGGCTGACCGACCCGGCGCAGGGGGGCAGCGGGGCCGAGCTGCTGGCCCGGCTGATGAAACTGCCCTTTATCCGCTATTCGGCGCGCCAGATGATGGGCCGCCAGATCGAGGCGCATCTGGGGCGGCTGTCGCTGTCGATTCCCCATCGCTTCGAGCTGGATTCCTACCATGCCATCATGGCGATGGTGGCGTCCGGCGCCGGCTGGACGATCACCACGCCGCTGGGCCACATGCGCGCCCAGCGCTTTCGCGACGAGGTCGCCGTGATGCCGCTGCCCTTCGAGCCCCTCGCCCGGCGCATCTCGCTGTTTGCGCGGCGCGGTGCGATGGGCGACATGCCCGCCGATATCGCAGGCCGCCTGCGCCCGCTGTTGCAGGACATGGTCGTCGCCCCCTGCATCGGCGAGATGCCCTGGCTGCAAGGGGCGCTGGAGGTTCTGTAAGCCACCGGCGCGGATGTACCGCAGGCTCTGGTATGGTGGAAACGAAATGGGCAGCATTCAATCCGCTGCGACAATGGCAGGTTCGTGCCCGGCCCCGAGGGGGGCGCGTCGAGATCTGCACGCCGGTTTTCGCGAGTGCGACATCGCAATCTGTTGAAATGGCACCACCAATTCGCGCCCGCCTGGGGGCGGGGTCGGGCGCGAACCGGACCGCAAGCGGCCCGGAGAGTAGAAAACCAATGTAGCGAATTTCGATTCCGGGTGACTAGGTCACCGACTCATAAGATCGCAACCAAATCCTGATAGAAGCGAGTTGGACGGAGGCGAGGTAGTTGTCGTCGCGCTTGTCATAGCGCGTGGCCACCGCGCGGAAGTGTTTGAGCTTGTTGAAGAATCGCTCGACCATGTTGCGCGCCTTGTAAGCCTCGCGGTCGTGCGGAATAACCGGGTTGCGCTGGGGCATCGATGGGATCACCGCCTCAGCCCCTTGTGCCGCCAGCAAGGCCCGGATGGCGTTGCTGTCATAGGCGCGGTCCGCCAAGAGACGGCAGCCTTCGGGGAGCGCGGCCAGCAACTGCTCGGCGGCGTGGCCATCATAAGCCTGACCCGGGCTCAGCATCAGCCGGATGGGGCGGCCGAGCGCATCGGCCAGGGCGTGGATCTTGGTGGTCAGCCCGCCCCGCGAGCGACCCATGCAACCGGATCGCCCCCCTTTTTCGGGCCATTCGCCCCGTGCTGGTGAACCCGGATGGAAGAGGAGTCGATCATCTGGATTTCGCCCTCGTAAGCTTCTGATATGGCGTCAAGAATACGCGCCCAGATACCTGCCTTGCGCCATCGGTTGAAACGGTTGACGCAGGTCGTGTACGGGCCGTAGCGGGCCGGAATGTCGGCCCAGGGCGCGCCGGTGCGCAGCCGCCAGAAAATGCCGTTCAGAACCTGCCGGTCGTCCCGCCGCTTCACCCCGCGCACCTTCGTCGGCAACAACGGCTGGATCACAGACCACTCGAAATCCGTCAGATCAAATCGCGCCATGCTCACCTCCTGCTCTTTGCTGAAAGTGAATCACAACGCGTTAGAAATGGGAATCCTGTTTATGGGTATGTGACCTAGAGCTCGCAATTTTGATCTGGACCCCATCCGCGCATCACCATACCGGCCCGCGGCACATAATAGCTGCACCTGAGAGGCCTGAAACATGACCGCACCCGATCACACCCCGAGACAGGTCAAAAAAGCCTTGCATCGACGGGGGCATCCAAACATGCATGC
>JASBSZ010000011.1 GCA_030148665.1 Alphaproteobacteria bacterium
GGTCTTTTTGCGCACGATCTCGGCCACTTCGTAATCGTCGAGGTCGCGCAAGGACCGAATGACTGGCGCACCCCAAGGCACGCCGCGCGCCTGTGTGCGCTGTTTTTCATAGACATGGGCGATGTCGGTGGCCGGAACGGGTTTGCTTTGCAAACTGCCCGCAAGCCCCGCCGCGCCATTGCCGGGGTGTTCGGCAAACAGCCAGTAGGCACGCCGGCGGCCGAGCGCATCGAACGCGATCCCCTGGATGATGCGCTCCTTGCCTTGCGTGCCGGTCTTTGTGCTGTCCAGAAAGTCCGCCTCCAGCACCTGCAATTGCAGCGGCACGCTCAGCCCGTCGCGCGCCCTTCGGGGCCGGCGCCGCACCAGAACCTCTCCCGCCTCGATCATCTCGCGGCAGATCAGGGTCTGCAGCCCGTAGAAATCGAGCTGCCCGTCGGCGTCGCACTCACGGCTCCAGTCCTCGAACAGCTGGTCGACGGTGCGATCCAGCGCCTTGTCGCCGCTGGCGGCGCGCGGCATGATCCCGGCGCCGATGATGTTGTTGGCCAGCACCGAGACCGCCTTGGCCGCATGCGGGTTGTTGCGCACGAGATCGCGCATCCGGTCACGCAGCAGGGCGCCCGCGGTTGCAATCTCGTGGTCGGCCGAGCTGCCCGGAGTGCGCCAGCCATCGGTGCGCCGGCCCCGCGCCGCCCCGTCATAGCCGCGTGCCAGCATCTCGAAGGCCTGACGCGCCATGATCCGCCGGGCGGCTGTTCGCGGCGCGATCCCTGCAAGCGCGCGGTCGAACCAGCCGGGTTTCATCCGCGCGCGCCCCGCTTGAAGCCGGCAAAGCCCGCCACCGGGAGGGGCTTGCTGGCACCTGCCATCTCGCGTTCGATCGTGCGGATGCGGCCAAGAAGATCCTCGGCCGAGCCGTACTCCACGGTCTTGCCCTCGTAACTCACCCGCGTGGTGCCCCTTGCATAGGCGCGCCGCAGGGCGGCAAGTTCCGCATCAGTCCAGTCACTCATCTTCAAAGCCATCCCTTTCTGCGCCCGAGCCAATCGGACGGGCGTGTCGTCTGTGGCGGTCTCTCGGGCCGCCCGATCCTTCCGGCGGGCGGTGCCTCACCCACCGGCACGCCGAGCTGGTCTTCGAGATCGGCCCAGCTTGCCTCACCCCAGCGATCGGCACCGGCAATCCAGGCAGCCGCGCGGGCATAGATGCGGCAGTCCAGCGCCTCGTTGCGCTCGCGGATCTTCTGCCACTCGAACTTCGCAAAACCGCGGCGGTTTCTGACCGTCACCAGCTGCTCGGCCACCAGCTGCCGGATCCACTCGCTGTCGGCCCAATGCGGCAGGTGAATGCTGCCCGGCGCAAATGTTGCGCCTTCCTCCAGGTCTTCCGGTGTTGGGCGCGGCAGGCGTAGAAAGCGATAGGTCTCGGCCTTGAAGGTCGACACCGCCACCGTCCACAGCCGTGCGCCCCGGCGCAGGCGCTTGCCACCCGCCGTTACATCCACAAAGGTCGGCCCGGAAACAGGCGCGGCCCGGTTGAACCCTTCGGCGCCCTTGACCGGGGCGACCTGCGCAAAGCCATTCGCCCGCGCCCAGGCATAGACGGCCGAGGTCTCATAGCCCGTGTCGATCGCCAGCCGCGCAAGCCCCAGCTCCGCGCCCCCCTCATGGCGCCAGTTGCGGCCCAAGAGATCAGTGAGCCGCTGCCAGCAGGTGGGATCACCGGGCCCGCCTTCGATCACCACATGATCGATCAGCCAGCTTTCCAGCCCCCGGCCCCAGGCCCAGACATCGACCTCGATCCGGTCCTTCTGCACGTCGGCCCCGGCGGTCAGGAACAGACCCTTTTCCGGCACCGTGCCGGCGGGCCAGCTCTCGCGCCGCTCGGCCAGGCGCTGCCAGTCAGGGGCATCGCCGGTCTCGACCCATGTCTCGCCCAGCACTGTGTTGCGAAACACCCGCTCGGCCTCGTCGGATCCCTTCGCCGCCTCCTTGTCGCGCGCGATGTCGGCCCAGCTTTTCCAGCCCGGCGGCGAATAGAGCGCCGAGAGGTGAAACCCCACCGTGCGGGGATCACGTGCCGCGGCCGTTGCCCGCCATTCGCCTGCGGCAAGCATCGCGGCCTTGTGGTGTTCCTCGATCGCACTCTCACAGGCCTCGCAATGATAGCTGGCGGTTTCCGGCTGGCCCTGTTCCCAGCGCAGGCGCTCGAATTTCAGCCACTGCATTTCCCCGCAATGAGGGCACGGCACGAAGAAGCGGCGCTGGTCGCTGGCATCAAATTCCCGCTCGATCCGGCTAACGCCGCGAATGGTCGGGGTCGAGACCAGGAAGACCTTGCGCCGGTGTGCGAAGGTCAGCGAGCGCGCTTCGGCCAGACCGACCGGATCGCCTTCCTCATCGGCCGAGGCCGGATAGGCGTCGATCTCGTCGAGAAACACGTAGCGCGCCGGCATCGAGCGCAGGCCCACCGCCGAATTTGCGCCGGTCAGCACCAGCACCCCGCCAGGGAAATCCTTCGAGAGCTGCGTGTTGCCGCTGTCGCGGGCACGCGCCGGCCTCACCCGTTCCTTCAGCGCTGGGCTTTCCTCGATCAGCGGGTCGATCCGCTGGCGCGAGTTGCGCTTGGCAAGTTCCACCGTCGGCTGGACCGCCAGCATCGGCCCCGGCGCGTGGTGCATCACGAAGCCGATCCAGTTGTTGCCGGCCTCGGTCGCCCCCACCTGCGCGGCCTTCTGGAACACGATGCGCTGTGCCGGATCACCCGGGCTCAGCGCATCCATGATCCCGCGCATATACGGCGTGCGCTCGGTTCGGTAGCGCCCCGGCTCGGCAGAGGCCCGCGATGACAGCCAGCGGTGCCGGTCGGCCCATTCCGAGACCGTCAGCCACGGGTCAGGCGTCAGCCCGCGGCCCCAGGCGCTCAGCAGCTTGTCGGCGCCATCAAAACCGGTGATCTCACCCCAGTCTGACCTTGACCTCGCTGAGTTCTTCGAGATGGGCGCGGACATGGGTCTCCAGAACCTGTTGCATCACCGCCGTCTCCACGCACACCTCATGGCCTGCCGCTTCGCTGCATGAGGCCGAAAGTTCCGCCGCCATCAGCGCCGCCACCCGCGCGGGCCAGGTGACCCAGGCATCGCGTTCCTCGCGCGCCAGCCGGAACACCAGTGCCGTCGCGCGGTCGCGATCGACCAGCTCGCCCTTCATCTTCTGAAGTTTCACCTTGGCAGTCTGGGCACCGATCATCTCTCGCGCTGTCCGCGCGCGCATGAAAGCGGCTGCGCCCGCGGGTGCCGCTGGCCCGGATTCATCCAAGGTGTCGTCAACAGCCTTGGTGGCCACACGGGGAACAGGCTTACCCGGTGAGCGTCCAGTGGTCTGCCTGACCGGATCAGTCTGCGCCTCCCACTGCCGGTCCGCTTTTACTGGATCGATGGTGTTGTCCGGCTCCAGCGTGATGCGGCCCGTGGCGATGGCCTTGCGCACCGCCTTTTCGCTGACGCCCCGGTGCAGGGCATAGGCGCGACGGGAGAGTTTCATTCGTCACCCTCACTCTTTGTTGCACAATTCAGCCGCCAGAGCTCGAACCGCATGCGCCGCAACCAGGGGGACCACGCCGTTGCCGCAGAGTCGAAGGCGGTCCACCCGGCCGGCCAACCCATCAGCGCCTCGACGAACAGCGGGTTCAAGGTGCGGGGCGTGGCGGAGGCATTCGTTCCAGCCGTCGATATCCCCGGGGCCAGGGGGGAATGCACGGTGAAGTTCGCCAGCTGATCCATGTGCCTGCGGCCCGTGCCGTTCCTTTCCACATGCGCCCGGCTGTTGGCGCCTTTGGCATCGCGCGCCGCCGGGGTCGGCCACAGGCGGCTGGCGTGTGTCAGGTCGGCCGCTTTCCTTTTGCCTGCGCTCGGCTTGTTGCCATCGCTCGCCATCGGCGTCGGCCAGCGGCGCAGAAGTTCCGTCCGGTTGCCCCCGCTCGACCTCTTTCCAGAGCAGGCGCGTGGGGTCGGCCATGTGGTCTCCCTTCCGCTGGGCAAGGATGAAGAGCCGCTCGCGCTTGTGCGGCGCGCCGACTTCCGCCGCCGTGAACAGGCCCGCCGCAACTCTGTAGCCCATGTCGACCAGGCTTGCGGCGACCTCGGGAAAGCCGAGGCGGAGATGATGCGCGACGTTCTCGAGGAAGACGAAGGGCGGTTCGACCTCGCCGATAATACGGGCGACATGCGGCCAGAGGTGGCGGGGGTCATCCGCGCCCTTCCGCTTGCCCGCCAAACTGAAAGGTTGGCACGGATAGCCCGCAGTGAGGATGTCCACCGTTCCACGCCAAGGGCGGCCGTCGAATGTGGCAACGTCGTCCCACACAGGAGCTTGCGCCAGGGCCTTGTCTTCCATCCGCGCCACGAGGATGGCCGCGGCACAAGCGTCCCGTTCGACATGACACACAGTGCGATATCCGGGGCAGGCGATGTGGAGGCCAAGCTCGAGCCCGCCGGCGCCGGAGCAGAGCGAGAGACCGAAGAGGCTTGTGTCGTCTGTCCCGACAGGCAGGCCGGGGGAACATACAGCCACGCCATCCATCGCCTCAGCGCGGGTTGCCGGCCACATCCGCAAAGGTCTGGCCGGTCTCCTCCAGCACCGCCTGCCTGCCGGTGGCCTCCTGCCAGCGTTTGATCGCCACATCCACGAAGGCGGGTTGCAGCTCCATGGCAAAGACCTTCCGGCCCAGCGCCTCGCCGGCCACGATCTGCGAGCCCGATCCCGAGAACGGCTCGAAGCAGATCTCGCCCTTTTTCGTGTGCCGGCGCATCGGGATGGCAAATACCTCAAGCGGCTTCTGGGTCGGGTGCTCGGCGCCCGCCGGCCGGGCCGCGCCCTCCCAGTCCAGTTCCCACACGCTGGTGACGTTGTGATCGTTGCCACCCAGGTGCGGGGGCTTGTGGCCCTGTTGCCAGCCCATCAGGCAGGGTTCGTGCCGCCAGGGGTAGTAGCTGTGGGTGGGAATGGCGGCGGGCTTCACCCAGACGATCTGCTGGTGGTTCAGGACACCCAGATCGGTCCACACGGCCTCGATCAGGGCGGCGCGCTTGTGGGCGTGCCAGCAATACCAGGCGGCATCCTTGCGGGTGACCTTGATGGCGTTGCGGAACACGGCGCGCAGGAAGCCCTCGGCATCCTTGATGTCCACCTCGCGGTAGAGGTCGGACCAGTCGTGGCCTGCACCGCCCGGTCGACCGGCACCGGTGTAATCGACCAGGTAGGGCGGGTCGGTCGAGAACAGCGCGGCGGTCTCACCGTTCATCAGCCGCTCGACGTCCTTCAGGTTCGTGCTGTCGCCGCAGAGCAGGCGGTGGTTGCCGAGCAGCCAGAGATCGCCCGGGCGGGTGACCGGGTCTTCGGGCGGCTCGGGCACCGGGGCCGGGGCAATCTCGCCTTCAGGCTCGTCCTCATCCGCAAGCCCGTCGAGCAACTCGTCCAGTTCCTCGTCGGAAAACCCCACCAGGTCGAGGTCGAACTCCATTTCCTGCAAGGCCGCCAGCTCGGTGCGCAGCAGCTCCTCGTCCCAACCCGCATTCTCGGCGATCCTGTTGTCGGCGATCACCAGCGCCCGGCGCTGCGCCTCATCGAGGTGGTCCAGCGTGATGACCGGGACCTTGTCGAGCCCGAGCCTCTCGGCGGCGAGCAGCCGGCCATGGCCCGCGATGATCACCCCGTCGCTGCCCGCGAGGATCGGGTTGGTAAAACCGAACTCCTCGATCGACGCCGTGATCTGGGCGATCTGGGCATCCGTGTGGGTGCGGGCGTTCCCGGCGTAGGGGGTGAGGTCGCCCAGCGGCGTCATCCTGATCTTCACGTCTGTTCCTTGCGTTTGCCTAGCCCTGAAAAGAAACGACCCCGCGCAAAGGCGGGGCCAAAGTTGCCAGCAGGGAGGCGGTATCTGTGGGGGTGCGGACCACCCCGTGGACCCGGGTGCGGACCCGCGGACCCAAAGTGCGGACCCAAGCGCTGGGTCCGCACCCGGTCGGGATTGGCTCAAGGTCCTGTAAAACTTGAGGTTTTCTGTTCCCGACAAGGGGTGCGGACCCGCGGACCGCGGACCCAAAACAACACCCTGTCGCTAGAGAAATGCCGCGCCAAGCCCCCCCGTATACGATCTGGCCCCGGGAGGACCCAGGCTGGGTGATGGCGCGGCTTGAGGAGAGCAGGCTTCTTCGAGCCTATCCGTTTTTTGCCACGAAACACCCGAAAATGTCGCGCCAAAAGTTCGACGTGTTTTGCCAAGCGAACCACGCCCAGCGCCAGTTCAACGACGTGTATTGGAGGATAGGTTGTTTGATTTCAAAGGCTTGCAGTCGGGGAAAATTCGCCTAGGAAAAGGACACGCTGAAATAAGTTCTCTCTGTTTGGGCTTTTGTGCTTTCGCCGTTGTTGGCTCAAACGGCATGGGATCGGCTTAGTGCCAAGCCGCAATTCGCTCGCGGCACAACTCCAGCATCTGCTCGGCCTTGGCCGTGATCTCTGCCGCAAGGTTCGGTACATCCGGCACGATGATCTGATCGAGCCCGGTGGCAAACCCCTTGGTGAGCTCATCGATAGCGGCATCGGCGGCGTGTGCCGGTATCCCGGCGGTCGCGGCCATGCGTAGGAAATCAGCGCGGCGCAGCCGGTCGTCCTTGCCGCCCAGCTTGAGGGCCATGCGATCATGCTCCAGCCCGGGGAAGACGCGCGTCGTCACCGCATCATAGAGCGGGGCCATCCTCACGCTTTCAAAGCTGTCTGCACCCGCCGCTGCGATCTTGAGCAAGGCGAGGTTCTTGAGATGCATGTCGCCATCGGCAATGAGCCAGGCAAACAGCGCGCGCTTCAAAATGACCAGCAGGTCTTCCTCGGGCGCGGTGGAAAGTGGGCGCACGGCGCGCGCGACCCGCTCGATCGTGCTGTCATATTTTGCTTCGGGGGGCAGATCGAGAACAGAGCAGATGTCTTCGAGCGCAATACGGCGGTGATCATCGACGCCGCTACGGATATCAAAGCGTTCCACAATCAACGCCGGCGGCATACCGTCCGGCATGCCGGTCAAGGCGATGGCCGGCGTTTCAAGCCCGGCAGCTTGCCCCAGGGTCATCGACAGATACTCGACAATCGGCAGCGCCTGAAACCCGCTTGTGCCGGCAGGTTTCAGAATATGCGTGAAGGGGTCTGTCGTGCTGGGAACAAGGCGCCCTTGCGGGTCAAGAAACATCGGTGCCTTGATCTGCACGCCGGACAGGCGCGGTGTCTGCGCGTTTGCAAACAAGCGCGCGAGGTTTTCTTCAAAGCTATGCTCGATATCATCACGCGCCGGTCCCTCATAGCGACCGGTGAACACGCCTTCGGTAGTGAATTCACTGAGGCGGGTTGAAAGACGATCTGCCGGCAGCGTTGCAGTTTCGGCGGTATCAGAGCTGATCGTGATGTTCGACATATAGCGCTTGCCGGAACGAAGCAGTGCGCGCTCATCACTCTCCTTGAGCACGCGCTCCAGCCAGCCTTCGGGCAAGAGCGAGAGAATGAAGGGCGGCAACTTTCCGGGCGTACGCTGCTGCACCAATGGCAGATTGAAGCCCTTCTCGGCCCGCCAGCGCCACTCAAAGCCGTCATGGCGCAGCTCACCGATCCGCTGGCCGTGCCAGGCCACCGTGAAACGGAGCGCGGCTTCATTGCGCACTTCAATCAGAGACGGTGATTTCAGGAGGTAGCGCTCGGCCCGCTCGCCCTCGCGGTACCATTCATTTTCACGCGCAAGCGTCCAGAGCGCATCGGCAGCGCTTTTGGGGTCACCATATTCTTCGATCAGACGCGCCGCGAGTGAAGAGCGCATTTCTTCATTGATCGAGGCGGCATGTTCGCTGCGCAGACGAAAGGCTTCGAGGAAACGCTGCCGCAGCGAAGAAACATCAATCCGGAACTCACCCAGCCCGTCCACGATAAGCGCGGGCGCGGTCGAGGGATAGGTTGGCGCGGTATTCTGGATGATCTCCAGCGTCCTGATTCTTGTGCGCTGTGAACGTGGGCCACTGATGAACAATCGGCCATCCCGTGTCGGCGCAAGTAGTATCGCGCTGGCGGCGGACAGATAGGCCCGCGGATAGAGATATTTGGCGATGCGCGCAGCGTGACGCAGCACGGTGCTGTCGACATCCTGGTCGGCATCGGCGTAGATACCGCGCATAAGCTTCACGATCCGACCTTTTTCGGCCTGATAGTGGGCGCGGTCGCTGTCCAGATTCTCACCAATGAGATAGAGCATTTTCCGTCTTTTGCGTAATTCATATACGTGAAGTTTGGAATTTTAAATGCAAATTGTCAAGGTTTTCCGTCCTTCGCGTATTTCAAATACGCGATAATCGGAATGTTGCGGACTGTGCAGGCATGGGCCGACCATTGCACAAATGGCTGTGTTATCCCACAGTGCGGGCATCTGTGCCGAGCGCGGCGAAGTTCCGCTTCCCGCCCATAAGAGGTTGGTTCAAGGTCTGCTGTCGGCCCAGAGGAGACATTCAGCGGGTCGATCCACGCTGCATTGCGGCGTTCCGTTTCCTGCCGTTCATGCATGGCGCAGCGTAGCAATCAAAACCGCCGTGTGTATCATCAATACAGGAGGTCGAGATGAGTGGGATCAAATACGTGTGCTCCGAATGCGGCTGGGTCAGCCGAAGAAAGATGGGCAACAACAAACCGTGTCCTAAGTTCGGTGGAGCGATGTATTACCACGAGGAAGACAGGTCGATTGTTATCATCACAATCATTGCAATGCTTGTGCTCGCGTTAGTGATGGCTGCCCTTACAGGAAATTGGTAAGCTCACCTCGTCCCAAACCCCAAACCATACATTGATTGGGCGAGGATTGGGCGAGACGTCACTGCGGTGAAGTTTTCCCAATGCAGGCTGAATGTCATTGTTAATTCACTGCTTAGCCTGTTGGAAAATTTACTAAAAAAATTCCGCATTTAGATAGTGATGCACTATATAGTTGTTTTCATTGGTGCTAGCCACTAGAATGAGAACAAAGTAGAAACTTGACCGATTCGGTGGGAGGCGTGTCATTCAGGTTTGCTAAAGCATAGGAGTCGAACCAATGGCCGCAGAGACGCAACATTTCAAAGTCGACAACGGTGACATGACGCTCATGGAATTGCAGAGCGGGCGCACAATCCTTGTCGATATAAATATTCGAAAGGCCGCTGACGACGCTGACGATGACGACGACACGCCTGACGTTGCCAATCAACTAAGGGACGCGCTGGACCGCGACAGTGACGGGCGGCTCTACGTGGACGCGTTCATGCTTACCCATCCCGACAAAGACCATTGCGCGGGTTTGGAAACGCATTTTCATCTTGGAAAGATCGAGGATTGGTCGCCAGAAGACGACAAGATTGTCATCCGAGAGATGTGGTCTACGCCATTCTTTTTTCATCCAGCAAGCAAAGACAATCCGCGTTGTCCTGACGCTAAAGCTTGGGCCAAGGAAGCCAAAAGACGCGTCGGCGTATTCGAAGACGAGGACAGTGTTGAAGAAGGTGACCGCATTCTCATTCTGAGCGAGGATGACGACGGGAACACCGACGGTCTTGATGATATTCTCGTTGAGGCCGGGGACACATTCTCCGCGATTTGCGGGCACAGCAATGAAGGCTTTGAGGCTGTATTGTTGGCTCCTCTTCCTGTTGACGAAGATGACGACGAAGACGAGCTGCAATCAAAGAACAACACCAGCGCGGTCACCCGGTTTACGCTAGCCCAGGACGACGCAGAAGACGCGGCGCAATACCTGTTTTGCGGTGACGCGGAAGTCGCGGTCCTTGAGAAGATTTGGGACGAGTACGGGTCAACACCGGAGGTCTTGCAATACGACGTCCTCATTTCACCCCATCATTGTTCCTGGCATTCACTTTCCCACGACAGCTGGTCAGAGAAGGGCCGTGATGGCGAGGTCTCCAAAGATGCTCGCTCGGCCCTTTCGCAAGCAAACGACGGCGCGATCATTCTGGCAAGCAGCAAAGAAATTGAGGACGACGACAGTGACCCACCCTGTATCGGTGCGAAGGAAGAGTACGAAGACATTCTAAGCAGCAATGGGACCGATGGAGATTTCAGGTGCCTTGCCGAAGAAAATGGCGACAAGCCTTTCAAACTAGAGATCACGGAACACGGACCCAAACCTGCAGCGCTCGCGGTCGCCGCAGTCATGTCGACGTCAACGGCAATCGGCGTTGAGGCACAGGCCCATGGTTGCAGAAACAAAGATAGCTGATGGTCGGCCTGTGTCGCCAACCGATCAACTGCAAGCTCTCCCGGCTGCGATCGCGCGGGCAATACGGTCGTTAGATAAACACCCGCAGATTCTGGAAATCGACATCGGTGAGCGAGAGAAAGACACTGATCCCGTCGTCGTCACACTCCAGATCAAGACTGAGCTGCCAACACGATGGAAAGGCTTGAGTCCGCATGGTGTGAAGCGGGTTGAACCCGTCGTACTGACTTTTCCAATTTCATACCCGGTGTTCGCTCCGCGCCCCACTCTGCGAATGGACTTCCCGAGATGGCACCCGCATCTGCAACCTGGCTCTGAATCAGAACCCCCGGAGCCCTGCCTTGTCTTTGGATCGCCTCGGGAGCTGATCCAAACCAGCGGGTCACGTCCGTCAAGGTGGTGTAATTTGTCGGATGGCCTGAGGTCATGATCAGGCGGCTTTCGTTGTGATGCTGAGAATGGGATCGATCTCCTCGTGGTCGATCTGGGCGAATGCCTCGACCATCATGTAACGGCTGGCGGTCTGCCATTCGTCGTTCTGTTCGAACAGCACGGCCCCGATCAGGCGCATGATGGAAGGTTCGTTCGGGAAGATTCCCACGACGTCTGCGCGGCGCTTCACCTCCTTGTTCAAACGTTCGATCGGGTTGGTAGAGTGCAGCTTGGTCCGATGCTGGCGAGGGAAGGCCATGTAGGCCAGGACGTCGTGTTCGCTTTCGTCCATCAGCTCGGCCAGCTTGGGCCATCGCGAGCGGAGCTGGTCTGCGACGCGGCGCCAGGTCTCGCCGGCGGAGGCGCGGTCGGGCTGATCGAAGGCCTGCCGGATCGCGGCGGCAACGACGGTGTGCTGGCCGCGCGAGACATGCGCCAGGGCGTTCCTCATCCAGTGGACGCGGCAGCGCTGCCAGGTGGCTTCGAAGACGCGCTCTATCGCCGCCCTGAGACCGCTGTGCGCGTCCGAAATCACCAGCTTTGTGCCGTCGAGCCCACGCGCCTTCAGGCCCCGCAGGAAGTCCATCCAGAAGGTCTCTGCTTCTGACGGACCAAGCCCGAGCCCGATGATCTCCCTGCGTCCGTCGGTGTTTGCTGCGACGGCGATTATCGCCGCCACCGAGACGATCCGGCCGCCCTGACGCACCTTGAGATAGGTCGCGTCCAGCCAGACATAAGGCCATTCGCCGGTCAGGGGACGGTTCAGGAACTCGTTCACCCGCTCGTCGATATCCTTGCACAGCTTGGACACCGTGCTCTTGGAGATGCCCGAGAGCCCCATCGCCTGCGCCAGTTCGTCGACGCGCCGCGTGGAGACGCCGCCGATCCACGCCTCCTGGATGACGGCCACCAGAGCCTTCTCCGAGGTTTTGCGCGGCTCCAGGAAGCCGGGGAAGTAGCTGCCCTGCCGGAGCTTCGGCACCCTCAGGTTCAGTGTGCCCAAACGGGTATCGAGAGCGCGCTCTCGATACCCGTTTCTCCATGTCGTTCTTTGATCTGCCCGCTCGTGCTTGCCGGCGCCGATCAGGCCCGCGACATCGGCCTCCATGATCAGCTGCAGAACGGCCTCGGCAACGGCGCGAAGAAAGTCGCCGCCATCTTGCTTGGCCAGAAGCTCGGTAAGGTCCATGTTGGTCTTGGTCATCGGGGTCTCCGTGTGGTTCGTGGTTGAAGTCGCGAAACTCCACCCGACCCTACACCTCGATGGCCACCCGGGATTACACCGATGAAGGCGCAGAAATTACACCACTTAGCGTAATCGCCGCGGCCGTTCCCCTGCATATTGTGTTGCAGGAAGCGGTCATCGCTTCGGAAGTTGGCTCAACCGAGGGACATGGAGGGTATGATGGGTGTATTTGCAGCACTTGACGTGTCGCAGGAACAGACGGCGATTTGCGTGGTGAGTCAGGACGGTGAGATCCTGGCGGAGGCGAAGGTTTCGACCTGCCCAGACGCGATCGCCAACTGGATCGGCGAGCATTGCGATGGTCTTGAACGGGTCGGCATGGAAACCGGCCCGCTGGCCGTCTGGCTCTGGAACGCACTGACGGCGAGGAACCTGCCGATCGTCTGCCTCGATGCGCGCCATGCCAATGGCGTGCTGAAGATGATGCCGAACAAGACGGATCGGCACGATGCCCGGGGCCTCGCCCAGATCGTGCGCACAGGCTGGTTCAAGGCGGTGCAGATCAAGAGCCATGGGGCCTATGTCAATCGGGCGCTGCTGACGGCCCGGGAGGCGCTGGTGGGCATGCGCGTCCGGCTGGAGAACGAGATCCGCGGTCTTCTGAAAACCTTCGGTGTGATGTTCGGAAAACGGTGCGGCGGGTTCAAGCGCCGCGCCGAGGAAATCATCGCCGGTGAGCTGGCCGTCGCGCCGGAACTCGTTCCGATCTTCAAGGCGCTCATGCAGGCCCGGCACGACATCCTCGCCCGCATAAAGGACCTCGACGGCCGTATCCGCGCGATTGCCAGGCAACACGCGACGGTCAGGCTCCTGATGACGGCGCCCGGTGTGGGCGCGATTACCGCCATGGCTGTCGTTGCCGCTTTCGATGACGCCACCCGCTTCCGCCGATCTTCAAGCGTCGGTGCCTGGCTCGGCCTGACGCCAAGGCGATACGAGTCCGGCGAGATCAGCCGGAACGGTCGCGTCTCCAAGCGGGGCGACAGGTTCACCCGAAAATGCCTCTACGAGGCGGCCAATGCGATTCTTTGCCGGAAACTTGGCGGCTTCCGCTTGCGCGCCTGGGCCAAGGCCATCGCCAAGCGCACGGGGCCACGCAAGGCCAAGGTCGCGCTGGCCCGGAAACTGGCCGTGATCCTGCACGCCATGTGGCGTTCGGGCGCACCCTTCCGGGAGATCGCGATGGCATAAGGATCGGCCGCTCGAAGAGCGCTGATCTCCAGCGAAACGAAATGCGTCCTGCCGGGACGCGCGGCGAGGGTGAGATCGCTCCACGCACTGCGGTGAAAAAACGCGCACACCACTTCGATCCGCCCAACCCTGAACGCAAACATGCGGCGCCCGTGCGACGACCGCGGAGAGAACCTCAGAGCCCGGCACGCAAATCGAACCGCCCACAAATCAGCGCTTGACGAGGGCAATTAGAGAACGTGCGCGGACACTAACAACCAGCGGCGGCATCTTGGCGCTGCTTCAACAGCTCCTGGATTGGCTGGATCGCGCGGCCATGCTGAAACTCAACGATCCGAAACACGGCTGGGAATTCGTACGACGCGACCACCTTGATGATATAGTTGTTAGTGACTCGTCTAAAATCCGCAAATTGGTGGGCCGTAAACACGGGGGCTCTTGGCATCGCACCTTTGTGCTGGCAGAAACCAACGATGACACCGTCACATATCGCGTGAGCTTGCAAGCCGACAAGAAGGCCACGATCGACGACCCTACCATTGAATCGCTTCGGCATTTCAAAAAAAAGAAGAACGAATGGACTGGTCTCAGCCTTGGACTGATTGCCTGGCCAGGCCGCCTTCCAAACGGGCAGCCGTTTGTCTGCGACACCTACAATCCGGAGACCGTGTCAAACGTCAAAGAGCTCTTTGATCGCGCCGAACTCTACGGATGTCGGAAGGCGCTGGACACCAAGCTGAAGTGGCTTCGCCGAAAGCTCGCATCCTTCGAGATCAAGCGCACTTTGCCGATTTCCATAGTCCTCATTGCAAGGCGGCCGTTTAACCTGATTGGCCAGGCCTCTGCACTTGAGGTTTGCCCCTATCTTATCGAATGCCAGTCCGCTGAAGATTTGAAGCCCACGTCGACTTCGAGGGTTCGCCTCGCGGGACATCGAGAAACGATTTCAGTAGATGTGTTGCGGCGCACGTCCGGTTCAGACGCCAAGACCGAATGGTTGCCCTGGACGCTTTTGGGAAGCGGAAGTCTCGGCTCCAAAGTCGCAATGCATCTTGGCCGAGCAGGTCACGGACCCGATGTTGTCATCGACAATGACCGCTTGGAACCCCACAATTTTGCGCGTCATACCTCAATCCCGGTCTCGGCGGAGTTGGATTCAATGTTCTACTCGCCAAAGGCCCATGATTTGGCGCTCGATCTGAAGAAACTTTCTCAGAACCCTTTCAGCTACAACCTCGATGCCAACGTGGTTCTGCGCTCAAAGGCCGTTCGCGACAAGTTCAAATTGTCGAAGACCAAAGCGATCATCAATACGACCGCTTCAGCTGTCCTTCGAGAGACGATCAGTGCCGTAAAATGGCCAAAGGGAAAATGCCCCCGTCTCATCGACGCCAGTTTCATGGGAGATGCCGATGTCGGGTACTGTGCAATCGCCGGTGCCGATGCCAATCCAAATTGCGGTGACCTCGCGACTGAATTCTATCATGGGCTGCGATCAGACAGCGAGCTCCGAGGCAAGGTGATGGGGCACAGCCAGTCAGAAATAGCGATTGGTCAGGGTTGCTCCAGCATTTCCATGGTTGCTTCAGACGTGCGCTTGTCAATGCTGGCGGCTCCAATTGCAGCGCATGCGCAGGACGTTTTGTCCCAGAAGTCTGCGTCGGACTCCGGCCAACTTCGGATCGGTCGGATTTCCGAAGATGGGGTTTCTCAGGCTTGGACAACCACAGATGTCGCACCATACACAATTGTTTCCCGCGCCCATGACGAGGCTGTTGAATCGCGATTGGCTCGGCGCGTGACGACAGAGATCGATGCTGAGATAGCGCGGAAGCCCGGGTCGGAGACCGGAGGCGTTTTGATTGGACGGTTCTCTGCCATTTCCAATGCATTTCACGTCGTCGACACTCTTCCTGCGCCGCCCGACAGCAAGTTCTCTGCCGAAGAGTTTGTTCTTGGAACCGAGGGCCTTAAAGATGCGTTGAAAGAGATCGCCGAAGAGTCAGGCAATACACTTTATGCACTTGGCACTTGGCATAACCATCTGCAGCCTTCGGGACCCTCCAATACAGATATTCATACGGCGGTTAAGCTTGCCATCGGGCAGCTCTTTCCCGTCCTGATGATCATACGCACCCCGAAAGGTTTTCATCAGCTGACGGCGGAGGCAATTGGTATCTCGTCCCGTCTACCCCAAAATTCAAAGAGCATATGAGAGGCGTTTTTATGGAGAAGATGTTTGGAATGGATCGTTATGATCGAAACGCAAGGCTGCACCCGGCGCTTTTAACATTGCTCCCGGCTTTCCTTTTCGTCTTTGTTTGGTTCCCTGAGGTTTGGACCCTGTTTGGCGCGATTGCTGCCTTTGTCGTAGCATCCGGCGTCTTGTATGCGTTGACACGGCTCGTGAGGAGGCTTGGACACGGAGTTGAGCGCAAGCTTGGCGAACGTGTCGGTCGACTTCATACAGCCAGACTGCTGTCCTTGGCAGATGGCCGACTCTCTGCATCCATGAAGGCAAGGTGCAGGGCCTACATAGAAACCAAGAGCGGCGTGCAACTGCCGTCCAAAGAGCAAGAAAAAAGTGATCCGAGATCAGCCGATGACGAGCGGCTGGTCGCCGTAAAATGGCTTCTTGACTACACTAGGCCAAAGGCCGCGGCGACGCTTCTGCTCGACGAGAACATCTCTTATGGCTTCGCCAGAAACCTATTGGGGTTGAAGCCATTTGGGCTCGCAATCTCCGGGCTAGTGTGCGCTGGATCGGTCTGGTTCCTAGCAGGCACTCCTTCCGGTTCTACGATGTTTATTGTAGGATCCGTTCTTTTCGGAGCGTCTCTGCTGGCGTTTGTCTTGTGGCTTCTGCTTGTCACTGAGATTTCGGTTGAGCGCGCCTCGCAGCTGTACGCAGAACGGATCCTTTCTTTGTGTTTGGAGAATCCCGATGCCGATCGTTAAGACGTTTTCAGTGGGTGATGGTGACACCTTCTATATTCGGCATGGCACCGACAATTTCACGATAATCGACTGCAATCTGGTTGAGGATCGCCGTGAGGAAATCGTTGATGAGATCATCGAGATGTCCAAAGGCAAAGACATTAGCAGGTTCATATCCACCCACCCTGACGACGACCATTTTCACGGTATCAAATACCTGGACGAGCGTAAGACAATCGTGAACTTCTACTGCGCCGAAAACGCTGCAACGAAAGACCCGGAGACAGATAGCTTCAAGCATTACAAGACGCTGCGGGACAGCGATAAGGCCTACAAGCTTTATAAGGGTTGTTCACGTTGCTGGATGAACAAAAGCGACGACCAGCGCAAAGCGTCGGGTATTAGCATTCTCTGGCCTGACATCGGAAATGCCAGTTACCAGGATGCCCTTAGTGCAGCAAATGATGGCGAGAGCCCCAACAACATCTCAATCATTGCGCACTATGCGATAAACGAAGGCGCGACGTTTTGTTGGTTTGGTGACCTGGAGACGTCCTTCATGGAAGACATCTATGACGACATCGACTTGCGCAGTTCGGCGATCATCTTTGCCCCCCATCACGGACGAAAGAGCGGTCGGCTGCCGCAATCCTGGTTGGATGATCTGAAGCCGAAGATCATCGTCGTCGGAGAGGCGCCGTCTGAACATCTCGAATATTATCGGAATTTCAACACGATCAAGCAGAACTCTGCAGGCGATGTCACGTTCGACTGTGATGGCTCAAAGGTCCACATCTACTGCTCAGCCAAAGCTTACTCCGAAAACTTCCTTGAAGATGAAAACATGCCAGATGCGCATGGAGGGTACTACATCGGAACTATAGTGCTTTGAGCGTAAGGTCGAACTATTGTGCAACCCTCAGTATTGTTCGAATTGTCAATCCAACGTCCGCTCAAGCAGAATGCTTAGCTCTTTTTGCGCCTTCAGCGAAGGTCTCCTTCCCGCCCTTCGGGTCGCATGTGCATGGTGCAGCATTGGTCTGAATGAATCCAAACAACAATTCTTTACTGCATGCTGGTTCTGATCTGAAAAAGAAAAAGTACGATTCGCGTTCGGGAATCGCGACGGAGGTCAACTATTTGCGCGTTTTCGGTCGCGACGCCGCCCGTTCAGCCGTCTCGTGACGGTCTGCAACGCCGCCACCCAGCGCCGCCAGGCCGTCTGCCGGACCAGGCCGATCTCGATGCAGACATGTCGCCATCGATAGCCCTCGGCCCGGAGCCAGATGATTTTGGCGTCCACCGGGTCCACAAAGCCGAGCCATTCGAGGCACTCTTCCATCCGGGCAATGTCGGCCGCCGACGGCACGATCTTCATCGTCGCCTCGTGCCAGCCATAGGCGTGTTTGGCCTCCTGCACATATTCGGGCCAGGAGCGGCCATAGCCCTTGGGGCCGGAGCCGGGCGGGTCGGGAAGGCGGCGCAGGGTGCGGGCGGCGTCCTCGAATCGATCCTCGACTTCGCGCACCGTGTATTGGCGCCGTTTCATACTTCGATCACCTCGATCCCCTGCGCCGCCGCCACGGCCCGGCGCACCTCATAGTCGCGGGTCGGCACGCCCTTGGCGTCCTCGTAGATCGTCCGCCCCGTGCGCAGGTCGGTGTAGGCGAAATCCACCGTCAGCCGCATGCGCCGTCCCGTCCGGGTCAACAGCGGCCCGTCGCGGCCTTCCAGTTCAAGCACCACCTGCCGGCGCAGGTCGGCGATCTCGCCGGCCTTCTCCAGCAGGCAGAGCTGCGCCCAGCGCATCGCCTCGCGCTTGGAATCGAACTGTACACCGTGGAGCGTCGTGCGCAGGGCGGAAAACTTGTTCTTTCGTCGACCGACCTTCATCACATCCCCAGCGCCTCGCGGTAAAGATCCAGCACGGCCTGTTCCTCGGCCAGGTCGTCCTGGTCGCGCTTGCGCTCGCGGATGATTTGGCGCAGCGCCTTGGTGTCGTAGCCGCGCCCCTTGGCCTCGGCCATCACCTCCTTCTGCTGGTCGGCGATATCCTTCTTCTCCGCATCCAGGCGCTCATAGCGTTCAACGAACTGGCGCAACTCGGACGCGGCCACGCGGTAAACCTTCTCGCGCGCCGCCTCGAAATCCGGGTCGGGTTTCAGGGGTACCTTGCCGGCCGCACCCCGCGCCTGGTCAAGCTCGCCTTGCGGGAACGGGCCGGCCCTGGTCCCGTCCTGTGTCTCGATCGTCATTGTCAGGTCATCCATTTCGGTTCTTCCTTTCGCTTTCAGCAAGCCACCGCTCCACGCTCTTGCGCCGGTAAAACACCCGCCGTCCGACCTTCACCAGCGGCGGCCCCGTGCCCCTCGTCGCCCAGCGCGCCAGTGTGTCGGGCGTGACCCCCAGTTCCTCCGCCAACTCGACCCGCCCGATCCAGTCGGACAGCACCCCCGCCCGTGGCTCTGCCGTTCTTGGCTTCATGGGTTGTCCACAGTCCCCCAGCGATTTCGGCGCGGTGCGGAATTGTCTTTTCCTTTCATTTCCTCTCTTTTCCTTTCAGCGCGGAATACTTCGGAAGGATTAGCGGCAGACTTGCCCGTTCATTCCGGATTCCGAGCAGCTTCTTTCCACATTCCTTCCTATTTCTTTCCGCCGGAAAGAATTTGGAAACTTTCAGAAATTTCGGTCCAGCGCCTCCATTGCCTCGCGGACTCGGGCTGGCGTCCTGTTCCCCGGGCAGTTCTCCAACAGCCAGGAATCGAGCCGGGCGACATAATCGGCATTATCGGCCAAACCGCGATGGCCACCTGCCTCGAGAATTTGCCGCTTCAATGCCACCAGCCGCTTGCGTTCGCGCTCGCGTTCGCGCGCCTCAATCCGGTCTCGTTTGCTTTTCAGGGCTACCAGCGCCTGTTCAGTGACCACCGGATGCATGAGGCGCAGCTTGTCGCCGCATCTGCATGGGCGCCAATTGTACAGCGGCGAAACCTCGCGCGAACACAGGTCTTTCCAGGTCGCGAGATCGATCATCAGCAGCTTGGCCAACACGGCATCGTCGGTCGGCAGGGTGCCCACGGGCGACTGATTCTGAGCGATGAAGAACAAGTCGAGGCCATAGCCCCGCACCTCGGCGCTGGCCCGCAGGCGGAAGTCGCTGTTGAGCCAGCGGTTGAACCAGAAGGGCACGAAATAATGGGTCTCGAGCCGTTCGTCGGGGGCGATGGGGTATTCGGGCAGGCTTGATGCGTCGTGGACCTGCGCGAGCAGGCGGCTCATGATGGGGCGACTCATGACATGTCTCCCATCTCTTGTTTTTTGTGTGTATTATTATTGCGCCCCCGAATTAATGTGTGTATATTTGACGCGCGATGAAGCTGGAATGGGACGAGGAAAAGCGGCAGCGAACCCTGCGCGAGCGCGGCGTTGATTTCGCCGACGTGGCGCGGCTGGACTGGGACCGGGCGGTGATCATTCCCGACACCCGGCGTGACTACGGCGAGCCGCGCGAGGTGGCGATGGCGGAGCTGGGTGGCCGCCTGATGGTGGTCGCCTACACCGTCCGCGACGGTGCGCTGCGGGTGATCAGCTTCCGCAAGGCGAACCACAGAGAAAGGAAGGTATTCGATGACTTCACCGCGTGAACCGCTGATCGGCCCGGACGGTGAGGTTCGGGAGATCACGGCGGATGATCTGAAAAACGCCCGCCGGGGGCGGCCGCCTCTGCCGCCCGAGGCCCGCAAGAAACGCGTCCAGCTGATGCTCGACCCGGACGTGGTCGAGAAGCTGCGCGCGGGCGGTCGCGGCGTGAGCACCCGCGTCAACGCGATCCTGCGCAAGGAGCTGGGCCTTACGGGATCATGACCATGCAGGCCTACATCGCCTTGGTCCACAAGGACCAGGGAAGCGCCTGGGGCGTCAGCTTTCCCGACGTGCCTAGTTGCTTCTCGGCGGCCGACCGCAGGGAGGACATCCTGCCCAGCGCGATCGCGGCGCTGGGCCTGCATCTGGACGGGCAGGACGCGCCCGAAGCGCGCGACGTGACCGAGATCGCGGCAGACCCGGAGTTCGCCGAAGAGCTCCGCAGCGGAGCCTTCCTCATGGAGGTTCCATACGACGCCGCCTGAATACCTGCCCTGCGCTGTCGCACTCTCGACCAGGCCAGCCGCCCCGTTCCGCCGCATGGCGGGTCCGAAGGAAACGTGGCCGGCCAGCAGGCCCGCCGCGCTGCACCGGCGATGTGTGGCGCCGTGGGGCGACGACAACGGGAGGTGGTGCCCGCCGCCGGTTTGCTCGAAGCCGGTCATGCCGACCTCCGCCCGTGTCTTGAATGGCACAGCATTTCCGGCCACAAGATCTTTCTGCTTGAGCGAGTCGCAGTAACCTTCCAACGTGTAAGCCATGGAACGCCCAGCAACATCACGCGACCTTCCCTGCCGATTTCCAGTTGAAGGCCGAGATCGGACATTCCACCCCTTCCCGGTCGCAAAGCTCCTTGAGCGGGGCATACCAGCTGGCAGGAAACCGGCGGCCGCGCGACAGGACGTTGGAAATGGCAGTCTCACCGACGCCCAGCGCTTGGCGAAGGCGCCTGCGGCCTATGCTTTCGATAATTTTCTCGGCATCGCTCATAAAGGCGAGAATATCCACAAAATGTGGATTCGTCAAACCCGCCAATCGACCGTTTGTTCACAAATTGTGTACAGTGTACATCTAGGCCATGGAAAAGTCAGACAAGTATCCCCATAGAGAGATCGGCGAACGCCTCCGCGCCATCCGGCGCCTGACGGGCCTGTCGGCCAAGGACTTTGCTGCCGAGTGCGGCTTTGGCGAAACCCAGTACGCCAACTGGGAAAGCGGCTACCGCCGACCCTTGCCCGAGAACGCGGCCGTGCTGGTCGACAAGTTCGGCGTGACCATGGACTTTATATATTTGGGTAGAGATACGACGTTGCCGTACAATTTGAGAAGGGAGCTCTCGTCAAGCCCCTCTGATAGTGGCCAAAGGAAGTCGAACGGCAGGCCGGACTCCTGAGCGGCCCAGATCACGATATCGACCCGCCTTTGTTCCTTCATCGCAATACCAAAAAATTTATCAGCATTGAATCTTGCCACGTTTCATAGGGAAATGTGGCGCAAGTAAGGCGACCACGCCTCTCGCAGCCAGAGAAGGCGGAAAATTTTTCGAAACCCGGCGCCCGGAAAAATATCGGCAACGAAAATTTGCGCTAACCGCATAGTTGTCCACAATTGCTGCGCAGTTATCCACAGTTGCTGGCTCCATCGTCATCAATCCATCTTCCCAAACCGCCTTGAATCGGTCGACAACCCGAATCACAAACCGCGAGCAGGCGACCGGCATGCAGCCCAAAACCTGCCTCTATCCAGGCCGACAGATCATTGGCCGAATGATTCGCCATCCTTCGTCATCGGCGTGGCTTCATGGGAATCTCATAACTCCACAATATGTGGATATACAAGCTTGACAATTCACATTTTGTGAATACCCTTTGGCGGGCAAGGAGGGAGATCACGCATGACCATTCACCCATTCCCCAGGCTTCCAATGTCCGAAGGCACCGCCCGCCATGTGCTGACCAATCCCCATCCGCGGCAATCTCCACAGCTTCGCCGGCTCGCCTGGGCCACGCTGGGGGCCCTTCGCGTCCAGGGGAATGACAAAATGTGCGCCACCGGTCCGGCCGATCTCCCGGCGCGCGCAGGTCGGGGGTCGCCTCTTCCCCCGGCCCGACTGGCGGGCAGGCCCACCACCACTCACCCTCCAAGGCCTGCCCGTCACTTTTTCCCCGGTGACGCGACAATGGAGCCAACGAAGTGAACGAGAGAAAGGCCAGCAGGCGAACGCCCAGCGCATCCGACGGAACAATAGGCCTTGGTGCGCCGGTGCTTGTGCGGCGCGGGCCGGGCGAGCCCGAGTTTCATGCCCGTGTTGTCGCGCGCACCTTTGGCCCGCAGATCTTTGACGTCGAAGCTGCCGATGGCGAGGTGATCCGCGGCCTGACCCTTGTCCGGCTGGACGAAAACGCGCTGGCCATTCGGCGTGCGATCGACGCGCTCGATAGCAATCAACGGCCCGTTTTCATCAGAAATTGCCGCACCTCGCGGAAACAACCCGAAAACACGCCGCTTGCGCGGCCAGATACCAGCAAAAACCAATGAAAAACAAAGATTTGTCGTCGGATGACTGTTGACTGTGAAACACCGCTACGGCTGATGGAGGACGTGCCTGACACCACCGCGCTGGGCGCGCTCATCAAAGCCCTGGCCGCATTGCCGGCCGCCCAGCGCCTTGATGCCCTCAAGCGGGCGGTGCTCAGGAACGGAGGACGATGGGACCTGCCGTCGGAATTGCCCGGCGTCTACCGGCCGGCTCTGGTCTCGCTGCAGGTGTTCGGAGTGCATGCCATGGCGGAAACGCTGGAGGAATTGCCGAGAAACTGGATGCGGGCGGCGCGGAATGTGCTCACGGCCTGCGAAATAAAGGAGGATCAAGATGGACGACACTGACAAGCCCAGGCGCGCCCCGACGCAGGCGGAAATCATGCGCGTTCTGTCGGCGGCAAAGAAGGCGGGACTCGACGTTTCGGCCTATGCCGTGAAGGGACAGGAAATTCGCGTCGTCACCAAGGGCGGCGAGGCGCTGAGCGACCTGTTCGATGCAGTGGACTTCTCCAGTTGAAGAAGGTCCAGCTTCCCCATCTGCGCAAGAAGGTTTCGCGCGGGAAAACCTACTGGTATTTCGAGCGGCTGGGCAACCGCACCCGATTACCGCCGCCGGACTCTCCCGAATTTCTGGCTCGCTACGAGGCGGCCCGCAGGGGGCTGGAGGCGATACCGCCAAAGCGCAATTTCAAGGCCCTGATCGCCCATTACAAACGCAGCTACCGCTTCGAAAAGCTTGCCCCGCGCACACGCCGCGATTACGACAAGTGCCTGCTTTTCTTCGATGAAAAGCTCGGCGCGCTTGATCCCACCCGGATGAAGCGGCGCCATGTCATCCAGATGCAGATGGACAATGCCGAAAAGGTGCGCTGGGCGAATTACCTCGTGCAGGTCCTCCGGGTGCTGTTCGAACATGCCATCGATATCGGCTGGACCGAGCAGAACCCCGCGCGCGGCGTCTCGATGCTGAAAAGCAAGACATCACCGCGCAAGCCCTGGCCGGCCGAGATGATCGCGGCCTATCGCGAAAAGGCCACGGGCCGGGCGCTGCTGATCTTCGAGCTGTGCCTCGGCACCGGGCAGCGGATCGGCGACGTGCTGAAAATGCGCTGGGACGATATCGAGGGCAACGGCATCAACGTGCGCCAGAACAAGACGGGCGCCGAACTGTGGGTTCCCTTCACCCCCCGCCTGGCCGCGGTGCTGGAGGCCACCCCGCGGACCGGGGAGACAATCGTGGCGGCCGAAGACGGCTTCCCGCTCAGCTACCGCGTCGCGGCTTACGCGGTGATGCAGGTGCGCAAGGAGATCGGCGCCGAAGACTACGACATCCACGCCCTGCGCCACACCACCGCGTCGGAACTGGCCGCGCTGGGCCTGTCGGACGAACTGATCATGGCCGTGACCGGCCACACCAGCCGGGCGATGGTGGTGCGCTATGCCGGCGCCGCGCGACAAAAGGCGCGGGCGATGATGGCGCAGGAGGCGCGGAAGGGCGCCGGGCCGGAGTAAGTCAACCCGAGATCTGCTTGCCTGATCCCCTGAAACGAATACCCCGAAGGTCAGAGCCCGTCGCCGGACGTCAGCGCATTCCGTGCAGCAAGGAAGGTTTCCTTCAATACCGAGTTCTCGCCCAACCCTTCAAGGCAGTAGGGGTTGAGGAACTGTCGTACCGAAAACAGGTTTCTGTCGGTCTGGGAAAGTGCAGCTTCATCGCAGACTGCATCCCAGTGCTCCCCGATGCAGCAAAGCTGGGCCCCCACAATGGCAATGGCTTCGTCATCCGCCACCAGAAAGTGACGCGCGGCCTCAAGGCAGGTTGCAAGCCGGCTCGACCGGTCCTGCCCGGCAATCAGCATGGCTTGCGAAGCTTCCTGTCCGGTACGGCCCTGCGGGCAGATGTCATAGGCGGGGGTCAGGGTCAGCATCTCCCCATCCCAGAAGGCGGCATGGTTGCGCGCATGATCGTCGGTATTGCCGCAGAGGATGTTGAACACGATTCGCGCGAACAGCTCCCTCAGGGAGGCTGAAGGGTCGGTGAAGCGGTATCGGATGATCTCGGCCAGATCCTGATAACTGGCATATCGGGCCATCATCTCGTCAAGGCCGAGCATCGTCAGCGCCGAGACCATGAGCTTTCGCTGCCAACCATCATCCGCTTTCACGCGGTCGAAACGCTCGACCAGCAGGACATCCTTTCCCGATGCATGCACCAGGGAAACCGGCGCGGTCCTGATTCCGCAAAGCGAGGCAAGGCGCATGGCAACAAACTCGCCCTTCACGACGCTATAGGTGTCCGAGGACGATGAGAACTTGGCAACGTACTTGACTGGGCCGTCTTCGATCAGGGCCTTTGGCCGCGCGCCACCGATCGAACTGCCGTGATACAGGGCCTGATCCAGTTCGGGCGATAGTGGGATTCCCTGTTCGACCCGCTGTGCGGATTCGATCAGTTCCTCGAGGCTCGCGTTCGCCGGCGAGCGCGGCTCATAGACGCTCGGCGAGCGCTGAAAGTCGAGGCCACCGATCCGGTCGGAGCCCGATTCCAGCAGGAACGCCAATTCCGGAAGATTGAGACTAAAAAACTTGTTGATTCGAAAGTATCTGCCGCCGAGCATGCGGTTCAGGATCACGCGCCGCCCCCAGGCATCCGGCGCGGCGTCGCGTATGCAGCCAGGCATGGTGAGGCCGGTGAGTAACGGCAACTCACCCGGCTGCAAGGGCAACTCCGGCAGATAGAGCGGGATGGCCTCGGGCCGTTCCAGATAGCTCTGGCCATAGTTGAAGGTTACAAGCCCGTCATGCGCGTAAAGACGCCCGGCAATGATCGGTTCGGTCGCTCCGGGCAGCCAGACCCAGACGAAGGCCTCGTCGTATGTCGGCGGTTTAGAACTCATCCTTGACCCGCTTTTCGGTTTTGTAGACGTGCTTGGGCAACAGGGCGATCCAGTCGTCTGTCCGGCTGGTGAGTGCCGCAATCCCCTTCTCATCGGCATCGAAGAGCTTCACGCCGACGATGGCGGCGGCCTCGAACATCAACCCGACCTCGACCTTGGGATCGCCTTTCTCCATCCGCTGCAGCGTGCTCCGGGCTACGCCGAGGCGCTCGGCCAGTTCCCGTTCCGTCATCTTGCGCTGCTTGCGGCCGAGGCGGATCATCTTGCCCAGCAGGGCAAGGCTTTCGAGCGTGTAGCGTGCATATGTTCTTTTTCGTTTGGCGGGCATGAGAGGTCCCTGAATGCGTTGCATATGAGGCAAGCCGGAATGATGTGCCTGGTGTTTGGGCCATAGTTTCACCGGCGGATGGCATTGTCAACAAAAGACCGATATATCGGTCAAATCAAGTAGAAATGACTAATATATCGGTCAAAACTCGTGGCAGAAACCTGCGATCTTTGCCGTGGATCTTGCGCTGTGTGAACGAGGCCCCAGTTCCGACCGGATAGCTGACCCCGACCGATTGAAAGTCAAACGGCGTCTGATTGAAACGCCAGCCGGTCGATGGCCCCACCGACGCTTGGCAAGCCATTCCGACCGGACGACCTTCTTTGCGCCAGAGACCTGGCCGCGCTGGGCCTGTCGGACGAGCTGATCATGGCCGTCACCGGCCACACCAGCCGGGCGATGGTGGTGCACTATGCCGGCGCCGCGCGGCAGAAGGCGCGGAAGGGTGTCAGGTCGGCGCGTCCCCGGATTTCGCCCCGCTCACCCCACTGCTGACCCCGCATCGCGGTCCGGCTGGCCGGGCCGGAGGCGTCAGCGAAAAATTCCAGCGACCCTTGGTTCCCCAGCGAAAACCGGCGGCAAATGGTCGCTTTCTTGCCAGCGCGCAGCCATTTCAGAGCCCAACCATGGGGTCATGCTTGGCGGCCCCCGGTCGCCCTGGTGCGGATACTCAACCGGGAGAAAACCCATGCCGGTCTTTCCATCGCGCCGCGTTCGCGAAACGCCGTTCACGCCGGGGGTGCGCGCCGCCGGGGCCAAGGCGTTCACCGTCTATAACCACATGTTGCTGCCGACGGTGTTCGAAAGCCTCGAAGCGGATTATGCCCATCTGAAGCGCCATGTGCAGGTCTGGGATGTGGCCTGCGAACGCCAGGTCTCGATCAAGGGGCCGGACGCCGAGCGTCTGATGCGCCTGATCAGCCCGCGCGACATCGGGCGGATGCAGGCGGACCAGTGCTATTATGTGCCCTGCGTCGATGCGGCGGGCGGCATGCTGAACGATCCGGTGGCGGTGCGGCGCGGGCCCGATCACTTCTGGCTGTCGCTGGCCGACAGCGACCTGCTGTTGTGGGTGCTGGGGGTGGCGACGGCGATGGATATGGATGTCGAGATCACCGAGCCCGACGTTTCGCCGCTGGCGGTGCAGGGCCCCAGGGCCGAGGCGTTGATGGAGCGGGTCTTTGGCTCCGAAATCCACGAGATCCGCTTTTTCCGCTATCGGATGCTGCCGTTCGAGGGGCGCGAATTCGTCGTCGCGCGCTCGGGCTGGTCGAAACAGGGCGGGTTCGAAATCTATGTCGAGGGCAGAGCCTATGGCATGCCCCTGTGGGAGGCCCTGTTCAGGGCCGGCGCCGATCTGAACGTGCGCGCCGGCTGCCCCAACCAGATCGAGCGGATCGAGGGCGGGCTCCTGTCCTATGGCTCGGACATGCGGCGCGAAAACACGCCGTATGAATGCGGGCTCGGGCGGTTCTGCAACTCGCCCGACGATTTCATCGGCCGCAAGGCCCTGGAGCGCGAAGCCGAAACCGGCCCCGCCCGCCGTATCCGCCCCGTCGAGATCGGCGGCGCCCCGCTTGGCACGCCGACTGACGCCTGGCCGCTTCTGGCCGAAGGCCGGCAGGTCGGTCAGGTGGCCTCGGCGGCGTTTTCGCCCGATTTCGAGGTCAACGTGGCTATCGGCATGGTCGAGCGCAGCCATTGGGACGCGGGCACGCAGCTTGAGATCGAAACCCCGGACGGGATCCGCCCCGCCCTGGTGCGCGACCGCTTCTGGATCTGATCGGACGGTCGCCCTTTCGCCAGCGAACACAAACGATCGCACCCGGCCGATTTGATCCACAGCCGGGCGGCAGATTTGTGCCCCCACCCCCCCCGGAACAGACCGTGACCAAAACGGGAAACGTGAAAACGGATGTGAAAACATCCGCCCTTTACGCGCCGCCCGTCCGCCAAGTCTTTGAAATGTTTGGAGGCGAGTACCGGAATCGAACCGGTGTACACGGATTTGCAATCCGCTGCGTCACCACTCCGCCAACTCGCCATCCGTGGTGGTCCCTCGGGAACGCCGTTGCCTATACCAAGGCGCTTGTTTGCGCGCAAGGGCATAGCGCGGCGCCGGGGGATCAAACCCTTCCAACGGGCAGCACGAGCCTTTGCACGCGGCGAGTTGCCCCCGCGGGGTTTTTGTGTCAAGACAGCCGCAGCAATTGCCACGCGATTCAAGAGCATCATCATGACAGATTTCCCAACACTCCGCTCGGCGATGGTCGATACACAGGTTCGGCCCTCGGATGTCACCCGTTTCCAGGTGATCAATGCGATGCTGACAGTGCGCCGCGAAATGTTTGTGCCGACCGATCAGCGCGATGTCGCCTATGCGGGCATGGCAATCGATCTGGGGAATGGTCGTATCGTGCCCGATCCGCGCATCCTGGCCAAGATGCTGGACGGGCTGGATATCGGCCCCGGCGATCTCGTCCTTGATGTCGGCTGCGGCCTTGGCTATTCCACCGCGGTGATCGCCCAGATGGCCGAGGCGGTGATCGGCCTTGAAGAGGACGAAACCCTTGCTGCCGAGGCCGAGGCGAATCTCACCACCGAATCCGTGGACAACGCGGTTGTCGTGCAGGGCAGGCTGGCCGAAGGCGCGCCTCAGCATGGCCCCTATGACGTGATCTGCATCAACGGGGCGGTCGAATTCGTCCCCGATACCATTCTCGACCAACTCAAGGATGGCGGACGGATTGCGGCAATCTTTGTCGATGGTGTGGTCGGCCATTGTCGCATCGGGGCAAAGGCCGAGGGCCACGTCGCCTGGCGAACCGCATTCGATGCCACCGCTCCCGTTCTGCCCGGTTTTGCCAGGACACCTGAATTTGTTTTCTGAGCCGAGTTGAAATAAGGCCCTGCCTGAACCATTCTGGGAGGACATGGAATCGGAGGAAGCTGCGGCATGCTGGTCAGAAGCGGAATCATCGCGGCGCTGACGATCGCCGGCCTGGCATTCGGAGCGCCCACCGTTTCCGCCCAGAGCCTGACCGACGCGTTGATCAGCGCTTATCGCAACAGTGATCAGCTCAAGTCCCAGCGCGCCGCTCTGCGGGGCACCGACGAAGATGTTGCCGCAGCGGTCGCCGCCAGGCGTCCCTCGCTCAGCCTCAGCGGATCTGCCGGAAACGTCCACTCGTTTGCGTTCAACCTGGATTCGCAATATGCCAACCTCACCATGGCGCTGAATCTCACCCTCTGGGATGGAGGCTCAACCCGCCTGGGGATCGAGGTTGCGCGTCTGGGCGTTGCAGTCGCCCGGGACTCGCTGATCGATACCGAGCAACAGGTGCTGCTGAATGCCGTGACTGCCTATATGGACATGCGTCGTGATACCCAGTTCCTGCAGCTTTCACGCAATAGCTATGATGTCGCCGCCAAACAGGTTCAGGCCACCCGCGACCGTTTCGAGGTAGGCGAGGTGCGGCGCACCGATGTCAGCCAGGTCGAGGCCCGGCTTGCCCTGGCCCAGAGCATCGTCGCCCTGCGACAGGGCACGCTGGAAATCTCGCGCGAGGCCTATCATGTGGCGGTCGGGAAATATCCGGGCCGCTTGATGCCGCCGCCTCCCCTGCCCCCATTGCCTGCAACGATGGACAAGGCAAGGGCGCTGGCACTGAAAAACCACCCGGCCATCAGGCGGGCCCGCAAGATGGTGCGCATCGCCGATCTGAACGTCGCCCGCGCCGAGGCGGCGATGAAACCGAGCATCGCCTTGCAGGGCAATGTCACCCTCGAAGCCAACAAGTTCAACGGCGACACCGGAGTTCTGGCCGTTACCGGCAAGGTTCCGATCTATCAGGGTGGGGCGCTGAGTTCGGCCTATCGCCGGGCGCAGGCACTGGCCCAGAAGGCACGTTTCGACCTGCAGCGAACGGGTCAGCTGGTTGCCCAGAATGTCAACCGCGCATGGTCGCAGCTGACCATCGCGCGGGCAACGATCACCGCACGCCAGAAAGAGGTACGCTCGGCCCGCGTGGCGCTGGATGGTATCCGCGAAGAGGCAAGCGTGGGCGCCCGCACGGCCCTGGATGTTCTCGATGCCGAAAGTGTGCTGTTCCAGGCCCAGACCAACCTGGCAACAGCCAAACGCGACGAATATGTTGCGGTCTATTCCCTGCTGTCCGCCATGGGCCTGCTGACCGCGAGGCATCTGGGCCTGAAGGTCGAGCATTACGACCCGGACCGGAATTATCGCAAGGTCTATACCGCGCCCACCCTGTCGGAGCGGGGGAAATTGCTGAAACGGATTCTCAAACGGGCCGGGCAGTAACAGAATCTTTCACCGGCGGTTGTGCGAATTTGCCGATATGGCTACAATCCCGGAAAAACATGAGGGAGAGCACCATGTCAGATCCCGTATCGTCGATGGATGTCGAAGACGTCCTCTCGTCGATTCGCAGGCTGGTTTCGGAAGAAGCCAGGACCGACAAGGGCGATACGCGCGCCAGCAACACCACAGCCGCCACACAGGAACAAGGACAGATCCCTTCGACAGGGCAGAGGAATCAGCCGTCCGACATGCCGCCCCCTGACGAGGACGGTATCGACGAGGGCGGCATCGAGACCGCGCCAGCCAATGACGACAGGGCATCCGCGGCACCCGGACAGCCCCCCGCCGATGGCGCGCCACGTCATGTCTCGTTCCGCCACCAGGCGGCAGCGGCCCGACGGGGGCGCGATGAAAAGCTGGTTCTGACCTCGGCTTTCCGCGTTACCGAGCCGCCCGTGTCGCAACCCGGGCCAATTGGCGAACCCCGTCCCGAGCCACCCATTTCCGGCCGGAGCGCCCCCCAAAGGCCGTCTCTGCACACCGGCCATCCGCATTTGCGCCCCGTGGATGACAGCCAGCCTCCCCCCAGCGAACCCGAACGCGCCGACGACGACAATGACACAGGGCAAGCCTCGGCTTTTGGTGGTGGGGACGAAAATTCCCGGCCCGAACCCGATGGCGCGGCGCAACCTCACCCCTTTCACTATGCCCCGGAAGACACCCTTTTCGCACGCGCACAACAAGCCATGGAGGCCGTGCGTGGAAAGGACGAAAAAGAACAGGGCACATCAATGGCCGGCGACAAGGATACGCCCGAGGCCGACGCTCGGGTGGCTTACGGAGATGATGTTCACGATCCCGGGCAACCCGACCCAGACAGCCCATCGCATTCCGGCCCGACCGACGACAGCACCAGCGACGCGCGCAGCGATGCGCCTGAACAGCGCCTGCATGTCGAGGACACCGGGGACGAGATATCAACCATCAACTTTGCCGAGGAAGAAGAGACGATCCTTGACGAAGAGATGTTGCGCGATCTGGTTTCGGAAATGGTTCGCGAGGAATTGCAGGGCGAGCTGGGCGACCGCATAACCCGCAATGTGCGCAAGCTGGTGCGACGCGAAATCCAGCGTGCCCTGGCCAGCCGAGAATTCGAATAGGGTCCGGGATGCCCTCGGAGAGGCGCATCCGCGACCCCAGGGACCCACTGCCGGGGGAAAATCGGCTACCCGCGCACCGGCACCGGGTGCGGCATGGATGAGACCGATCAGCTGATCGTGCGCCTCAAGCGGGGCGACGAGGCAGCTTTCGCCGCAATCTACGGCATCCATAACGATGCCATGGTACGGCTGGCCCACGCCATCACGGCCAACCGCGCCTCGGCCGAAGAAATCGCCCAGGACAGCTGGATTTCCATCATCAAGGGAATAGACGGCTTCGAGGGGCGCGCCTCGCTGCGCAACTGGATCTTCAGGATCACCGCAAACAAGGCCCGCAGCCGTGCCCGACGCGACGGTCGCAGCCGGCCGCTGAATGCAGCGGCTCATGCAGGCGAGTCCCTGGGTGACAGGTTCACGGCCGATGGCAGTTGGGCCGAACCCCCGGCGCTGTGGGACGAGATCACCCCCGAACGTATCCTGGCCGGACGCCAGGCATGGCAGCAGGTCCTGGCGATCATCGACGATCTGCCCCCGATGCAGCAGGCAATCCTTTCCCTGATCGAGGGCGGAAGGATGCCCGCTGCCGAAATCGCCGCCCTGCTGGATACCAGCGCCGGAAACGTGCGGGTTCAACTGCATCGCGCACGCGAAACCATCCGCGACAGGATCGACCGCGATCTGTCCCATGAGAGAAAGATGAAAAAAGATCCGTAACAAAAAGCTGCCTTGCGAGTCATTACCCTATCGGGCCGCAAAGGATGGCCCGCCAAACCCGAAGGAGAAACCGTCATGCTGTCTTGCCGCGAAGTTTGTGAACAGGCGCAGGATTTTGCTGACGGTCGGCTTGGACCGCTCGCTCGCGCAAGAATCCGGTTGCATCTGTTGATGTGCCGAAACTGCACCAGCTTCGTGGACCAGACCCGCCAGACCGGCAAGCTGATCCGCTCGACGCTGTCCCGACAGCAGGGCAGCAAGGTTTCCCCTGAACTCATGGCCGCCTTCCGCCGGAAAACCGGTGACGATGCGACCGATTGAAGCGCCGCGTGCGCCAACAGGAGAAATGAAAATGCAACTGAAAAATGGCCTGGTGGCCGGATTTGTGGGCTCGGCAGTGCTGGCGGTAATGTTCGTCATCAAGGCGATGATGGGCATAACACCCCAACTGGATATCATCGTCATGCTCAGCTCGATGATGGGTGCGCCCCTCGTGATGGGATGGGTGGTTCATTTCGTGATCGGAACCTTTGTCTGGGGCGGGCTTTTCGTCGTGGCCAACGGGTTGATCCCGGGCTCGACCCAAACGCTCAAGGGTATCGTGCTGGGTCTGTTTGCCTGGCTGATGATGATGGTCGCCGTGATGCCGATGGCCGGCGCCGGATTTTTCGGGCTGAATTTCGGCCTGATCGGGCTGGCCATGCCGCTGGCGCTGCACATCGTCTATGGCGCCGTCCTGGGATTTGTCGCGGCCTTTCTCGAACATGGTGCGCCCAAACCGGCCTGAGCAGGCCAAGCCTTTCAGGGAGGGAGGAGGGGGACGGTCCGCAAGGGCCGCCCCCTTCTTCATTGGCGCAACCCGTGGCAGGGCTTGCACCCGCCCCAGCGCGCTGGCAAGACAAGGCAGGCAGACCACGGGTGGAGAGGCCGGCATGGACAAGGAAAATTCGCTGGATCCCAAGGACTGGACGACCTTTCGAAAACAGGCACACGCCGCGCTGGACGCGGCCATCACCCATATGGAACAGCGTGCCGACGCCCCGGTCTGGCAGGCTGTCCCGAACGATCTCCGCGCCGGGCTGAAGGTCCCCCTGCCCGCCGACGGCACCCCGCCCGACGCCCTGGTCGCACGCATCGTCGATGACTTTCTTCCCCATGACGTCGGCAATACGCATCCACGCTTTTTCGGCTGGGTCCATGGCAGCGGTACGCCCGAGGGCCTGCTGCCCGAGATTTTTGCCGCCGCGATGAATGCCAATCTAGGCGGGCGCGATCATATCGCAAACGAGGTCGAGCGCCAGGTAATCAGGTGGTGTACCGAGATGTTCTCGTTTCCCGCCAACGCGGGTGGCCTTGTGGTTTCGGGCACCTCCATGGCAACGCTGGTCGCGCTCAAGACCGCGCGCGATGTCTCTTCACGTTCCGATATCAGGCAGGGCGGGGTTTCCGACGCGCCAGATCTGGTAGGATATGCGTCCGAACAGGCCCATGGCTGCATTGCCAAGACCTTTGACATCCTCGGCCTCGGACGCGGCGCCCTGCGCCGGATCGCCTGCGATGACGATTTCAGGCTGCGTACCGATGCCCTGCACGAGGCAATACGACAAGACCGTGCAGACGGGCGTGTCCCTTTTTGCGTGATAGCAACCGCCGGCAGCGTAAATGTCGGTGCGATCGACCCTCTGGACGAAATCGCCGATATCGCCAGACAGGAAGAATTGTGGTTTCATGTTGACGGGGCATTCGGGGCGCTGGCGGTCCTCGACCCGGAACTGGCGCCGCGCCTGAAGGGGATCACGCGCGCCGATTCCATCGCCTTCGATTTTCACAAGTGGATGCATGTAAATTACGACGCCGGCTTCATTCTGATGCGCGATGGCGAACTGCAACGAAGGGCCTTTTCCGACCGGCCAGACTATCTGCAGGCCGCCACGCGGGGGCTTGCCGCCGGCAATCCGTGGTTTTGCGAATACGGCCCCGAGCTGTCGCGCGGCTTCCGGGCGCTCAAGATATGGTTCCAGATCGCGCGCTTTGGAACGCGCCGACTGGGCCGGGCGATCGCCCGCAACTGCGCACAGGCGAAAACCCTTGCTTCCATGATAGAAACCCATGACCGGCTGGAGCTGATGGCGCCGGTTGCGCTGAACATCGTCTGTTTCAGGTATCGCCCGACAGATATCCCCGAATCTGCCCTCGATCGGCTGAACGCCGAGATCGTCATTTCGCTGCACGAGCGCGGAATCGCCGCGCCGTCAACGACCCGACTGAACGGCCGGCTGGCGATCAGGGTGAACCTGACAAACCATCGCACCCGGCAGAAGGATCTCGAAATCCTTGTGCGCGAGGTATCGGAACTGGGGGATGAGCTAGCCCGGAAATCGCGCTGAACCCAAGGTCATGCTTGTGCCGGTTCCGATCGCGGGGCAGTCTGTACCATGGCGAACGGAATGCCAGCCAGAGGAGTGACCAACATGTCGGATCGTGTTGAAATTGCCATCGACGGCCACATAGCCGAGGTCGCGCTCGCCCGCCCCGAAAAGATGAACGCACTGGACATGGCCATGTTCTCGGCCATCGCCGAGGCCGGCGAATCCCTCAAGGAAAAGCAGGATGTCCGCGTGGTCATTCTGTACGGCCAGGGCGAAAGTTTCTGCGCCGGCATCGACACAGGCATCTTTGGCGACATGATCGCGCGCATTGGCGAAATCCGGCAACAGATGCTGAACCCCGATGCAGGCGAGGTTGCCAACATGTTTCAGAAACCGGCCCATGTCTGGGCCGAACTCGACATACCCGTGATTGCCGCGCTTCACGGCAATGTCTTTGGCGGCGGGGCCCAGATTGCCCTTGGCGCCGATTTCCGTATCGCGGCGCCCGACATGCGGTTTTCGATCATGGAAAATCGCTGGGGCCTGGTTCCCGACATGGGGATCACCCGCAGCCTGCCACGTCTCGTGCGCGCAGATCAGGCGAAAGAGCTGATCATGACCCCCCGCATCCTGTCGGGTGCCGAGGCACTGGAAATGGGGCTGGTCACCCGACTGGCCGACAACCCGCTTGCGGCGGCGCGCGATCTGGCCCGCGACCTGGCGGCACGATCGCCCGAGGCCATTCAGGGCGCCAAACGTCTGATCGACCAGTCATGGAACATGGAGGCAGCCGCCAGCCTGCGTCTCGAGGCCGAAATCCAGGCCCCGATCATCGCCAGCCCGAACCAGGTCGAGGCGGTGATGGCCAATGTCCAGAAACGCCCGCCCCGATTCAGATGACATCCGCATGAAAACGCCCCGCGCAATCTGACGCGGGGCATTCGGTATCCGTCATGGCGCAGATTGCGGTCACGCGGCAGGCGCGCGTTCCCGGAAACCGGCCTCAGTGTACATTCACCGGCGACATGTCGTTCTGACGCGCAAGGGCAAAGGCCAGCTTGCGGTCGCGCACCAGTGCAAGGCGCTGACCGTCCTGATCGTGGACCGCATACAGATGCGACAGCCCCCCTGCATAGGCGCGGATTTCGGGCGGCAGTTCGTCAACCGAAATCGGGCGGACATAGACGATCGGCGTATCACTGGACGGGCCGAAGTCATATTTGTGATTCATGCTGGCCTCCTTTCCTAACCTCGTTTGATCTTGACCGTCTGAACGACGGATTCGGGAACGGATTTCCTCAGGTCTACATGCAGCAGGCCGTTTTCCATGGTCGCTCCGGTCACCTCGACTCCGTCCGCCAGGACGAAATTGCGCTGGAACTGGCGTGCGGCGATCCCGCGATGCAGGAAAACGCGCTGATCGTCCTCTTCAGGCTGACGCCCGCGGATCGACAGCTGCCGGTCCTCGACCGTGATCGTCATGTCATCCTCGGAAAAACCGGCCACCGCCAGGGTAATGCGATAGCTGTCTGCCGAGGATTGTTCGATATTGTACGGCGGATAGCCGTCGTTCCCCGTCTTGGCGGTACGTTCCACAAGGCGGTCAAGCTGCTCGAATCCCAAAAGAAACGGATGCGAGGCGAATGTCATCTTCGTCATATGTCCAAGCCCTTCTGCAAGCGACTCCGTCAGCGAAGCCGTTATCGGCCTTCGCAATGGAAATATGGGGAGAGTCTTGCCCGAACTCAAGATCCCCGGCTTTGTTCCGGTGCAACCGTGGTATATATTGGAGACAAGGCGGGACAGATCCCGCGAGGCAAATGCAGGACAGGCTGACCCCCGGCATGAGCGAGACACCACAGATGGACCGCAACGAGGTGTTGCGGATCGAGTTGAACATTCTGCAACGCGAGCATCGCGACCTCGACGAGGCCATCGCGGCGCTGCATGAAAAACGGCATGTCGATGCCTTGACCCTGCAGCGGCTCAAGCGCAGGAAACTGGCGCTCAAGGACAAGATAGCCCGTATCGAGGACGCACTGACACCCGACATCATTGCGTAAGCCCGCGGGATAGGTATATTGCGCGCTTCTTCCACATGGCCAGGATGGGACGGATGACGACAATCAAGGTGGGTATCATCATGGGCAGCCAGTCCGACTGGGCAACCATGAAAGAGGCGGCGATGATCCTCGATGATCTTGGCGTCGCCTACGAGAAAAGGATCGTTTCGGCCCACCGTACGCCGGACAGGTTGTACGAATACGGCCGCAGCGCGGTTGCACGGGGGCTCAAGGTCATCATTGCCGGGGCCGGCGGCGCGGCACATCTGCCCGGGATGATGGCCTCGAAAACCCGCGTGCCGGTACTGGGGGTGCCGGTACAGACGCGGGCGCTTTCGGGTGTGGATTCACTCTACTCCATCGTCCAGATGCCGCGTGGATTTCCGGTCGGAACCATGGCCATCGGGGCGGCCGGGGCGGCCAATGCCGGCTTGATGGCGGCGGCGATCCTGGCCAATGACGACCCGGCGCTTGCGGCGCGACTGGATGAATGGCGCGCGGCACTGTCGGCGTCGATCCCCGAGGAGCCCCGCGATGAATAAGCCGCTTCGCGCAGGCGCCACGATCGGCATTCTCGGCGGCGGCCAGTTGGGCAGGATGCTGTCGGTTGCCGCTGCAAGGCTGGGCCTCAAGACACATATATTCGAGCCACAGGCCAACCCGCCTGCCGGACATGTTGCCGCCCGGGTCTTTACCGCCGCCTATGACGACCTTGACGCCATTTCCGCCTTTGCCCGCAGCGTCGATGTGGTCACGTTCGAGTTCGAAAACATACCCGCCCAAGCCCTGAACACGATCGAGGACATCTGCCCCGTCCTGCCCGGCGGGGCCGCGCTGGTGGTTTCGCAGGATCGTGTACTGGAAAAGGATTTCATCCGCGGGCTGGGGCTGAAAACGGCCCCCTATGCCCAGGTTGACGATCTTGCCGGCCTCAAGCGCGGACTCGTCGAGATCGGCACCCCGGCCATCCTGAAAACCCGCCGTTTCGGTTATGACGGCAAGGGGCAGGTGCGCATCACCGATCCGGCCCAGGCGGCCGAGGCATTTGCCGCCATCAACCACCGCCCTGCCCTGCTGGAGGGCCTTGTCGATTTCGAACGCGAAATTTCGGTTATCGGAGCGCGTGCAATCGACGGCAGCGTGGTCTGCTTTGACCCTGGCGAAAACGTTCATGAAAACGGTATCCTGCGCACGACAACAGTGCCAGCCAGCCTGACCACCGCACAGGCAACGGATGCGGTGATCCTGACCGGGCATATCCTGAACGCGCTCAATTACGTGGGTGTGATGGGTGTCGAGATCTTCGTCACCAAGGGCGGATTGCTGGTCAACGAGATCGCGCCGCGGGTCCATAATTCCGGCCACTGGACACAGAACGGATGTGTCGTCGATCAGTTCGAACAGCATGTCCGCGCGATCGCCGGATGGCCGCTGGGCGACGGACGACGCCATAGTGATGTGGTGATGACCAATCTGCTGGGCGACGAGGCGGCCTGTCCCCAGATGCTGGCCCGCGACGCCAGCGCGGCGCTGCATCTCTATGGCAAGGAAATCTCGCGCCCCGGCCGCAAGATGGGGCATATCAACAGGATTACCGGCCGCGGCGGGGCGTAACCGGACGCAGGTTCATTTCCTGCGCAGGGACAATCCGACCCCTCCGAGGATGAGGATCGAAGCTGCGGCAAAGCGCCAGCTCGCCCCCTCGCCAAGAAACAGCATGCCGCCGGCCACGGCGATAAGCGGAACCATCAACTGCGCGATCGCCGCCAGCGTGGCGTCCAGCCGGGGCAGCACGCCATACCACAACGCATATCCCAACCCCGAGGTAAGAGCGCCGGAAACGAGGGCAAGCACGATCCCCAACGGAGTTGCGCCCCCCTCGCCCGCCAGCAGCCAGATCACGGCCGCTATCGGTACCGCCAGCGCAAAATTTCCCGCCGTTGCCAGCAGGGGCGTCGTCACGCGGCGTCCGTAAAGCGAATAATAACCCCAGCCAGCGCCGGCCAATGCCATGAGCGCCGCGCCAACGGGATCGGGCGCGCGGGCGGAAGGCGCCATCAGCCAGGCGAGACCCGAAAATGCCACAACCGCCCCGATCCAGCGCAGGGGGCCGGGTCTCTCACCCGCCAGCAGAGCCCCTGCGAACATGGTGATCTGCACAACCCCGAACAGGATCAGGGCGCCGATTCCGGCATCGAGGCTGAGATAGGCAAAGGTGAATCCCAGCATGTAGATGGCAAGCCCTGCTACCGAGGCCGCGGAAACCTCGTCAAGCACCAGCAGACGGCGACGCCGGAACCACACCAGAGCCGCCAGCATCGCGGCGCCACCTGCAAGCCGCAGCAGGGCAAATCCCGCGGGCCCGATCTGCGCGTCGGCGAGGGCCGCGCGGTTGAGAATCGAATTGGCCGCAAAGGCCATCATGGTCAGTGATGTCAGCAGGAACAGACGCATGGACATGATCCATGCACGGATCGTCCATGCCGTACAGATCAAAAGGCTGCGGGATAGATGATCTCCCGCGGAAGTGATCCGAACTGATCCGGATCAAAGACACACGCCGCCGTGAATTCGTGTGAGAACGGAGTATCGAAGTCTGTTGCCGCTTCGACCTCATAGCCGAAGCGCGAGTAGTATCGAGGATTGCCCACGACGAAGGCGGCGGTCCAGCCTTCTTCCTCTGCCGCTTCGGTGATTGCCCGTACCAGGGTCGAACCGACCCCTCTGGCCTGGCGGTCGGGGTGGACCGAAACGGGCGCGAGGGCCAGACAACCCTCGGGGCCGATCAACCTGGACATCATGACATGGCCAATCAATTCGTCGCGGTCGGTGGCGACGAATTCCAGTGCGATATCATCATGTTCGCGCAGCTCCCGGACCAATAGGCCCTCGTCGTGGCGACCAAAGGCGGCCTCGACCAGAGGCGGAATGAATACGTGGTCCCGCCAGGATGCGCGACGTATGAACATGACCCGAGGGTATCATGGGCAACCATTCCCGTCACTAGAAGTTTCGCCCCAGAATACGCGGTCTTTCACCGCTGAAACGGGCTGCCAGCAGCAGATGAACAGCGGGTGATGTGGCGTGGTTGCAACAGCGGAAAAATTTTCACAAACCCGTGTCCAGATCATCGACGACTCACCCGCACAGGAGCCATCTGTCCCCGCGTTTTCAAGAAACGCGTTACAAACTCAGCAATCGGAGCACAAAGAAATGCAACGCAAACTTGCAATTGTCTCCGCCCTTCCTTTCTGCCTCCTGCCGCTTGCGGCGCTTGCTCAAGGACCGACGGTGAACTTCGGAATCGACCTGACCTCGAATTACGTTGACGAGGGGGCCACCGTATCCAACAACCAGCCGGCTATCCAGCCGCATATCGAGATCAGCTCGGGCAACCTGTATGGTGGTCTGTGGTTCTCGAATATCGCGCCTGGGCCCGATACGCTGGAAACCGACGTCTATCTGGGTGTTACCGGCGATATCGCCGGATCCAGCGGCCTGTCCTATGACATCAAGTATACCCGGGTCTATTTCAACTCGACCGGGGATCAGGGGGGCACGCTGGAGAGCGCTTTCAGCTATGCTCCGTCGGATAATTCGGAGTTCGGGATCACCGTCAAGAACGATCTCGCCGGCGGGCCGTTCGGTCTGGAATTCTCTGCCGATCACACCTTTGCCAACGACATCGGCCTGGGTATCGAGGTCGGCAAGTCCCTTTCCGCGGGCTCGGCAACCTACTGGACCGTTGCACTCAGCAAAGACCTGAGCGAAAAAACCTCGGTCGAGCTGGCCTATCACGACACCGACATGTCAACGCCGCTCTATACGCTGACCATGTCCTGGGCGACGGATATCCTGACCAACCGCGTCGAGTGACGCCATCCGGGGCCGGCCGCCGATCGCGCGGCCGCCCCTCGCGGAACAACGAAATGCAAAAGGGGCCGACAAATGCGGCCCCTTTTTTCGTATCTGCCCCCGCCCGGAAATATCCGCAAGCGGGGGATTGTCGGCAATTACATCATGCCGCCCATGCCGCCCATGTCGGGCATGCCGCCGCCAGCGGCTGCGTTCTTGGGCTCGGGCTTGTCGGCGACCATCGCCTCGGTGGTGATCAGCAGGCCGGCGATGGAAGCAGCATCTTCCAGCGCGGTGCGGGTCACCTTGGCCGGGTCAATCACGCCGAAATCGAACATGTTGCCATATTCTTCGGTCTGAGCGTTGAAGCCGAAGTGCACATCGTCGCTTTCGCGGACCTTGCCGGCAACGACCGCACCGTCAACACCGGCGTTTTCGGCGATCTGGCGAAGCGGAGCTTCCAGAGCCTTGCGCACGATGTGGATACCGGCGTTCTGGTCGTCGTTGTCGCCCTTGAGATCATCCAGCGCCTTGGCGGCCTGAACCAGGGCAACACCACCGCCCACGATCACGCCTTCCTGCACGGCGGCACGGGTGGCGTTCAGGGCATCCTCGACGCGATCCTTGCGCTCTTTCACCTCGACTTCGGTCGAGCCGCCGACGCGGATCACGGCAACGCCACCGGCCAGCTTGGCCAGACGCTCCTGCAGCTTTTCACGGTCGTAGTCCGACGAGGTTTCCTCGATCTGCGCCTTGATCTGGTTGACGCGGGCTTCGATTTCGGCCTTGTCACCAGCGCCGTCAACGATGGTGGTTTCATCCTTGGTAATGGCAACCTTCTTGGCGCGACCCAGCATTTCCATGGTCACGTTTTCCAGCTTCATGCCCAGATCTTCGCTGATCAGCTGACCACCGGTCAGGATGGCGATATCCTGCAGCATGGCCTTGCGACGATCACCAAAGCCCGGCGCCTTGACGGCAGCGATCTTGAGGCCGCCACGCAGCTTGTTCACGACCAGCGTTGCCAGGGCTTCGCCCTCGACATCTTCGGCGATGATCAGCAGCGGCTTGCCCGACTGGATCACCTGCTCGAGCAGCGGAACCATCGGCTGGAGCGAGCTGAGTTTCTTTTCGTGCAGCAGGATCAGCGCGTCTTCCAGATCGACCGTCATCTTGTCGGCGTTGGTTACGAAATAGGGCGACAGGTAACCGCGGTCGAACTGCATGCCCTCGACAACCTCGGTCTCGGTTTCGAGGCCCTTGTTTTCCTCGACGGTGATGACACCCTCATTGCCGACCTTCTGCATCGCATCCGCAATCTGACGGCCGATTTCGGTTTCGCCATTGGCCGAGATTGTGCCGACCTGGGCAACTTCGTCGCTGTCCTTGACCTCACGGGCCATATCACGGACCTGACCGACGACCTTTTCAACGGCCATGTCGATACCGCGCTTGAGGTCCATCGGGTTCATGCCGGCGGCAACCGATTTCAGGCCTTCCTTGACGATGGCCTGGGCCAGAACGGTGGCGGTGGTGGTGCCGTCGCCCGCTTCGTCATTGGTGCGGCTGGCGACCTCTTTCACCATCTGGGCGCCCATGTTCTCGAACTTGTCCTCAAGCTCGATTTCCTTGGCCACGGTCACGCCATCCTTGGTGATGCGGGGGGCGCCAAACGACTTGTCCAGAACCACGTTGCGGCCCTTGGGGCCAAGCGTCACCTTGACCGCATCGGCCAGGATGTTGACGCCGGCCAACATGCGGTTGCGGGCATCAATATCGAATTTTACGTCTTTGGCAGACATGTCTTGTCTCTCCTAGATTTTCCGTTCTTCGTGGGTCAGACGATGTGCGGTGTTCAGGCAGCTTTCGCGGCCGAGGCGGGCGCGATGATGCCCAGGATATCGCTTTCCTTCATGATCAGCAGTTCTTCGCCGTCGATGGTGACCTCGGTCCCCGACCACTTGCCGAACAGGATGCGGTCGCCTTGCTTGACGTCCATCGGAATGCGCTTGCCGTCGCTGTCACGGGCGCCTTCGCCGACTGCGATAACCTCGCCCTCGGCGGGTTTTTCCTTGGCGGTATCGGGGATGATCAGCCCGCCGGCGGTTTTTTCGTCGCTTTCAATGCGGCGAACCAGTACACGGTCGTGCAAAGGTGTGAAAGACATGGAAATCGCTCCTTAGAGAGTTTTAGGTTCCGTTCCAGAATGTCGTGGGTGGCCTCGGGAAAGTGTTATCACTCGCCACCCTTGAGTGCTAACAGCGCGGATGTAGGGTCAAGCCTGACGCAAGTCAAGACCTCGCCCCCCGGGGGTGCCGATTTTGATTGTCATTGGATCGCTTCTTTGATGAAACTCGGCCTTAGGGAATCACTGCCCGGCACGAATCAACTGACAGGAGATCACCCCTTGCGCAACACGGCAATGAAGTATCTGGCGATCATCAGTATCCTGGCCCTGATTCCGACACTTGCCAATGCCGCCCCCTGTCAGGGGCGCAACCTGATTGACCGGCTGGGCAAGCGCGACCGCGCCACGCTGGCAAGGCGGGTGTCGGCCTATCCATATTCGCGTGGCATCTATTGGCGCGCGCAAAAGGGAACGACCCGGATCACCATCTTCGGAACCTACCATGTGCCGGATCGAGCAGCGGCGCAGTTCCTGCGCAGGATACGCCCCGCAATCCAGAAAGCGGATATCGTTTTCCTCGAGGCCGTAAGATCGGATTTCGCCAAACTCAAGAAAAAGATTGCCGATCGACCTCGGCTGCTTGAACTGAAACCGGGCCAGCCCAGCCTGACCGAGGCCCTTTCCCAGCAGGAATGGGCACAACTGTCGGCCGCCATGCAACGCAACGGAATCGAACCCTTCGTCGGCGCCCGCATGGCCCCGTGGGCAATTGACGGCGTACTTTCCGCAACCCCGTGCGTAAAGCGCAGCATCCGCCAGGCGGGCGTCAGGGGGCTGGACTGGATGATAATGGAAACCGCCGAAAAACACCGGATCCCCACACGCGACCTGGAACCATATGATACCATCTTTCGCATCTTCAACGGGCTGGGGTTCAAGGACCAGCTTGCAATGCTGCGCATCGAGCTGGTGAATGCACGCTTTGCCGCCGACAGCTTTGCAACGCTGCGCAAGCAGTACCTGACCCAGAACATTCGCCAGATCTGGGAGTTTTCGCGCCTGCAGGCCTATCGCGCAGGAACATTGCCACGCGCGCAGGTGGACCGAATGTTCGCGAAATACGAAGATCTCATGCTTTCCCGGCGAAACCGGGCCTGGGTCGGCCGTCTGCAGCGACAGGCGCGCGGAAAGAACGTGTTCGTTGCCGTCGGCGCACTGCATCTTTCGGGCAGGCAAGGTGTGCTGAACCTTCTGGCGCGGCAGGGCTATACCATTACGCGGCAACGTCTCTAGGGCCTGGGTTGATCTCGATTCTTGATGTGACGAATCGCGACTGTGGGCGACATGCGAGTTCACGGGCCTTCCCGGTGCGTCGCCTTTTTTTCCATCGATGCCCACGCTGGCTGATGACATCCCCGTGCCCACCCCCTATAAGACCGGTGTTTTTCCACCAATCAGATGTGATCGAGACCCATGATCAAAGTTTTCGGCCACCTGGCCCCCGATACCGATGCAACCTGTTCCGCCCTGATCTGGGCTTGGTACCTTTCCGAGACTCAGGGCAAACAGGCACGCGCCTATGTTCTGGAAGAGCCCAATACCGAGGCACAGTTCGTCCTGCGCCACTGGGGTGTGGACATGCCAGAAACGCTGGGCAACCTTGCCGCCGATGACGAGGTTGTCATCGTGGACACCAACAATCCGGCGGAACTGCCCGCAAATATCAACGACGCCAATATTGCCGAGATCATCGACCATCACCTGCTGGCCGGCGGGCTGACAACCAGGGGGCCGATCAAGATCACCATTCGCCCCGTGGCCTGCACCGCGACGGTCATGCACTGGCTGATCGGGCGCGACATGGAGCGCATGCCCAAGGCGATCAAGGGGCTGATGCTGTCGGCAATTCTTTCCGACACGCTGGAATTCCGCTCGCCCACGACAACGCCCACCGACCGCGCGGTTGTCGAAAAACTGGCCGCCGATCTGGGCATCGACATTTCCGCCTATGCGGCCGAGATGTTTGCCGCCAAATCCGACGTGTCGCGCTTTTCCGAGGCCGAGTTGCTGCGCATGGACAGCAAGAAATATGAATCCGGCGGCAAGAAATTCCGCGTCTCCGTCCTGGAAACCACAAGCCCCGCCGCTGTGCTGGCCCGCAAGGATGCACTGATCGCCGCGATGGAGCAGGTCGCGACCGAGGATGGTGTCGATCAGGTACTGCTGTTTGTCGTGGATATCCTGAACGAGGAAGCAACCCTTCTGGTGCCCAACGATCTGGTGAAAACGCTGGCTGAAAAGTCATTCGGCGCAAATGTCACCGGCGACATGGTGGTTCTGCCCGGCATCGTCAGCCGGAAAAAGCAGATCATCCCGAATCTCAAGGTCTAAACGGCTTGACCCGGATCATCGAAAGTTTCGACGAGATCTCGGCACGCTATCGTGCCGCCTATGTCGATCTGTGGGGATGTCTGCACAATGGCTATCGCCCCTATGCGCAGGCGGTGGCCGCGCTGGCACGCTATCGCGCACAAGGGGGCAAGGTCATTCTGCTGACCAATTCGCCACGGCCGCGGCCCTCGGTGATCCGGCAGCTCGACAAGATCGGGGTTCCGCGCGACCTCTATGACGATATCGCCGCCTCGGGCGATGCCTCGCAACATGCGCTGGCCTCGGGCGCGGTTGGCTATAATGTCTATCACCTGGGCCCCGAACGCGATCTCGGCTTTTTCCGCGACCTGCCTGCGGATATCCTGCAAGGCCACGAAATCAGGCGCGTGCCGCTGGACCAGGCCGAAGGCATCGTCTGCACCGGCCTGTTCGACGACGACACCGAAACCCCCGAGGATTACCGCGCAACCCTGCTGTATGCGAAAAACAAGGGGATGAAGCTGCTCTGCACCAACCCCGACCAGTTCGTGGACAAGGGCGACCACCGTATCTATTGCGCCGGCGCCATCGCGCGGGCCTATGAGGAGATGGGCGGCCAATCCCTGTATTTCGGCAAGCCCTATCCGCCGATATACGATCTTGCCCGCAGTCGGCTGGAGGCAATTGCCGACATACCGGACGAGGCGATCATCTGCATTGGTGACGGCATCAATACCGACATTCGCGGCGCCATGGCCGAAGATCTGGACAGCCTGTTCATCACCGGCGGGCTGGCGGCCGAGGAAACCGGCACCGCCGCCGACGAGGCGGCACAGCCCGACCGCCAGAGATTGAAACGGTTTCTTGATGGGGCGATGCTCTCGCCTCTCTATGCAATGGGGCACCTGCGCTGACGGAACCACCCCGACTGCAACAACCAAGGAGCGACGACATGACGGACAGTGAAATCGGCACGATCTATATCGAAGATCTCGAAGTGGGTCTGTCCCGCTCGCTGTCAAAGGTGATGGGGGATGCCGAAATCAACGCCTTCGCCGAACTCAGCGAAGATCGCAACCCGCTGCACCTGGACGACGACTATGCCGCCGGCACCATGTTCAAGGGGCGCATTGCCCACGGGATGCTGTCCTCGGCCCTGTTTTCGGCAATTATCGGCGAGCGCCTTCCCGGCCACGGCACGATCTATCTCAGCCAGAACCTGCGCTTTACCGCACCTGTCAAGCCGGGCGACCTGGTCACGGCAACGGTGACGGTCGCCGAAATCCATCCCGACAAGGGGCGGGTCAGCCTTGAATGCGTCGCCTCGGTGGGGGACACCGTCGTCATCAAGGGCGATGCCCTTGTCCTGGCCCCGCGCAGAGGTTGATCATTCACGAAAAAGGGGTGCGATCATGCAGATCATCCGCGACTATCAGTTCGTCAGCCCCGAAGATCGGGGGGCCTCGGCCGCCATCGGCAATTTCGACGGCGTTCACCGGGGCCACCAGGCGGTAATCGACATTGCCCGCAAACAGGCGGATCTGCTGGGCGTGCCGCTGGGTGTCGTCACATTCGAGCCGCACCCGCGCGAATATTTCGCCCCCGATGCCCCGCCCTTTCGCCTGATGAACGCCCGAACACGCGCGAACCGGCTTGAAAAGCTGGGGGTCGAAAAACTGTACGAACTGAACTTCAACGCAACGCTGTCAAACCTGACGGCCGAGGAATTCGCCCGCGACGTGCTGCACAAGGGGCTGGGCCTGAAACATGTCGTCGTGGGCGAGGATTTCAATTTTGGCAAGGGCCGGCAAGGCAATGCGCAGATGCTGGCAGAAATGGGTGCCGATCTGGGCTTTGGCGTCACCATCGCCCCGCTGGTTGCCGACGCAAAGGGCGAGTTTTCCTCGACCGCCATCCGCAAGGCCCTGTCCGAAGGCCGCCCCGAGGATGCCGCGCGCATGCTTGGCCACTGGCACCGGATCGACGGCACCGTCGTCGGCGGCGACCAGCGCGGCCGCGACCTGGGATACCCCACGGCGAACCTGCTGATCGACGGGCTGCACCCTCCGAAATTCGGCATCTATGCGGTTTTCGTGGATGTTCTGGAAGGCCCGTTCAAGGGGTCGTATCAGGGTGCCGCCTCGATCGGGTTCCGGCCGACCTTTGGCGGCGATTTCCCTAACCTCGAAACGTATATCTTCGACTTTTCGGGCGATCTTTACGGCACCGAAATCTCGGTCGCGCTGGTCTCGTATCTGCGGCCCGAGGTGAAATTCGCCGATATCGAGGCGCTGAAACGCCAGATCGAGGATGACTGCCGCCGCTGCCGCGAAATCCTTGCCAATCCGCCCCAACCATGACCGGGCTGCGCAAGAAATTCTGGGAACGCTTCCCGCTTGAGGATCTCACCCCCGATGAATGGGAGGCCCTTTGCGACAATTGCGGCCGCTGCTGCCTGCGCAAGCTGGAAGATGCCGACACGGGCGAGGTCGAGTACACCAATGTGGTTTGCCGCCTGTTCGACGCCGACAACTGCACCTGCGGGCAATATGCGCTGCGCAAGCAACTGGTGCCCGACTGCGTGATCCTGACCCCTGAAAACCTTGAACGCATCGCTTACTGGATGCCCGCCACCTGCGCCTATCGCCTGCTGCACGAGGGCCAGCCCCTGTTTGACTGGCACCCGCTGGTCTCGGGCCGACCCGAATCCGTGCGCGAGGCCGGGATTTCCATGCATAACCGTGTGGTGCATGAATTCGAGGTCGAGGAAGAAGATCTCGAACACTATATTGTCGAGGAGTTGCGCTGAAATGTTCTTTGCGTCCGACAATGCGGGCCCCGTCCACCCGCGCGTGTTAGAGGCCTTGGCCAAGGCCAACGAAGGCTATGCCTCGCCCTATGGCGACGATGAGATCACCGCCCGCGTCCGCGACCGTATCCGCGAGATCTTCGAGGCCCCCGAGGCGGCTGTCTATCTGGTAGGCACCGGCACCGCGGCCAATTCATTGGCGCTGGCGCTGTTTGCCAAGCCGTGGGAAGCAATCTTTTGCCACCGCGAAGCCCATATCCAGGAGGACGAATGCGGCGCGCCCGAATTCTTTACCGGCGGCAGCAAGCTATCGCTGCTTGACGGCCCCTCGGCACGCATCAGCCCGGAGTCTCTGGCAACCGCGCTGAAGGAAACCGCCGAAAAGGGCGTGCATGGCGTGCAGCGCGGCCCGCTGTCGATCACCCAGGTGACCGAACTTGGAACCGTCTACACGCTTGACGAGATCCGCACTCTGACCGCACTGGCCAGACAATACGACCTGCCCGTCCACATGGACGGTGCCCGCTTTGCCAACGCGCTGGTGACGCTGGGCTGCACCCCGGCCGAGATGACCTGGAAATCGGGCATCGACATCCTGTCCCTTGGCGGCACCAAAAACGGGTTGATGGGGGTCGAGGCGGTGGTGATCTTTGACCCCGCCAATGCCTGGGAATTCGAGCTGCGCCGCAAACGCGCCGCGCATCTGTTTTCGAAACACCGCTACCTGGCCGCCCAGATGGAGGCCTATCTGGAAGGCGACCTCTGGCTGGAGCTTGCCCGCAAGGCCAATGACGCCGCCGCACGTTTTGAAAAGGGGATAGCCGCCCTGCCGGACGGGCGCATGGAACATCCGCGCCACGCCAACATGCTGTTTGCCAGCTGGCCCCGCGAAGGCCACCGCGCCGCCATCGACGCCGGCGCGCAATATTATTTCTGGCCGTTCGACCAGTCTCTGGACGGCCCTGACGACGAAACCCTTCAGGCCCGCCTGGTCTGCAACTGGGCAACCAGCGATGAAGATATCGAAACATTCCTGTCGGCCATCAGGGGGCAGAGCTAAAAACCGGGTTTCAGAATCACGAAATGCCGGCTAAAGCACACCCGCGCGGAGGAGTGGCAGAGTGGTCGAATGCGGCGGTCTTGAAAACCGTTGACGGGGTGACTCGTCCGGGGGTTCGAATCCCTCCTCCTCCGCCACATGCTGCCGAGGAATGTTTCTCTGCACCCGCCGCGCCCTGATTTTCCCGTTGTTTTCAAGGGTTACGCCGGTGGGCTGTTCACCTTGGAAGGCGCGAAACGGCCAAAATCTGTCTCTCCGGGCCGTTTTTCTCTGAACCTCATGACTGCGGTGATTTGGTGAATTATTCGTAATGCACTGAAATCACGTCATTATTTTGTAACGCAACCTAAACACTTCGATGGCGGTCGCGTTTGGCGACAATCGACCGGGATCGGACGTTCGCCAAGCGGAATTCGGGCGCGCGGCGGGTGGGTTTTCGAACATGAAACGGCTCCTCGACGTAGGCACCGAGTGCCCGTGTAGGTTGCTCGCGCAAAAGGAGAAAAACGCGTTGACAGCCCCCCCCCCGCTTGTTCAAAATGGCTCACAAGAATGGTTCTGTGGGGGTGATTCTGGGATGATGGGTGAAGGACGAGTGATCCGGGTGGTTGTGTTGGCTGTAGTTAGAGTGCTTGCGCGATGCTGGCCACATCTTGCGGTTGGTGCAGCACTCTCGTTCACCGCGACCTTCGTCGTGGTTGGTGTGCCACGGGCCCAGCGGTCGGCGGTGTCGCAGGAAGGCCAATTGGCAGCCTCTGAGATCTGCATCAGCCTTGAGAGCGTCCTAGCTGACAAGCGCGATGGCGGGAAACAGTTTCTTCACCCTTGTGACGGGAACAGCTTTGCGCAGTTGGCCCTCATGTATCCAGATGTTTACGGTATTCCTCAAGAGCTTGACGATCTGCCCAAACCAACACCCTACTACCTGAGCACGAGACAGGCGCTTTGGTATATGCTGAATGCAAAACGTCTCCTTCCGAATGTGGACAACCAGGCAAGCGCCGCTTTATTTGTATTGTTGGCCAGTCAAGAGTTGCGAAAGACAGAACCCTTGGACTGGAGGAACAGGTGGGTGATGCTGGATTTTCTTCTGCTTCGAATGCTGACGAGCAATAAGAAAGAACATCGCCCCACGGGACCGGCATTTGAAAAGGCACTGGAGTTCAAATTTCAGCAGGAATTGAAAGGACGCGGATTTCCTGTGCCGGTTAATCCGATCTGCGCGTTGTACTATGACAACCCGGCGAAAACCATGAAACAAGTCCTGGAGTCAGATGGCTACAAGAATTGCACCCTCGGTGAGGAGCCCGTGAAATGACTGACAAGCCAAATATCTCAATCAATTATGTCCCGAGTGTCATAAATTTTGGTACGGACAGTATTAATAGTATGACAAAAAATGTAGCGAAAAGTGGGGCCATTAATTCGCTCACCGATCGACAGATCGTAGAACTTAATGTATTTGAAAATAGCGTAGTAACAAGACCGGACATCGTGCGTGATCTTGCAAATATACAGCATATCAAAGATTTGATGACCGCGACGACCATCACGCAACTTGATCGGATTCAAGCCGGTTATTTGGGAAGAAACCACTTAAACGTGTTAAATGACCTTAACGGAGATGGGGTAGCTGATTTCGTTACAGTTGACAAAAATGGGAATGGACGAACAGATTACACAGTATTCAGCGGTGCATATTATGAAGCTGCCTATTCCCGCGCATTGGCAACCGGCGACCGAGCTGCAATTGCGCATGCGGCAATGAATATTCCAAGCGTTTATCCTGACGCGATCCTTCGGGCCGCCGCTGGGATTGGCACACCAACTTCATCATCCAACAGCATTGATACGGCGTTGGCCGCGACCACCTACACGCCCAGCCCGGCCACCCAAGCCAAGGCGCAGGCGGCGCTGGCGACGGGGATTTACCCTGACGCGATTCTGCGGGGCGCGGCGGGGCATGGCGGCGGCGGTGGGCCGACCTCGCCCAGCAGCACGCCGGGCACGAGCACAGCTTCTGGCGGTACGCCCAACCCCGGCCCCTCCTTTCCAACAGGCCCCAATGGGATCACGCCAAGCCTGCCGGGGGCGACTGTTTCATCGACTTCAAACGGTTCGTCGATCGGGGGGTCTAACGCGGGCAGCGGGCCTTCATCCAGCTCCAGCGGGATGGGGATCGGCATCGGCCCCAACGGCATCACGCCAAGCCTTCCGGTTGTCCTTGACCTGAACGGCAACGGGGTCGAGATCAGCCTGAGTTACAAGGCGGCGTTTGATTACAACGGCAACGGGTTCCGCCAGCCGACGGCGTGGGTTGCGCCAAGCGATGGTTTCCTGGTGATCGACCTCAATGCCGACGGCTCGCGCGGCGCGGGCGACGGCAAGATCGACCAGGCCAAGGAGCTGGTGCTGAGCATGTGGGGGCCGGCGGGCTCGACGGATCTGCAGGCACTTGCGCAGGCGACGGACGCGGCGGGCAACAAGATCTTCGACACCAATGGCGACGGGCTGCTGACGGCGGCCGATACCAGCTTTGGCGAGTTTCGGGTATGGCAGGACCTCAACCAGAACGGGACGGTGGAAGCGGGCGAGCTCAAGACGCTGACGGCGATGGGGATCAGCCAGATCGGGTTGTCCTATGACACGGCCTCGCCGTTTTCAAGCACGGCCAATGATGTCAGCGTGGGGCTGGCAACGCTGAAGGGCAGCGCCAGCTTCGTGCGCAATGGCCAGACGATCAAGGGCGGTGTCGGCGACATGATGCTGGCCCATCAGAGCCTTGGCTGGCGCAAGGTGGTGACGGCGACGGGCTTCAGGATCGAGTTCGAAAGCGGGGCCACTGCGGCCCACCGCGCCCTGGCCGCGACGGAGACGAACTTCAACCTTGGCGATGACACGACCGACTGGGTCAGCGCGGCGGGCAATGCCGGGGCGAATGTGCTCGACGGCAGCGCCAAGAGCGGCAGCGTGTTTCTGGACGGCGGCGCGGGCAATGATACGTTGCTGGGGGGCGCCGGCGATGACGTTCTTGTTGGCGGCACCGGGGCGGATGCCATGCATGGCGGTGCGGGCAATGACGTGGTCTATGCGGATGCGGCGGATGTGATCCGGGCCGGGGCCGGTGCCGCGGTGACGGGTGGTGCAGGCTATGACCGCCTGGTGCTGAGCGCGGATGCGGCGTTTTCCGGCGTGGACATCGACGCGCTGGGTTTCGAGGCGGTGGTTGCGAGTGATCTGGCCAACGTGATCACGGGCCACAAGGATACGGTTGATTATTTCCTCGACGGTAAGGGCGGCAATGACAGGCTGACCGGCGCGGGCGGCAGCGACATGCTGATCGGCGGGGCTGGCGATGATGCGCTCAGCGGCAATGCCGGCAAGGACGGCCTGTTTGGCGGCGCGGGCAACGATACGCTCAGCGGCGGGGCCGGCGATGACGTGCTGGCCGGGGGCACGGGCAACGATATGCTTGAAGGCGGGGCCGGCAACGATACCTATATCTATAACCGCGGCGATGGCACTGACATAATCCATGATCATGCGGTGGGAACCTATGCCGCGAAGTACAATTACTATGAAAGCGTCAAGCATGGCTCGGGCAAGAACGCCAGCTATGTGAACGAGCTGCGCACCGGCTATCAGGCCAGGACCGGCGCAATTGACGGCGGGATCGACACGCTGCAATTCGGGGCCGGGATCGATCTTTCGGATATCATCCTGAGCCGGGTCGGCACCGACATGGTTGTCGAGCTGCGCGACAGCGTGAATGCGGACCTTCTGGCGACAGGTGACAGGATCACGATCCGGAACTGGGCAGACCAGAAGAGCCGGATCGAGAACTTTGCCCTGTCGGACGGCACCAAACTGGATTTCAGCGACATCATGCAGGCCCAGCACGGGATGGGCGGCAATGACGTGCTGACGGGCACCAATGGGGGCGATTTCCTGAATGGCGGCAATGGCAATGATACGCTGAGCGGCGCCGGTGGCCATGACATCATCACGGGTGGCGCCGGAATCGACGTGATCGATGGGGGTGCCGGCAAGGACTTTCTGTTCGGGGATGCGGGCAATGACACGATCACGGGGGGAGACGGCAACGATTACCTGATCGGGGGTATGGGCAACGACCTCCTGCAGGGCCAGGCCGGGGATGATGTGCTTTCAGGCGAGGACGGCACCGATACGCTGAAGGGCGGTGCCGGCAATGACCTTCTTCTGGGCGGAACAGGTGCTGACAGCCTGTTCGGCGGCGCGGGCGATGACACCTATATCTATTTCCGGGGCGACGGCCACGACCTGATCTACGACAACGCAACTACGGTCGAGACCTATCAGCAGCCGACCGGCCGCATGATCTATCAGCGCAGCGGCAAGAACGGGCGCTACGTGGCCGAGACCCGTACGGCGACGCGGATCGTGCAGGTGGATGGCGGCAATGACAAGCTGCAATTCGGGTTTTCGATCGGGATCGAGGATCTGTTTGTCACCAATTCCGGCAATGACCTGAAGATCGGCATTCGCGACCTCAATGACCCGACCATCGGGCTTGCGCAGATGAGCGACGTCGTCACCATCCAGGACTGGGGCAACGCGATGAACCGCATCGAGCGGTTTGCCTTTGGCGATGGCCAGGTGATCGACATGTCCAATGTCACCCATGCCGCATCGGGCCTGGCGGCGGCAGACAGTCTGACCGGCACGGCGGGCGGGGATTTCCTGTCGGGTGGCGCCGGCGATGATGTGCTGAGCGGGCTGGCGGGCAAGGATTTCCTGGTGGGCGGCAGCGGCAATGACACGCTGAGCGGGGGTGCAGGCGATGACGACCTTTACGGGGGCGCCGGCAATGACACGCTCAAGGGGGGCGACGGGGTCGACTATCTGCTGGGCGGTGCTGGTAATGACACGCTGTCGGGCGGCGCCGGCAACGACGTCCTGACCGGCGGGTTGGGCAATGACACGCTGAACGGCGGGCTGGGCGATGACATCTACATCTTCAACCGCGGTGACGGCAAGGACGTGATCGACGAAAGCGCCTATCAGCAGGTCACCCAGAGCTATACCTACCAGACCGGCAACAAGGTGCAGAAGACGGTGGGCTCGGGCAAGAGCGCAACCACGGTCTGGGTCAACGAGGTCAGGACCGGCACCCGCCAGGTGACGCAAGCGGTCGAGGGCGGCCACGACACGCTGGAATTCGGGCATGGCATCAGCATCTCGGATCTTGTGGTCAACAGTGTCGGGGCCAATCTGGTCATCGACCTCCTGCCCCTTTCCCCGGGGGCCGCAATCACCGATGAGGTCACCATCAAAGGCTGGACCACGCCGCAATTTCGCATCGAGACACTGCGCTTTGCCAATGACTTTGTCGTCGATATCAGCCAGATCGACCACGCCCAGACGGGCACGGCCGCAAATGACACGATCTCGGCAGCCCAGGGTCAGGCAAGCTGGCTGGCGGGCGGGGATGGCAATGACATCCTGAACGGCTCGTCCGGCAATGATGTCCTGATGGGTGGCAGCGGCAATGACACGCTGAACGGCGGTGCCGGCGATGATGTCTATATCGTTGCGCGCGGTGACGGGGCTGACGTCATCAATGACAGCGGCAGCACGGCCGTGGGCACCAGCACGACAGCCCCGGGCGGCGACAAGCTGCTGTTCGACACGGGGATCACGGTCGAGGACCTGGTGCTCGAGCGCGTCGGCAACGATCTCGAGGTGCATATTGGCGACAGCGCCAACATGACCACCCCGCTGAACGCGATGACCGATACGGTCACGGTTCAGAGCTGGGGCACCGCGGCCAACCGGGTCGAGCTGTTCCAGTTTGCCGACGGGATGGATTTCGACTTTTCGAGCCTTGCCAATACCTATCTTGGAGCCGACTTGACGGGTGCGGGCACCACCGTTCCCTCCAATGACGTGCTGACAGGCTCGAATCTCGCCGACTGGATCGACGGGTTTGCCGGCAACGATACGCTGAATGGCAATGGCGGCAATGACTTCCTGCTGGGCCGCGATGGCAATGACACGCTGAACGGCGGCAATGGCGACGACGTCATGTCGGGCGGCAACGGCAATGATACGATGAACGGTGGGACCGGCAACGACGTGATGACCGGCGGTGCGGGTGATGATGTGGTCAATGGCGGCGCCGGCAATGACGTGGTCCTTGGGGGCACCGGCAATGACACGCTGAATGGCGGGGATGGTAACGACATCATTCTCGGCGACAAGGGCAACGACACCTATGTTGCAAGCGGTGGCAACGATATCTACCGGTTCGGCTTTGGCGATGGTCAGGACGTGTTCCAGGGCAGCACCCGGGCGGGCATTCAGGGCACCGACACGGTCGTGTTCGAGCAGGACGTTTCGACCTCGGATCTGTGGTTCGAGCGGGTCGGCAATGACCTCTGGGTGAAGCTGCTGGGCAGCCAGGACAAGATCGATTTCCAGAACTGGTTCTACTCCAACAGCCCGAGCGCCTATATCTCGGGCTTCCGGGTCGGCAACCAGTTCCTCGACCATACCAAGGTGCAGGCACTGATCGATGTCATGCAGCCGCTGACGGCCAATGATGGCACTACAGCCTATGGCGTGACCCCGCAGGACATGCCGACGCAGGTCCATACCGCGATTGATACGGCATGGGTCACGGCATGAGCGCCAGGAACGGCGCGTCGGCCGAGGCCGACGACAGTGGACAGACGACATCGAACCTGGAGATTCTGGGCGAGCTGTGCTGGCTCTACAGCCACTCGGAGATCCATGCCGACTGGCCGATCGGATGTTTGCAGCAATGGCTCTTGCCGGCAATCCTGCACAAGCAGCTGCGCCTCTATCGCAGGGACGGCCGGCCGCATGCGTTCGTCTCCTGGGCCTGGATGACCAAGGAGGTCGAAGAGGCCTATGTGATGAACACGGCCAACCTGCAACCCAGGGACTGGGTTGGCGGAGATCGGCTGTGGTTCATCGATCTCGTGGCCCCCTTTGGTGGCGCGACAGCCGTGATGCGGGATCTGCGCAACAACGTGTTTCCCGAGCAGGTGGCGCGCTTTCTGCGCATGCGCAAGGGCGATGACACGCTGAGGATCTTCTATGCTCACGGGGCCAGGGCGGTCGCGAGGTCGAAAGACCCCGCGGCCAACCCGCCTGTTGTTCTGCGCGGGAAAGCCAATTGATGATCCCAACACGGCAGCAGGGCGTCCGGGAATTGCGGGCCGCCCTGAGAAAATCTCTTGCAGCGCTGGCGGCCGTGGGGGTGTTCAGCGCGGCCGTCAATCTGTTGATGCTGACGGGCCCCCTGTTCATGTTGCAGGTCTATGACCGGGTGCTGGGCAGCCGGTCCTCGGCAACGCTTGCGGTGCTGTTTGCGATCGTCGTGTTTCTCTATGCGCTGATGGGGATCCTCGATCATGTGCGCGGCAGGGTTCTGGCCCGGATCGGGGCGCGGTTTCAAGCCGGCCTGGACGGGCGCGTGTTCCAGGCGGTGCTGCGCCAGGCCGAACATCCGGGGTTTCGGGAACGCCCCGCATCCGGTCTCAGGGATCTGGCCAGCATCCAGACCCTGCTGGCGTCACCGGTTCTGGGCGCGCTGTTCGATCTGCCCTGGACGCCCGTCTTTCTGGCGATCCTGTTCTTTTTTCACCGATGGCTGGGATGGGCCGCGATCGGGGGCGGGCTGGTTCTTCTGGTTCTTGCGCTTGCCAACCAGTGGATGACCCGCAAGTCCCAGATGAGGGCGGGCAAGCTGGCGGCCCGGGCCGAGGCACGTACCGAGGAAAGCCGCAAGCATGTGGAGACCGTGGTCGGGCTGGGCATGGCGGCACCCTTTGCGGGGCGCTGGGAACAGCTGCGCAGCGAGGCCTTGCGCGCACAGATGTCGGCTTCGGATCTGAACGGGCGATTGACCGCCGCGACCAAGGCGTTCCGGCTCTTGCTGCAGTCGGGTGTTCTGGCGCTCGGGGCGTGGCTGGTTCTGCAGGGGCAGCTGACACCGGGTGCGATGATTGCAGGCTCCATCCTGCTGGGGCGCGCCCTTGCCCCGGTTGAGCAGGCGGTTGGCCAGTGGGCGGTGGTGCAACGGGCCATGACGGCCTGGAAATCGCTGTCGGTTCTGCTTTCGGCGGTGCCGGCCACAAGCGCGCCCATGGACCTTCCCCGGCCCTCGGCCAGGCTGAGCGTACGCGATCTTGCAGCCGCACCCCCCGGTGAGAGAACGCCCGCGCTGCAGGGGGTTTCCTTCGAGCTTGCCCCGGGCGAGGCCATTGCCGTGATCGGGCCGAGTGCTTCGGGCAAATCAACACTCGCACGCGCACTGACCGGGCTGTGGCCGGTGCTGCGCGGTGAAATCAGGCTTTCCGGGGCCACGCTCGGGCAATATGACCGGGAAGCACTGGGACGCTATCTCGGCTATCTTCCGCAGGAGGTCGTGCTGTTTGCCGGCACGGTGCGCGAGAACATCGCGCGGTTCGACCCGGAGGCGCGCTCGGAAGACATCCTGCGCGCGGCCAAGGCGGCGGGCGCCCATGAGCTCATCCTGTCGCTGCCGGATGGATATGAAACCGTCCTGCATGAGGGCGGCGGTCGGCTGTCCGGGGGGCAGCGCCAGCGCATCGGGCTCGCTCGCGCCTTTTACGGGGATCCGGTCGTTCTGATCCTGGACGAGCCGAATTCCAGCCTCGACGATCCGGGCATACAGGCGTTGAACCAGGCGATCGCCGCGGCCAAGGCGGCGGGCAAATCCGTTCTCATCATGTCGCACCGCCCTTCGGCACTCGCCGCGTGCGAAAACGTGCTGTTGCTGGAAGGCGGAAGAATGCGGGCGTTCGGCCCGCGCGACGAGGTATTGCGCCGCTTCATCAAGGGATCGCCCTCGGTTCTTGCCGCTGCAACGCAAAGGGGTGCTCCGAGCCATGGCTGACATCTGGTCGCCCCGCCGCAGCGTGCTGTTCGGCCTGGCGGTGCTTGTCTTTGGCGTCGGGGCTTTTCTTGCCTGGGCCGCGCTCACCGAGATCAACGGGGCGGTCGTGGCCTCGGGATTTGTCGAGGTCAAGTCGCGTCGCCAGGTCGTCCAGCATCGCGACGGGGGAATTGTTGCGGAAATCCTCGTCCATGACGGCGACAGGGTTGCCCGCGGGGCGCCGATCATCCGTCTTGATGACACCCAGCTTCGCGCGCAGGAAAAGCAGCTGCGCCGGCAGTTGTTCGAGGCCGAGGCACGCCTTGACCGGCTTGCGGCGGAAATCCGGGGCACCGATGCTCTGCGGTTTCGCAAGGGCTTGCGCGATGCGGCCCGGCGGGACAAGGCCCTGGAGAAGGTTCTTGCCGACGAGGCCGCATTGTTCCAGACACGGCAGATGGCCCGCAAGCAGATGCTTTCCCAGCTTGACGAGCGCAAGATCCAGACCCGGGCGCTGGTTTCCGGGCGCAAGCGTCAACTGGCGGCGGGGCGCAAACAGCTGGCGCTGATAAACCGCGAGCTCGAGACCCAACAAAACCTTCTGGAACGCGGTCTTGCCCAGGCGTCGCGGGTTTCTGCGCTTGAACGCGAGGCCGCGCGGCTGGACGGCATGATCGGTGAACTTGAAGCGGGTATTGCAGAAGCGAAAAGCACCATCGCCGGATACGAGATCGAACGCCTGGCCAATATCACGAAATGGCGCGAGACCGCCCAGGGAGATCTGCGCGCCCTGCAGCCCAGGGCGGCGGATCTGCGCGAGCGACTGCGCGTTGTCGAGACACGCCTTTCACGCCTGACCCTCAAGGCGCCGATGGCCGGCATTGTCTACGGGATGCGCGTGTTCACGGTTGGCGCGGTGGTTCCCCCGGGGGGACAGGTTGCAGAGATCGTTCCGGCCGATGCGCCGCTGGTTCTTTCCGTACGCATTGGCGCAACACAGATCGACCGGGTCAAGCTCGGCCAGAAGGCGGTGGTAAAGTTCCCGTCCTTTGCCAGCCGGATTGCGGCGGATTACACTGGTTCCGTCAAATATATTTCTGCCGATGCCGTCACGGATCCGAAAACCGGGCGGCGGTTTTACCTGTCGGAAATCACGCTGTCCGAACAATCCGAGCGGGCGCTGAGTTCACAGAGGTTGTTGCCGGGCATGCCGGTTCAGGCCTTTATCCAGACCGGAGCGCGCTCGCCGCTGTCATTTCTGCTCAAGCCGTTCACGGATTATCTCGATTATGCCTTTCGCGAGAAATAGGCTTGTGGAACGGATGCCTTGCGGCCAGCATCATGTTCGAAACGCGCCCTGCTCCTCCCACTCCCCCGGAAACCCCTTCAACAACCGCCCCAGTGTCACTTCCGGCCCTTGCCGTCCGTCCAGGATTGCCTCGACGATGTCGGGCGCGAGAAGCGTGAGCCGCATGACGCGGGTCATGTAGGAGGGCGCGATGCCCTCGTGTTCGGCAAGTTCGTTGATGGTGGTGAACGCGCCTGATTCCAGCATGCGCTTCCAGCGGAAGGCACGGGCCAGGGCCTTGATCAGGGTGTTGTCGGTCCGGCGTTGGACCGGCGCACCGTCGGGAAGCTGCACCTCCTTGCGCCCGCCGCGTTTGATGAAGCGGAAGGGAACGTGCAGGGTGATGGTGTCGGGTGTGGCTTGCATCATGCAGCTTCCTCCCTGTCGCCCGCCATCATTTCACGCGCCAGATCATGCAGCCCATCGACCCGCAGCCGGATATCGAGCCCCTCGGTACCGATATCGATCCGTTCCACCAGCAGCGCCACGATCCGGGCCTGCTCGGCGGGGAAGAGTTCGTCCCACAACGGGTCGAACTGCTGCAGGGCTTTGCGGGCCTCGGCCTCGGTGATTCCACCATCCTTTCCTCTGGCCGCCTTCCACGTCCCCGCCACGATCTCGGGCTGGCGGAACACGGCCCGAAGCTGGTCGATGACGGCCGCCTCGATCTGACCTGCCGGCACGCGACCGATGGGGCAAGACCCGGCGCCATGTTTCAGCACTGTCTGGCTGACGTAATAGCGGTAAAGCTTGCCACCCTTGCGGGTGTGGGTCGGCGAGAAGGCCGCGCCATCCGGGCCATACAGCAGTCCCTTCAAGAGCGCCGGCGTCTCGGCCCGTGTGCGCGCGGCGCGCTTGCGGGGGCTTTCCTTCAGGATGGCGTGAACCCGGTCCCACGTCGCGCGGTCGATGATCGCCTTGTGCTCGCCGGGGTAGCTCTGCCCCTTGTGCACGGCCTCGCCGATATAGGCGCGGTTGTTCAGCATCCGGTAGAGAAACTTCTTGTCGATCCGGTTGCCCTTTGGGGTCCGAAGACCGCGCTTTTCCACTTCGCGCGCCAGTTCCGTGCCCGAGCCGATCTCAATAAAGCGGGCGAAGATCCAGCGGACGTGTTCCGCGCGTTCCTCGTCGATGACCAGTTTCCGGTTCTCGACCCGGTAGCCCCAGGGCGGCACCCCGCCCATCCACATACCCTTCCTGCGGGAGGCGGCAAACTTGTCGCGGATGCGCTCGGCCGTCACCTCGCGCTCGAACTGGGCGAAGCTGAGCAGGATGTTCAGCGTCAGCCGACCCATCGAGGTGGTGGTGTTGAAGGACTGGGTGACGGAGACGAAGGTCACGTCGTTGCGGTCGAACACCTCGACCAGCTTGGCGAAGTCGGCGAGCGAGCGGCTGAGACGGTCGATCTTGTAGACAACCACCACGTCGACCAACCCGTCCTCGATATCGGCGATCAGCCGCTGCAGGCCGGGCCGCTCCAGCGTCCCGCCGGAAATCCCACCGTCGTCATAACGGTCGCGCACAAGCACCCAGCCCTCGGAGCGCTGGCTGGCGATATAGGCTTCGCAGGCCTC
>JASBSZ010000030.1 GCA_030148665.1 Alphaproteobacteria bacterium
GCTACACCTCGCTCTCGCCCATCGCCCGCGCGATCACCGGGGCCCGGTGGTCGGGCCCACGGTTCTTCGGCCTGAAGAAGGTGCACTGACCATGACCAAACCCCGGATCCGCTGCGCCATCTACACCCGCAAATCCTCCGACGAGGGGCTCGACCAGGGTTTCAACTCGCTCGACGCGCAAGCAGAGGCCTGCGCCGCCTACATCGCCAGCCAGCGGCATGAGGGCTGGATTGCGGGCAAGGCCCGGTACGACGATGGCGGCATCTCCGGCGGAACGCTTGACCGGCCCGCCTTGCAGCGTCTTCTCGCCGCCATCGACGCGGGTTTCGTTCAGATGGTGGTGGTCTACAAGATCGACCGTCTCACCCGATCCCTGGCCGACTTCGCCAAGCTGGTCGAGCGCTTTGATGCCGCCGGCTGTTCCTTCGTCTCGGTCACCCAGGCCTTCAACACCGCCTCGTCGATGGGTCGGCTGACGCTCAACGTCCTGCTGTCCTTTGCGCAGTTCGAGCGTGAGGTCACGGCTGAACGAATCCGGGACAAAATCGCGGCCTCCAAGAAGAAGGGCCTCTGGATGGGCGGCGTGCCTCCGCTTGGGTATGATCCGCATCCGGATCCGAAAACCCGCGGTCTTGTCGTCAACGCCGAAGAAGCGGACACAGTGCGGACGATCTTCACGCTCTATGGCGACCTCAGCTGCCTGAATGCGGTCATGCACCGTGCCATTGAGTTGGGCCTGCGCTCCAAGCTGCACCGCTTCCGCTCCGGGCGGGTCCAAGGCGGCAATCCATTCTCGCGCGGCCAGATCTATGCACTGCTGCGCAACCCGATCTACATCGGCAAGATACGCCACAAGACGCAACTATGGGGCGGGCAGCATGAAGCCATTCTCGATGAAGCGGTTTGGGAACGGGTCCAGACAAAGCTCCAGGCCGCCAGCGCGCGCCCGCGGGGCCGTAAGGGTCGCGGGGACCGCCTCGGCGAGACCCGCGTGGCTCCGCTGACGGGCAAGCTCCGCGATGACACCGGCGACCGGTTGACCCCGACCCACACCCGGCGTCATGGCCGGCAGATCCGCTACTATGTCTCGAACCGAATGATCTCGGGCGGGACGGATCCCCACGGATGGCGGCTGCCGGCTCAGGCGCTGGAGCAGGCCGTGGCGAACGTCATCAGCAGGCACCTCGTCGCTCTCGCCCGCGACCACCGGATCTGCGCGGAGGCGGACCTGCAGCAGGGCGACGCGGTCAGGGACAGGGTGCGCCACCTCGCCAGTCAGCTTTCTGCAGGCACGCCCGGTCTGCTCGCCGGTCTTCTGGCCGAGGGGCACATCGGGAAGAACCGTATCGTCCTGCAGCTACAGGCCAAGGCGCTCGCCGAAGCTTTGGATCTCAAGCCCGGCGCGATCGATCCGGCGGTGCACAGGATCGAGGCCCCCTTCGCCCTGCGGCGACGCGGCGTCGAAGGCAGGATCGTCGCCGGCGACCGCGCGCCGCAGCCCGACCGTACCCTGCTGCGCGCGCTCTCGCAGGCCCATGCCTGGTTGGCCGATCTGCGCGGAGGCAAGCCCCTCGGCGAGATCGCCGCGGCGACGGGGCATTCCGAATCCTACATCCGCACCCGGGCGCAGCTGGCGTTCTTGTCGCCCGAGATCCAGGGGGCGATCCTCGAAGGGCGACAACCAACGGACCTGACGCTCGAACGGGTCATCCGCAAACCGGTGCCGCTGGACTGGGATGCGCAGGCCAGATTGTATGGGTTCGCGCAAGATCCGCGACATCCCTGATCTGCGCGCGGGGTTCCCTGTTCCCGCGAAAACATTCCCTGATAATCGCGGATATGTTCCCTGTTATTTCGCGCAGGGAATTCGCCTGTAAGCCTCTGATAAAACTTGCGGATTCAGAGCCTAAATCAGGGTCAAAGCCCGGATTCCGGAAAAACTCCCTGCAAATTCCCTGTTAGCAGGGAAATCCGGGCCCAACCGAAGCGCGTGATGGTGCCTCCGGAGACGGCACCGGGAAATCGGGCTGATACAGGGATGGGTGCTCGTCTCCCGCGCCGATGACCTTCGCCAACGCCCCGGAAAAACGGGGGAAAACAGGGAAAGAAAGGCTGTGGTGACAGAGACAGGGGTGGGTGGCGGAGGGAACGGGACCGGGGGCGAACGTTCTCCAAGCATGCACCGGGATTGGCCTTGCGTTGTGCCGGCCAATTTCCGAAACGATGGCAGTCAACAAGGATGGAAACGTCGCTCAGCGGCGGCCGACCACCGCGCCGTCCAGAAAGCCAAGCCAGTTGTCCATACCTTCGGCGGTCTTGGCCGAGAGCGAAATGATCCGGGCCGTCCCGTTTACCTCGGCAATGTTGCGCCGGCACAGATCCTCGTCGAAATCCACGTGGGGTGCCAGGTCGATCTTGTTGATGATCACCAGCCCCGCGGCGCGGAACATATGCGGATACTTCAACGGCTTATCTTCGCCTTCGGTGGTCGAAATCACCGCGACTTTCATGTGCTCGCCCAGATCGAACATCGACGGGCAGACCAGATTGCCGACATTTTCGATCAGCAGAAGCGCGCCGGGTTCCGGGTCGAGTGTGGCAACGGCATCAGCGATCATGTCCGCCTCCAGATGGCAGCCGGCACCGGTGTTGATCTGGATCGCCCGTGCACCGGCCGCCCGGATGCGTTCGGCATCGTTGGAGGTCATCTGGTCGCCCTCGATCACATGGATCGGGCGTTTGCCGGCCATCTCGGCAATCGTGCGTTCCAGAAGCGTCGTCTTGCCCGCGCCGGGTGAACTGACGAGGTTCAGCGCCAGTACACCCCGCCCTTCGAACCAGCCGCGATTGCGTGCGGCGATTGAATCGTTCTTGGACAACACCGCCTGTTCGAGCGAAATGATTTCGCCATTGGGTCCATGGGCGTGGGGTTTGTCGTCGCCCTCGTGTGGATGATGGTGATCGTGGGTATGGGCGTGCCCGTGTTCGTGCCCGTGATCATGGCCATGATGGTGCGCGTGTCCGTGATCATGGTCGTGTAGCAGCCCCCCCTGCCGGATCAGCGTTTCCTTACCGGTCTCCGGATCGACCATCTTCACATCATTTGCCGGGTCAGAACATCCACAGGTTCCACACATCAGGCGATCTCCCCAAATTCGAATTCCTTGATCAGAAACGTGTCCGCATCCGCTTCGACGATTTCCAGTGTTGCCCCAGCCAGCGGGCTGTCTTCGGTCACGATGTCCCAGCAGAACTGCAGCGCGCGGGTTTCGACACAGGCGAGCGGGCCGACAGCGACCCTGACCCGCGCCACCGGCCTATCGCCGGCGTTTTCGCTGACGATGGAGACGATGTTTCGCGACAACCCCAGTTCGTGCATGTCAGAGCCCGCCCCAGGCGATTGGGGCCGTTTCGGCAATGACCTCGGCGCCGATGCCGATGGCCACAAGCGCCGCCGCGATCACAACGCCCAAATGTAATGCCTTGGCGGTGCGCTCAATCGACGCCAGGGGCCAGGCAACCGCGAAAGACAGCGCAGCCATGCCCGCCACCGAGCCCAGCCCGAAGATCAGGATATAGCCAAGCGCCACAACCGGGCTCTGGGTGGTGGCGACGGCCAGGGTCAAGAGCCCGGCCGAACCAGCCGCCCCATGCATCAGCCCAACCAGAAGCGCGCGCCAGGGAAGGCCCTGCGCATGTTCGTGAGCGTGGGTCGAGGCCACATGCGGGGCGGTTTCTCCGGCATGGCTGTGGGCGTGCAGATGCACCCTGCCATCGTCATGCGAATGGGCGTGGAAATGCACCCGCTTGCGGGCCAGCCGCCAAAGCAGGTTCGCCCCCAAAGCCACCAGCATCACGCCCACGGCAAATTCCAGCCACGCCGCGCGCACGTCCGTCAAGGCATAGCCGAACACCAGAACCAGCGCCCCCAGGATGAAGAGGGTGATCGTGTGCCCGGTGCCCCAGAAAGCCCCGCGCAGCGCCATGCGCCGCCGGCCGCCGGTCTTTTCTGCGGACATTGCCGCCATCGCCGCCAGATGGTCGGCCTCCAGCGCGTGGGTCATCCCGATCAGGAAACCAAGTGACAGAAATCCCAGCATCAACATATCCTCGGCAGTTGTTCGCCCACCAGCATGTCGACGATGCGCCCGCCGCCGAATACTGTTTGCATCACCACTCGGCCCGGATGCACCTGGGTGGCGCGCCCGATGGCAACGGCACCGGCACCGGCTGCGGTGGCGCGCATGGCCGCAAGCGCCGCATCCGCTTCGGCCTCTGGGACAAACAGCACCAGCGTGCCTTCATTGGCCAGATAGAGCGGGTCGAGCCCGAGGATTTCGCACACGCCCTTAACCTCAGTGCGCAGGGGCAGCGCGGTTTCGTCGATCTCGACGCCGCAGCCGGCGGCTTCGGCAATTTCGTTGAGCGCCGAGGCCAGCCCGCCGCGCGTTGCGTCTCGCGCCGCGCGCACCGTGACCGCATCGCAGGCCGCCTCCATCAACGCATTGAGCGGCTGGCAGTCGCTGGGAATTTCTACGCTGAGCGCCATATCCCCCCGGGCGGCCAGAATGGCCGCACCGTGATCGCCCAGCACGCCGTTGACGATGGCCACGTCGCCGGGACGAACCGTTTCCGCGGCCAGGTCCCGTCCGGGCGGGATCACGCCGACGCCAGAGGTGGTAATGAATATCCCATCGGCAGACCCGCGTTCGACGACCTTGGTATCCCCGGTCACGATCCGCACGCCAGCCTCTGTCGCCGCCGCACGCATGGAGGCCACGACGCGGCGCAACAGCGCCACATCGGTGCCTTCCTCAATGATGAACGCCGCCGACAGCCACAGGGGGCGCGCCCCGCCCACGGCCAGATCGTTGACGGTTCCGCACACTGCAATCTTGCCGATATCGCCGCCGGGAAACTCCAGCGGGCTGACCACGAAACTATCCGTGGTGAAGGCCAACCTTGCGCCGGGTTCGGCGAGGGCGGCGTCGGTCAGGCGGGCCTGATCTTCCATGCCGTCGGGCTCGAAGGCCGCCACAAACACATCCTCGATCAGATCGCGCATGGCCTTGCCCCCGCCACCATGGGCGAGCGTCACGCTGTCGCTCTTCATGCGGCGCAAGGGCTGGTTCATTCCGCCGGCTCCAGATCGAGGCCGCCATACTGGTAATAGGCGGCACAAGCGCCCTCGGACGACACCATCAGCGCGCCCAGCGGCATCTCGGGCGTGCAACCCTTGCCGAATTGCGGGCATTGGCGGGGCTTCAGCCTCCCGGTCATCACGTCGCCGCAGGCGCAGCCCTCGGGCTCGGGCACGAACCGGGCCGTGCCTTGCCCATAGCCGACGCCGAATTTCTCTTCGGCATCGTATGCGGCGTATCTGGCCCTGATCTTCAGGCCCGAACTGTCGATTTCACCAAGGCCCCGCCATTCGAAGCTGGGGCGCGGTTCATAGACATCCTCGCAGGCGGCAATCGACACCGGATTGCCGGCATCGGGCACCACGCGGGAATACTGGTTTTCCACCTCCGCGCGCCCGTCGCGCAACTGTTCCAACACCATCAGCACCGATTGCAGCAGGTCGATCGGCTCGAACCCCGCCACGACAATGGGCTTGCCATAGTCGCGTGCGATGAACCGGTAGGGTTCGATGCCGATCACCATCGACACATGGCCGGGGCCCACGAACCCGTCGAGCACCATATAGGGATCGTCCAGCAGCACCTTGATCGGTGGCGGCACGGTGATGTGGTTGCAGAAGACCGAGAAATTATTGAGGTTCTCAGCCGCCGCCTGCTGGATCGACAGGGCGGTGGACGGCGTCGTGGTTTCGAACCCGAGGCCAAAGAACACCACCTCGCGGTCCGGGTTCCGCCGCGCCAGTTCCAGCGCGTCGAGTGGTGAATAGACCATGCGGATATCGGCGCCATCCGCCTTTGCCTGAAGCAGGGATTTCCGCGTTCCCGGCACCCGCATGGCGTCGCCGAAGGTAGTAAAGATGACCTCGGGCCGCTCGGCCAGTTCGACACATTCGTCCACGCGGCTCATCGGCAGCACGCAAACCGGACAACCGGGGCCGTGGATAAATTCCAGCCCGTCTGGCGTCAGCTTGTCCAGCCCATAGCGAAAAATCGCATGGGTATGGCCACCGCAGATTTCCATGATGTGAACCGGCTTTTCCTTAGTCGCGCCAATCTCGTCTGTCACCTTTGCGATCCGTGCCAGCAGCGCCCTGGCGGCGGCGGGATCGCGGAATTC
>JASBSZ010000044.1 GCA_030148665.1 Alphaproteobacteria bacterium
CCGGCAAGGTCATCGCGGTTGCCATCGCCCGGAAGATCCTGATCATCGCCAACGCCCTGCTGCGCGACCAGACCCCTTGGAAGGCACCAACCTGACAGGCCGAAAGAATACAGTTGCCAAGGGGGCGGGCGGGCGCATGCCCGGGACGCGAGCGCGCCCCGGGCGAGGCAATACAGTCGGACGCGACAGGGGCCTAGAGTACGTCGCTTCTGATCGGTCTCGACAGGAACGCAACGCGAAGGCGCGCGGATATATGCCGGGATGGGTGCGGATGCGCCAGCCAATGATCGCAATATGCCAAAACGGACCCGGCATTGAACCCGACCCGAAAAAACGGGCGGGGAGATCCCCGCCCAGTTCCACGTTTCAGGCTCGGTTTTAACCGCTCGGTTTCATGCCTGCGGCCTGAACCGTTCGGAAGGCGGGCGCACCCGCCCCCGGTTCCTCGGCCGCCCCTTGGGAATGGCGGCCGGGGTGTTGGCTAACTGCAGCCCGACGTCGCGCCGCAGGTGTTGCATTTCATGCAGGTGCCGTTGCGCACCAGCGTATAGTTGCCGCATTCGCCGCAGGGATCGCCCTCGTAACCCTGGATGCGGGCCTTGGTGCGGGCGTCCATGCTGGTCGCGCCACCGCCGCCCGCCGCGACGGCGGCACGGGTTTCCGGCACCAGCGTGGCCAGATCCGCGGCCGCATCGGTGTCCAGCGCCCCATCCGCGCCGCCCTGCAGCAGCACCAGCTCATGCGGCAGGCGCTTGCGCAGATAGCCGGTTGACGAAATCTGGCGGATCATTTCCAGCGACTTGCTGGCGACCTCGCCCGACACGGGCGAAACATTCGGCTTGCCCTCTTCGTCGCCGCGGCCCAGTTCATCGAACCTGTCACCCTGGGGTTTGACATGGGCCAGATCGGTGCGGTCCAGATAGCTGACCGCCAGTTCGCGGAAGATATAGTCGAGGATCGAGGTCGCGTTCTTGATGCTGTCATTGCCCTGCACCATTCCCGCCGGCTCGAACCGGGTAAAGGTGAAGGCCTCGACGAATTCCTCAAGCGGCACACCATATTGCAGGCCCACCGACACCGCGATGGCAAAGTTGTTCATCATGGCGCGAAAACCCGCGCCTTCCTTGTGCATGTCGATGAATATCTCGCCGATGGTGCCGTCTTCGTATTCGCCGGTGCGCAGGTAAACCTTGTGCCCGCCGACGATGGCCTTTTGGGTGTAACCCTTGCGACGATCCGGCAGCTTGCGCCGCTGGCTGCGCACGACCTCCTTGACAATCACCTTTTCGACGATCTTTTCGGCCAGAACCTGCGCCTTTTCAGCGGTGGGCGCGTTGGATTCCAGCACTTCTTCCAGCTCGTCGTCATCTTCGATCAGGGCCGATGACAGCGGCTGGCTGAGCTTGGAGCCATCCCGATACAGCGCGTTGGCCTTGACGCCCAGCTGCCAGGACAGCTCGTAGGCCGCCTTGCATTCCTCGATGGTGGCGTCGCCCGGCATGTTGATGGTCTTGGAAATCGCCCCCGAGATGAAACTCTGCGCCGCGGCCATCATGCGGATATGGCTTTCGACCGACAGGAACCGCTTGCCGATCTTGCCGCAGGGATTGGCGCAGTCGAACACGCTGTAATGTTCGGGCAACAGATGCGGCGCGCCTTCCAGTGTCATGGTGCCGCAGACATGGTTGTTGGCGGCCTCGATCTGGGTGCGGGTAAAGCCCAGGTGACGCAGCAGGTCGAATGTGGGGTCGTTCAGCTTTTCCTCGGGGATGCCGAGGGTGCCGCGGCAGAACTCCTCGCCCAGCGTCCACTGGTTGAACACGAAACGGATGTCAAAGGCGCTGGGCAGCGCCGCCTCGACGCGCTCGATCTCGGCCTTGCTGAAACCGTGGCCCAGCAGCGCCGTGTGGTTGATGCCCGGCGCGTTGGCGAGACTGCCATGACCCACGGCATAGGCGATGATTTCCTCGATCTGGGCGCTGTCATAGCCCAGCTTTTCCAGCGCCGCGGGCACCGACTGGTTGATGATCTTGAAATAGCCGCCACCGGCCAGTTTCTTGAACTTGACCAGCGCGAAATCCGGTTCGATCCCGGTCGTGTCGCAATCCATCACCAGCCCGATCGTGCCCGTGGGCGCAATCACCGTGACCTGCGCGTTGCGATAGCCGTGGGCTTCGCCCAGACGCAGCGCCTCGTCCCAGCTGGCGCGCGCCAGCGTGACCAGATCCGGGTCGGGGCAGTTGGCCCCGTCCAGCGGCACCGGCCTTACCGCCAGCCCCTCGTAACCATCGGTTTCGCCATGGGCGGCACGGCGGTGGTTGCGGATCACCCGCAGCATGTCGCTGGCGTTGCGCTGATAGGCGGGGAACGGGCCACGTTCGCGGGCGATCTCGGCGCTCGTGGCATAGCACACGCCGGTCATCAGCGCCGTCAGGGCGCCCGCCATGGCGCGGCCCTCGTCGCTGTCATATCCCAGCCCCATATTCATCAGCAGCCCGCCGATATTGGCATATCCCAGCCCGAGCGTGCGATAGTCATAGGACCGCTGGGCGATTTCCTTGCTGGGGAACTGCGCCATCAGCACGCTGATTTCCAGCGTCAGCGTCCACAGCCTTGTGGCATGCATATAGCTTTCGGCATCGAACCGGCCGTCGCGGTAGAAACGCAGCAGGTTCATGCTGGCCAGGTTGCAGGCGGTATCGTCCAGGAACATGTATTCCGAACACGGGTTCGAGCCCCGGATATCGCCATCCTGCGGGCAGGTGTGCCAGGCGTTGATGGTGTCGTGGAACTGGATGCCGGGGTCGGCACAGGCCCAGGCGGCGTGACCGACCTGATCCCACAGCTCGCGCGCCTTGACGGTTTTGGCGACCTTGCCGTCGGTGCGGCGGATCAGCTCCCAGTCGGCGTCATCCTTTACCGCCTGAAGGAAGGCGTCCGACACCCGGACCGAGTTGTTGGAATTCTGCCCCGAAACCGTCAGATAGGCCTCGGAGTCCCAATCGGTATCGAAGGTCGGAAATTCGATCGAGGTGAAACCCTGACGCGCATATTGCAGCACGCGGTTGATATAGGTTTCGGGAATCGCGTTCTTCTTGGCGCTGCGGATCGCCGCCTTCAGCGCCTTGTTGACCTTGGGGTCAAAGGCGTCCTCTTCCTTGCCGTCCCAGTCGCGGATGGCGCCGAACAGGCCGTTGAGCTGCTGTTCGTGCATCTTGGAGCCGGCAACAAGGGCGGCAACCTTCTGTTCCTCGCGAACCTTCCAGTTGACGAATTCCTCGATATCCGGGTGATCCATGTCGCAGATCACCATCTTGGCCGCGCGCCGCGTGGTGCCGCCCGACTTGATCGCGCCGGCCGCCCGGTCGCCGATCTTGAGAAAGCTCATCAGGCCGGACGACTTGCCGCCGCCGCCAAGGGGCTCGTTGGCGCCGCGCAGGCTGCTGAAATTGGTGCCGGTGCCGGAGCCGTATTTGAACAGGCGGGCCTCGCGCACCCACAGATCCATGATGCCGCCGTCATTCACCAGATCGTCATTGACCGACTGGATGAAACAGGCATGCGGCTGCGGGTGCTCATAGGCCGATTTCGAGCGCACCAGCTTGCCGGTCCTGAAATCGACGTAATAGTGGCCCTGGCTGGGGCCGTCGATGCCATAGGCCCAGTACAGGCCGGTGTTGAACCATTGCGGGCTGTTGGGCGCGGCCATCTGCATGGCCAGCATGTAGCGCATTTCGTCGAAATAGGCGCGGGCGTCGTCCTCGGAGGTGAAATTGCCGCCCTTCCAGCCCCAATAGGCCCAGGCGCCCGCCAGCCGGTCGAACACCTGCCTGGCCGAGGTTTCGCCGCCATATCGTTGATCTTCGGGCAGTTTCTTGAGCGCTGCCTCATCGGGAACCGAACGCCACAGGAACTCGGGCACGTCGCTCTCGGGCACGCGCTTCAGCCGCGCCGGCACGCCCGCCTTGCGGAAATATTTCTGTGCCAGAACATCGGCAGCCACCTGCGACCACCCCGCGGGAACCTCGATCTCATCCAGCGCAAAGACGACCGTGCCGTCCGGGTTTCGGATTTCCGAGCTGGTGGTCGAGAAGGCGATATCGTCATAGGCACCGCCGCCGCGGGTGAATTTGCGTTCGATCTTCATTGTCTGCCCCGTCCGTTTTACGGTCTTTTTGTCCCAGTTCAGGCCCTGTTCCGAGTGGTTTCGGGCCCATCATCATTCCCAGTCGGGCGCAACATGCCCGCAACCAGAGCCGAGTCCCTCCCCGCGGCCGGACGGTTTTTTCAACCGCTCCGGCCCGCAACGCGGCCCCACCGGGCGCCTTTGTTGCTCTGTCATCAGCTACTAGATGTGGTGTTGCCCCGTGGGGTGGATACAAGGTGGCGTAGGAAGGGGGGGTGGGTCAACGAAATTATTCATGAATTTGTCACATTTTAAGGTTGACTTGAAATTAACCAATTTCCGGCCCTCAGGTTGCGTGCGGAACATGATGAGAACCCGCATCCGACAGGGTGAAACGGGCGGCTGTTTCCGGCAGGATTGACGCCTCTGGAAAGACCTCGCGAAAGGGGCAGGAAAACAAGGATTTCCGACGGTCGGCTGAGGCTTTGCAACCGCTTTTCCAGGCCCGGCGCGGGATGACCGGATGGCCTGTCATGCCATCGCCACGACGATTCGCCCCCAGCCCCGAGCCAGCCCCGCGCTAGCCTCCGGGCCGCGTCGCCTCTGCCCGCGGCAGGGCGGGAACGCTGCCTGTGCGATTCCTGTAGCGATCCATGTAACAGGCACGAACAGGTAGAAAGGTCTTGTCGTAATACATTGAAATTACGGGTCTTATCCAATCGTTGAGGTAGGTTTCGTAGCGAAAGCCCCACCCCTCCAGAGCCGGGAATGTTCCCCGATTCGCCGCCAATTGAACCGTCGCGGTCCTCTGGAAAAGGCGACTCAGCTGACCGACCTCGGCCGCCACCCTCGGCCCGACGATCAGGAAATCCTTGCCCGCCAGCGCGCTGAAATCGACGCGCAGGTCGGCATTGCGCCCATAGACCGAGCGCGACAGCACCACCGCCGGGAAACCGCGATTGACCAGCATTGCGCCGGTGCCGTAATCGAGCGCCGCCACCACCCGCCCGCGGGCCAGGGCGCGCAACTGCGCATCCAGCCTTCCCTCGTCCAGATCATAGTGAAAGCGCACCCATCGCGCCTGTTGATCGGACACGATATCCTCAGGGGCGATCCACATGAAACGCAGCCCCAGCGCCAGCAGCCCGACCGGCACCAGCGTCACCCCGCCAAACAGGGCGGCCGCACCGACAAGGCGCCTCCACGACTGCCCCGACCACGCCTCGGCAAGCGCCAGCACCGCAAGAAAACCCAGCGGCGCGCCCCAGTTCACCCCGAAATCATGTCGCCACAATGCGATCAGCAGCATCACGACCAGCGTGCCCGCAAACAGACGACCAAAGAAATCGGGCATGCGGCCGGCCAACAGGTTGCGCGACAACGTCCACAGCGCCGCAACCGCCGGCAGCCCGCCAATCACCACCAGCGTCAGGGCCAGCCAGGCAGGCCCCCAGCCGGCCGCACGATCGACGCGAAAGACAAAGTTGAAGGCCAGATTCACATCGCAGTTGTTCAGATTCCACCACAGATGCCACAGGAACGGCCCCAGCGCGATGAACGAGATCACCACCATGCGCCCGAAAAGGAACCGCCACGCCGCCGGCCAGCCGAGCAAACCCAGCAGCAGGCCCAGATAGACCACCGCCCCGGTATATTTGGTCAACAGCATGGCCGCCAGCGCCAGCCCCGCGACAACAACCCATGCCGCGCGCCCACCGCGAAAGGCGCGCTCGGTCGCGATCACGAAAACCAGCGTTGCCACGGCAAGGATGGTATCGTTCAGGAACAGGTTGAACAGCAGCAGGAATCCGGGCGCCAATGCCAGCAGCAACACGGCGCCGGCCGGGTCACGGCCCCGATCATGGCCCCGATCATGACCGGGCATCTGGCGGATGCGCCATGACACCAGCCACAGCGACCCCAGCCCCGACAGCAGGGCAAATCCGCGATGCAGCGCGCCCTGGCTGGCCAGCCCCAGCACCTCGCCCAGGCGCCACAGGACAAAGGAAATCCATCCAGGCATCGGCGGGTGATCGTAAAACCCCGCCTGCAGGTCGCGGCCCCAGGAAACGAAATACGCCTCGTCCCCGGCAATCGGCACACCGATCTGCAGCGCCAGGCTGATCAGGCCGACCAGAACCCACCAGGGGCCATACCGGGAAAGCGCGGCCATGAGAAACCTCGTCATCGCCCGGCGAAAAATACTGGCCGGGTTGTCTGGTCGGGGCGACTGGATTCGAACCAGCGACCTACGGTACCCAAAACCGTCGCGCTACCAGGCTGCGCCACGCCCCGTTCGGTGCAGGCATGTCTAGCGCCACCGATCGCCGTTGGAAAGCAGGAATTGCCCGCACAGGGGCCAGATATCCCGGGGCCAGATATCCCGGGGCCGGATATCGCTGCCTACCCGCAAGGCCAGGCCGCATCGCCCCCGAAGGCGGGGTTGCGCATCTGGCTGCCGACGCTCACACCCAGGCGTGCAACCGTACCGCCCTTGACCTCGAGCACCGCCAGAACCCCGGGGCCACCATCGATCAGGGCCAGGCTCTGCGGGGTGGCGTTTTCCTTGATACGCCGAACGACGCCGCGGCTGTCGAGAAACAGCAGGTCCAGCGGGATGAGGGTGTTCTTCATCCAGAACTGGGCCCGCTGCGGTCGTTCAAAGATGAACAGCATTCCGGCGAAATCGGCCAGTGAACGGCGAAACATCAGCCCGCGCGCGCGGCTGTCGCTGTCGGCGGCGATCTCGACATCAAAGGCCGCCCGCCCCCAATCGCCCCTGAGATAGGCCTTGTTGCGCGCGCAAACCTGCGCGCTGGCGGCAGATGCGCCATCACCGGCGGCCAGAGCCGTGCCGACGGGCAGGACCATCGGCACCAGCAGGAAAGCCAGGACAAACAGCATTCGGCGCATCGCGATCCCCCTAGCGGTCGTCCGACCCGTTTTCCCGCGCATCGCTCGTGGCGTCGAGCGCATGGTCCCATACCTGCACATCCCATGCAAGCAGCCCCCGCGGCCCCCTGGCCAGGCGCAGCGCAACGGCCTCGCCCGGCTGCAGTTCGGACAGGCCACAGGCCTGCAGGACCTCGACGTGAACAAAGATGTCGCCCCGCAGGCCAAAGACGTTGGCAAAGCCGAACCCCTTGGCCCGGTCAAACCACTTTACGCGCGCAGGTTGCAAACGTTCGTCGATGTCGAGCGCGGTTTCCCCGCCCAGCATCCTGCGTAGCGCGGCCAGCCCGCCCGCGCCGCCGGGTGGCTCGATCTCGAGGATGCGCACCGCGTGGCACCCCCTGTCCGTCTGGCGGATTTCGGCCCTGACCCGGGCGCCGCTGGCGACCGAGTTGCGACCATAGCCGCGCAACACATTGGCATGGAGCAGAACGTCCCCGCCGCATTCCTCGGCCACGATAAACCCGAATCCCCGTGCCGCATCAAACCATTTGACACGGCCCGTAACCGTCCCTTCCTGTCCCACCTTGTTCCAACTACCTTTTCGTTGACCCTGAGATGCGAGGGTAGCAGCAAGAAGATCACGTTTCCAGCATTTCGACCGAAAATCGGTCCGATAAAGTGACCAATACCGCCAATCCACGGGAAAACGGTCATTTTTCAGGCATCAACAGGCGGGATTTCAGCGAATCACGGGTTCAGTCGGGCAATCTCCCAGCCATCCTGCGCGTGCTTGCGCGTCCAGCGGAAACGGTCGTGCAGGCGAAAGGCCCCGTCGGCCCAGAACTCGATCTCGCGGGGAATGATGCGAAACCCTCCCCAGAAGGGCGGGCGTGGCGGGTTCGTGCCGTAGCGCGCCCCGACACGGGCAACCTCGGCCATCAGGGCCGCGCGCGAGGCCAGCGGCTGGCTCTGATGCGAGGCCCAGGCGCCCAGCCTGCTCTTGAGGGAACGCGATGCGAAATAGGCGTCGGCCTTGGGGCCGTCCTCCTTTTCGACCACCCCCCGCACGCGGATCTGGCGGCGCAGCGATTTCCAGTGCATGACAAAGGCGGCCTTGCCGGTTGCGTCGATCTGCCGGGCCTTGGCACTCGCGTAATTGGTGTAGAACAGAAACGCGTCCGACTCGATTTCCTTGAGCAGGACCATGCGCACGTCAGGCATGCCATCGGCATCGACGGTGGCCAGAGCGATCGCGTTCGGATCGTTCGGCTCGGCCTTTTCGGCCTCGCCCAGCCAGCGCTGCGCGATGACAAAGGGATCATCGCCTGCGAAAATTCCGCTCCTGTCGCTCATCTGTCCGCTCCTCGTCAAACGCCCCGACTTTCGTTTCTCTCCTTTTAGCGCGCCCATCGCGCAAGGCCAGCGGGAATCGCCCGGACACCCCATTGCCAGCCTTGCGCCCAAGGCGCGCGCGGTCTTGAAGCCCTGCCCCGCTTGGCCTAAACGGGTGTATCCGACAACAGATGCGAGGGCGGGGAATGACTGGTTTGATGAGCGGCAAGCGCGGCCTGATCATGGGCGTTGCCAATGACAAGTCCATGGCCTGGGGAATTGCCCGCGCCCTGGCGGCCGAAGGGGCCGAGATGGCCTTTTCCTATCAGGGCGAGGTCCTGGGAAAGAGGGTCAAGCCGCTGGCAGAACAGCTGGGGGTGCAACATGTTCTGGAATGCGACGTGACTGACGGTGCGTCGATCGATGCGCTGTTTGCCCGGCTCGACGCGGCCTGGGGGGGGATCGATTTTCTCGTCCATGCCATCGGCTATTCCGACAAGACCCAGCTGCGCGGCCGCTATATCGACACCACGTCCGACAATTTCCGCATGACGATGGATATTTCGGTCTATTCCTTTACCGCCGTGGCGCAGCGTGCGGAAAAGCTGATGAATGATGGCGGCTCGATGCTGACACTCACCTATTACGGCGCCGAAAAGGTGATGCCGCATTACAACGTGATGGGGGTGGCCAAGGCCGCGCTCGAGGCCAGCGTGCGCTACATGGCCGAGGATCTGGGCAAGGACAACATCCGCGTCAACGCCATCTCGGCCGGCACGGTGAAAACGCTGGCCGCCAGCGGCATCGGCGATTTCCGCTATATCATGAAGTGGAACCAGCTGAACGCACCGCTGCGGCGCAACGTGACCATCGAGGATGTCGGCAAGTCGGCGCTGTACCTGCTGTCCGATCTGGGTTCGGGCGTCACCGGCGAGATCCTGCATGTGGACGCCGGTTACAACACCGTCGGGATGAAGGCCATAGACGCCCCCGATATCGATATCGTCACCGGGAGGAAATGATGTCAGAACGCCTGCCCCACGAAAAGGGTTTCCACGTCAGCTGGGACCAGATGCACCGCGACAGCCGCGCGCTGGCCTGGCGTCTGGACGGGCAAGGGCCCGATCAGGGCGCGTGGAAGGCCGTTGTCGCCATCACCCGCGGCGGCATGGCCCCGGCGATGATCGTGGCCCGCGAGCTGGACATCCGCACGGTGGATACGATTTCCGTGAAATCCTACGATCACCAGACGCAAACGGATGCCAAGATATTGAAATCGCCCGACAAGGCCCTTCTGGGCGATGGCGAGGGCGTGTTGATCATCGACGATCTGGTGGACAGCGGCAAGACACTGGAAATCGTGCGCGCCATGTTCCCCAAGGCCCATTACGCGACCGTCTATGCCAAACCCAAGGGCAAGCCGATGGTCGACACCTATATTACCGAGGTCAGCCAGGATACCTGGATCTTCTTTCCCTGGGACATGGCGCTGCAATATGTCGAGCCCTATCGCGGAACCGACTGAGCCCACGCCCTGCGAGACCAGCGCGCGGGCCCGGATCAGACGGGCATCACACGGGGATCACACGGGGATCAGCGCCGCGGCGACACGCCGTCCTTCGGCCAGCAGCACGTTATAGGTGCGACAGGCCGAAGGCGTGGACATGACCTCGACCCCGATACCGGCATTTTCCAGCCCGGCGCGGGTTTCCAGCGCCAGCAGGTCGATCTCGGCGCCCAGCCCCACGAACAGCACGTCTATTTCGGACGCCCGCGCGATCAGTGGCGAGAAATCATCGACATCCTCCCAGCGCTGCGGCCCCGAGGGCAACAGCAGGACAGGGCCATGAAACACCTCGCCACCGAGGCGGAAGAAACCGGGCCCATAGCCCTCGATCGGGATTTCGCCGGCAAAGTTCATCTCGTGCAGTTCCATGGCACACCTCAGGAAAGCAATGGCAGGTTAATGATGCTGGATACGGCGATCAGCAGATAGGCCACCGCGCGATAGAGCCTCGCCCTGCCCGGCACGAATATAGCCGCTCCGGCCAGATTTGCCAGCAGATAGGGCAAGGTCAGGATCAGGCCGATCATCACCGGCTCGGGCAGCAGCAGCCCCTTGAGCCCGACGACCGCCAGGCCGATGAGGTCGGTCAGGGCCAGAAACAGCAGGATGTTGGCGCGGATCACCGCGACCATGCGCGCCGAGGACATGTACAGCATGATCACCGGCGGCCCGGAAAGCCCGGCCAGCCCGCCGAGAAACCCCGCAAGCGCCCCGACGCCGAACAGGGTGACAGGTGCCAGCCGCCCCTGCCAGCGCCACCCCCGGACCAGCAGGGCCAGCAATCCCAGCGAGATCGCCGACAGGATCCAGCGGAAGGGAACCGGGTCAAGCCGCGTCAGCAGCCAGACGCCCGCCGGCAGGGCCACCAGCGCGCCCAGCGCCAGGCGGCCAACATCGCGCGGCTCGCCCTCGCGCAGGGCGCGGGGGATGTTGGGCAGCGGTCCGAAAATGTCAAAGACCAGGATCGTGATCAGCGCCCAGACCGGCGGCAGAACCGTGGCCGCAAACGGCATGTAGACCATGGTGGTGCCAAAACCCGAAAACCCGCGCACCAGCCCCGCCAGGATGACGGCGCCGACAAGGGTCCACAAACCGTCGGTCGCCAGCGCCGCGTCAAGCGCGCCGTGGCCGGCGGTCAGAACCGGGCCGATCAAGCGTCGATATTGGCGTATTTGGTGCCGGCGCCCTTGCTGTTCTTGGACCAGTCACGCTTGACCCCCAGATGCATCAGGATGGTCGAGGCCACGAATACCGACGAATAGGTACCCACGATGATGCCCCAGGTCATGGCAAAGACGAACCCGCGGATCACGTCGCCCCCCAGAACCAGCAGGGCGATCAGCGCGATCAGCGTCGTGAACGAGGTCATCACCGTGCGCGAAAGCGTCTCGTTGATCGACAGGCTCAGCAGGTCCTTGAGCTCCATCTTCTTGTAGCGTCGCAGGTTTTCGCGCACCCGGTCGAACACGACGACCGTGTCGTTCAGCGAATAGCCGACGATGGTCAGCAGCGCAGCGATGATGGTCAGGTCGAATTTCAGCTGCAACACCGAAAAGATGCCGATGGTCAGGGTGACGTCATGGATCAGCGCGATCACCGCGCCCAGGCTGAACTGTCACTCGAATCGCAGCCAGATATAGAACAGCACGGCAAGGTTCGACAGGACCACGGCCAGCACGGCGGTCTTGATCAGCTCGCCCGAAACCTTGGGGCCGACGCTTTCGATCGAGGGAAACTTCATGTTCGGGTCGATCTTGCGCAGGGCGTTCTTGACCTTGGTGATGATCTCGACCGTTGCCGCCTCGCCACCCTTTTGCTGCTCGATCCGGATCTGGGTCACGTTCTTTTCCGGGCCGAACGAGGGATCGAACACCTCGGTAATCGACACGTCGCCCAGGTCCAGCGGCTTGAGCGCCTTGCGGTATTCCCCGATATCGACCTTTTTCACGCTTTCGGTGCGGATCGTCGTGCCGCCCCGGAAATCGATGCCGAAATTCAGACCCATGGTCACCGCCGCCACGATCGACAGCACGACCAGGATGGCCGAAATACCGAAGGTCACCCTGGCATGGCGGAAGAAATCGATGTTGGTTTTCGACGGAACCATTTTCAGACGAAAGGTCATGTCGCGGATTCCTTCCCTAAACGACGATTGTGCGCGGACGGCGCCAGTGGAACCAGATCGCGATCAGCAGACGCGTGACCCAGATGGCGGTAAAGACCGAGGTGATGATACCCAGGCCCAGCGTCACGGCAAAGCCCCTGACCGGACCCGAGCCCATGGCGAACAGGATCACCGCGGCAATCAGCGTGGTCACGTTGGCGTCTATGATCGCCGACAACGCCTTTTCAAAGCCCAGCTCGATCGCCCGTGCCGGCCCCTTGGCCGATTGCAGTTCCTCGCGGATACGCTCGTAGATCAGCACGTTGGCATCCACCGCCATGCCGATCGTCAGCACGATACCGGCAATGCCCGGCAATGTCAGCGTCGCCCCCATGATCGACAGCATGGCAAACAGGATCACCACGTTCATCAGCAGCGCCACGTTGGCAAATACCCCGAACAACCCATAGCTGAGCACCATGAACACCAGCACGGCAACAAAGGCCACGATGGTGGCGATCTTGCCGGCGTCGATGCTGTCCTGGCCCAGTTCCGGGCCGATGGTTCGTTCTTCGAGGAACTTCATCCCCGCAGGCAGGGCGCCCGCGCGCAGCAGCACGGCCAGCTTGGTGCTCTCCTCGACGGTGAAATTGCCGGTGATGATTCCCGATCCCCCGGCGATATGGGCCTGGATCACCGGGGCCGAGATCACCTGGTTGTCCAGGACGATCGCGAATGGCTTGCCTATGTTTTCGGCCGTGTAGATGCCGAATTTTCGCCCGCCCGTCGCGTCAAAGCGGAAACTCACCGCCGGTCGGCCGTTCTGGTCGAACGAAGGCTGTGCATCGACCAGTTCCTCGCCGGTGACGACCGGACTCTTGTCCAGGATGTAGTACAGGTTCGGATCGCTCATGTCCGGCACGATGATGTTGCCGGGTCCGGGGCGCGCATTCTTGTCGCGGGTCTCGCGCACCACCGGGTGGAATGTCAGCTTGGCGGTGGTGCCGATCAGCTGTTTCAGTTCCTCGGCCGAGCCGATGCCCGGAACCTCGATCAGGATGCGCCGGTCGCCCTGGCGCTGGATGGTCGGTTCGCGTGTGCCCACCTCGTCGATCCGGCGCCGGATGATTTCGAGCGATTGCTCGACCGTGCGCTGGTCGGTTGCGATCTTTTCGGCCTCGGACAGCGAGATGATGATTTCGCCGTTCTCGGCCCGCACGTCCAGATCCTTGGTGCCGATACCGGTCAGGCTGACAACCGGGCGCGACAGGCCCTTGACGATCTCGACGGCGCGGGCAATTTTCTCGGGCTTGGAAATCTTGACGATCAGTTCGCCCGGCGGGCTGTCCTGGCGGCGGATGGTGCCGATCTCGGCGCGGGCCTTGCGCAGCGCGTCACGCACCTCGGGCCACAGGGAATTCATCCGCGCGGCATAGACATCCTCGACCTTGACCTCGGCCAGCAGATGCGCCCCCCCCCTCAGGTCGAGCCCCAGATTGACCAGATCATTGGGCATCCAGTCCGGCCAGCCCTCGTAGGCGGCCTTGCGCTCGGGCGTCATGGGCAGACCCTTGGCCAGCTGCGCGGCCGCATCATTGTGCTTTTCGACGCGGGTATAAAAGGCGTTGGGCAGCGCAAAGACGAAACCCAGAACGCATATTCCGAGGATCAGTAACTTTTTCCACAGGGAAAACTGAAGCATGGCTGTTCGATCCTGTTGGGGGCCTGTTGGGGTGTCTATGCGTTCATTTCTCGACCGGTTCGGTTTTCGAAAGCACGGTCGAGATGGTGTTCTGCACCACCCGCACCTTGACGCCCTGACTGATCTCGACCTCGACCTCGTTATTCTCTTTGACCTTGGTCACCTTGCCGATGATGCCGCCCTGGGTGACGATCTGGTCGCCCCGGCGCAGGGCCTCGATCATGGCCTTGTGCTCCTTGGCCTTCTTCTGCTGCGGGCGGATCAGCAGGAAATACATGATCGCGAAGATCAGGATCAGCGGAATGAACTGGCCCACGCCCCCGAGACCGCCGCCGGCCGCCGTCTGCGCATAAGCAGGAGTGATGAACATGAAAGGAGTCCTCTGTGCGTCGGCGGGTCGTTTCCCGCCCGTTTCAAAGTCGCGGCACCCTACCTAGGCGCGCATGGGTTTGCAAGCAGGGCAAATGGCGTTTGGGCGGGATAATTTCAAGAAGATGTGACCAAAGATGCGCGCAGACCCTCCAGCGGGTGGAATACGCTGCCCCTTGTGCCTGCGCAGCGCGAATCCCCCCGATCCGGCCCTTGTCCGGCCCCGATCGGCGCCGCGGCGCATGCGCAAGGGGCGATTTGGCCCTTTTGTTCGCGCCCCTGCCGCCCTAAAAGGCCCCTGACATCGCCAGCACCTTGCCAGCCCAGGGGGAAAACCGTTGCAAACCGAACCCGAAATCACCGACGAGCTGATCGAGGCCCACGGCCTCAAGCCCGACGAATATCAGCGCATCCTCGACCTGCTGGGACGCACGCCCACATTCACCGAGCTGGGCATATTCTCGGCCATGTGGAACGAACATTGTTCCTACAAGTCGTCCAAGAAATGGCTCCGCACCCTGCCGACGACAGGGCCGCAGGTGATCTGCGGGCCGGGCGAAAATGCGGGCGTTGTCGATATCGGCGACGGGCAGGCGGTGGTGTTCAAGATGGAAAGCCACAACCACCCCAGCTATATCGAGCCCTATCAGGGCGCGGCCACGGGCGTTGGCGGCATATTGCGCGACGTGTTCACCATGGGCGCGCGCCCGATTGCCGCCATGAACAGCCTGTCCTTCGGGCGCGTCGATCATGCGAAAACGAAAGCGCTGGTGAATGGCGTGGTCGAGGGCATCGGCGGCTATGGCAACTGTTTCGGCGTGCCCACCATCGGCGGCGAGCTGCGCTTTGATGCGGCCTATGACGGCAACTGCCTGGTCAACGCCTTTGCCGCCGGTCTGGCGGATGCCGACAAGATCTTCTACTCGGCCGCCAGCGGCGTGGGCCGGCCTGTCGTCTACCTGGGCGCCAAGACCGGGCGCGATGGCGTCGGCGGGGCCACCATGGCCAGCGCCGAGTTCGACGATACCATCGAGGACAAGCGCCCCACCGTGCAGGTCGGCGACCCGTTCACCGAAAAGCGCCTGATGGAGGCCACGCTCGAGCTGATGCAGACCGGCGCGGTGGTGTCGATCCAGGACATGGGCGCGGCGGGGCTGACATGCAGCGCCGTCGAGATGGGCGACAAGGGCAATCTGGGCATCCGGCTTGACCTTGATCGCGTGCCGGTGCGCGAAGAAAACATGACCGCCTATGAAATGATGCTGTCCGAAAGCCAGGAACGCATGCTGATGGTGCTGGATCCCGAAAAAGAGGACGTCGCCAAGGCGGTGTTCGAGAAATGGGATCTGGATTTCGCCATTGTCGGGGAAACCATCGCCGAAGACCGCTTCCTGATCTTTCACGGCAACGAGCTGATGGCCGATCTGCCGCTCAAGGCGCTGTCGGGCGAGGCCCCCGAATATGACCGCCCGCGCGCCATACCGCCCGCGCCCGCCCCGCTGGGCGACATCCCCGAAATCGACCCGGCGGAAGCGCTGCTGCAACTGGCCGGCACGCCCAACTATGCCTCGCGCGCCTGGGTGTGGGAACAATATGACCACATGGTGATGGCCGACACGGTTGTCAGGCCCGGATCCGACGCGGGCGTCGTGCGGGTGCATGACACCGGCAAGGCGCTGGCATTCACCAGCGACGTGACACCGCGCTATTGCAAGGCCGACCCGTTCGAGGGCGGCAAGCAGGCCGTGGCCGAGGCCTTTCGCAACCTGTGCGCAACCGGCGCCAGACCGCTGGCCACCACCGACAATCTGAATTTCGGCAACCCGGAAAAGCCCGAGATCATGGGCCAGTTCGTTTCCTGCATCAAGGGCATCGGGCTGGCCGTCAGCAGGCTGGACATGCCGATCGTGTCGGGCAATGTCAGCCTCTATAACGAGACCGACGGCGAGGCGATCCTGCCCACCCCGACGATCGGCGCGGTGGGCTTGCTGGAAAACCTCGACCAGCTGATCCGCATGACCCCGGCCAGGGGCGACGATGTGGTTCTGATCGGCGAGACCCGCGGCCATCTGGGCCAGTCCGCCCTGCTGGCCGAGCTGTTTTCCCGCAATGAGGGCGAGGCCCCGCCCGTTGACCTGGTGGCCGAGCGCCGCAATGGCGAATTCGTCCGCAAGGCGCATGGCCTGGGGTTGATCTCGGCGGCCCACGACCTGTCGGATGGCGGGCTGGCACTGGCAGCGGCAGAAATGGCGCTGGCGGGCAATGTGGGCGTGCCGCTGGAAGGCGGCGACACCGGCTGGTTCTTTGGCGAGGACCAGGCGCGTTACCTGCTGGCCACCCGCAAGGCCGCGCGCCTGCTGGCCGAGGCCGAAAAGGCGGGCGTTCCGGCGCGCCTGATCGGGCGGTTTGACGGCGACGAGATCGCGCTGGGTGATTCTTCGGTTGCGCTGGACGACATCCGCGCCGCCCACAAAGGCGGCCTCAGCCGGGTGTTTTCTGCCCCGGGCTGAGGCCTCGCCTGCCGGGGCGCCCCTTCGGCCCGCCGCCCTTTCAGCCGGCCTGCGCCTCGAGCGCCGGATAGCGCAGCGCCAGCGTCAGCGCACGCACGGCGAAAAACAGCATCAGCGCCGCCCACAGCCCGTGATTGCCCCATCCCGGCAACAGGACGGCCACCGACATGGCATAGATCGCGGTCGAGACGATCATCGCGTTGCGCATGTCGCGGGTGCGGGTCGCGCCGATGAACACGCCGTCCAGCATCCACGATGCGATACCGAACAGCGGCGCCATCACCATCCAGAACAGATAGCTGTGCGCCACCGCACGCACGTCGGGCGCGCGCGTCATGATGTCGATGATCGCCCCTCCGGCCAGCGCGAATGACAGCGCCAGAACGACCACCACCCCTACCCCCCACATGCTGGTCATCACCGCCGCCCGCCTGAGCGCCGGCCGCCTGCGCGCGCCCATTGCCTGCCCCACCAAGGTCTCGGCGGCAAAGGCAAAACCGTCCAGCGCATAGGCCGTGACATGCAGGAACTGCAGCAGCACCTGATTGGCCGCCAGCACCACGTCGCCCAGCCCCGCGCCGAGAAACAGGAACGAAAGAAAGGCCGCCTGCAACAGCACCGAACGGATCATGATGTCGGTATTGACCGCCAGCATGCGGCGCAGACGCATGCGATCGAAGATCAGCGCACCCAGCCGCCAGGCCCCGCCGGCAAAGCCGTCGCGACACAGCAGCAACCCCAGCGCCAGGCCCGACCACTCGGCCAGAAAGGTGGCCAGCGCGACCCCGCTCACCCCCCAGCCGAGGCCCAGCACGAACCACAGGTCCAGCACCACGTTCAGCCCGTTCATCCACAGCTGCAGCGCCAGCACCGCACGCGTGCGCTCAAGCGCGATCAGCCAGCCCGTCAGCCCGTAGATCGAAATGGCCGCGGGGGCCGACCAGACGCGGATGCCGATATAGCCGCGCGCCAGCGTTTCGACCTGCCTGGATGCGGGCGAAATCGCAAAGGCAATGTTCATCAGCGGCTGCTGCAACAGGATGAATCCCAGCCCTGCGGTCCATGCAACCAGCAATGCCCGAATCAGCAGCGCCCCCACCTCGGCCCGGTCGCCGGCGCCGTGGGCCTGCGCGGTCAGCCCCGTGGTGCCCATGCGCAGAAAGCCGAAGATCCAGTAGATCGCCGACAGGATGATCGCGCCGATGCCCACCGCCCCTATCGGCGCCGCGGCCCTGATCTGGCCCACGACCCCGGTATCCACCGCTCCCAGCAGGGGGACCGTCATGTTGGCCAGCACGATGGGCACCGCGATCTTCAGCACCCGGCGATGGGTCAGCGTGGATATCGCGCCCCTAGCCATCCTTGTCCGCAGGCATCAGGAAATGCCCCGTTCCCTGGGCAAAGGGTCGCTCGCGCCGGTCCTGCCAGGCCTCGACATGGACGCTGGCATATCGGCGACCCGAGCGATTGACCCGCGCCCGCGCATAGGCGTCGCGCGGCAGGCCGGAACGCAGATAGTCCACGGCGAAATCGATCGTCTTGGGCATTTTCGGCAGGTGCCTGGGGTCCCATCTGTCCACGGCGCGGGTGCCGTTTTCCATCCTTTCCCAGTTGATCGTCCAGCTCAGTACGATGATGGCCGTGACCTCGAGAAAGGCGGCCGTCACCCCGCCATGCAGGGCCGGCAGCATGGGGTTTCCGATCAGCTTGTCGTCAAAGGGCATCAGGGCCGTCAACTCGTCCCCGCGACGGTCGAAGCGGATCCCCAGAAAGCGGATATAGGGCACGCCCTCGACCAGCGCCTTCAGCGCCGCGTCACGCCGCTTCTGGACGACCTCGACAGGTTCGGGCCGATGGCGCCTGGGCTGGTTGCTCATCGGGTGCCCTCCTCGTCCAGCACGCGCCCCACCGCGCGCTCGCCCCCGCGCTCGACCGTGAAAGCCCCCGTCGCGGTCGCCACCGGGCGCGAGGAATCCTCGTCCCAGGCGGTTGCCCGCACGAAGGCGACCGAGCGCGTGACATGATAGCACTCGGCCCGCGCGCGCAGGTTCTGCCCCGCCGTCGCCGGGCGCATGTAATCGATACGCAGGTCGATCGTGGCCGTGCCGAGGGGTGACTCGGGATGTACCATCACCGCCGCCCCGCAGCAGGTGTCCATCAGGGCCGATACCGCGCCACCGTGGATCACCCCGGTTTCCGGGTCGCCCACGAGGCGCGCGTCATAGGGCATGGTGGTTTCCGCCACGCCATCCTCGAGCAGGGTCAGCTTCATGCCCAGATGGCTTGCATGCGGTATCGCCTGCAGGAACCGGGCTGCCAGTCTTGCCTTTTCCTCGGCACTCATCCGGGCCATTTCTCGGTCACTCCATCGCTTGCAACAACATTGCCGTTCCCCCGTTATTCTCCTTGCATGCGCACCACGCAAGACCCATCGGGCAAGGATGTCACGTCAATCCGTTGCCGGACAGCACCGTGAGGTCGGCGCTCGCCGACTGTTGCAAATGCAATGACGGGCCTTGAAATCCCCTCGCACTCGGGTCAGAGTCGCGCCGAACTTTCGGGGAAGAATGCATGACATCACGAAAGGCAGGGCGACATGGCTGAGAAAAAGCTGACACTCAAGGAAATGTGCGCGGCGTTCGACGTGACCCCGCGCACACTGCGCCACTATGAATATATCGAGTTGATCTTCCCCGAGCGTGTCGGCCGTTCGCGTCTGTATGGCCCGCGTGAAATCGCCCGTCTCAAGCTGATTCTCCAGGGGCGCCGCTTTGGCTTTGCCCTCGAGGAAATCCGCCAGTGGCTGCTGCTCTATGACGCGGACCCGCTGAACCGGACCCAGACCGAGAAGTGGATCGAGATGTCCGGCCGCCAGATCGAAGAGCTGGAAAGCCGCAAGCGCGATCTCGAATCGGCCATCCGCGAACTGCGTGTCCTGCGCCAGGAATCGATCGACAAGCTGGCGCGAATACTTGACGCGGAAAAATCTGACGTAACGTAGCGCGACGTAAACGTCATTTTGCTCTTGAAGCAGGGCGCGATCAGGCACATCTCGGGTGCATGGCACAAGACCGGGATTTGTCATGACCGAAGAGTTTCTGACGATCAGAGAGATGTGCGAGCTGTTCGACGTCACGCCGCGCACGCTCCGCTTTTACGAATCCAAGGAACTGCTGTTTCCGATCCGCAGCGGCCAGAAACGCCTGTTCACCAAAAGCGACCGCGCCCGCATGACCTTGATCCGGCGCGGCAAGCGGTTCGGATTCAGCCTCGAAGAAATCCGCCAGCTTCTGGAACTCTACCACAAGGGCGACGGCCGATACACGCAGGTCAGCCGCGCCCTGGAAATCGCCCGCGAACGCCTTGAAGAACTCAAGCGCCGCCGCGACGAGTTGAACGCCGCCATCGACGAGCTGAAAGACCAGATCGCCGAGGGGCAAAGCTATCTCGAAGAAATCGAAAACGACCGAAACGCCGCAGAATAACGAAATCGGAGAAAAACCCATGCCCAGCTACACCGCCCCCGTCAAGGACATCCAGTTCGTGCTGCATGATCTGCTGAAGATTCGCGAAAGCGGCATCCCCGGCTATGACGAGCTGGACCCCGAATTCACCAGCGCCATTCTGGAAGAGGCCGGCAAGATCACATCCGAACTGCTGGCGCCCCTCAACCAGGTGGGCGACCGCGAGGGCTGTCGGCTGGAAAACGGCGTGGTGCATGTGCCCACCGGCTTCAAGGAGGCCTTTGACGAGGTGCGCGCCGGCGGCTGGACCGGGCTGGACTGCGACCCCGAATATGGTGGCCAGGGGATGCCGCAGGTTCTGGGCACCGCGGTGGGCGAGATGTTTTCGGCCGCGAACCAGTCGTTCACCATGTATCAGGGCCTGACCCACGGCGCCTATTCCGCCATCCACGCCCACGGCACCGACGAACAGAAACGCACCTACCTGCCGAAAATGGTCGATTGCACCTGGACCGGCACCATGAACCTGACCGAGCCCCATTGCGGCACCGATCTGGGCTTGATGCGCACCAAGGCCGAACCCCAGGACGATGGCAGCTATCGCATCACCGGCACCAAGATCTTCATCTCGGCCGGCGAACACGAGCTCAGCGAAAACATCGTCCATCTGGTGCTGGCGAAAATCCCCGGCGGCCCCGAGGGCATCAAGGGTGTCAGCCTGTTCATCGTGCCGAAATATCTGGTCAACCCGGATGGCAGCCTGGGCGAACGCAACGGCGTCACCGTGGGCAATATCGAGGAAAAGATGGGCATCCACGGCAACTCGACCTGCGTGATGAACTACGACGGCGCGGTCGGCTGGCTGCTGGGCGAAAAGCACAAGGGCATGCGCGCCATGTTCACCATGATGAACGAGGCCCGCATCGGCGTCGGCATGCAGGGCCTTGCCCAGGCCGAAGCCGCCTATCAGAACGCCGTCGCCTACGCGCGCGAGCGCCTTCAGGGCCGTGCCGTGACCGGCCCCGCAAACCCCGACGGCCCGGCCGACCCGCTGATCGTGCATCCCGACATCCGCCGCGCGCTGATGGACCAGAAATCATTCACCGAGGGCGCGCGCGCCTTCCTGTTCTGGGGCTCGATGCTGATCGACCGCCACCTGCGCCAGGGCGACGAGGCCGCGCACGGGCTGATCTCGCTGATGACCCCGGTCATCAAGGGTTTCCTGACCGACAAGGGTTTCGAAAGCACGGTGCAGGCGCAGCAGATCTATGGCGGCCACGGCTATATCGAGGAAACCGGCATGAGCCAGTTTGTCCGCGATGCCCGTATCGCCATGATCTATGAGGGCGCCAACGGCATCCAGGCACTCGACCTCGTAGGCCGCAAGCTGGGGCTGGATGGCGGCAAGCATGCCATGGCCTTTTTCGACATGGTCAAGGGATTCATCAAGGAAAACAACGACAACGAAGCGCTGAAGGGCGATTTCCTCGACCCGCTGAAGGCGGCCAGCAAGGATCTGCAGGCCGCCGCCATGTTCTTCATGGCCGAAGGGATGAAAAACCCCAACGCCGCGCTGTCGGGTTCCTACGACTTCATGCACCTGTTCGGCCATGTCTGCCTGGGCCTGATGTGGTCGCAGATGGCCAAGGCGGCAATGGAGGCGCTGGAAGCCGGCGCATCGGACAAGGCGTTTTACGAGGCCAAGATCCAGACCGGCCGCTACTACATGGCGCGCCAGCTGCCGGCAACGTCCATGCATCTGGCGCGCATTCAAAGCGGCGCCGATCCGGTGATGTCGCTGGACGAAGAGCAGTTCTGATCACGCGCGGGCCTGCCGCAACGGAACAGGCCCGCGCACGCGACCGTGTCTTGCCCGGGGCCCGTGCCTTGGGCAGGATCCTGCACAGATGAGGACGGGTGCCATTTGGGGGGCGCCTTTTTGGGGGACGAACGAGATGAGCACACAGAACCTGACATCAGGCTGGATGACCGACGAGCACCGGATGCTTGCCGAGATGACAGCCAGTTTCATCAACAACGAATGGGCCCCCCATTTCGAGCGCTGGCGCGAACAGGGCGAGATGGATCGCGAAACCTGGCAGCAGGCCGGCGAACTGGGCCTGCTCTGCCCGTCCATCCCCGAAGAATACGGCGGTGCCGGCGGCGATTTCGGCCACGAGGCCGTCATCCTGCTGGAAGCCAGCCGCGCCAACCTGGCCAGCTGGGGTAACGGCATCCATTCGGGCATCGTCGCCCACTACATCCTGGCCTATGGCACCGAGGAACAAAAGAAACGCTGGCTGCCGAAAATGGTCACCGGCGAACTGGTCGGCGCGCTGGCCATGACCGAACCCTCGGGGGGGTCGGACGTGCAGAACCTGAAAACCCGCGCCACCCCCGACGGCAATGCCTGGCGTCTGAGCGGACAAAAGACATTCATCACCAATGGCCAGCACGCCAACCTGATCATCGTCGCCGCCAAGACCGACCCGAAAGAGGGCGCGCGCGGCATGTCGCTGATGGTGGTCGAAACCGACAAGGCCGAGGGGTTCACCCGCGGTCGCAAGCTGAAAAAGATCGGCCTCAAGGCGGCGGATACCTCGGAACTGTTCTTCGACAACGTGGAAATCCCGCCCGAAAACCTGCTTGGCGGGGTCGAGGGACAGGGTTTCTATCAGATGATGCAGCAACTGCCGCAGGAACGTCTGATCATCGGCTGCGGGGCTGTCGGCGCCATGGAAGGGGCCGTCGAGCGCACCATCGCCTATTGCAAGGAACGCGAGGCCTTTGGCCAGCCGATCTTCAACTTTCAGAACACCCGCTTCAAGCTGGCCGAGTGCAAGACCAACACCACCGTGTCGCGCGCCTTCCTCGACCGCTGCATCGAGGCCCATCTGAAGGGCGGGCTGACGGTCGAAACCGCCGCCATGTGCAAATACTGGCTGAGCGACATGCAGGGCAAGGTTCTGGACGAATGCCTGCAACTGTTCGGCGGCTATGGTTTCATGCAGGAATATCCGGTCGCCGAAATGTGGACCGATGCCCGCGTGCAGCGCATCTATGGCGGCACCAACGAGATCATGAAG
>JASBSZ010000045.1 GCA_030148665.1 Alphaproteobacteria bacterium
ATCGCATTTCAGCCATGTCCCGCAGTTTTCCACCCTTTACGCCCGGCCGACAGGCCGGGCAGCGCCCACCCCGGGCCGGGCACTGCCCTCAACTCCAGAAGGCGGCCGGTAAAAGGCGACATGGGCCGAAACAAAGATCCAGATGCGATTGCCCTGACGGGGTGCATTTCCCCGCTTGACTGAATCGCGCGCGCGTCTTACCTAACGGCCTGCGCGGGTATGGTGAAAAGGTATCACGCGAGCTTCCCAAGCTTAAGTTACGGGTTCGATTCCCGTTACCCGCTCCAGCAAACTCATCCGTCACGGACAGGTACCCACGGCAATCGCCTGAAACCCTCTTGTCGCTGTCCAGCGCCGTGCAGCGGCTCCGATTGCCAACCGCCGGGGCGCTTGCGGCCCGGCATGCGCCCACCCGGGCGGCCGCATGCCTCGCTTGCATTCGGCTGCACCCCATCAAGCGATTGCCGTGGACAGGCACCGGGCTGTCGGGCCGGTATCGGCATCAATAGCTGTAGGCGTCGTAGATCCTGCTCAGGTCTCCGTGCCAGTCGCCGTGGTAATGTTCCAGCAGCTCGTCAGCGGGCGATTTGCCCGTGCGGATGGTTTCCTCGAGCGGGCGCAGATAGGGCACCTCGTCCGAAAGAGGGCCGCCCGGCTCGACACGGGCGCGCGCCTTGAGGCCCGCGCGCGATATTTCCAGAACCTCGGCCGCCAGATCCAGCATGGGCCTGCCGCCGACCTCGGCATGGATGCCGCCGACCGAGGCCATGATGCGCCATTGCTCGCGGGTTTCGGCGTCCCAGTCCTTGCAGATGTCCCATGCCGCATCAAGCGAAGCCTGGTCATAGATCAGCCCCACCCAGAACGCCGGCAATGCGCACAGCCGGTTCCACGGCACGCCGTCGGCGCCGCGCATTTCGAGGAACTGCTTGATGCGGGCCTCGGGGAACAGGGTCGTCAGGTGGTCGGCCCAGTCGGAAAGGGTGGGCTTTTCGCCGGGCAGCGCCGGCAGCCGGCCGTCCAGGAAATCGCGGAACGACTGGCCCAGCGCGTCGATGTAGCGACCGTCGCGATAGACAAAATACATCGGCACATCCAGAGCGTAATCGACCCAGCGTTCGAATCCGAATCCATCCTCGAAAACAAAGGGCAGCATCCCCGTGCGCGCCGGGTCCAGGTCGCGCCAGATGCGCGCCCGCCAGCTCTGATGGCCATTGACCTTGCCCTCGAAAAAGGGCGAATTGGCAAACAGGGCGGTCGCGACCGGCTGCAATGCCAGCGCGACGCGCAGCTTTTTCACCATGTCGGCTTCGCTGCCGAAATCCAGATTCACCTGCACCGTGCAGGTGCGATACATCATCTGGGTACCGTGCGAGCCCACCTTGCCCATGTACCCGGTCATCAGGTGATACCGCCCCTTGGGCATCACCGGCATCTGTTCGTGGGTCCATTCCGGCGCGGCGCCAAGACCGATGAATCCGGCGCCGATCCGTTCGGCGATATTGCGCACCTCGCGCAGATGTTCGGACACTTCGTCGCAGGTCTGGTGGATGGTCTCGAGCGGCGCGCCCGAAAGCTCCAGCTGGCCGCCCGGCTCGAGCGAGATGTTGGCGCCGTCCTTTTCCAGCCCGATGATGTTGCCCGCCTCCAGAACCGGGTTCCAGCCATAGCTGTCGCGCAGCCCTTCGAGCATCGCCCTGATCGAGCGCGGCCCGTCATAGGGCAGCGGCAGATGGGTATCCTTGCAATAGCCGAACTTCTCGTGCTCGGTGCCGATGCGCCATGCCTCGCGCGGCTTGCAGCCCGCTTCGAGATATTCGACCAGCTGTGACTTGTCGTTGACGGGTCCGCCGCCGGATTGTGGAATGGACATGGGCCTTGCGCCTTGTTCTGTGCATCTGAGGCTGTCGCTACCCTCTTGGCGGGCCGGGATCAAGCCATCCCGTCACTGCAAGGCCCGTGTTCCGCGGGGACGTTGCCAGATGATGTCGCAATCGGCAGGCGGCTGCTGCCGGGCCGCGATCAGGCGTGCGGCATCGATTCCGGGCAGCGCCAGCAGGGCGTCGAACAGCTTTTCCGCACCCAGCGAATCGATCGGGATGAACAGGGAGGGCCCGTCCTGCTGACGCAGGACCCAGAAAGGGCCGGTTTTCGGGCTGTTGCATATTTCCAGCCGGGTGATGGCGCCAAGGTCGATCGCGCCGCCACCGGCGGCCGTCATGTACGAGATCTGCCGTTCGTCCACCTCGACCAGGCCGGGGCCCTGGCCGGGACCCGAAAACAGGGTGCGACGATAACCCACCCAGGCAGCAGCCAGCCCCCCCAGCAGGATCGCCCCGCCGATCGCCAGCAGGAACCACGAATCCAGCACGCGTGCGCGCCACAGCACGCGCGCACCCAGCGCCGCAACGGCCAGCGCGACCAGCGGTTCGGCCCAACGACGCAGCCATGCCCGCGCTCCGGGGCGGATGAATCCGCTCATTTCCAGTCGCCCAGGGTCAGTTGCCACAGGGTCATCGCAGCAACCGCCGCCGTGTCGGCGCGCAGGATCCGCGGCCCCAGGCTGACGGGGGTGGCCTGCGCCATCGCATGCAGGCGCCTGCGCTCATCGGGGGAAAAGCCGCCCTCGGGGCCGATCAGAACGGCCCAGGGGCCGGCGCAAGCCCCCTCCAGCGCCACCCGGGCGCCCACCTTCGCCTCGTCGCAGAACATGATCCGCCGGTCGCCGGGCCATTCATCCAGCACCTGCCCCAGCGGCCTGAGCGACATGACCGGCGGCACGAAGGTTCCGCCGCATTGCTCGGCCGCCTCGATGGCATGGGCCTGCAGACGTTCCTGGCGGATGCGCTCGGCATTGGTGAAACGGGTCTGCACCGGCTGAATGCGTGCAACCCCCATCTCGGCCGCCTTTTCGACGATGAAATCGGTGCGTGCCTTCTTGATCGGGGCAAACAGCAGCCACAGATCGGGCGGCATCATCTGCCGAGCGCTCTGGCGCAGGCACTGCAGCTGGCCTTCGCGCCTGGCCGCGCGCCCGATCTCGGCCAGCCATTCGCCGTCACGACCGTTGAACAGGGCCACCATGTCACCCACGCCCAGACGCATCACCGAAAACAGGTAATGGGCCTGATTCCGCCCCAGGGTCACGGATTGCGCTGACCCGAGCGGTGCGTCTACATATAGCCTGACTTTTGCTTTCTTCTCTGCCATAGGTCCTATCTATGACCCCCGACGCCCGAACGCCAGAGCCCGAAAAGCCACCCGCCCCCGATGGTCGCGTTGCCGATTCCGTGGTCAACTGGGTTGACCGCCTCGCGCCCCTGAGCACGCGCCCCTATCTGCGCCTGTCGCGGGCCGACCGGCCGGCGGGCACCTGGCTGCTGCTGATTCCCTGCTGGTGGGGCCTGGGGCTGGCCGTCGCCGCCGACCCGAACGGCGCGCGCTGGGTGGATGCCTGGATCGTGCTGGCAACCGCAATGGGCGCGTTCCTGATGCGCGGCGCCGGCTGTACCTGGAACGACATCACCGACCGCGACTTTGACGCCCGCGTCGCCCGCACACGCTCGCGTCCGCTGCCCTCGGGGCAGGTGACGATGCGCCAGGCGGCGCTGTGGATGGGGGTGCAGGCATTGATCGCCTTTGCGATATTGCTGACCTTCAACAATGCCGCCATAGCCCTTGGCATCCTCGCCCTGCTGCCGGTGGCGATCTATCCCTTTGCCAAACGGTTCACCTGGTGGCCGCAGGTCTTTCTGGGCATCGCCTTCAACTGGGGTGCGCTGCTGGGCTGGGTGGCCCATGCCGGCAGTCTGACCTGGCCGCCGGTTCTGCTGTATCTTGCCGGCATCATGTGGACGCTGTTCTACGACACGATCTATGCCCATCAGGACCGCGAAGACGATGCCCTGATCGGCATCAAGTCAACCGCGCGCCTTTTCGCCGGGAACACCCACCGCTGGCTGGCCGGCTTTCTGGTCGCGGCCGAGCTGTTGATGGGAGCGGCGGTCATCCTGGCGCTGGCCGATGGCGCATCGGTCGTAGCCCTGGTGGTGGCGCTGGCCGGTGTCTGGGCCTTTGGCTGGCACCTGCTGTGGCAGCTGAGACAGCTGGACATCGACGATTCCGATAACTGTCTCAGGCTGTTTCGCGCCAACCGGGATGCGGGGCTGATCCCTGCGCTGTTTTTCGCCGTCGCTGCGATCCTTTGATTGAACGCACCGGCCCTGAGGGATAGAAGTCTCGCGGACTGGCAGGGAGCGCAGGCAGGAAACATGCACAGACTGGCCCTCATCATCGCGGCTGTGGCGCTCGCGCTGGCCGCCTCGGCCAGCTTTCTGCTGGCCAACCTGACAGCCGATTACGTGGAAACCACCACCGCCGCCAAGCTGCGCGAAAGGCTGGTCGCGCAGGGCTATGACTGGGTTTCGGTCCGCACCGATGGCCTGCTTGTTCACCTGGCCGGTGCCGCCCCCAGCGAGGCCGCGCGTTTCAAGGCGCTGGCCGCCGTCAAGGGCATCGTCAACAGCGCCCGCGTGCGCGACAAGATCAAGGTCGTCGACCCGGATTCGCTGCACCCGCCGCGATTCTCGCTGGAAATGCTGCGCAATGGCGACGGCATTTCCCTGATCGGGCTGCTGCCGGGCAAGACCGCGCGGGCAAGTGTGCTCGATTCGATCAAGGAGGTCGCCAGCGGCGCGCGGATCGGGGACATGCTGGAAATCGCCGACTACCCCGCCCCGAAAGGTTGGGCCGCGGCGCTGAAATTCGGCCTCGACAGCCTGCGGATGCTGCCCCGATCCAAGATCTCGGTCTCACCCGAAAGGGTGACCATCACCGCCAGCACCGACAGCCAGGCCGAAAAACGCCGGATCGAGGACGCCCTGCGCAAGGCCCGGCCACAGGGGCTGGAACTGCGCATGCAGATCAACGCCCCGCGTCCGGTCATCTCGCCCTTCAGCCTGCGCGTCATCAAGGATTCCACGGGGCTGCGCTTTGACAGCTGCTCGGCCGACACGCCAAAGGCAATCGCCCGGATCATGGAGGCGGCGCGCAAGGCAGGCCTCACGGGAAAGGCCGATTGCCGGATCGGCCTGGGCGCCCCCTCGCCCCGCTGGGCCGAGGCGGTGGCGCGCGCCATCGCCGCGCTCGATGCGCTGGGCGGGGGCGATCTGACCTTTTCCGACGCCGACATCACGCTGGTTTCGACGGCCGATACCAGCCAGGAAAACTTTGATCAGGTGGTACACGAGCTGGAAACCGATCTGCCCGACGTTTTCTCGGTACATGCGCTGCTGCCACCCAGGCCGATCGTCGAAGGCAAGACGAAAAAGACGCCGCCGCCCGAATTTGTCGTGACCCTCAGCCCCGAGGGCCTGGCACGGATGCGCGGACGACTGCGCGATGCACGCACCCGCACGGCAGTCGACAATTTCGCCCGCGCCCAATTCGGCTGGAAGAATGTGGACGACGCGACCAGAATCGACCCGGCCCTGCCCGACGGCTGGCCCAAGAGGGTGATGGCCGGGCTGCAGGCACTCGCCCGGCTGCATAACGGGCTGCTGAAGATCACGCCCGATCTGGTCTCGCTGCGCGGCACCGCCGACCGGCCCCAGGCCCGCACCGAGATCACCCAGATCCTGTCCTCGTCGCTGCTGGGACAAGGGCGATTCTCGATCGACGTCAAATACGTTCCCGCCCTCAACCACCAGAAGGCCAGGCCCTCGCCCCGGCAATGCGTTGACAGGATCAATACCATCCTGAAAAGGAAACAGATCACCTTTGCCCCGTCCTCGGCCCGGATCGACGCCGATTCGATGGATGTCGTCCAGAAGATCGCCGACACGCTGGAAGGGTGCGAGGACGTGCGCATGGAAATCGGCGGTCATACCGACAGCCAGGGGCGCGAATCGATGAACCTGACCCTCAGCCAGGCCCGTGCCGAGGCCGTTCTCGACGCGCTGCTCAACCTTGACGTGCTGACAACCAATCTTCGGGCCAAGGGTTATGGCGAAAGCCAGCCCGTCGCCGACAACAGCACCGAAGAAGGCCGCAAGGCAAACCGCCGTATCGAGTTTCGCCTGATCGGCCCCGATGGCAAGGCCATCCGCCCGGCGCCCCAGCCTGCCGATGCGGCCGCATCAGCCCAGTCAGACAAGGCAGACCATGCAGCGGGCGACAGCAAACCGAATCAGGCCAAGCCGGCCACAGCCAAGCCAGAGGAAAAAAATGGGACGAACTGAACTTGTCATCATCACCGCGGTGATCCTGTTCACGGCCTTCGTGCTGGGCTGGCTCGCCCATTGGCTGGTGCAACGGTTCAACCGGGTGGACACCGCCAATGTGGCCGAACTCGACCACATGGCCAGCGCCCTTCACGATGCCGAAGAGGCCCGCGATGCGGCACTGGCGCAGCTTGAAGCGCGGGAATCGGAACTGCTGCACGAGCTGAACCAGACCCGCGCGGAACTGCAGGCAGCGATGGACGGGCTGGGCAACGCGCGGCGCGAGGCCGAAGAGCTGCGCGCCTATATCGAGGCCAACAGCTGAATTTGCCCACCGGGGAAAACCGCTCGGGTGAAATTACCCACCCTTGATTCTTCTTTGCACAAATACGCTCGGGGGTGTGGGGGCAGACAGCCCCCACCTGCGCATGCCGAAATCACCGGAGCCTCCGGCGGGAGTATTTTCACAAAGAAGAAATCTGCCCCGCTACCAGCGATCCAGCGCCTTTTCGTCGGCCTCTTTTGCCGCAACCCATTCGGCACTGTCGGATGTGACCTCTTTCTTCCAGAAGGGCGCGCGGGATTTCAGGTAATCCATCAGGAATTCAGCCGCGGCAAAGGCATCGGCCCGATGCGCCGAGGCTGTCGCTACCATCATGATGCGCGCGCCGGGCGCAAGGCGGCCATGGCGGTGGATGATCAACAGGTCGCACAGGTCCCAGCGACTGCGGGCCTCATTGGCGATGGCCTCGATCGCGCTCTGGGTCATGGCCGGGTAATGCTCGATTTCCATGTATTGCAGGTTGCCCGCATCATTGTTGCGCGCAACCCCCGTAAAGGTGACGATTCCCCCTGCCCCGCGCCCGAAATCGGCCAGCTCGACAGCGAGGTCGAAATCGCCCTCTTGCACACGCACGCCCATGTCAGCCACCTGTCATGGGTGGAAAGAACGCAACCTCGCGCGCGCCTTTCAGGGGGGCATCCAGATCGACCAGCGTCTGATCGACGGCCGCGCGGATGGCGCCGCGATCGGAAAAGGCCAGCGCATAGCGTTCCTCGCGCTTGCTGAGTTCGTCGATCAGCTCGGCCACCGTGGTCGCATCGGTCTCGACGCTTTCGCGTGGCAGCCCGATGCGTTCGCGCACCCAGGCGAAATAGACGACGTCGATCATGCCTTTTCCTCCTCCTCGCTCAGATGGGGCAGCGCCTTGCGGAAATAGTCGTACCCCGTAATCAGGGTCAGCACCGCCGCCAGCCACAACAATGTTATGCCGGCATATTGGGCAATGAAGAACCCCTCATATTTCCAGCGCAGGCCATAGAGATCCTGTTCGGTGCCCTTGATGATGGCGTCGGCCATTTCGCGGGTGAACCCGAAGGCCAGCGCGCCATAGTAATATTCGAACAGACCCTGCACGAACAGCACCACGATGGCCACCATCTGGACGGTTGTCTTCCATTTCGCAAGCCGCGTCACCGGCAGGCCGGCCGCGCGCGCGCCCAGATATTCGCGCAGGCCCGACACCAGCACCTCGCGAAACACGATCAGGGTGGCCGGGATGAGAACCATCGTCGCCTCGTCCATGTAGATCGATCCCAGGGCGAATGGTCGCCCGTTCATCAGATAGACCAGCAGCATCAACGCCAGGATCGTCATGGCCTTGTCTGCGATCGGGTCCATCATCTTGCCGAACGCGCTGATCTGCCGCCAGCGGCGGGCAAGGGCGCCGTCGACATAGTCGGTCGCCGCGGCCAGGGCAAAGATGATCACCGCCAGCCAATCGGACACCGGCCGGGGAAAGGCGATGAACAGCACCAGCAGCATTGGCGCGGCGACGAGGCGCAGAATGGTCAGGATATTGGGCAGTGTCCAGCGCATGTAAGAGCGTCCCCTGATGTGTTTTCGCATGTTTAGCGCAACCGGAGCCGCTGCGGAACCGTCCTGTTGCCGGCAGGAGCCAACAATTCGTGACCTGCGCTTTTGTAAACTCAGCCCAGTTCGTGAAAATGGTTGTATATCGTTTCGGCCAGCCGGTCGGATACCCCCTCGACGGCCTTCAGGTCGGACAGTGACGCGCGCGCAACCGCCTTGCCTGACCCGAAATGCGCCAGCAGCGCCCGCTTGCGCGCAGCCCCGACGCCGGGGATGTCGTCGAGCGGGCTTGCGCCGATGGCGCGGCTGCGTTTGGCCCGGTGCGCGCCGATGACGAAACGGTGGGATTCGTCGCGCAGACGCTGGATGAAATACAACACCGGGTCGTTATGCGGCAGGGAAAAGGGCCGCCTGCCGGGGATGTGGAATTCCTCCTTGCCGGCATCGCGGTCCTCGCCCTTGGCGACACCCACCAGCGGCACGTCGCGCACCCCCAGATCCCGCAATATCCCCGCCACGGCCGAGACCTGCCCCGCGCCCCCGTCGATCAGCAGCAGATCGGGCCAGTTTTCGCCACTGCGTTCGGGATCTTCCTTCAACAGGCGGGTGAAGCGGCGCGAAAGAACCTCGCGCATCATGGCGAAATCGTCGCCGGGCGTCAGCTTGTCGGACCTGATGTTGAACTTGCGATAAGCCGATTTGATGAATCCCTCGGGGCCGGCGACGATCATCGCCCCCACCGCATGCGCCCCCTGGATATGCGAGTTGTCATAGACCTCGACCCGACGCGGGGGTGCGGGCAGGTCGAACGCCCTGGCCAGCCCCTCCAGCAGACGCCCCTGGGCCGCGGATTCGGCCAGCTTGCGCGCCAGCGATTCGCGTGCATTGCGCCGGGCGTTTTCCACCAGCTCGGCCTTTTCGCCCCGTTTGGGCACACTCAGCACCACCTTGCGGCCCAGCTTGTGGGTCAGGGCCTCGGCCATCAGGTCGGCATTGTCGATCGGGTGCGACAGCAGGATCAGACGCGGCGGCGGGCGCCGGTCGTAAAACTGGCCGATAAAGCCCTCCAATATCTCGGCGTCCTCGGCGCCCGCACCTGTGCGCGGGAAATAGGCGCGGTTGCCCCAGCTTTGATGCGCGCGGATGAAAAACACCTGAACGCAGGCCTGCCCTCCCTCGGCGTGGAGCGCAATGATGTCGGCCTCGGCCACATGGCGGGGGTTGATGCCCTGGCTGGCCTGTACCTGGGTCAGCGCGCGGATGCGGTCGCGCAGGGCGGCGGCGCGTTCATATTCCATCGCGGCGCTGGCGGCCTCCATCTGTGCGGCCAGATCGGCCTGGATTCGGCTGGAGCGGCCCGACAGGAAGGCCACCGCATCATCGACAAGACGGGCGTAATCGGATTCCGAGATCTTGCCCGCGCAGGGCCCGGCACAGCGGGCGATCTGGTATTGCAGACAGGGGCGCGTGCGCGACTGGAACATGGCGTCGCTGCAATCGCGCAGCAGAAACACCTTTTGCAACTGGTTCAACGTGCGGTTCACGGCCCCCGCGCTGGCAAAGGGGCCGAAATAGTCGCCCTTTTCGTTTCGCTTGCCGCGGTGCTTGGCGATGCGCGGAAAGGGATGGCTGCGCGAGATCATGATGTGCGGAAAGCTCTTGTCATCACGCAGCAGCACGTTGTAGCGGGGCTTGAGCTGCTTGATCAGGTTCTGTTCCAGCAGCAGCGCCTCGGTTTCGGTGCGCGTGGTCAGGAACATCATCGAGGCCGTTGCCGACACCATCCGCCCGATGCGCGCCGTGTGCCCGCTGGCGCGCGCGTATGACGACACCCGCTTGCGCAGATTGCGCGCCTTGCCGACGTAAAGCACCGCCCCCTTTTCGTCGAGCATCCGATAGACGCCGGGCGAATTGTCGAGCGTGGGCAGATAGGACTGGATGCAGCGATAGCCCCTGGGCCGGCTGTCATCGGCCGTCTTGCCCTCTTCCTCGTATCGGGTGGTCTCGTTTTCGGTGCTGCTCATCTCGTGACCATAGGCGATTCCCGGTCGGGGTGGGCGATTGCGGGGAAAAAATCAAGGAAAATTCTATCCACCAATTCTGTGGAAAACTCTGTGGGAAACGCGCGTCCAGGCAGGATTTCCCTTTTGAAAAAGGGGGTTTCATCGGTTTGCCCAATTTTTAGGCGGTTTTCCAAGCCACTGAAAAGGCGCGATATTTTTGTTTGCCTTCAGCCAAATTCTTGAAATCATTAAAAAATCGTCACCAGAACGTCATGTTTCGGCGCTGCGTGGAAAACTGGAGGGGCGGAACATTCTCGCAACATCTTGCGCCGACCGGTTTATGCCACGCGCCAAGGGCGGCACCCGGCGGCCTCAACCCGGCTCGACCCCCACGACATCCGGGGTCTGCCAGGCCAGATGCTGACCGCCGTCGATGCACAGCAACTGCCCGGTCAGGGCCGGGGAATCCAGGATGAATTCCATGGCCCGCGTGATGTCCGACGCATCGGCCCCCCGGCCCAGCACGGTTGCGCGCCGCTGGGCGGTGAAATGGGCGTCGCTCTGACGTGCGCCCCGCAGGGTGGGTCCGGGGCCGATGGCGTTGACCCGGATATCGGGGGCCAGCGCGCGCGCAGCCGTCCGGGTAAAGGCCCAGAGACCCATCTTGGCGATGGTGTAGGACATGAATTCGGGGGTCAGCTTGCGCACCCTCTGGTCGATCATGTTGATGACGCAGCCGCTGGCCAGGGGCTCGCCCCCCGCGTCGCGCGCTCCGCCGGCCAGTTGCCCGGCGAAATGCTGGGTCAGCACGAATGGCGCGCGCAGGTTGCTTTCGACATGGCGGTCCCAGCTTTCGCGGGTCGCGCTGTGAATGTCGTCATGTTCAAAGATCGACGCATTGTTGATCAGCACCGCAAGGGGTCTGCCCAGGCCTTCGGCGGCGCGCGCGATCAGGCCCGAGCTCTGGCTCTCGTCCAGCAGATCCGCCTGCAGCGTCACCGCGCGCACGCCGTGGGCGCGAGCCTCGGATGCGGTTTCCTCGGCCGCCTCGCGCGAGCCGGCAAAATGGATCGCCACGTCGATTCCGCGCCGCGCCAGCGCCAGAACCATGGCACGCCCCAGCCTGCGCGCACCTCCGGTCACAAGGGCTCCGCCGTCGTAATCCATATGTCCCCCCTGCCCGTCTTGCAGTTTCATCATCCCAGGAGGATGAGAATGTAGCCGATATACAGCGCCGTGAGAACCGCCCCCCAGAGACGCGATATGTTGAGCCCCAGAAAGACGAACGGCCCGATGACCAGCGCGCTGGCCAGCATCACCCACAGGTCGAAACGCAGAATGCCCGGCGGAATGTCGAGCGGGCCGAAAAAGGCGGTGATGCCCATGATCCCCAGCAGGTTGAACATGTTGGAGCCGATGACATTTCCCATGGCCACGTCGCCATGCTTGCGCAGCGCGGCCATGACCGTGGTCGCCAGCTCGGGCAACGAGGTTCCGACCGCCACCAGGGTAAGGCCGATCACCGTTTCCGACACGCCCAGTTCGCGGGCGATGCCCAGTGCGCCGTCGATCAGCAGCTCGGCCCCCAGCGGCAGCCCGATCGAGCCGAGCACGATGTAGAGGATGATCTTCCACCAGCTGAGCGCGGGATCGACGCCTTCGATCTCGACCGGCATGTCACAGGGTTCGCAGACGATCGTGCCATCGGCCGGACGCGGGGGAACGGGGGCCGTGACGCCATTGCCATTGTCATTGCCGTTACCGTTGCCGTTGCGCCGATGATTCCGGGCCGAAAGGAACTGATCGGTCAGCATCATTGCCAGCATCGCCAGCAGGATGATCCCGTGCCAGATGTAAAGCGGCCCCATATAGGCCAGCGCAATGAACACGACCGTGGCCACCAGCATGAACACATAGGTCTTGCGGCTGTCGCATTTGGAACTGTTGATCCCGCTCAGCAGCGCCGGCAGGCCCAGCACCATCAGGATATTGGCCGTGTTCGACCCGACCACATTGCCGATGGCGATGCCGGGCAGGCCGTCGATCGCGGCCTTGATCGCCACCAGCAGCTCGGGCGCCGAGGTGCCAAAGGCAACCACGGTCAGGCTGACGATCAGGGCGGGAATACCCAGCCTCAGGCCCAGATTGACCGCCCCCCGCACAAGGGTATCGCCCGCAACGAGAAGAAGGGCCAGACCGGCCGCGGCAGAAAAGAATTCCATGGTATTCTCGTCTCCGACTAGCGGGCTCTACCCCTGGTTTCGTTCTTCACACGGGCAAGGGCCGTCACCCAGCACGAAACTGCCGCATCTGGGGCATTTGTGCGCCTCCAGCGTTTTCGTCCCGGTCTTGCGCCGGGTCGATGACGGGCCACCTTTTCCGCCCACCCGAAGGCGCCCGAACATCGCCAGCAGCAACATGCCGATCAGAAACAGGGAAACGACCTTGATTGCCATGGCTACAACCCGTACTGCGCCCAGAGCGCCCTTTCCTCGGCCGCGCCCAGCGCATCGGTCACGACCTGCGTTCCGAAACGGCGCAGCAGCGATTTCCTCGGCCCGTGAACATTGAATCGTGTCTTGTCGCCGAACAGCCGTTTCATCCTGGGCACCAGGCGGTCGATGCCGTCGGCCAGCCCGACCTCGACCGCTCGCGTGCCGATCCAGACCTCGCCGGTAAACAGGTTGTCCCCTTTCAGGCGTTCGCCGCGACGCGACTTGACCTGATCGATGAACGCCTCGTGAATCTGCCTTTGCAGCAGCTTCAGGCGGCGCACATCGGCGGGCCGTTCGGGGCGAAACGGGTCCAGCATCGACTTGTCCTTGCCGGCCGTATGAACGCGGCGTTCAACCCCGATCCTTTCCATGGCGCGATGGAACCCGAAAGAGGACGAGATCACACCGATCGAGCCGATGATCGAGCTGCGGTCGATGAATATCTGATCCGCCGCCGTCGCCAGCCAGTAGCCGCCCGAGGCCGCGATATCTTCGACAAAGGCATAGACGGGAATCGACCGTTCCTCGGCCAGACGGCGGATGCGCCCGGCGATCAGCGACGATTGCACGGGCGAGCCGCCGGGCGAATTGATGGCCAGCGCCACGGCAACCGGCCGGCCCCGGCAAAAGGCGCGGTCGATCAGACGGGCAAGCGCGGCATCATTCAACTGCCTCGCCCCCGGCCAGCCACCGCTGGCAATCACACCGGCAAGACGGACCACCGACACATGTGGCGGTCTGTTGATGAATGGAACGCGCATCTTCATTCCATCGGATTTAGGGGTTGCGGGCCCCAAGAACAAGGTGAAAGCCGAAACAAGCCCGCCCACGCGCACCGCCCCGGCCAGGGGCAGGACGCGAATTGTCGGTGGCCGGGGGTGGCGCGCGCCAAGTTGACGTGGGAAAACGCGACGTAAATTGGCAGTTCGCAGTCGAATTAGCCCTACAAGTCCGCCCACGATTCCCTTAAATCGATCGGGACGATTCTTTATGCTTGTTCCACGCCCCGGAACCGGCCCAACCAGGAGAGACGCGAAATGAAGGTATTGGTACCTGTCAAACGCGTGATCGACTATAACGTCAAGGTCCGCGTCAAGGCGGACGGAAGCGGCGTCGATCTCGCCAACGTCAAGATGTCCATGAACCCGTTCGACGAAATCGCCGTGGAAGAGGCGATCCGTCTGAAAGAGGCGGGCAAGGCAGATGAAATCGTCGCCGTTTCCATCGGCGTCAAGCAGGCGCAGGAAACCCTGCGCACCGCGCTGGCGATGGGGGCCGACCGCGCCATCCTGATCGAGGCCACCGACGACGTGCACCAGGATATCGAACCCCTTGCCGTGGCCAAGCTGCTCAAGGCCGTGGTCGAAGAGGAAAAGCCCGAACTCGTGCTTCTGGGCAAGCAGGCCATCGACAACGACATGAACGCGACCGGCCAGATGCTGGCCGCGCTGCTGGGCTGGAGCCAGGCAACCTTTGCCTCGGAAATCAACATCGAGGACGGCCACGCCACCGTCACCCGCGAGGTCGATGGGGGTCTGCAGACGATCAAGGTCAGGATGCCGGCCATCGTTACCGTTGACCTGCGCCTGAACGAGCCGCGCTATGCCAGCCTGCCCAACATCATGAAGGCCAAGCGCAAGCCGCTTGACATCAAGCCGGCCGCCGATCTGGGTGTGGACACCACGGCACGGCTGGAAATCATCTCGACCCGCGAACCTGAAACCCGCAAGGCGGGCGTCATGGTCAAGGACGTGGCCGAGCTTGTACAGAAACTCAAGGAAGAAGCGGGGGTGATCTGATGGCTGTTCTTCTTCTTGCCGAAGTGCTGGGCGGCGAAATCTCGATGGACCAGACCGCCAAGACCCTGACCGCCGCCAAACAGCTGGGCGACGTGACGATCCTGTGCGCATCAGAGGGCTGCGGCGCGGCCGCCGAACAGGCCGCCAAACTGGACGGCGTTGCCAAGGTGCTGTGCGCCGATGACGCGGCTTACGGCCACGCGCTGGCCGAGCCGGTGGCCGACCTGATCGTCAGCCTTGCCGGCGACTATGACCACATCGTCGCCCCGGCGACCGCGCTGGCCAAGAACATCATGCCGCGTGTCGCCGCGCTGCTGGATGTGATGGTGATCTCGGATGTCTCGGGCATAGTGGATGCCGACACGTTTGAGCGCCCCGTCTATGCGGGCAACGCCATCCAGACGGTGAAATCGCATGATGGGAAAAAGGTTCTGACGATCCGCACATCCACCTTTGACGCGGCCCCCGAGGGCGGCAACGCCCCGGTTGAAAAGATCGGCGCCGCGGGCGATCCCGGCCTGTCGGAATGGGTCGAGGACAAGGTGCAGGAATCCGACCGCCCCGAACTGACCAGCGCCAAGATCGTCGTTTCCGGCGGGCGCGGCGTGGGCTCGGAAGAAAACTTTGCCCTGATCGAAAAGCTGGCCGACAAGCTGGGCGCGGCCGTGGGGGCCTCGCGCGCCGCGGTGGACTCGGGCTTTGCGCCCAACGACTGGCAGGTGGGCCAGACCGGCAAGGTCGTGGCACCGGATCTGTATATCGCGGTCGGCATTTCGGGCGCGATCCAGCACCTTGCCGGCATGAAGGACAGCAAGGTCATCGTCGCCATCAACAAGGACGAAGAGGCGCCCATCTTCCAGGTTGCCGATTACGGCCTTGTCGCCGACCTGTTCGAGGCCGTGCCCGAGCTGATCGAGGCGCTCTGAACCCTGCCCTCGTCGCGCCACAGACGCGGCGAGACCTGGATCACGCATGACAAACCCCGGCCCCGTGTCGGGGTTTGCGCCATTGCGGCCGGCAGGGCGCGCGGTGACGCGGGCAGCGCATACTCAGACAAATCGGGCCAGAACGGGGGCTAGCGCCTCGGCAACCTGGGCATGAAAGGCCGGGCCGGGCATGCGCGCGGCCGCGGCGGCATCCCCGGGGCCGAGGACCATCCCCCGGCGTCCGGCCTGCAGCACCTCGGGCGTCGCAACCACCTCGACCAGATCCTCGGTCAGCGGGCCGAGCGCGTCCACCATTGCACGGTCGATGAACAGCGGATCCCCTGCGCCAAGGGATGCGCGGGCATCCTCGCCCGGGCGCGGCGGAGCATGGTCGGCCATCCACAACAGGACAACCGGGCCGTCGATCGATTCAAGCAATGTCCGCATGCGGGCAAGCCACGCCGCCCTGAGTTCCCTGACCACATCGGAAAACCTCGTACCATCCCCGGCCAGGGTTGCCAGCAGGTGGCGGGTGAAATGGATTTGCGTGAAATCCACCTCGGGATACAGCCCCCGCAAAAGGGAGGATTCCCCCACAAACCGGTCATTGCGGCGCGGATGAACCCGATAGTGGCGGTTCGACAGGTTATGAGCCCCGCTGACCGCCAGCACCGTCACCCGGGCATTCAGACAACCCAGCAGGATGGATGGATCGCGCAACACCATGTCCACCCCTGCGTTGAGCGCCGAGAAATTGGCGCACCCCGTTCCCAGCATGTGCCCCAGAAGGCGGGGAAAGGGATCGGGGACGAATTTGCCGAAACTTTCGCTCGACCCCAGAAAGGCGATATAGGGCCGGTCGAAATCGGGCGCCGGCCCGCGAAAGGAAACCCGCGATCGCAGATAGGAAAACCACTGATAATCGATCGATTCCGATGTCTGGCGCCCGAAACCCATCTGCACCACCCCATGTTTCATTACACCCGAGCCTCAGGATGGAGCGCATCCCTTTAGAATTGCCTAAAGGGAAAATTCGACATGACTTTCCCGTCCAGTATGGGCTTGCAACTCGCCGTGAACGCGGCATATGCTGCGCCGCAGAACCGTGCCGGAACAGAGTCGAAACAGTCAGGAAGGAGCCATCATGAGCATTTCCAGGGTGGGTATCGTTGGCGCGGGCCAGATGGGCAACGGGATCGCGCATGTCTTTGCACTGGCCGGCTATGACGTGCTGCTGAACGACATCTCGGCCGAGGCTCTCACCCGCGGGCTCGAAACCATCCGGCGCAACCTCGCGCGTCAGGCCAGCCGCGGCAAGATCACCGAAGAGCAGATGAACGCCGCGCTGAACCACATCTCGACTACCGAAAAGCTGGCCGATCTGGGCCAGTGCGACCTGATCATCGAGGCCGCGACCGAACGCGAAACCATCAAGCAGGCGATCTTCGAGGATCTTCTGCCGCATCTGAAACCCGAAACGATTCTGGCATCGAACACCTCGTCGATCTCGATCACGCGCCTTGCCAGCCGCACCGATCGGCCCGAAAAATTCATGGGCGTGCATTTCATGAACCCGGTGCCGGTGATGGAACTGGTCGAGCTGATCCGCGGCATCGCCACCGACGAGCAGACCTTCAACACCCTGAAAGAGGTCGTGCTGAAACTTGGCAAGGTGCCCACCTCGGCCGAGGACTTTCCGGCTTTCATCGTCAACCGCATATTGATGCCGATGATCAACGAGGCGATCTATACGCTGTATGAGGGCGTCGGATCCGTCGAAGGCATCGACACCAGCATGAAACTGGGCGCCCACCACCCGATGGGCCCGCTGGAGCTGGCCGATTTCATCGGGCTGGATACCTGCCTTGCCATCATGAACGTGCTGCATGAGGGCCTTGCCGACACCAAATACCGCCCCTGCCCCCTGTTGACCAAATATGTCGAGGCCGGCTGGTATGGCCGCAAGACCGGGCGCGGGTTCTACGACTATCGCGGCGACAAGCCGGTTCCCACGCGCTGATCATACGCCTTCTTCTTTGCATCAATACTCTCGGGGGTGCGGGGGCAGACAGCCCCCGCCTGCGCCATCGGAAACCGCAGGAGCCTCCGGCGGGCGTATTTGCAGCAAAAGAGAAGCTGCCTATTCCTTGAGGCCAAGTGTCAGTTCACGCAGATGCGCCATGAAACCGCGGGGGTCCTTTGCCCAGGGATCGATCTGGTCGCGGTCGATCACCGGGCCGATCACCGGTTTCTGCGGCTTGTTCATGGCATGGGCGATTTCGTGCAGCAGCAGCCCCTGCCGGATGGTGATCGACAGCTTGTTGGCGATCTGGAAGGCGCGGCTGTTCTGGCCCGGGAAATAGATTGGCACGACACGCGCCTTGCTTTTCAGGATCATCTTGGCGGTAAAGGGCGACCATTCGGGTTCGACCGCACGGCCGAACCAGCCCGGCGAGGTTGCGACCTGGCCGGCCGGAAACAGGATGATGACCCCGCCATCGGCGAGGTGTTCCATGGCTTTCTTGCGCATGGCCAGGTTCGAGCGCACCGAATTCGGCTCATGCGGAAAGGCCACCGGCAGCATGTGATACTGGATGATCGGCACATTGGTCAGCAGCGAGCGCGTGAGGATCTTGTAATCCTGGCGCACATGGCGGGTCAGTTCGGCCAGCACCATCCCGTCAACCAGCCCGTGCGGGTGATTGGCCACGATCACGACCGGGCCTTCCCTGGGAATGCGGGCGATCTGCTCGGGCGGGGTGAGGACATCGATTTTCAGCAGATCCAGCGCCCGACGCCAGAAAAGCCGGTCCTCGACGGGACCCGCGGCCTCGAACGCGCGCACCAGCTTCAACAGGGTGAGCTTGCCGGTCAGCAGCTCGATCAGGCGGATCGTGTTGGCCTTGAACGGGTTGGTAAATGTCCCTGCATAGGACAGGTTGCGCCCGTCATAGGGTGTCTCGTCCAGCGGCGCGATATCGTCTTGCACTGATTCTGTCCTCGTGAGAGCGTGAGAGAGGGTTCGACCGGGGGGCCTCAGGCCTCTTCTCCAAAGCGGTTTCTTACCAATTCCTCGACAGCGTCCGCAAGGGCCTGCGCCTCGGGGCCCTCGGCACGCAATCTGATTTCACTCCCCTTGGCGGCAGCCAGCATCAGCAGGCCCATGATCGAGTCGCCCGAAACCGTCATGCCGTCGCGGCTCACATGGGCGCGGGCGTCAAAGGATTCGACGGTTTCCACGAAACGCGCCGAGGCCCGCGCATGCAGACCCTTTTCGTTGATGATGGGCAAGACCCGTTCCACGACCATGTTGCCCTTCCTGCTCAATCTGCGCCGCCGCAGCAATCCATGTATTTTCGTCCCGCCGCAAGGGCCGCGTCGATGGATTTTTCCAGCGGCTGGTTTCTGCTCTTGGCCAGCTTTACCAGCATGGGCAGATTGGCACCGTAAAGGATCCTGCGGTCGGGCGCACGACAGGCAGGCAGGGAAAGGTTCGAGGGCGAGCCGCCGAACATGTCGGTGACCACCACCACCCCCTGGCCCTGATCGACGGCATCGGTCGCGGCGCGGATTTCGGCCTTCTTGGCCTCGCGGTCATGATTGGCCTCGATGGCCACGGCGCGGATACCCGGCTGTTTGCCGACCACATGCTCGACGGCCGCCAGATATTCCCTGGCGAGACCTCCGTGGGCGACGATCACGATCCCTATCAAGCCTGTGCTACCCTGTCTTTCTGGCCCCCGCGGGGCGCTGCCGGTCAAGTTCTCGGTGGCGAATAGACACCTGCCAGCCCCGCCGCGCAAGAGCCTTTGCAACTGTCTCGGCGACAAAGACCGAACGGTGTTGCCCGCCGGTACATCCCAGGCCGAGCGAGAAATACGACTTTCCCTCGTCGCGATAGGCCGGAAGCAGCAGGTCCAGCAGATCCAGCACCTTGTCGATGAAGGGGGCAAATCGCGCATCCCCCGCCACATGTTCGGCCACCGCATGATCGAGCCCGGTCCCGGCGCGCAGCTCCTCGCGCCAGTGGGGATTGCGCAGAAAGCGGCAATCCAGCACCATGTCGAGGCCCAGCGGCACGCCGCGCTTGTAGGAAAAGGACTGCACCGAGACGGCCAGTCCCCGCTCGGGCGTCTTGTGGAACCACCTCGCCAGCTCGGCGCGCAGGTCGTGGGGGCTGAAACGGGTCGTGTCGATCAGGATATCGGCGCGCGCCCGCAGCGCGGCCAGCAGCTCGACCTCGCGTTCGATGCCGGCCTGCGGGTTCTCGTCCGGCGCGAGCGGGTGGCGCCGGCGCGTTTCCGAATAACGTCTGAGCAACACCTCCATGTCGCAGTCGAGATAGACCAGCGAACAGTCGAACACCGCCTCGCGGGCGATGATGTCGGAGACCTCGATCAGGCCGGTCACGCTGAAATCGCGATTGCGCACATCCATGCCAAGCGCCAGAGGCCGCCCCATGGGCGGACCCGACAGAAGGCGCGGCAGCAAGGTGAGCGGCAGGTTGTCGATGGCCTCGAACCCCAGATCCTCGAGCGCATGAATGGCCGTCGCCCGCCCTGCCCCGGACGGGCCGGTCACGAGAACCACCTTCTGGGGTCGGGTCTGGGGCTGTGATCCTGGCTCGGGGTCCATGATGGGCGTGTCCTGCGACAAGTTCTACCTCGGCTTCACGCCGCCCGGCCGCCCTTGAGATATTGCACGACCGCGGGCGCCAGGCGGGGATGGTCCGCGCCATGTATCACATCGACAGCGATATCGCAAAACATGACGCGCCGCTCGGGTGGCAGACGCATCTCTTCGCGTCTGGACAGATCGACGGCCAGACGCACGACGGCCGGCCCCACGTCCTGCGCAACCAGCAGGCCGATGCCGCGGGCCTCGATCCGGCCGCGTATCTCGGGCGGCGCGCTGGCCAGCAGCACCCCATTGAGGCGGCGCAGGGCGGTCTGATCGTCGGCAATCAGCCCCGCGCCCAGCGCCATCAGTTCGAGCGCCAGTTCCGACTTGCCGCTGCCCGAGGGGCCGGTGATCAGCACCGCCTGCCCGTCGAGCGCGACACAGCTGGCGTGGATGATGGTCGTCTCGTCGGTGCTGCTCATGCGTTGCTCATGGAGGGGCCTGTCGGATGATGGATCCGATGCGGGGGGGCTCATGCGGGCAGACCCACGACAAAGCGCGCGCCAAGGGGTTCCGAGGTGATGTCCTCCTCGGTGGGGCGGATGTTTTCGGCCCAGATGACGCCGCCATGGGCCTCGACGATCTGGCGCGAAATGGCCAGCCCCAGGCCCGAGTGATTGCCGAAATCATCCGAGGGGCGCTCGGAATAGAAGCGGTCAAAGATCTTGCCCAGGGCCTCTTCGGGGATGCCGGGGCCTGTATCCTCGACCACGACAAGGATGCGATCGGCCCGCTTGCGTGCCCACAGCCGCACCGCGTCCCCCTCCTGGCAAAAGGAAATCGCGTTGGTCAGCAGGTTGACGAACACCTGCGCAAGGCGCCACTCGAGCCCGCGCATGACGATGGGCTCGTCCGGCAGGTCGGAAATGAATTCGATGCCCTTTTCGCGCGCCTCCAGCCCGTGAAACTGGACAAGGTTTTCAAGCGTCTGCACCAGGTTGAAGGATTCCATCTCTTCCTTGACCAGTTCGGAATCCAGGCGCGAGGCATTGGAAATGTCGCTGACCAGACGGTCGAGCCGGCGCACGTCGTGTTCGATCACGTCCAGCAGCTTGTTTCGCTGCACGTCGTTCTTGGCCACGCGCAGCGTCTCGACCGCCGAGCGCAGCGAGGACAGCGGGTTCTTGATCTCGTGGGCCACGTCGGCGGCGAACTGTTCGTTTGAATCGATACGGTCGTAAAGGGCTGCGATCATCGCGCGCAGGGCGCCCGACAGGCGGCCGATCTCGTCGGGGCGCGCGGTCATGTCGGGGATGCGCACGCGACGCGGGCTCATCTTGCGGGCGTTCTTTTTCCGGCCCAGCTCGGCCGCGCGGGCCAGATCGCGCAGCGGGTTTGCGATGGTGCTGGCCAGAACCAGCGAAAGGCCGACCGATACCAGTATGGCAATCAGGAACATCTGCAGGATCTGTTCGCGCTGATTGCGGGCGAGCTCGGCAATGTCGCGGGCCGCCGCCGTCAGCACCAGCGCGCCAAGGGGGCCGTCCTTCCCTTCGATGGGGGTTGCGACAACCAGCAGCGGATCGCCCGCGGAATCGATGAGTGTCCTGCCAACCGTGTTGCCCGCCAGCGCGTGCGGCGTCACGCTGCTGGCCAGCGTCCTGGGATCAACCGCCCCGGAAGGGCCGCTTTCGCCAAACAGCCCCCCGATCCTTTCCCAGATGCCGTTCAGGAAATCGGTGACGAGGGTGCCATAGGGCGGGGTGTCGTCAGACCTGCCCTGCAACGAGCCGAACGATGCGACCAGCCGTTCCTGCGGGTCGAACACGAGAACGGTCGCCTGCGCGGGCAGGTCGAGCCCGGCGAGACTGTCGCGCGGGGTATAGCCCGCCGCGTCAAGCGCACCGACCCCGCGCGCGCGCATGTCGGTCGCGATCACGCGGGCCATCAGGCGGGATTGCGCGGTCAGTGCCTGTTCACGCTGGCGGATCAGCCCCTCGCTGGACTGGTCGAGATAGAGGATCCCCCCCACCAGAACCACCAGCGCCAGCAGGTTGAAGGTGATGATCTTGCGTGCCAGAGGCGAGCGTTTCAGATTTATCCAGCCCCGGCCGTTTCCTTCCGGCGGGGGGTCCGGGGAATCCTCGTCATCCTGTTCGCGCGCGCGTTCGTCCCAGTCCTCGCCCAGGATGATGTCGGGCGCTTCGGCTGTGCGCGCCTTTTCCGGGTCGAGCTGGGACACGACATTCATGCCTCGGTAAACCTGTAGCCTATGCCGTAAAGGGTCTCGATCGACGCGAAATCGGGATCGACGGCACGCATCTTCTTGCGCAGGCGCTTGATGTGGCTGTCGATGGTGCGGTCATCGACATAGACCTGATCGTCATAGGCGACATCCATCAGCTGGTCGCGGCTTTTCACGAAACCGGGCCGCTGGGCCAGCGCCTGAAGCAGCAGGAACTCGGTCACAGTCAGGCTGACATTCTTGCCCTTCCACGTGACCGAGTGGCGCAACGGGTCCATCACCAGCGAGCCACGCTCGATCAGCTGGGCCTCGTCGCTGTCGCCGCTGGCGTCCCTGGCCAGCGCGGCCTGCCTGCGCAAAATGGCCCGGATGCGTTCGACCAGCAGACGCTGGCTGAAAGGCTTGCGGATATAGTCGTCAGCCCCCATGCGCAGGCCGAGAACCTCGTCGATCTCGTCATCCTTGGATGTCAGAAAGATCACCGGCATGTCCGATTTCTGCCGGATGCGGTACAGCAGGTCCATCCCGTCCATCCGCGGCATCTTGATGTCGAGAACGGCTATGTCGGGAAATTTCTTGCTGAACCCCTCGAGCGCGGCCTGGCCGTCATTGTAGGTCACCACGTCGTAGCCCTCCGCCTCGAGCGTCATGGAAACCGAGGTAAGGATGTTCCTGTCGTCGTCTACCAATGCAATGGTTGACATCACATTTGCCCCTTTACTGCCCGAATTCTTTCTTTTTCGGCCATTTTCGTGTTTTTACCCCCCGGAATCAACTGTTAACTGAGGCTCACGCGCATTCACGATCAGAAACAATTGTTCATTTGGATAACATATGACTAATTTGTCGCGGATTTGGGACCGATTCTTTTGCAGCTGTTGCCGACTCTCCCCTTTCCCTCGCGGTATTGCATGGTATACAGGCGGCGTTTCCGAACGAGGGGAACATTCCCGGCGACCATTGCACACAACGTCCAGGGAAGATCAGAAATCATTGTGGCGGGCCTGATCGGCCGGGTCCGCGGTTTTCGGAGCGAACAAATGACCACAGGACGGGTAAACCCGGCCCATACGCTTGAGGCGATGGGGATCACCGGGCTTTCAAACGTTTACTACAACCTGCTCGAGCCGGCGCTCGTGCAGCGCGCGCTGCAACGCGGCGAGGGCACCCTCGGCAAGGGCGGTGCGCTGCATGTGGCAACCGGCCAGCACACCGGGCGCTCGGCCCGGGACAAGTTCATCGTGCGCACCCCCGATGTCGAGGGTAATGTCTGGTGGGAAAACAACCCGCCGATGGACGCGGAGGCGTTCGACCGCCTGCATGACGACATGCTTGCCTATCTTCGGGACAAGGAGGTGTTCGTGCAGGATCTTTTCGCCGGCGCCGACCCCGCCCACAGGCTGGACACCCGGGTGATCACCGAGCTGGCCTGGCAGTCACTGTTCATCCGCAACCTGCTGCGCCGCCCCGAGCGGGCCGAACTGGATGATTTCGTCGCGGAATTCACCATCATCGACTGCCCCGGCTTCAAGGCCGATCCCGAACGCCACGGCTGCCGCAGCGAAACCGTGATCGCGCTGAATTTCGAAAAGAAACTGGTTCTGGTCGCCAACACCGCCTATGCCGGCGAAATCAAGAAATCCGTGTTCACCATCCTCAACTATCTGCTGCCGGAAAAGGGCATCATGCCGATGCACTGCTCGGCCAACCACGCGCCGAATGACCCCGATGACGCCGCGATCTTCTTTGGCCTGTCAGGCACCGGCAAGACCACGCTGTCGGCCGATCCGTCGCGCGTTCTCATCGGTGACGATGAACATGGCTGGTCCGACAACGGCACCTTCAACTTTGAAGGCGGCTGCTACGCCAAGACGATCAACCTGTCGCCCGAGGCCGAACCCGAAATCTATGCCACGACCGAAAAATTCGCCACCATCGTGGAAAACATGGTGTTCGACCCGGAAACCTTTGACATCGATTTCGAAGATGACAGCCTGACCGCCAACACGCGTTGCGCCTATCCGATGCACTATATCTCGAACGCATCCGACAGCGCCATGGGGGGGCATCCGAAAAACATCATCATGCTGACCTGCGATGCCTTCGGCGTGCTGCCGCCGATTGCGCGGCTGACCCCGGCACAGGCGATGTATCATTTCCTGTCGGGCTTTACCTCCAAGGTCGCCGGCACCGAACAGGGCGTGACCGAACCGCAAACGACCTTTTCGACCTGCTTTGGCGCCCCCTTCATGCCGCGCCGTCCCGAGGCCTATGGCAACCTGCTGCGGTCGCGTATCGCGCGCTATGGCGCAACCTGCTGGCTGGTCAACACCGGCTGGACGGGCGGTGCCTATGGCGTGGGCGCGCGCATGCCGATCAAGGCCACGCGCGCGCTGTTGTCGGCGGCACTCGACGGATCTCTGAACGATGCCGAATTCCGGCGCGACGCCAATTTCGGCTTTGAGGTGCCGGTTGCGGTCCCCGGCGTCGATCAGGCCCTGCTTGACCCGCGGGCGACCTGGGCTGACGGTGCCGCCTATGACGCGGCCGCCAGCAGGCTGGTCGCGATGTTTGCGGAAAACTTTGCCCAGTACGAGGATCACATCGACGACGAGGTCAGAGCCGTCGCCCTGGGCTGAGGCCAGGCACGACGCCTGCAGAAACGATCTTCGCCGGTCTGGCGATCCGCAAGGGGGGACATGTGCCCCCCTTGCGCAGTATGCACAACCGCATCACAAAATACTGTCATTCTTTACCGGATCCCCCTAGAAAAAGGGACGCGGCTGCATTTTCCGCGCGTATCAGGGGCTGTCTCGACATGACTGCGGGCGACACGAATCCCGATCTGGAAACACGGAACATGGGCCAGGCGGCCATCCCTGCGACCCGGCGGCGGCGCTTTTCCACCCTGCGCACCATCTGGGCCCTGATCCTGCGCGAAATGGCCACGACCTATGGCCGCTCACCGGGCGGCTATCTCTGGGCGGTCCTGGAACCGGTGGGGGCAATCGCGCTCTATACCCTGGTGATCGCCGTCGGCCTGCGCATCAGGAACCCGGCGCTGGGTACCGTTTTCATGTTGTTCTTTGCCACCGGCCAGCTGCCCTTTTCGTTCTATCAGAAAACCGGACGCAAGGTGGCAACATCGATCAAGTTCTCGCGCCAGCTGCTGCGCTATCCGGCGGTACGCTATACGGATGCGATCATCGCGCGCTTCATCCTGGATACCATGACCAACCTGATGGTGTTCTATCTCGTGATGACCGGTATCCACCTGATCTTTGACACAACCCTGATCCTGGATGTCCCGGCCATCCTGCTGAGCCTGACCATGGCCTCGATGCTGGGGCTGGGGATCGGGACGCTGAACTGCTATCTGTTCAACGCCTTTCCGGTATGGGAGCAGGTCTGGACGATCATCAACCGGCCGCTTTTCCTGCTGTCAACGATCTTCTATATTTTTGAAGATATTCCATGGCGTTATCAGAATCTCATGTGGTATAATCCCATCATTCACATCGTCGGGCTGATGCGGCGGGGATTCTACCCGACCTACGACGCACGCTATGTCTCGCCGACCTATGTCTTTGCCATCGCGCTGATCACGCTGTTTTTCGGCCTGCTGCTGCTGAACCGGCATCACCGGGACATCCTGAACAACTGACCGGGCGGTGAGCCTGTCAATCCCGCCGCGGGCTGTCCGCGTCGGCATGGGCGCGCGGCGCGATGGCCGTTTCCCGCCTGCCCGGCCCATCCCGCCGCCCCCCGGAGCGCGCCTGCCTCCCCAAAGGGGCATCCGGGGCGTTGACGGCGGGCAGAGGCGGATAGCCCACCTCCTGCGAGATCCCGGTGCGGCCGCGCACCCCGTCGCGCACCGCCAGCCACAGCAGCCGGAAATAGCGCCGCCTGTCCACCCCGTACAGGCGGCCGTTCAACAGCCACTTGGGCAGGATGACCAGCAGCGCCGGCCAGAACAGGGGGCCCGCGGTCTCGTGATACAGGATCAGACCGTTGCGATAGTTGTAATAGACCTTCCACAGCGGGCGATAGACGCGTGCGCGCCCCTCGAATGTGGAACAGTCATGTTCGAAACGGATGTCGGGGTCGAAAAGGATGTCCAGCCCGCTGTTGCTGAGGCGCAGGGTATAGATCGCGTCATCGCCATAAAGGAACAGGCCACCGTCGGGATAGCCACAGCGTGCAATCGCGGCGCGCGATATGAACAGCCCCACGAACGAGGCCACATGAACGACCCGCGCAGGCCCCCCATAGGCCGCATCCGCCAGATGAAACCCCATGCGCCCCTTTCCGGCCAGCGTGCGCACAAGCAGGCGCCAGTTTCGAAACGGGTTCAGCGACGGGCGGTTCATCTCGCAGATATTGCCGTCGGGATAACGGGCGGCGGCGGCAACGGCCGCGTAATTGCGATAGTCACCCTGCAGGAAACGCGTGATCGCGCCCGGCTCGGGGCGGGCGTCGTCGTCCATGACCACGATCCAGTCCGGGTCATGGCGCGCAACCGCATGGCGCATGCCCAGCTCGAACCCGCCGGCACCGCCCAGATTGACGCTGGGCGACAGCAGCTCGACCTGCCCGCCCGCCAGCGCGGCAACCCATTCGCGGCTGCCGTCGGTTGACCCGTTATCCACCACGATGATGCGATCGACCGCGCTTTCGGCAAGGCGGGCAACGGTTCGGCGCAGCTGCACGAGGCGGTTGAACGTCACCACCACCGCAACCAGCCTCGTAGGGCGGCCCGGCGTCACGGCATGATCCCGACAAGGGAAAACCTGAATGCGAACAAACCGATCATCTGGGGAAAAATCTCTTTCTCGTCATGCGCTTTGTGTCAATCCACCTGTCGTCGCGCCCCGCCGTCCCGCGCACTGGCGCCATGCGGGGCGCGTGTTCCACAATAGACGACAGCCGCGCGACAAGCCAACATATTTGCAGCGCCCGATCCACGGCTCGCAAACCGCCCGATGGCCCCGCCTCCGTTCCTGCCGCCTTCCCTTGTCAGCCGACGCGCGCAATGCCATATACGGAGCCCCGCAACAGGAAAGAAAGGCTTTCTCATGCCGCTGCCCGTCGTTCAGCATTTCTCGGATCTTCTCTGCGTCTGGGCCTATGCCTCGCATGTCAGGCTCGAGGAAATGGCCCGCCGGTTCGAAGGCCGGATCGAGATATCGATGCATTTCTGCCCGGTCTTTCCCGATGCCCACGCCAAGATCACCACCGGCTGGGCCGATCGCGGCGGCTTTGACGGTTATGCCGATCATGTCGATGGGGTCGGCCGGCAGTTCGACCATATCTCGATTCACGAGGATTGCTGGCGCAGGGTGCGGCCGGTCAGCTCGAACGCCGCGCATCTGTTTCTCAAGGCCGTGCAGCTGGCCGCAGGCGAAACCGGCCCGCAGGAAAAGCTGCGCGACACGGCCTATTACCGCGCCACCTGGGCCTTGCGCCGAGCCTTTTTCGAACAGGGGCGCGACATTGCCCGTCGCGACGTGCAGGGCGAAGTCGCCGACGAGCTGGGGCTGGACATGGCCGCGATCGAGGCCCAGCTGGCCTCGGGCGCGGCGATGGCGGCGCTGGACGCCGACAACCGCCTGTGCGAGGCAACCAATGTCGCCGGCAGCCCCACGATCCGCATGAATGCGGGACGCCAGATCCTGTATGGAAATGTGGGCTTTCACCTGATCGAGGCCAACCTGAAAGAGCTGCTGCGCGCGCCCAATGCGGACGAGGCCAGCTGGTGCTGAACCCGCGCCTTGCGCCCGACAGGTCACCGCGCACCAATACGGCGGCGCCCGGGCAGCGATATCTCGCGCGGGCTGCCTGACAGCGTGATCACATGTTGTTGACATCGGCGGCACCTGGTTCCCGCCCCGTCCCGGCCATTGCCGGGCGCCCGGTGAGGGGCGGGAAATGCCCTGTCGGACGCCGGCGAGACCGGCTGCCGGCAACCCAGGGATCAGGCGATGCCGCTGCGATGCGGCGTTGCGAAATCACACCCGGATCGACCGTCGAAACAGGGCTGTCGGGGATGCGTTCAGGCCGCATAACCCCTTTCTTGACGGGCGATTCGACAACAGGACGACGCGAATCACCCTGACCGACCCAGGGCCCGGCCGGGGCATGAATTTCTGCATGTGCAATATCATGCATCAGATGCGTCAGAATGCCCCCGACAATATGTCGCACATCACCGGCGACACCGGCCTTTGACGAAACGCAAAGGCGGATTCTGGACGCCGCCTTTACATTTTCCACCTGATGGAAGGTCAAGAAAATTATTTTCTCTTTTTCGCGAGTATCACGCTTTGGTGAGGCGACATCCCCCGACAAGGGGTGCAGAATCACCTGGGGTTCTTGGGGGACCCCGGTAAACAAGGAGTGTTCCGATGAAATACCTGTCCCTTGCAATCGCTCTGGGTGCGTTTTCCGCCCTGCCTCTTGCGACGCCTGCCACCGCGCAGGACCATCCGCCGCAGAACTCGGACGGAGACGGTCCGCATGCGGTGCAGCTGGTGATGCCGATCATGAACTCGGCCCGTGGCATGGAGCTGTTCATTCAGAAGAAATGCTATGCCTGCCACTCGGTCAACGGCGTCGGGGGCGAGGACGCCGCGGCGCTGGATGCGCATAACATGGCTGGATGCGCATAACATGAACGACTACATGACATGAACGACTACATGAACCCGTTCGATCTGGCGGCCAAGATGTGGAAAATGGCAACCGTCATGATCCCCATGCAAGAGGACGAGCTGGGCGCACAGGTCGAATTCACCGGCGACGAGCTGGCCGACATCATCGCGTTCCTGCATGATGACAAGCAACAGCACAAGTTCACCAAGGACCTGCTGCCGCCCTCAAAGGACTGAGCGCAGGCACGACCGACAACCCTTTCCCGGTGACGGGTAAGGGCCAGGGAAGATTTCAGGAACCAATCCGGGCGGCAGAACGACAACAACGCCGGCAAGGCAAGCCGCCCATCCCTGCCAGAACATGAACGATCGGTGCGCGGACGAGGGACAGACACCGTAACGCAAGGCGCACGAGACAGGCCAAACCAGGGCCGCCGTGCAGCCGGTCAACCGGTCAGGAGGCCATGATGACGGCAACAGGACATTATCGCGGATTCACAGGCGCAATCAGGCGCAGGTTTCAGGGCCGGATAACGGCCGGAATGCTGGGCGCTGCGGGGGCCATGCTGCCCCGGGCGGCGCTGGCCGACGGAAACTACCAGGGCTACGGCCACATGTGGTCGGGTGACTATGGCTGGTGGATGTGGACGGGGCCGCTGATGATGCTGGCTTTCTGGGTTGCGGTCATCGTGCTGGTGGTTCTGGCGGTGCGCTGGATCACCGACCGCGGCGACGAAGGGCGCAGCGCCAGCAGCGGCGACAAGGCGCTGGAAATCCTCAAGGAACGCCTTGCCCGCGGCGAAATCGAACCCGAGGAATACGAACGCCGCCGCAAGGTGCTGGAAGACTGACGACAGGGCGCGACCGCGCCCCCTGCCCCGCCTGCCGAAAACCTCTGGCGCAAGGGCCGCGCGGCAACCCGATCCCGGGCAGCCCTAGGTCACCGACTCATAAGATCGCAACCAAATCCTGATAGAAGCGAGTTGGACGGAGGCGAGGTAGTTGTCGTCGCGCTTGTCATAGCGCGTGGCCACCGCGCGGAAGTGTTTGAGCTTGTTGAAGAATCGCTCGACCA
>JASBSZ010000012.1 GCA_030148665.1 Alphaproteobacteria bacterium
AGCGACATGCAGGGCAAGGTTCTGGACGAATGCCTGCAACTGTTCGGCGGCTATGGTTTCATGCAGGAATATCCGGTCGCCGAAATGTGGACCGATGCCCGCGTGCAGCGCATCTATGGCGGCACCAACGAGATCATGAAGGAACTGATTGCCCGCGCAATCGAGAAGGAAGACCAATGACCGGCGCGCTGGCTGACATTGCGGGACGCCTCCGGCGGGCGTATTTGGGCAAAGAAGAAGAACATGCGCCCCTGCCGAGGGGCACGCGGCGCAACGACAGGGGCGGCTTCTCCTTTGACGGTCATCGGCTCGCCAGCCTGTACCGTGGCATCAGGATACTCGGGCCGCAGTTAATAATTCCTTGCACTTCTTCTTTGCACAAATACGCATGCACGCCAGCGGCCACACACAAGACATCAAGGGGAGGCACGACATGACGATCAAGCTGTATTGCTTTGGCGAAAGTGGCAATTCCTACAAGGCGGCGCTGGCGCTGCAACTGGCCGGGCTGGACTGGGAGCCGGTCTATGTGGATTTCTTCAACGGCGAGACCCGCACCCCCGAATACCGCCAGAACATCAACGAGATGGGAGAAGCCCCGGTGATGATCGACGGCGATTACCGGCTGACCCAGTCCGGCGCCATCCAGGACTATGTGTCGGAACTTTCCGGCAAGTTCCAGGGCCGCGACAACCGCGAGCGCCGCGAGATTCTGCGCTGGGTGCTGTGGGACAATCACAAGCTGTCATCCGCCGCCGGCATGACCCGCTTTCTGGCCAATTTCCTGCCCGAGGAAAAGCGCCCGCACGAGGTCATCAAGTTCATGCAGGGCCGCCTCAAGGGCGCCTATGACACCTTGAACCGTGCGCTGGAAGGGCGCGACTGGCTGGTGGGCGACAGCATCAGCAATGCCGACATTTCCTGCTGCGGATATCTCTATTACCCGGAACCCTTTGGTTTCGATCGCGCCGAATGGCCGAATATCGATGCCTGGCTGGACCGCATCAGCGCCCAGCCGAACTGGAAACACCCTTATGACCTGATGCCCGGCTCGCCAGCCGACCGGGCCTGAACGGAAGGAAAGAAACCATGACCGAAGCCTATATCTATGACGCCGTCCGCACCCCGCGCGGCAAGGGCAAGAAGGACGGCAGCCTGCACGAGGTGCCCGCCGTCCGTCTGGCCGCCCTGGCGCTGAACGAGATCAAGAACCGCAACAATCTGGATGGTCACGCCGTCGAGGACGTGATCCTCGGCAATGTCACCCAGATCGGCGAACAGGGTGCGTGTCTTGCGCGCTCGGCGGTGCTGTATTCGGATCTCGATGAATCCATCCCCGGCGTTTCCGTCAACCGCTTCTGTGCCTCGGCGCTGGAATCGGTCAACATGGCCGCAGGTCAGGTGATGGGCGGCATGGGTGACGCCTATATCGCCGGCGGCATCGAAAGCATGAGCCGCGTGCCCATGGGCAGCGACGGCGGCGCCATTGCCGCCGACCCGACCCTGGCCATGAAGACCTATTTCGTGCCCCAGGGCATTTCGGCCGACATCATCGCCACCAAATACGGCTTTTCCCGCGATGAATGCGACGCGCTGGCCGTCGAAAGCCAGAAACGTGCCGCCCGCGCCCAGAAAGAGGGCCGGTTCGCAAAATCCGTCTTTGCGGTGCGCGACCAGAACGGTGTGACCATCCTCGACCATGACGAGATGATCCGCGAAAGCACCGACATGCAGAGCCTGGGCGCCCTCAAGCCCAGCTTCAAGGACATGGGCGAAAACATGCCCGGTTTCGATGCGGTTGCCCTGCTGAAATACCCCGAGCTTGAAACCATCAACCACGTGCATCATGCAGGCAACTCGTCGGGCATCGCCGACGGTGCCTCGGCCGTATTGGTTGGCAACAAGGAATTCGGTGAACGCTATGGCCTGAAACCCCGCGCGCGTTTCCGTCGCATGACCAAGATCGGCACCGATCCCACCATCATGCTGACCGGCCCCGTGGCGGTCACCGAAAAGGCGCTGAAAGAGGCGGGCATGGCATTCGGCGATATCGACCTGTTCGAGGTGAACGAGGCCTTCGCCGCCGTCGTGCTGCGCTTCCAGCAGCATTTCGATGCCGACATGGACAAGGTCAACGTCAATGGCGGCGCCATCGCCATGGGCCACCCGCTGGGCGCAACCGGCGCGGTGATCCTGGGCACCCTGCTTGACGAGCTCGAGCGTCAGGACAAGGAAGTCGGCCTTGCCACGCTGTGCATCGGCTCGGGCATGGGGGTTGCCACCATCATCGAGCGGGTCTGAGCGACATGCCGAAACTCGATATCGACGCGCTGGAATGGAAGACGGGCTCGGGCTATCCGGCCCCGTTTGCCGCCCGTGTCGGTGGGCGGGCCAAAAAGCGGCTGGGCGATGCCGGCGGGCTGACGCAGTTCGGCGTCAACCTGACCCGGCTCGACCCCGGCGCCATGTCGGCGCTGCGCCACTGGCACGAGGTCGAGGACGAGTTCGTCTATGTCGTGTCGGGCGAGCTGGTGCTGGTCGAGGAAGGCCATGAGACCCTGCTGCGGGCAGGTGATGCAGCGACCTTCAAGGCCGGCGTCAACAACGGCCACCATCTGGTGAACCGCTCGGATGCCCCGGCGACCTGTCTCGAGATCGGCACCCGCGCCGAGACCGAGCGCGCACATTACCCCGACGACGACCTTGCGGTGGTCAAACGGAACGGCAAATTCCGCTTTACCCGCAAGGACGGAACGGAATTCGATCAACCCTGAAAGGGAAAGAAAAATGGCTGATTTTCACTACGAGAAAGGCGATGACGGTATCGCCATCATCACCTGGGACATGCCCGGCAAGAGCATGAACGTCATGACCTTCGACGCCATGCGCGAGCTGGACCGGCATGTTCAGACGGCGCTGGCCGATGACGGCGTCAAGGGCGTCATCATCACCTCGGGCAAAAAGGATTTCGCCGGCGGCATGGACCTGAACGTGCTGGCCCGCCTGCGCGACGAGGCCGGCGACAACCCCGCCGAGGGCATTTTCAACGGGCTCATGGAAATGCACGCCATCCTGCGCCGGATCGAGCTGGCCGGCATGGACCCCAAGACGAAAAAGGGCGGCAAGCCCATCGTCGCCGCATTGCCCGGCACCGCCGCCGGCATCGGCTTTGAGCTGCCGCTTGCCTGCCACCGCATCATCGTGGCCGACAACCCCAGGGCCAGGCTGGGCCTGCCGGAAATCCTGGTCGGCCTGTTTCCGGGCGGCGGTGGCGCCACACGGGTTTCGCGCAAGATCGGCCTGATGGCGGCCGCCCCCGTCCTGATGGAGGGCCGCATGCAGCCCCCCGCCAGGATGAAGGCCATCGGCCTGATCGACGACGTGGTCCCCGCCGACCAGTTGATCGACGCCGCAAGGGAATGGATCAATGGCGCGAAAGACGCCGATCTGGTCAAACCCTGGGATCAGAAGGGTTTCAAGTTCCCCGGCGGCGCTCCCTATCACCCGGCCGGCTTTCAGATGTTTGTCGGCGCAAACGTGATGATCCACGCCAAGACCCACGGTGTCTATCCGGCAGCGCGCGCCCTGCTGGCCGCCATCTACGAGGGCGCCATCGTGCCGTTTGACACCGCGCTCAAGGTCGAGGCCCGCTGGTTCACCAAGGTGTTGCTGACGCCTTCGACATCCAGCATGATCCGCTCGCTGTTTCTCAACAAGCAGGCGCTTGAAAAGGGCGCCGTGCGGCCCAAGGGCGTTGACGACCAGCGCGTGCAAAAGCTGGGCGTTCTGGGCGCCGGCATGATGGGTGCGGGCATTGCCTATATCGCGGCCCTTGCGGGGATCGACGTCACCCTGATCGACGCCACACAAGAGGCCGCCGATCGCGGCAAGGCCCATGCCGAGGGCATCCTTGACGGTGGCATCAAGCGCAAGAAGGTCACACCCGAGAAAAAGGAACAGGTGCTGGCGCGCATCAACGCGACCACCGATTACGCCGCCCTCGAAGGCGCCGACCTGATCATCGAGGCCGTGTTCGAGGATCCCGCCGTCAAAGCCGAGGTCACCAAAAAGGCCGAGGAAGTGATCCCCGAAAGCTGTATCTATGCGTCAAACACCTCGACCCTGCCGATCACCGAGCTCGCCCGCGCCAGCGCGCGGCCCGATCAGTTCATCGGCATCCACTTCTTCAGCCCGGTGCACAAGATGAACCTGGTCGAAATCATCAAGGGCAAGGAAACCGGCGACCGGGCCGTGGCCAAGGCGCTCGATTTCGTGCGCCAGATCCGCAAGACGCCGATCGTTGTCAATGATGCGCGCTTTTTCTACGCCAACCGCTGCATCATCCCCTATATCAACGAGGGCGTGCGCATGATCCGCGAAGGCGTCGAGCCCGCGCTGATCGAACATGCCGCCCAGCAATTCGGCATGCCGGTCGGCCCGCTGCAGCTGACCGACGAAACCTCGATCGACCTCGGCGTCAAGATCGCCAAGGCGACCAGGGCGGCGATGGGCGATGCCTATCCGGCGGCCGATGCCGACGAGGTGCTGTTCAAGCTGTTCGACGAGTGCCGCCTGGGCCGCAAGGCCAACGCCGGTTTCTACGAATACGACGACAAGGGCAAGCGCACCCGCCTGTGGCCGGGCCTGCGCGAAAACTGGCCGCCGCTGGCCGACCAGCCCCCTGTCGAAGACGTGAAACTGCGCCTTGCCCTGGTGCAGGCGCTCGAGGCCGTCCGCGCGCTGGAAGAAAACGTGCTGATGGACATCCGCGAAGGCGATGTCGGCGCGATCCTGGGCTGGGGCTTTGCGCCCTGGTCGGGCGGGCCGTTCTCGTGGCTCGACCTGCTTGGTGCCGAACAGGCGGTGGCAACCTGCGAGCGCCTGGCCGAAACCTATGGCGAACGCTTCAACCCGCCGGCCCTGCTGCGTGATCTGGCCGAAAAGGGCGAAACTTTCTACGGCCGCTTTGCGCCGGGCGAGGAAAAAGCCGCCTGAACTGATTGAGATCGCCCCTTCCGCAGCTGGCGGGAGGGGCACAACCTGCCTGCTGCTAAACCAGCGACCGCTCGATCCGGTCCAGCGTCTCCATCGCCCCCAGCACCTGACCGACCGCGCCGTTGGGCTCGCGCCCCTCGCGAATGGCGCTGATGAATTCGCGGTCGATCAGCTCGATCCCGTTATTGCTGACCGCCACCCCGCTGAGGTCGACCGGCCTTTCATAGCCGTCATACAGATCGTCATAGCGGGCGATATAGGTGCCGTTGTCGCATATATAGCGAAAGAACGTCCCGAACGGCCCGTCATTGTTGAAACTCAGCGACAGCGTGCAGATCGCGCCCGACCCCGTTTTCATGCCGATGCTCATATCCATGGCGATGCCCAGATCGGGATGTATAGGCCCCTGCAGGCCAAAGGCATGTTCGACCTGCTCGCCGGTCTGATACTGGAACAGGTCCACCGTATGACAGGCGTGATGCCATAACAGGTGGTCGGTCCAGCTGCGCGGCTCGCCCTTGGCGTTGGTATTGGTGCGGCGAAAGAAATAGGTCTGCACATCCATCTGCTGGACCTTCAGTTCCCCCGCCCTGATGCGGTTGTGAATCCACTGATGGCTGGGGTTGAACCGGCGCACCTGCCCGGCCATCGCTACCAGCCCGCATTCCTTCTGCTTCTCGACCACGGCGATGGAATCGGCCAGGCTGTCGGCCATCGGGATTTCCACCAGCACATGCTTGCCCGCCTCCATGCAGGCAATGGCCTGTGCGGCGTGCTGCTGGGTCGGGGTTGCCAGAATGACGGCATCCACATCGTCACGCGCCAGACAATCCTCCAGCCGGGTCGCCGAAAACCCGATACCGCGTTCCGCCGCCAGCGCCTCGATCTTTTCGCGCGTCGGCCCCATCACCGCGGTGACCTCGACATCCTCGATCGCCGCCAGCGCCTCGAGATGCTTGCGCCCAAAGGCACCATAGGCGCCTGCCACACAGATCCTCATCCATCTTCCCCTTCTTCTGCTTCTTCTTTGCCCAAATACGCCGGGGGAGTCGCGCCAGCGACGGGGGCAGCGCCCCCTTCTTCCCCCTCTTCATCCCCAGATTTGCCCCCGGCAAGCCCTGCCAGAATCGCCTCCGAACGCGCGGCCAGATCATCCGCCCCCGCCTCCAGCCCCAGCGCGCCGACCAATCCCTGCCAGTCGGCCGTGGCCGCGCTCATCATACCCGGCAGCCCCAGTTCCCGCACCGTGCGCGCAACCTCGCGCATCTCGGCGGCGCGGCGCGTGCCATGCACCATCATGCGTTCCAGATCATAGGCCGCCTGCCTGCGCCATTCCCACCCCGGAAAGCTGGCCTGCAGGCTGTCCAGAACCACGTCCTCGACCCCGGCCCTGCGGCCCGCCAGCACGCATTCGGCCATCAAGGCCTCCATCCCCTTGACCATGACCGAGCGGATCATCTTGACGGCCGCCGCCTGCCCGACCGCGCCCCCCGCGATATCGGCCCGCATGCCAAGGCGCGTTGCCATCTCATGGCCCGCCCCGGCATGGGGGCCAGCCAGCAGGACGGGCGTTTGATGCAATCGCGGATGCACCGGCGCCATGATCGCCATGTCCACATAGCGTGCCCCTGCCTGCCCGACAATCGCGGCGCTTTCGCGCTTGGTGCCGGGCGCACAGGAATTGCCATCAAAAACCAGCGCGCCCTCGGGCAGATGCGGCGCCATCTGCACAAACGCCTCAGCTGCGCGGTCGGCGGTGACCAGACAGAACACCGCCTCCGCGCCCGCCAGCGCCTCGGCCCGGCTGGCCGACGGGCTGCGCGCGGGCACGATATCAAAGGCCCGGATATCGGCCGCCACCTCGGCGCCGCGCCAGCCACGGGCAAAGGCGCGGCCCGCCTCACCATATCCGATCAGGGCAATTCGGGGCATTTGGTCAGCCACGGGCACCTCGGCGCAAGCATTTCACACTTGGAATTCGTTTCATTTAGGACATACTTGACCACAAGCAAAAGCAAAAACCGGAACAGGGAAGATGGATCAGGGAAAAACCGCGCTGGTCGTCAGTGCGCATGCCGCCGATTTCGTCTGGCGCGCGGGCGGGGCGATCGCGTTGCATCAGCAGATGGGATACAACGTCACGGTCGTCTGCCTCAGCTACGGCGAGCGCGGCGAAAGCGCGAAACTGTGGAAGCAGCAGGGCATGACGCTTGAGCGCGTGCGCGAGGCCCGCCGGGCCGAGGCCGAATCCGCCGCTGCCGCGCTGGGGGTTTCCGATATCCGCTTTTTCGACCTGGGCGACTATCCGCTGGATCTGGGCCGCGCCGCGCAGGAGCGCCTGGTCGACGTCATCCGCGAGGTTCAGCCCCGCTGGATGATGAGCCACTCCCTCTGGGACCCCTACAATACCGACCACATGAACACGACGCGCTTCGTGCTGGAATGTCGCATGATCGCCCAGGCCTGGGGCCACAAGCCGGGGCAGAAGGTGCTGGGCGCGCCGCAGCTCTACCTGTTCGAGCCGCACCAGACCGAGCAGATGCAGTGGAAGCCCGATGTGTTCCTCGACATCACCCCGGTCTGGGAGAAGAAGCGCGCCGCCATCGAGTGCATGCAGGGGCAGGAGCATCTGTGGAATTTCTACACGAATGTCGCGGAGAACCGCGCCAACCATTTCCGCCGCAACTCGGGCGGACAGGCGGGGGGCCGGGCGGCGCGATATGCCGAGGGCTTCCAGTCGATGTTCCCCCGCACGGTGGATGAGCTATGAGCGGGGTCGTGGTCCAGAACATCCCCCGCGCCGCGCCGGCCGTGATCAAAGGGCTGGCCGAGGCCGGGGTCGCCACGGTGCATGAGGCGCAGGGGCGCACGGGGTTGCTGGCCAGCCATATCCGCCCGATCCAGCAGGGGGTGGCGGTTGCGGGCAGCGCGGTGACCATCCTGGCGCCGCCCGGCGACAACTGGATGCTGCATGTGGCGATCGAGCAGCTGCGCGAGGGCGACATCCTGGTGCTGGGGGTGACTGCGCCCTCGGATGCGGGCTATTTCGGCGACCTTCTGGCGACCTCGGCCATGGCGCGGGGCTGCCGGGGGCTTGTGATCGACGCGGGCGTGCGCGACGTGGCGGACCTGCGGGCAATGGGCTTTCCGGTCTGGTCGAAGGCGGTCTCGGCCCAGGGCACGGTCAATGAGACGCTGGGCAGCGTGAATGTGCCGGTGATCTGCGCGGGCGCGCTGGTCAATCCGGGCGACGTGGTGGTGGCCGATGATGACGGGGTCTGCGTGGTGGCGCGGGAGGCGGCCGAAGCCGTGCTGAAAAAGGCGCGCGCCCGGATCGCGGCGGAAGAGGAAAAGCGGCGGCGGCTGGCCGCGGGGGAGCTCGGGCTCGACATGTATGACATGCGAGGCCGCCTTGCCGCGAAGGGGCTGAAATATGTCTGAGAGGGGGCGCTCTGGTTGGGGGCGCTGCCCCCGCCGCTGGCGCGGCTCCCCCGGCGTATTTTGGCAAAGAAGAAGGGCCGGGGCATGAAGGCCGTGCCGGCAATGTGGATGCGGGGGGGGACCTCGAAGGGGTTGTATTTTCTGGCGGGCGACCTGCCTGCCGAGCGCGATGCCTTTCTGTTGCGCGCGATGGGCAGCCCGGACCCGCGCCAGATCGACGGGGTCGGCGGGGGTGACACGCTGACCAGCAAGGTGGCGGTGGTGCGGCGCTCGGTGCGGCCCGGTGTCGATGTGGACTATCTGTTCCTGCAGGTCCTGGTCGACGAGGCGCGGGTGAGCGACGCGCAGAACTGCGGCAATATCCTGGCGGGTGTCGGGCCCTTTGCGATCGAACGCGGGCTGGTGGCGGCCGGGGATGGCGAGACCTGCGTGCATATCTTCATGGAGAACACGGGCCAGATTGCCGAAGCACGGGTGCGGACGCCGGGCGGGCGCGTGACCTATGCGGGCGATGCGCGGATCGACGGGGTGCCGGGGACGGCGGCGCCGGTCGAGATCGCATTCAGCGACATCGCCGGGGCCAGTTGCGGGGCGCTTTTGCCGACGGGGCGCGCGGTGGACGTGATCGAGGGGCTTGGCACGACCTGCATCGACAATGGCATGCCCTGCGTACTGATGCGGGCCGCCGATTTCGGGCTTGGGGGCGACGAGGCGCCTGCGGAGCTTGCCGAAAACGCCGTGCTCAAGGAAAGGGTGGAGGCAATCCGGCTGGCGGCGGGGCGGATGATGAATCTGGGCGACGTAACGGACAAGACGGTGCCCAAGATGGTGCTGCTGTCGCCTGCCCGCGCGGGCGGTGCGATCGCGACCCGCAGTTTCATCCCGCACCGGGTGCATGCGGCGATCGGGGTCTTTGCGGCCGTGTCCGTCGCCACCGCCTGTATGACGCCGGGCACGGTAGCCTGGGAGATGGCCGAACGCGGCGCGGGGCCGGTGAGGCGGCTGGCGGTCGAGCACCCCTCGGGCGAGATGACGGTGGTGTTCCGGCTGGACGAGGGGGGGCAGATCGCCTCGACCGCGATCCTGCGCACCGCGCGCAAGCTGATGGACGGGGAGGTGTTCGCCTGATGGATGCGGGCTGGCTGCACTGGTGCAAGGCGCCCAGGCGCCCCGATTTCCACCCCCCCGAAGGCGCGGTGGATGCCCACTGCCATGTCTTCGGCCCCGCCGACCGCTTTCCCTTCGCGCCCGAGCGGAAATACACGCCTTGCGATGCCTCGAAGGAGCAGCTGTTTGCGCTCCGCGATTTCCTCGGCTTCGACCGCAACGTGATCGTGCAGGCGACCTGCCACGGCACCGACAACCGGGCGCTTCTCGATGCGCTGGATGCGGCCCGGGGCCTTGCGCGGGGCGTCGTGGCGCTGTCAGGCCGCGAAACGGACGCCGAACTGGCCGATATGACGGCACGCGGCATCAGGGGCGTGCGCTTCAACTTTGTCAGGCGGCTGGTGGGCGAGCGAAAGGTCGAGGACTATCTGCCCCTGATCGAGCGCATCCGGCCGCTCGGCTGGCATGTGGTCGTCTATTTCGAGGCCGCCGACCTTGCGCGCCTCGCCCCCTTTCTGGCCGCCCTTCCGGTGACGGTGGTGGTCGATCACATGGGCCGGCCCGAGGTGGGAAAGGGCGTCGATCACCCCGATTTCAAGGCCTTCCTGCGGCTGATGGCGGACAATGCGCATGTCTGGGCCAAGGTCTCGTGCCCCGAGCGGCTGTCGCTGACCGGCCCGCCCTATGATGACGTGGTGCCCCTTGCCCGCGCGGTGGTCGAGGCCTTCCCCGACCGGGTGCTGTGGGGCACCGACTGGCCGCATCCGAACATGAAGTCCCACATACCCGATGACGGCGAACTGGTCGATGTCATCCCCCGTATTGCGACGAACGCCGATCGGCGGCAGAAATTGCTGGTGACGAACCCGATGCGGCTCTACTGGCCCGAGGAGGCAGCCCCGTGACGACAGACATTCCCGGCACCACCATCTTTGACGGGCGCATGGCGATGAAGGGCTATGGGCTGAACAAGATGTGCTACTCGTTCAACAGGGCCGAGAACCGGCAGGCCTATCTGGACGACCCCGAAGCCTATATGGCGAAATACGGCCTGACGGATGCGCAGAAACAGGCCTGCCGCGAGCGCGACGTGCTGGCGATGATCCGCGAGGGGGGGAACATCTACTACCTCGCCAAGTTCGCGGGCCTCTACGGGCTGAACATGCAGGATATCGGCGCCCAGCAAACCGGTGTCACGGTTGAGGAATTCAAGGCCAGGCTGCTGGCGGCGGGCCGGCCGCTGGGGGGGCACTGACATGGCGCGCATCATCGGTGGGCTGACCACCAGCCACATTCCCGCAATCGGCAATGCCATCGCCAGGGGCCTGCAGGACGACCCGTACTGGAAGCCCTTTTTCGACGCCTACCCCCCGATCCGCGCCTGGCTGGCCGAACACAGGCCCGATGTCGCCATCAACATCTACAACGACCACGGGCTGGGCTTCTTTCTGGACAAGATGCCGACATTTGCCGTCGGCGCCGCCCACGAATACCGCAACGAGGACGAGGGCTGGGGCATCCCCGAACTCGGCGCCTTCCCGGGCGACGCGGCGCTGTCATGGCATATCATCGAAAGCCTGGTCGATCAGGAATTCGACATCACCTCGTGCCAGGAACTGGCGGTCGATCACGGCTTTACCGTGCCGATGCAGCTGTTCTGGCCGGGTGCGCCCGACAACCCCGACATGCCGCGGGCGGTGCCGATCTCGGCCAACACGGTGCAGCACCCGATCCCCAAGCTCTCGCGCGCGCTGGCATTTGGGCGCGCGCTGCGCAGGGCGATCCTGTCATGGCCCGAAGATATCAAGGTGGTGGTGCTGGGCACGGGCGGCCTGTCGCACCAGCTGGATGGCGAGCGCGCGGGCTTTATCAACACCGAGTTCGACCAGTGGTGCATGGAAAAGATCGTCGACGATCCCGAGGCGTTGGCCCGCATCGGCCGCATGGAACTGGTCGAAAAGGCGGGCAGCCAGGGCACCGAACTGCTGATGTGGCTGATGATGCGCGGCGCGCTGGGCGATCGGGTCAGGCGGCTGCACCAGAATTACCATGTGCCGGTATCCAATACCGGGGCGGGTACGATGCTGCTGGAATGCGTGGGCTGACAGGGGGCTGAATTGGTCAACCGGATGAAAACACAGGTCGGCATCATCGGCGGCGGGCCCTCGGGGCTGTTGCTGTCGCAACTGCTGCACCGGCGCGGGATTGATACGATCCTGCTTGAAAAACACACCCGCGAACATGTGCTGGGCCGCATCCGGGCGGGCGTGCTGGAGCACGGGTTCTGCGAACTCATGCGCGAGGCGGGCGTCGGCACGCGCATGGACCGCGAGGGCGCGGATCACCACGGCATCAACATCGCCCATGACGGCAGATTGCATCGCATCGACCTGCACGGCCTGACCGGCGGCAAGACCGTCAAGGTCTATGGCCAGACCGAACTGACCCGCGACCTGTACGAGGCGCGTGACGCCATGGGCGAGGTGGTGATCCACGAGGCCGGCAATGTGCTGCCCCATGATCTGACGACAGATGCCCCGTTCCTGACCTGGGAGCGGAACGGCGAAACCTTTCGCGCCGATTGCGAATTCATCGTCGGGGCCGACGGCTATCACGGGGTTTCGCGGGCCGCGATCCCGCGCGATGTGCTGCGGGAATACGAAAAGATCTATCCCTTTGGCTGGCTGGGGGTGCTGAGCCGCACGAAACCCGTCTCGGACGAGTTGATCTATTCCAGCCATGAACGCGGTTTTGCCCTGTGTTCGCTGCGCAACCCGCGCCTCAGCCGCTATTACATCCAGGTGCCGCTTGCGGATCGGGCCGAGGGCTGGTCGGATGATGCCTTCTGGGCCGAGTTGAAACGCCGCCTGCCGGCCGAGGTTGCCGGGCGGCTGGAAACCGGCCCCTCGATCGAGAAATCCATCGCGCCGCTGCGTTCCTATGTGGCCGAGCCGATGCGCCACGGGCGCCTGTTCCTGGCGGGCGACGCCGCCCATATCGTGCCGCCGACCGGCGCCAAGGGGCTGAATTCGGCGGCCAGCGACATCCATTACCTGTATCACGCGCTGATCGACCATTTCGAAAGGGGCGACAATACGGGCATCGAGCGCTATTCCGACCGCGCCCTTGCCCGTGTCTGGAAGGCGCAGCGCTTCAGCTGGTGGATGACCAACCTGCTGCATCTTTTCCCGGACGAGCCGCCCTATGCGCAGCGTCTGCAGCGGGTCGAGATGGAATATCTGCTGTCCTCGGATGCGGCCCGCACATCGCTGGCCGAAAACTATGTGGGCCTGCCTTTCTGAGGTCTGATCGTCCGGCAGGCGGGCCCGATCCCCCAGCGTGAGCGCGTTCGCGTTTTCCGCCCAACCTCATTCACCCGAACGCTGCCCTCGCCTCGCGACAAGACCCCGGCTAGCAGAGACCGGTCCCGACCTGGCTCTGGACAGGGACACGCAAATCCCCGAAACTGGGCGCTCCAGAAAGATAGGCCGAGCATGTTTCCGATACGCGACCACAACCCCTCGCAGACCACCCCCGTGGTGACGACCGCGCTGATCATCGTCAACGTGATCGTCTTTCTGTTGACATTGCCCTATTTCGGCAGCCAGGAATCGCTGGCCGCGCTCTATTCACGCTGGGCATTGATCCCGGCCGAGGTCACCGCAAACGGCGACTGGACGCCGATCTTTACCTCGATGTTCCTGCATGGCGGGTTCCTGCACATCATCGGCAACATGCTGTTCCTGTGGATTTTCGGCGACAACATGGAAGACGCCTTTGGTCATGTGGGCTTTCTGCTGTTCTATCTGGCCAGCGGGGTGGGCGCAGCGCTGGTGCATATCATGATGGCGCCCTATTCGACGGTGCCCACGATCGGCGCATCCGGGGCGATCGCCGGGGTTCTGGGTGGGTATCTGCTGCTCTATCCGCGGGCGCGGGTCGATGTGCTGATCTTTCTGTTCATATTCGTCACCATCGTTTCGCTTCCGGCCTGGTTCATGCTGGGGTTCTGGTTCCTGCTGCAGCTGCTCAACAGCGCGGCGGCCGATCCCAATATGGGCGGGGTGGCCTACTGGGCGCATACGGGTGGTTTCCTGTTCGGGCTGCTGTTCACGTTTCCCATATGGCTGCGACGCGGCCATACCCGGCACTGGCGCACCCACGGCGCCCGCCCGCCCTATCCGAAGGCCAGCTATGGCAGGATCAGCCGCACCGAGGTGCCCGTGGTAAGGCGGCGCAAGAGGTGACAGCCCCCTGCGCCCCCTGCCCCGGCGCCATGCACCGACGACGCCCTACATGAACGAAAAATGGTCGATCGTCAGATCGGCAATCGTCACCCCCAGGATCGTGACGCTGTCCGCGCCGATGGTGATCTCGACACCGGCGGCCGTCTCGGTAATGTTGTTGGCGACCATCGCGTTGTAGTCCTCGGTCGGGGTGTGACCCGGCAGGGCCAGCGCGGTGTCGTTCATGATCAGCATCTCGCGCCCCGGATCAAGGACATCGAAATCCTTGATCACGTCATGGCCGTCACCGGTCTTGAAGAAGAAATAATCGGCCCCCTTGCCGCCGACAAGAACGTCATCCCCCTTGCCGCCGGTGATCATGTCAACACCGCCGCCGCAGAACAGGCGGTCGTTGCCGGCACCGCCATTGAGGTCGTCGCCACCACTGCCGCCCCTGAGGATGTCGCGGCCGGAATCGCCATGCATCATGTCGTCGCCGCCATTGCCGATCAGCACATCCCTGCCGGCGCCGCCGTGCAGCCGGTCATCGCCCTTGCCGCCGATCAGCAGATCCGCCCCGGCGCCTCCTTTCAGGATATCGCGGCCGGCGCCACCGTCGAGGCGATCATTGCCCCCGCCTCCGAAGGCGCGGTCACGAAAGGCGCCCATGCTTGCGGCGTCGTCATGCGCGCTGCCGACAAACAGATCCCGCAGCCCGCTCGAGGTATCGACCGACACGCCCATCGGAGAAAGCGACGCATCTATCTGGGTACGATAGCCGTCAAGAAAGGTCTGCATCGGTGTCGGATTGCCCGACATGTATGCCGCCATCGCGTTCGACAGATCGGTCGCCGGGATCGGCGGCAGCTGATAATCGGCCGCCACATGGCCCGTGGGGTCAAGGAATGTCGCCCCTGTCAGGGTTCCCGACAGGAACATGCCGGTCGCGTTGTCAAATGACAGGCCGGTCCCGCTGATATCCATGGCCCAGCCGGTCGTGGCGTTGTCGAACGTGACCAGGGTGTCGCTCTGATATGTCCCGCTGGCAACCAGCTGGCCCGAGGAATCGAACAATGCCCCGGAAAGGTAATCCTGATTTGTCAGAAGATCGATATGCAGGATGTTTGATATGGCAACCATGTCCACCTCCATGGTACGTGTTACCGGGTGGACCCGTCATGCATCTCGCGGGGCACCACCCGCTCTGTTCAAGATATGATCCCGAAAGGAAGATCCTGCAACATTCCCCCTGGTGGAAACACAAGATATGGGTGCGACATTTTCGCGCCCTGCTTCCAGATCCGCAATGCGCCGGATCGAGAGCTCTTTGCCCGCTCACGCCCGATCCGGTTTGCGCCGGGCGATCCCGCTGGCGCCCTGATCGGCCTGCAACGAAGGCTCGCGGCGGGCGCTGCACCCCGTCCGGGGGCAGATGCGGCAGCTCAGCCCGACGGCGATCACGGGGCCGTTGAGCGAACCGACCACGGTTTCTGACAAGGGGGGCCGGGCCGACGCATCGGTATCGTCGCGACGAAACAGCATCGTCGCCCGTTGCACCGGGACCTGCGCCACCGGGCTGACATAGCGGCTGTGGGCGATGGCGGCAAAACGCTGCCGTTCGGGGGTTTCCAGGATCGCCGAAACCGGGACATGCGGGCGGGCGATGGCCTGATACAGCGGCCACAGGGGGCAGGCCGGCCCGTATCGGGGCAGCGAGAACCCCGCAAGAGGCTTGCGCAGCAGCACCGCGCCGGTTCCGTCGCAGGTGATCAGACCGAAATCCGGCAGACCACGCCCCGGCGGAAGAAAGGCCAGGCGACGGCACACGGCGTCAAAGCCGGTATCGAAGCTCTGCGCCAGGCGCAGCGGGTCGAAATCGCATTCCTGCGCCCGGGCGGAAAAGGGCGCCAGCGGCATGGCCCGGGCATCGGCAAGATATTGTTCCAGCATTTCCGCGGCCAGCAGGCGAGAGGCGCGCGATACCAGTTCCTCGGCCCCAATGATCAGGGATTGCGCATCGTCGCGGCCATCCTCGAGTTCCGGGAAATGGAAGTCACGCCGCGCCAGAAAGGCCTCGAGCTCGTCCAGAGGCGTCGCGTGGGCCGCCTGATCCTCGGACAGGCGGTCGAAAAAGGCCGCCAGCCCGCGCGAAAGATCCGACAGGCGCGCGCTTTCCTGATGGATGTTGGTCTGGAAACGCCGTTGCTGAAGGGGCTCCATCGACTCGGTCTGCACCAGGATGGTGGCGGTTGCGTGAATCGCGGTCACGCTGGACAGGATCTCGTGCAGCGTCTCGGCCAGATAGGGATCATGGGCCAGCCGGTCGCTGAGTGCGGCCGCCGTCTGTTCGAGGGTGTCGATGCGCTGCTGCATCCGGGCGATCAGGCGCGACCAGCCGGGGAAACGGCCGATCAGCTCGAACACCCGGTCGGCCTCGACGGCGACATCGCCGCGCAGGGCCGCGCTGATGGTGCGGGCAAGCTCGCCTTCCGAGTCATCCGACAGCGCGGCGACCGAAAGGTCCAGCGCGGCGGCAATGTCCAGCAGCAGCTTGCCGGCCACCGCCCTGCGGTTGTGTTCGATCAGGTTCAGATAGGATGGCGAGATTCCGCATCGCCGGGCAAGTTCGCTCTGCTTCATGCCCAGCGCCTTGCGGCGTTCGCGGATTCTGAGACCCAGCAGCTTGGCCGACATCGCGACTCCCCCTTGAAAAACAGGGCGCTAGCCGGCGCTTTGTAAAGTTTTTTACACTCAGCTGCGCATCCTTGTAATATATTTTACACGAAAAGCCTTTCACAACAATAATTTGTTGCGCGTTTTACAAAACTGCCCTGATAATGACGCCAGCCACAACAATGGCTCGTCACCCCGGATGCGGGGCGACGTGACACATGACACGAATGGGAGGAAATTCATGTCGAAAAACATCCTGACCCGTCGGGGGCTGCTCAAGACCGGCGCTGTTGCCGGTGCCGGGCTGGCGCTGCCGACGATCTTTGCCAAAGGAGCGGCTGCCTATACCAACGAGCCCAAGGGCGGCACCGTGACGCTGGGCTTCAACGTGCCCCAGTCGGGCCCCTACTCGGACGAGGGCGCTGACGAGCTGCGCGCATACAAGCTGGCGGTCGAGCATCTGAACGGCGAAGGCGACGGCGGCATGCTGAACACCTTCAGCTCGAAAGCGCTGAAAGGCAACGGCATCCTGGGCAAGAAGGTGACCTATGTCACCGGCGACACCCAGACCAAATCCGACGCCGCCCGCGCATCGGCCAAGTCGATGATCGAAAAGGATGGCGCCATCATGATCACCGGCGGCTCCAGCTCGGGCGTGGCAATCGCCGTGCAGAGCCTGTGTCAGGACGCCGGCGTGATCTTCATGGCCGGTCTCACGCACTCGAACGACACCACCGGCAAGGACAAGAAGGCCAACGGCTTCCGCCACTTCTTCAACGCCTACATGTCGGCCGCTGCTCTGGCGCCGGTGCTGGCCGATGCCTATGGCAAGGACCGCAAGTTCTACATGCTGACGGCCGACTACACCTGGGGCTGGACGCAGGCTGCCTCGATGAAGGCCTTCCTGGAAGGCGAAGGCTGGACGATGGTCAAGGACGTGCGCACGCCGCTGGCGACCACCGACTTCAGCAGCTATATCGCGCCGGTGCTGAACTCGGGCGCAGACGTGCTGATCCTGAACCACTACGGCGGCAACATGGTCAACTCGCTGACCAACGCGGTGAACTTCGGCCTGCGCGACAAGACGGTCAACGGCAAGAAGTTCGAGATCGTCGTGCCGCTCTATTCGCGTCTGATGGCCAAGGGCGCGGGCGCCAACGTCAAGGGCATCCTGGGTTCGACCAACTGGCACTGGTCGCTGCAGGACGAGGGCTCGAAGGCCTTCGTGAAATCCTTTGGCACCAAGTATGGCTTCCCGCCGTCGCAGGCCGCGCACACGGTCTATTGCCAGACCCTGCTCTATGCCGATGCGTGCGAGCGCGCGGGCACCTTCAACCCCTGCGGTGTGGGCGAAGCGCTGGAAGGCTTCCAGTTCGACGGCCTCGGCAACGGGCCGGTGCTGTATCGCGCCGACGACCACCAGTGCTTCAAGGACGTTCTGGTCGTGCGCGGCAAGGAAAACCCGTCGAGCGAGTTCGACCTGCTGGAAGTGGTCCAGAAGACCCCGGTCAGCAAGGTCACCTACAAGCCCGACAACCCCTTCTTTGCCGGGGGCTCGCTGGGCAAATGCAACCCGGGCGAATGATCCCGGCGGCTTGCATCTGACGGAACCCCCCTCCGGGGGTTCCCTTGGCCGCGTCCGAAACCTCCCCGGTTGGACGCGGTCGGATTTTCCGGTGCGCCGTGCAAGGCCGCCGAAGGATCGACAACGGGGACAGGCAACAACAAGGACGGGTGGAAGATGGACGCCATCATCTTGCAAATCCTCAACGGGCTGGACAAGGGCAGCGCCTATGCCCTGATCGCCCTGGGGCTGACACTGATCTTCGGCACGCTCGGCATCGTCAATTTCGCCCACGGGGCGATCTTCATGCTGGGGGCCTTTACCGCGGTGCTGCTGGACCGGCTGCTGAACATGTCCTTCGTCACCATCGACCCGACGAAGACCAATTTCCTGGGCCAGCCGCTGGAGGTAAAGACGCCATATCTGGTGTCCTGGTTCGGCGACAGTATCGGCAACGGGCTGATAGACTGGGCCGTGCCGCTGGCGATCCTGTTCTCGATCCCGATCATGCTGGCGATCGGCTTTGTGATGGAGCGCGGCATCATCAAGCATTTCTATCACCGCCCGCCTGCCGATCAGATTCTGGTGACCTTCGGCCTGGCCATCGTCCTGCAAGAGATCATCAAGGCCTTTTTCGGCGCCAACCCGATCCCGACCCCGGCTCCGCCGGCCTTTCGCGGTTCGTTCGATTTTGGCGTCTGGCTGGGCTTTCCGGCCAATGCGATCATCTACCCCTACTGGCGGATGATCTATTTCCTGTTTTCAACCGTCGTTCTGGGCGGGGTGTTCGCCTTTCTGCGCTTTACCACCTTTGGCATGGTGGTGCGTGCAGGCATGGCCGATCGTGAAACCGTCGGCCTGCTGGGCATCGACATCGACAAGCGGTTCACCATCATGTTCGGCATCGCCGCCGCCGTCGCCGGGCTGGCAGGCGTGATGTATGCCCCGATCAACAGCCCCAACTACCATATGGGGATGGATTTCCTGGTGCTTTCCTTTGTCGTGGTCGTCGTCGGCGGCATGGGCAGCCTGCCCGGCGCCGTGCTTGCCGGTTTCCTGCTGGGGATTCTGGAGAGCTTTGCCTCGATGAACGAGATCAAGTCGATCCTGCCGGGTATCGACCAGATCATCATCTATGTGATTGCAATCGTCATTCTGCTCACAAGGCCCCGCGGGCTGATGGGCCGCAAGGGTGTGATGGAGGACTGATCGATGCGACTTTTCGGACTGACCAAGAAGGATACGGCCTTTCTGCTGATCGTCATCTTCCTGACGCTGGCAACGCCGATCCTGCTGCAACCCTTTGCCGAGGGCTCGGGGCTGGCCCAGTTCAACGCCGGCTATCCCGACCTGATGCAGCGTTTCGCGATCTACGGGATCTTTGCCATCGGCTTCAACATCCTGTTCGGGCTGACGGGCTATCTGTCATTCGGTCACGCGGCCTTTCTGGGTGTCGGCTCGTACGCCGCCGTCTGGATGTTCAAGCTGCTGACCATGAACGTCATTCCGGGGATCATCCTTGCCGTGATCGTGTCGGGTCTGGTCGCCCTGCTGATCGGCTGGATCAGCCTGCGGCGGTCGGGCATCTATTTCTCGATCCTGACGCTGGCCTTCGCGCAGATGTCGTACAACCTGGCCTATTCGGTGCTGACGCCGCTGACCAATGGCGAAACCGGCCTGCAGATCCGCCTGTCGGATCCGCGCATCCTGGACGGGGCAAACCCGGCCGGAACCTTGCCCACGACCAACCTGTTCGGCCTGGCGATGAACGATTCGGTCAAGATGGAATTCCTGGGCCGGGTGTTCACCTTCAACGTGGGCTATTATTTCAGCGCGGTGCTGGCGATCATCGTGTTCTACATCGCGCTGCGCATCTTTCGTTCGCCCTTCGGGCTGATGCTGCGGGCGGTCAAGACCAACCAGACACGCCTGAACTATACCGGCATCAATACCAAGCCCTACACGCTGGCCGCATTCGTCATTTCGGGGATGTATGCGGGGCTGGCCGGCGGTCTGCTGGCGGCGATGGACCCGCTGGCCGGCGCCGAGCGCATGCAGTGGACGGCCTCGGGCGAGGTGGTGCTGATGGCCATACTGGGCGGCGCGGGCACGATGATGGGGCCGGTTCTGGGCGCCGGGTTCATCAAGTATTTCGAGAACATCTTTTCCAAGATCAACGACAACGTGCTGCACAGCTGGTTCAGCGCGCTGCCTGACGGTCTGGAGAACTTTCTCGTGGACCTCGTGCATCCCTTTGTCGGCAAGGGCTGGCAACTGACGCTGGGCCTGGTGTTCGTGCTGGTCGTGATGTACCTGCCCGGCGGCCTGGTCGAGGGCGGGCAACGCATCGCGGCGCTGTTCCGGCGCCGGGACAAGAGCGGCGGCTCGGGCGACGCCAAGACCACCGCACATCAACCCGAACCCACGCCTCATGTGGCCGAATGACGGAGAGAAGATGATGGGAATTCTCGAGGTCAAGAACGTCTCGAAACGCTTTGGCGGGCTCAAGGCGCTGGACAATGTCAACCTCAGCGTCGAGGAAAACTCGGTCCACGCGATCATCGGCCCCAATGGCGCGGGCAAATCGACGCTGCTGAACTGTTTCGTCGGCAAGCTGATCCCGGACACGGGCTCGGTCATGTTCGACGGCCATTCGCTGCTGGGGGTGACGCCGTTTCGCATCAACCAGCTGGGCGTCAGCCGGGTGTTTCAGACGCCCGAGATCTTTGCCGAACTCACGGTGCTGGAAAACGTGATGATCCCCTGCTTTGCAAAACGCGATGGCACATTCCGCCTGCACGCATTCGAGACCGTGAACAACGAGCACGAGATCCGCGACAAGGCCGAGGCGATCCTTGCCGACGTCAACATGCTGGAAAAGAAGAACGAACACTCCGGCTCGCTCTCGCGCGGGGACAAGCGGCGGCTGGAAATGGCGATGTGCCTGGCGCAGGACCCCAAGCTGCTGCTGCTGGATGAACCGACCGCCGGCATGGCACGCGCCGACACCAACAACACGATCGAGCTGCTGAAGGACATCAAGAAAAAGCGCGACATCACCATGGTCATCATCGAACATGACATGCATGTCGTGTTCAGCCTGGCCGAACGCATCACGGTTCTTGCACAAGGCACGCCCTTGGTCGAGGATGTACCCGAAAAGATCAAGGGCCATCCCAAGGTGCAAGAGGCCTATCTCGGCGGCCATTGAGGGAAAGGACATGAACATGCTGGATACCGCGGCATTCGAAAAGAACGCCAACCAGGCCGCCACGGCGCCCGCTTTCCTGGCCGTGCACGAGATCCACGCCTATTACGGCGAAAGCTATATCGTGCATGGCATCAGCTTCAACGTGCATGAGGGCGAGATCCTGGCCCTGCTGGGACGCAACGGTGCGGGCAAGACGACCACGCTGCGCGCCATCGCGCGGCTGGATTCGCCCCAGGTCACCCATGGCGAGATCTGGCTCGATCATCAGCCCCTGCACGACATGCGCGCCCATCAGGCCAGTCAGGCCGGCTGTCAGCTGGTGCCCGAGGACCGGCGCATCATCGCGGGCCTGACGGTCGAGGAAAACCTGCAACTGGCCCAGATCGCGCCCCCCAAGGGCTGGAGCATCGAGCGCATCTATGAACTGTTCCCCCGCCTTGGCGAACGTCGCAACCAGGAGGGCACCACGCTGTCGGGCGGCGAGCAGCAGATGCTGGCCATCGGCCGCGCCCTGGCCCGCGACATCAAGGTGCTGCTGCTGGATGAACCCTATGAGGGGCTGGCGCCGGTCATCGTGCAGGAAATCGAGCGCACGCTCGCCCATATCAAGGAACAGGGCATCACCACCGTCATCGTCGAACAGAACGCCATTGCGGCGCTGAAACTGGCCGACCGTGCCATCATCCTGGACACCGGCCAGATCGTGTTCGACGGCACCGCGCAGGAGGTGCTGGACAACGAGCAGTTGCGCCACGACTATCTGGCCATCTGACCGACCGACATATCAACCGGACCCCGAAATTCACGCGGGGTCACTGCAAGACCACGAGACCCCGGAATTGGAACGGGGCGCAAACACAGGAAACCGACACATGACCGCCAACAAGCTGTACCCCCCTTCGGAGGAATTCGTCGCCAACGCCCATGTGGACGCCGCGAAATACGAAGAGATGTATGCCGCCTCGGTCAATGACCCCGATGCCTTCTGGGGCGAGCACGGCAAGCGGCTGGACTGGATCAAGCCATATACCAGGGTCAAGAACACCAGCTTTGCCCATCCCGACATTTCCATCAAGTGGTACGAAGATGGCGAGTTGAACGTCTGCTACAACTGCGTTGACCGGCACCTTGATAAACGCGCCGACCAGGTGGCCATCGTCTGGGAAGGCGACGATCCCGGCACCGACCGGCACATCACCTATCGCGAGTTGCACGAACAGGTCAGCAAGCTGGCCAATGTCTACAAGTCCCTGGGCGTGGGCAAGGGCGACCGGGTGGTTCTGTACATGCCCATGATCCCCGAGGCCGCCTATGCCATGCTGGCCTGCGCGCGCATCGGGGCCGTGCATTCGGTGGTGTTCGCGGGCTTCAGCCCCGAGGCCCTGGCCAGCCGGGTGCAGGATTGCGGCGCCAGCCTGCTGATCACCGCCGACGAGGCCCCGCGCGGCGGGCGCAACACGCCGCTCAAGGCGAATGTGGACAAGGCGCTGGAAATCTGCGGCGACGTGACCACGCTGGTGGTGGCCCGCACGGGGGCGGATGTGCACATGAAAGAGGGCCGCGATCACGCCTATGGCCCGCTGATGGAGGCCGCCAGCGCCGACTGCCCGCCCGAGGTGATGAATGCCGAGGATCCTCTGTTCATCCTCTATACCTCGGGCTCGACCGGCAAGCCCAAGGGCGTGCTGCACACATCCGGCGGCTATCTGGTCTATGCCGCGATGACGCACGAGCTGGTCTTCGACTATCACGACGGCGACATCTTCTGGTGCACGGCCGATGTGGGCTGGGTTACCGGCCACAGCTATATCGTCTATGGCCCGCTGGCCAATGGCGCCACGACCCTGATGTTCGAGGGCGTGCCCACCTGGCCCGACGCCGGCCGTTTCTGGGCGGTGTGCGAAAAGCACAAGGTCAACCAGTTCTACACCGCGCCCACGGCTATCAGGGCGCTGATGGCACAGGGTGACGAATGGGTCGAAAGGCACGACCTGTCCAGCCTCAAGGTCCTGGGCACGGTGGGCGAGCCGATCAACCCCGAGGCCTGGGAATGGTATGACCGGGTGGTCGGCAAGCACGCGCGCCCCATCGTCGATACCTGGTGGCAGACCGAAACCGGCGGACACATGCTGACCCCCCTGCCCGGCGCGATCGCGACCAAGCCGGGCTCGGCCACCAAGCCGTTCTTTGGCGTGCAGCCGGTCATTCTGGATGCACAGAGCGGCGAGGAGATCACCACGACCGAGGCCGAAGGCGTGCTGTGCATCAAGGACAGCTGGCCTGCGCAGATGCGCACGGTCTATGGCGACCATGACCGTTTCGTCGCCACCTATTTCAGCGACTACAAGGGCTATTATTTCACCGGCGACGGCTGCCGGCGCGATGCGGATGGCTATTACTGGATCACGGGGCGCGTCGATGACGTGCTGAACGTGTCGGGCCACCGCATGGGCACCGCCGAAATCGAAAGCGCGCTGGTGGCGCATCCCAAGGTTTCCGAGGCCGCCGTCGTCGGCTATCCGCACCCGATCAAGGGCCAGTGCATCTATGCCTATGTCACCCTGATGGCGGGCGAGGAATATACCGATGCGCTGAAGAAAGAGCTGTCGGACTGGGTGCGCAAGGAGATCGGCCCGATCGCGAAACCCGACCTCATCCAGTGGGCGCCGGGGCTGCCGAAAACGCGCTCGGGCAAGATCATGCGCCGGATCCTGCGCAAGATCGCCGAAAACGATTACGGCAATCTGGGCGATACCTCGACGCTGGCCGACCCCAGTGTCGTGGATGAGCTGATCGAGAACCGCATGAACCGCGACTGATCCTGCGATGACAGAGTAAGGGATTGACGGGGTGACGGGGGCGCTGCCCCCGTCGCTGTCGCGACTCCCCCGGCGTATTTGGACAAAGAAGAAGCCGGGGGCCGGGCACCCTCAGGCGCCGCCGCCATGTTCGGGGAACAGGCTGGCAAGGCCGCGTGGCGTCGCCGCGCAGATACCGCGTTCGGTGATCAGGCCGGTGACCAGGCGTGCCGGGGTCACGTCAAAGGCGGGGTTGCGGGCCATCGTTCCCGAGGGGCTGATCCGAACGGTGGCGCGCTCGCCCTGTTCCAGACAGCCCTGCACATGAGTGACCTCGGCGTGGTCGCGTTCCTCGATGGGGATCTCGTTCACGCCGTCATGTGCCGCCCAGTCGATCGACGAGGATGGCAGCGCGACATGAAACGGTACCCCGTTGTCATGGGCGGCCAGCGCCTTGAGGTAGGTGCCGATCTTGTTGCAAACGTCGCCGTTGCGTACGGTACGGTCGGTGCCCACCAGGCACAGGTCCACCAGGCCCCGTTGCATCAGGTGGCCGCCGGCATTGTCCACCACCAGATCATGGGGCACACCGTGCGCTGCCAGTTCCCAGGTCGTGAGTGCAGCGCCCTGATTGCGCGGTCGGGTTTCATCCACCCACACGTGTACCGGGATGCCTTCGTCATGTGCGCGGTAGATAGGTGCCAGCGCGGTACCCCAGTCCACGGTGGCCAGCCATCCGGCGTTGCAGTGCGTGAGAATGTGCAGGGTCTCGTTGGGATCGGTGCGGCTCTGCTGAATGTCGCGGAGCAGCCGCAGCCCATGTTCGCCGATGGCCCGGTTGATC
>JASBSZ010000008.1 GCA_030148665.1 Alphaproteobacteria bacterium
GCATTGGAGTCGAACAGCGCCGGAACCAGTTCCACATCGATGACCGAGACTGTCGGAGACAGCTTGCCGTTGATCATGATGTGTTTCTTGTCGGGCGCCGCGTTGACACCGTGCGGGCTGTTTGGGATCGGAACATAGCGGGTGTAGTTCTTGTTCTGACCCTTGCGGCCGTCCAGCACCTTCACGCCGTTCAGTTCCTGATAGTCGCCGCTGGCAACGCCCTTTTCGATCTCGGCTATGTTGAAGACCACGACGTGGTCCATCTCGCTTGCCGTCATCTCGGCCAGGTTCATGCCCATTTCCGAGTTGTAGGAGGAAGCGAAGGCGAATTTACCCTGATAATCACAATCGACGTTGTCGAGGTTGCCGGACACGATCACCTGCCAGGCGACTTCCATCTTGTCGCCGTCGATGGCGGTAAAGATGTTCACGTACTTGTCGGGCTCATCCAGGATCTTGCCGTCGTTGACCAGCGGGGTCTCGTGCTCGCCATTGGCAAAGATGTATCCCGTGCGGGGATATTTCTGCGGCCTCATGCCGTGGATATCCTGCGCGTTGGGGATCTGGATGATCTTGTCCACCTTCATCACGTCGCAACGGATACGGGCAACGCGGGTGTTGGCCTTGTCGTTGGCAAACAGGTAGCGCCCGTCATAGGTGCCGTTGGTGAACGACATGTGCGGGTGGTGCAGGTCGCCGTTGTCGTAAACCACCTTGCCGCGCTTGGCGAGAAACTCCTTGCTCTGGGGCAGCAGGCCCTCAGTCAGGATCTTGAGGCTTTCATTGGTGATGCCCCAGCCGGTGGCGCTGTCGCGGTTGAACACCGGAATGCGCATCAGCTCGCGCATGGACGGGAATCCGATGATGCGCACCTCGCCGGACTGGCCGCCGGACCAGAAGCCGTAATATTCATCCAGCTCACCCGGCTTGACGTTGATGCTGGCCTTTGCCTCGGCGCGTGCCTTGTTGGCAGCGGCGAGCCAGGCGGCCGGAGTCGTCGCCACCAATGCCCCGGTTGCGGTCGCTCCCAGCAATCCGCGGCGGGTTACCTTGATTTTGTCATCCTTGTCAGACATGTCGGGTCTCCTTTTTCCCGGGTTGATCAGCCAGCAACCGCTCCATCGCGGCCCGGCTGGATTCGATGGCCGCGCGATCCTTTGCACGGCGTTTCAGTTGCTTGATGACGACAGGACATTTCGTGTCGCTCTGATACAGAACCTGGCAATGCAGGCAGTTGATGCATTCGTTCGGGTTGATCTCGCCGGTGGGATGGATCGAATCCACCGGGCATTCGTTGGAACAGGTCTGGCAGGGGTTGCCGCATTCGCGATAGCGTTTCAGCCACTGGAACATGCGCATCCTGGCCGGGATCGCCAGCGCACCACCCAGCGGACACATATAGCGACAGTAGAAACGTTCGATGAACAGCCCGGCAAACAGCAGCGCCAGAACATAGGCGACATAGGGCCAGCCACGGGCAAATTTCAGGATGATCGCGGTCTTGAAGGGCTCGACCTCGGCGTAATGCTCGGCCAGCGGGATCGAGGCCAGCGAGATGCCGAACAGCACCAGGAAGATCAGGTACTTGAAGGGCCACAGCCGCTCGTGCAGGCCCCAGGGCAGACGAATCTGCGGCACATGCAGGGCGCGGGCGATCTTGTTGGTCAGCTCCTGCAGGGCGCCAAAGGGGCACAGCCAGCCGCAATAGGCCCCGCGGCCCCAGAACATCAGCGCCACCGCGACCGACGACCACAGGATGAAGATCATCGGGTCCAGAAGGAACGCATCCCAGGTGAACCCCGTGCGCAGGCTGCCGGCCAGCGCCATCAGGTTGACGACCGACAGCTGGGCATTGGCATACCAGCCGAGGAACACCAGCGTGACCGTCAGATAGGTCATGCGGAACCAGAAAAAGACGCGTGCGTTGCGGGTGGCCTGTTTCTGGAAAAAGAACACCCCCGTCAGCACCAGCAGCATGGCCAGCAGGCCGGCGATCTCGTACTTGCGGGTCAGCCAGATCTTCTGCCACAGGGCGGTCTTGGCGGCGGCCTCCTTTTCGTCGGGCGACATCGCCTGGGCAGGAGCGGCCTGGCGCACCACCGGAACAAGATACTTGTCCGGCAGGCGATAGCCGAGGTGATAGGTCAGAAAGGCCTTCTTGATGGGCCCGATGGCACGATGGACAAGCAGGTTGAACGACCAGGGCGCGGTCGGGTCGAATTCCGCATCTGCCGGTATCTTGAACAGATCGGTTTCGGTAAATTCGGGTGCATCGGGTGCCGCGACCCGGCCCAGACGCCGGTGGTCGTGGTCGTGGAAACGCACCGTGCGGTCGCCCTGGGTCACGGTGATGCGGTCAAAGATGCCGCCGCGCACATAGCCCGTGCCCTTGAAGGAATAGCGCCCGCGCCCGACCACCAGAATGGCCTGTTCCCCCGGCTTCAGCCAGTTCTTCAGGTTCTTGTATTCCGCATCCCCCAGCAGGCTGCGCCCGATTTCAGGCACGCTGACCAGCGCCACCGCAACGTCGAGATAGGTATCGTTGGGATCGCCCTTTTCGGGCCGTGCGGCGGCCTTCTTGTTGCCGCTGCGTGCAAAGGCGTCGTTGATCTGGCCCACATCCACGGTGATCCGCCGGATGGCGCCCTCGCCCAGCAGATCCTGCCAGCTCTTGGCGGGACCCATCCCCTGGCTGATGGTGAATTTCGGCCCCGTGGCCAGATCGGCGCCGCTCATCCCGCCCAGCCCGAGCGCACGCGAAACCTTGATGCCGGCGCGCAGAATGGTGTCGTCGATGATCATCACCGTCACCGTCGCACCGGACACGATATCCAGCTTGTGCGACGAGCCCTTGACCTTGACCTCGGCCTTGAGATCGGTGCCTGCATAGCTGTGGATCAGTCGCCTGATCTTGGATTCCGGGATGCCGACCAGCACGATCGGCTCGGAATGCTTGACCAGCTTGGCGCCGGTGATCACCGCGTCGGTCGAAACCCCGACAACGATGTGGATCGGCTTGCCCGAATAGCCGATCGTGCCGACGAAATCGGATGTGGCAAAGGCCCAGCCGACGGTCTTGCCGCCCTTCAGGATCGGCGCGACGGGGATATCGGAACGAATCGCGCCAAAGGCGTCTGCGCCGGGCAAAATCTCGTTTGGGGCGACCTTTACAAGATAATGTGAAAGGACCGATGCAGAATCGGCCCTCGCCTGCATTTTTCCTGCAAAAACAATTGCCAAGCCGAGAACCAGCAGCAATTGAAAGGGGATTTTTTTCATGAGACTCACGTCCATCTCGATAGATTTGCGGCATATATAGAACCGCCTCATAAAGCCGTGACATGATACAGATCAATATGGCAAAAGGAATACCAATTTGTCGCACCCGGCGCAGCAGAAAGCGCCGCGGCCCCCTGTGGGGCGACGGGTGTGCAAAAGGATGGTCCGACATGATGTCGGGCATGCTGTCTGCCGGCCCGCAACAGGCCGGCAAGGGGGCGCCGAAACGGGCGCCCGCGGGAATCGGAAATGCGGGGGCGGTTCTGGCCGCCCGCCGCAAGCCCGATCAGACCCGATTCAGATCACGGGATCCGAAACCGGGCCGTCAGTGCGCTCAGCTGCAGCAGCAGCCGGTGCTTTCGCCTGCCGATTTGCGCGCATCATTGTGGTGATGGCCGTGGCCGCCACAGCAGCCACCCTCGCCCTGATCGGCGGATTCGGCGTGGTGGTGGTGATGGTGGTGGCCTCCGCCGCCGCAACATTCATGGCCCGCATCGTCATCCTGAGCGGAGGCCTCGGTGCCGGCTTCCTCGCGCGGGACAAGGAACATGCCGCATTTCGGGCAACTGCCGGGCTCGGTGCTCTCGACTTCGGGGTGCATCGGGCAGGTATAGATGGTCTGACCATTGGTGGTTGTCATTTTCTTGGCTCCTTTTCGATCTGGCTGTCTTGCCATTGATTCCGGGACAGGTCTTGAATCCGGCCGCCCATTCCCGCCCCTGGGCCGAAAGGTTCCGAACGGGTGTCGATCGGATAGCGACGGTCCGGGCCGGGGGAATGGATCGGCCTCATCCGATGCTGTAGACGCCGCCCGCCGAAAACCATTACAGCGCCGGGCGGATCATCCCGTCCCCACCCCATCGGAACCGCCCGCAGCGCCCAGGCTTGCGGCCAGCAGCGCGGCAACCTCGCGCCGGGTTTCGGCCAGCAATTCGCGTGCGGCATCGGGACTCAGCCCAAGGGTGCCGGCCGCCTGGGCGAGAGGACGGCCCTCGATTTCGACCATGCGAAAGAGATCGCGCGCCTTGGGGCCGCAGTGATCCGGCAACATGGCCAGACAGGCACGGCTATGGGCGCGCATCAGGCATCTGCAATCGCGCTCGAATCCGCGCATGACGCGACCCGTTGGCGGGGTCACCTGCCTGTTGTGCTGCATCGTTGCCATCATCGCGCCTTTCGGGAATCGCAGACCCGACGATCGGGCCCGTCATGGGGCCACGCATTCGCAGGCCATTCATCGGGTAGACGCGCCTGACACGGATTCCTTACAGAATGCGTGCCGCCCCCGGCCTGACGCTCAGCCGCAGGAGCGGGAACCGCCGTCGTCAGGGCTGCGGCCCTGGCTGGACGGGCAGGCGCAATCGTCGAAACCGTCGCGGCAGCAATAGCCGCAAAATGCCATGAGCTGGTCACGCAGGGCCGCACGGGCGCGATGCAGCCGCACGGCCAGCGCGCCGGATGACAGGCCCAGCTCGGCCGCGACCTTCTTGCGGCTTTCTTCCTGCAGGTCGATGCGCCGGATCAGTTCGGCGTCGCGCTCGCGCAGGCGCGGAACCAGCGTCTCGACACAGGAACAGACCTGCCCGGCCAGCGTCTCGGCGACATCGGGGGCGACATCCGGTCTGCCGGCCTCACGCGCATAGGCATCGTTCAGGCGCTCGCGCCGACCGGCACGGCGGTAGAAATCGTTCAGTGTCGAACGCAGGATGGCATACAGCCAGGCATCCATCCGCCCGGCATCCCGCAGCTGATCCTTGCGCGCAAGGACCCTGAGGCTGAATTCCTGCAAAACGTCCTCGGCGTCGGCGCGGTTGCCCAGGCGTTTCGACAGGAACCCGAGAAAGGCCTCGCGCCCGGCCAGCAGGGCCTGGTCCAGCCCCTGCGCCTGATGCGGCGCCGCAACGCCTGACGATGTATCCCGAGCCATTGGCGATTCCGTCCCCTGCCGCGGCCCAGCGCCGCGCCCTGTGACCCTACTTGTTGCACCTGCGCGCGGATTTCAAGGGTTTGCATCGTCCACGGGCCATGAGGGCAGCGCAGTCGGGGCAAGATCGCCTGCCACGGCCAGACGGCGCGCAAACCCTGCGCGCCGCCCGGCGGGATCGTGTTCCGGCCATATGCTATCCGTAGATCTGCCGCGGCAGCCACAGAATGATTTCCGGGAAGATCATGCAGATGATCAGCGCCAGCAGCTGGATGCCGAGGAACGGCAGGGCCGCCTTGAAGATTTCCGACATCGGGATTTCCGGTGGTGCCACCCCGCGCAGATAGAACAGCGCGTAACCGAAGGGTGGGGAAAGGAAGCTCATCTGCATGTTGACCAGATACAGCACCCCGAACCACAGCGGATCGAAACCCAGGCTGTTGATGATCGGCACGAAGATCGGGACCGCCAGCAGCAGGATGCCCACCCAGTCGAGGAACATGCCCAGCACGATCAGGATCAGCATCATCAGGATCAGGATGCCCCAGCGCCCCAGCCCGGTCGCATCCAGCGCCGCCGTGACGAACTGCTGCCCGCCCTCAAGCACATAGAGCCCGACAAAGATGGTCGCGCCGAACATGATCCAGATGACCATGCTGGATGCCTTGAGCGTGGTAATCGAGGCCTCGCGTATCGTGCGCCAGTCAAGTTGCCCGTGCAGCGCCGCCACGACAAAGGATCCGAAGGTGCCGATGCCGGCGGCCTCGACCGGGGTGGCCGCGCCCGAAAACAGCGCCGCAAAGACGACCATGATCAGGATGATCGGCGCGCCCATCTTGCGCAGCAGGGTCAGCTTCTGACGGAAATTGATCCGCTCTTCCACCGGGATGGGGGGGCCCAGATCGGGGTTGATATAGCAGCGGATGGTCACATAGGCGACATACATCCCCGACAGCAGCAGCCCCGGAAAGACCGCTCCGATGAACAGCTCGCCCACCGATTGCTCGGCCACCACGGCATAGATGATGGCCAGAATGGATGGCGGAATCAGGATGCCCAGCGTGCCGCCCGCCATGATCGAGCCCATGGCGATACGGGGGTCATACTTGCGTTCCAGCATCGCAGGCAGGGCGATGATGCCCATGGTCACGACCGCCGCGCCGATGACGCCGACCATGGCGGCCAGGATCGTCGAGGCGATGATCGTTGCCGTCGCCAGCCCGCCCTTGAGGCCGCCCAGCAACTTGTAGATCACGTCGAACATGTCCTTGATGATGCCCGCTCGTTCCAGCATCGCCGCCATGAAAATGAATAGCGGTATCGCCGACAGCTGATAGTCGGTCATCAGCGGAAAGATGCGGCTGGGCACGATATTCAGCGTGTCCGCATCCCCCAGGATGAACAGGAACACGATCGCCAGACCGCCAGTGACAAAGGCCAGAGGCAGCCCTGCCATCAGCAGGAGCAGCAACGAGCCGAACATGATGAGGGTCAGCCACCCGATTCCGATTTCAAGACCCATTTGTTGTCTCCCTGTCGGGCGAAAGGACGAGTGTCACGTCACGCGCCAGCTTGGATATTCCCTGCAGCAGCAGCAGCGCCGCTCCGATGACGATGGTCATCTTGACCGGCCAGTACTGGATGCCCCATTCGGTAAAGCTGACCTCGCGCTGACCGATTGAATCGGCGGCGAAAATCCAGCCCGTCCACAGCAGCGTGCCGGCAAAGATGAAGAAAAAGACCGAGGTGATCAGATCGGTGATCGCCTTTCCGCGCGGGCTGAACCTGGCATAAAAGATGTCAACCCGCACATGGCTTTCGGTCAGCATGGCATAGGCGCCCGCGATCAGGTACTGCATCCCGAACATCAGGAACATGCCCTCGTGCACCCAGTTGGTGGGCGAATTGAAGACATAGCGCACGATGACCTCGTAGTAGTAGGCGAACACCGCGATCACCGACCAGAAGGCGACGAATTCGCCGGTGAACAGCGACAGACGGTCGATGGCGCCAAAGATGCCCTTTCCGGCCAGCAGGCGGTCGTCCTTCAGGATTTCACGCTCGATCGCTTCATCGGGATGTTGGCGCAGCTTTTCCAGCGCCTGGCGCAGCATGCGCCGCATCAATACGGCGTCGATGGCCATGAATGCGACGATGGCCAGAAAGGCGTAATAGGCGGTGTTGGACCATTTCGCACGCAGGGCGCGGGATTCCTCGATCCTGGGGCGCAGGCTCTGGGCCTCGGCCTTCAGTTCCCGGGTCTTGGCGATCGCCTTTTGCTTGCGCTTTTCCTGCTTGTTGATCTTGCGCTCGAGCCGCGCGCGGGCGCGTTCGTCATCGACGGGCAGCTTTTCCATCGCGCTGCGCGTGCGCGCGATGATGGCGTCGGCCTTGTTGATGCGCGACTGCGTGCGCGCGATGGACTTGTCTATCGCATCCACCGCCGCCACGGCGTCGGAATACACGATGCGGGCCTGGCGCTCGATACCGCTGGCATAGAGGATCAGCGCAAAAAGCGGCCAGTACAGGAAACCCCACCGGTTCTTGAGATACAGGCGGTGAAAGCCGAACAGGCCCCCGACCAGCCACAGGAAATAGGCGATCCCGATCGAGCGCGACCCGGGGGTCGGCTGGATCCGTCGCGACAGATACATGGCGACCAGCGGGAAGACGATCAGCCCCGACCAGTACAGCCAATGCGGTAGAACGAACTCGACGCTCGGCATGGATTCACTCCCCCGGAAGGCGGGCCATCAGGGCGGGGCCTTCCGGATTGATGGAAATCGGCGAAATCAGAGGCTCACCCGGCACGGATGCCGGATGAGCCGACAACCCGCGGGATCACAGTTTCAGGGTCTGGCCCGCAATCATGTCCTCGGTCACGTAACCCAGCGACGGCGACATCATGTAGTCGAGCTGCGTCTTGAAGATCTGGGCCGCGGCCTTGTCCTTGTTGGCCCAGGCATACCAGCGACCCACGGCGATCTCGGTGATGACCTCGACATCGTCGGGGCTGAGGCGGGTAACCTCGGTGCCGTCTGCCTCGAACTTCTTCCAGGCTTCCTGATCGGCGGCCTGGATCGCGGCATGGTGCAGGTCGGAATAGCGATGCACCTCGGCCTCGACAAAGACCTTCATCTCGGGCGGAAGCGCATTCCACGACTTCATGCCGACGGTGATGTCCATAAGGTCCACCGGCTGATAGACCGACATCATGCCCGGCGGGCCCATCGAGATGTATTTGGTCACCTGGCTGAAGCCCAGCGCATAGTTGATCGCGGGGCCCACATAGTCGGCCACGTCGATCGTGCCCTTTTCCAGTGCCGGGAAGATCTCGGAACCCGGCAAGAGGGTCGTCTTGGCGCCCAGTTCCTGGAACACCTCGGCAACCATACCGCCGGGCAGGCGCATCTTGCGGCCGCGGAAGTCATCGACCGAGCGGATCGGCACCTTGGAGTGGATGATGTTGGGGCCGTGCTGAACGGGGCCGACATAATACATGCCCTGATCGGCAAACAGCTTGCGCGCCATTTCCAGCCCGCCGAGGCCATAATAGAAGGTGTCCCATTCACCGGGGCTACGCAGACCCATCGGATACGAACTCAGGAACACGGCCGCCGGAATCCGGCCGGCCCAGTACAGCGTGAACGGGTTCATGGCGTCCAGCACGCCGTTTTTCACCGCGTCGAACAGCTGGAAATCGCCGACGACATCCTTGGCGCCGAAGGGAATGAACTTCAGCTGTCCCGAGGTGCGCTCTTCAATGGAATTGCACCAGTCCTTGAAGATCTTCAGCCCGATGCCGCCGGGCCATGATGTCTGGAGCTTCCAGGTGATGGTATTGCCGGCCGCGGTGGCCAGCGAAGGTGCCGCAAGGGTACCTGCTGCGGCGGCCGCACCGGCCCCCTTCAGCAGGAAATTGCGTCTGTTGGTCCTGGTTGTCATGAAATGTCCTCCCTGTTCAATGACAATGGCTGTGCCACCCCGAAGGCGGCCTTTGGTCCTGCTCTGGTTTCCTTCCCGTTCCCTGTTACCTGTCCTTTCGTCCCGCGCGGCGCCGTCAGAGCGCAACCTCGGCGGCCTCGCCCTGTTCCTGCGCCAGCCGCGCCGCGACCGAGGCAACGGCCAGATCCTGCAGGCCCACGCCGGTGCCGTCGAAAAGGGTGATCTCGTCATCCGATGTGCGGCCCGGATGATCGCCATTGATGACCATGCCGATGGGCGTGATGTCGTCCTCGGCCAAAAGGCCCGCAGCAACCGCATGCTGGGTTTCGCCGATGGTGATCGACTGGGCGATTTCGTCGGTGAACACCGTCGCCGCAGCCACCAGTTCGGGATCGAGCTCTTGCTTGCCCTTGGTGTCGGTGCCCATACAGGCGATATGCGTGCCCGGCTTGATCCAGCCCTTCATCAACAGCGCGTCATGGGCCGAGGTGATCGACACGATGACATCGGCCTCGGCGCCCAGCTGTTCGCGTTCGACTGCCTCAAAGGGCAGGCCCAGCTCGGCCGCGACCTTGCCCAGAGACGGCAGCATGTCAGGATGATAGTTCCAGGCGATGACGCGCTCGAAATCACGTTGCTCGGCGGCGGCGCGCAGCTGGAACTGCGCCTGATGGCCGGCCCCGACCATGCCCAGAACACGCGCATCCTTTCGCGCAAGATGGTTGATCGAGATCGCGCTTGACGCCGCCGTGCGCACCGCCGTCAGGTAGTTGCCGCCGACCAGCGCCGCCAACTGCCCGGTGTCGGGATCGAACAGGAACACGGTTGACTGGTGGTTGGTCAGCCCCCTGTCCATATTGTGGGGCCAGTAGCCCCCGGCCTTGACGCCCAGCGTCAGCCCGGCCCTATCAAAACCCGACTTGAAACCATACAGGGCATCCGCATGCCCGATGGCCTCGCGCACCACCGGAAAGTTCCACGCATCCCCGCGCGCCATGGCGCCGAACACGGCCTCGACCGCATCATAGGCCGCCTTGCGGGTCACGACCTTCTGGCAGGTTTCCTCGGATACGATCAGCATCACCAGGCCAGCCCCCTTGCCGTCACCGGGATCACGTCCTCGACCTTGTCGCCGCGCACCAGCACATACCAGTCATGGACATTGCAGGTGGGGTCGCAATGGCCGGGGATCAGCCTGATCTTCTGGTTGATCTGCAGCTTGCCCTCGGGGTCGGCGATCACGCCGTGTTCGTCGGAACACTTGATGTATTCCACGCCTTCGATGCCATGAACCTTGGGCAGGCCGCTATCGACCGACTGGGCCTTCAGACCCGCATCGACCACCGCCTTGTCGGGTTTTGCATGGCTCATCACCGAGGTCAGCAGGAACAGCGAGCTGGCAAACTGGCTTTGGCTGATCGGCACACCGTTTTCATCCAGGATACGGCCGTAATCGGCATCCATGAAGGCGTAAGAGCCGCATTGCAGCTCGTTATAAACGCCCGAGGCGCCCTCGAAATAATAGCTGCCGGTGCCACCGCCACCAATGATGTCGCATTCCAGCCCCTGCGATTTCAGCGCCTGAAAGGCGTCCTTGACCATGGCAACCGCGATATCGATCTTTTCCTTGCGGTCCTCATAGCGATCAAGATGCTGCATCGCGCCCTGATAGGCCTGAATGCCGGAAAATTTCAGCCCCGGAGCCGCATCGATCAGCTTGGCAATATTGACCACATCCTGAGATGTCGTCACCCCGCAACGCCCGGCGCCGCAGTCGATTTCGACCAGACATTCGATCTCGGTCCCGTGCCTTTCGGCAGCGGCAGAAAGATCGGCCACGTTTTCGGGATCATCCACACAGACCAGCGTGCGCACGCCCAGTTTCGGCAGGCGCGCAAGGCGGTCGATCTTGGCGGGATCGCGCACCTGGTTCGAGACCAGAATGTCCTTGATGCCATTGCGGGCAAAGGCCTCGGCCTCGCTTACCTTCTGGCAACAGATGCCGCAGGCACCGCGTTCGATCTGCATTCTGGCGACGTCGGCCGATTTGTGCATCTTGCCATGTATGCGCAGACGCATCCCCATCGCATCGGCGTCGGCCTGCATCTTGTCGAGGTTCCTTTCCAGCTGATCCATGTCGATGATCAGGCAGGGGGTCTGGATTTCGTCAAAGCTCATCCCCGGCTTGGCGGGAATGTTGTAGCCGACCTCGTATTCCTCGAAATTCATGTCCTTCATGGTCATTCCTCCTTGCCCGGATCACATCCAGGGCAGTTTTTTCAGATCGACATTGCCGCCGGTCAGGATCACGCCCACGCGCTTGCCTGCAAACCGGTCCCTGTTTTTCAGGATGGTGGCCAGCGTCACCGCGCTGGATGGCTCGACCACGATCTTCATGCGCTGCCAGATCAGATACATGGCGTCGATGATCTCGTCCTCTTCGGCCAGCAGGATGTCAGTGACGTGGTTGCTGACGAAATGCCAGGTCAGTTCCTTGAGCGGCACCTTCAGGCCATCGGCCACCGTCTCGGGCGCGTCATCGGCGATGATGTGGCCGGCCTTGAAACTGCGATAAGCGTCGTCGGCCTGTTTCGGCTCGGCGGCAAGGATTTCCACATCCGGTGCGATATTGGACAGCGTCAGGCAGGTGCCCGACACCATGCCGCCGCCGCCGATGGGGGCGATGACCGCATCGAGCCCGTCCACCTGCGACAGCAACTCGCGCGAGCATGTCCCCTGCCCCGCGATGACTCGCGGGTCGTTATAGGGATGCACGAATTCGGCACCGGTTTCGGCCACGACCTGCGCGAACACCTCTTCACGGCTGCTGGTCGAGGGCTCGCATTCGGTGATCGTGCCGCCATAGCCGCGTACGGCCTGTTTCTTGGCCTCGGGCGCGGTGCGGGGCATGACCACATGGCACGGGATGCCGCGCCGGCCGGCCGCATAGGACAGCGACAGCCCGTGGTTGCCGGAACTGTGGGTTGCGACACCACGGGCTGCCTGGTCTTCCGTGAGTGAGAAGACGGCATTGCTGGCCCCGCGCGCCTTGAACACGCCGGCCTTTTGAAAATTCTCGCATTTGAAAAACAGCTCGGCCCCCGTCAGACCATTGAACCAGGTCGAGGTCAGAACCGGGGTTTCATGCACATGGGGGCGGATGCGCTCGTGGGCGGCAACGACATCTTCATAGGTGGGTATCTGCATCAAGGGCATCCCTCCTCAGGCGGCGTTCGACATGGCGGCGCGGGCGGTTGCGCGGAAATGTTCCTGCGCGGCGGCAACCCCGCTGCCCAGCGTGATCGGATAGTCGAGATCCTTCATGGCCATCTCGATGGTCGCCAGCCCCGACAGAACCATGACATCGGTCAGCGCGCCCAGATGGCCGATGCGAAAGGCGCGGCCGGCCATCTCACCCAGCCCAACACCAAAGGAAACGCCATAGGCATCATAGGCGTGGTTCACCAGCGCGTCGGCATTGAAGCCCTCGGGCACATAGATGGCGGTGACGGAATCCGAATACAGCTCGGGCGATTTCGCCACCAGTTCCAGCCCCCAGGCGGCAACCGCACGGCGCACGCCCTCGGCAAGGCGGTGGTGGCGGCCAAAGACATTGTCCAGCCCCTCGTCAAACAACATTTCCAGGCTTTTGCGCAGGCCGAATATCAGCTGCAAAGGCGGCGTATAGGGGTAACCGGCGGCGGCATTGGCCCGCAGCATGTCGCGAAAATCGAAATAGCAGCGCGGGCTGGTTGCGGTTTCGGTGGCCTTCATGGCCTTCTGGCTGACGGCAACAATGGCCATGCCGGCGGCCAGCATCAGCCCCTTTTGCGAGCCCGAAATCGCCAGATCGACGCCCCATTCATCCATGCGGAAATCCATCGAGGCCAGCGAGCTGACGCAATCGACATACAGCATCGCCGGGTGGTCGCAGCCATCCAGGGCCGCGCGCACGGCAGCGATATCGGACAGGACACCGGTTGCGGTTTCGTTATGGGTGACCAGCACCGCCTTGATCTGATGATCGGTGTCCGCTGCCAGACGTTCGGCAAACAGATCCGCGGGCGCGCCGGTGCCCCATTCGCATTCGATCACCTCGACATCCAGGAAATGCCGCTGGCAAAGGTCGATCCAGCGGTGGCTGAACATGCCGTAGCGGGCCACCAGCACCTTGTCGCCGGGGCTGAGCGTATTGGTCACGGCCGCCTCCCAGCCGCCGGTGCCGCTGGACGGAAAGGTGATGATCTCGGCCGTTTCCGTCCTGAACAGGCGCTTGAGATCCGCCAGCACCGGCCGCAGGGTTGTGGCGAAATCCGGCGCGCGGTGATCCATCGTCTGCACCGCCATGGCATGGCGGATCGGGTCGGGGATATTTGTCGGGCCCGGAATGAAAACCGGGTTCTGGCCGGACATGGCGAATCCTCTGCTAATCATGCTTTCGCATATCTTGACGTGATTCACCCGGATCGGCAATTTTTCTGAAAAATATTTTCATTTTTGAAATAAATTTACCAACTAATTGTAATCACGCATGTTTTCATTTTTCAAAATTATAATATGTTTTCTTTGAAAATTTTTTTCATTCTGGTAAAAACAACCTGTACCCTTGCCCCGGACGGAGAAATCACCCTGTCGGAAATACCGGAAAGGAAGCGCAAGCGCGGGCGGCCACGCTCGGGCAAGGCCGATAATGCCGCCTCGACGGTACAGGCCCTGGACCGTGGTCTGCTGATCCTGCGCGCCCTGGCCCGCAGCCGGGGCGCCACCCTCAGCGAACTGGCGCTGCAGGTGGGCATGCCGCCCTCGACGGCCCATCGGGTACTGGCCACCCTGCAGAACCACGGCTTTGCCGAATTCGACGATTCCACCCAGGAATGGGCGGTCGGTGTGGGCGCTTTCCGGGTCGGCAGCTCGTATCTGATGCGCACCAACCTGATCGAGGCGGCCCGCAAGGCCATGCGCGGGTTGATGCGTGAAACCGGCGAAACCGCCAATCTGGGAATCATGGATGGCTGTCATGTCGTCTTTGTCAGCCAGGTAGAGACCCACAATCCGATCCGCGCCTTCTTTCGCCCCGGGACGCGCTCGGAGATGCATGCCTCGGGCATCGGCAAGGCCCTGCTTTCCGAGATGAGCCGCAAGCAGGTGGAAAAGATACTGCAAAAGACCGGCCTGCCCGAATTCACCCCGAACACGATCACCTCGGCCAGCGCGCTGTTCGAGGATCTGGAACGCAGCCGTGCCCGTGGCTGGGCGCTGGACGACGAGGAGCGCTATCACGGCATGCGCTGCGTTGCCGCCCCGATCCACAACGCCTATGGCGAGACCATCGCCGGGATATCGGTCTCGGGTCCGGCGGTACGCTTTTCCCCCGAGGTGATCCTGGCAACCGGCCCCCGCGTGCGCAAGGCCGCCAGCGAGGTCACCCGAAAGATCGGCGGCATTGCCCCGCAGCGCTGACGCGGCCCCGACGAATGGCGCCGGCCGCCGGACAGGGGCGCCGGGGCAGCCTCAGAACGATCGCGCCACGGCCAGGCTCAGATAATCGCTGTTGGCAAGGGCGGCCACCGGATCGGAAGGGGCGGGCGTGTTGAAGAAACGCCCCTCCAGCGTGACCTGCCAGGATTCGCCGATGCGGCGCGTGCCCTTGATCGACATCACCCTAGCCCCGCTGCGGGCGTCCAGCAGCACGCCGGCCAGCAGATTCGTGCTGGCAAGGTCATTCAGGGTCAGCCGGGCACCCAGGAACAGATCGTTGTCGAAAATGGTGACCGGGGCCAGCACCGGATCGCGCCCGTCGCGGCTGTATTCCGCCAGCAGGCCCAGATCGGCGCCCGAAGGCAGCCCTCCGGGCAATGTCCATTCGAAACCCGCAGTCACGGCGTTGAAGCGCGGGCCCTGCCCGGCCCGGTTGATGGCCTCGACCTTCCACAGCCAGTCGCCTGCCGTATATTGCAGGTCCAGCCCGATCTGCGAAATGTGATCGTAGATCGGCGTCAGGCTGGGGCCCGTGGGCATCAGGACGGGCGCGCGGCTGGTGCCTTCGAACCAGGACAGGCCGATGTCCCAGTCGCCGATGCTGTTTGACCAGCGCAGCGCGAAGTCGACATGTCCCCGGCCGCCGGGCCCGGTATATGCCGCCGGACCCACCGGCAATGGCGGGCCCAGGCGGGTGCCGGCGCGCGGATAGACACGGGGGCGGAAACCCGGCAGCGCGTAGAGCGAAAACGTGCCGAAATCACCGTAGAGGCTGAGGCCCAGCATCGGCTGGCCCAGCTTGGCGGTGCCGTCGATACCTTCCTGCATGTCGTCCTGATTGACGATATCGACCAGATGGCGCGATTCCGTGACGCCCCAGAAAACCTTGTCGATACCGGCGGTCAGGCTCCAGCCGTCGCCCTGGTGCAGCCAGTAGGCCTCGCGCAGGTCGGTGTGGCTGCGCCCCTCGCCTCTGTTGTCCCACCGGCTGAACAGCGACAGGACAACCCGGTCGGAATCGCCCAGATCGCCGGTGATCCGCCCATCGAAGGTGACCGAGGGAAACAGGCGGCGATTGTCGCCACCGGGCAATGGTGCCTCGGTATAGCCGCGCAGGCCCGCGCCCAGCGCGCCGGTGAACTCCCAGCTCTGGGCCAGGGCCGGCGCGCCGGCAATCGCGGCCAGACCGACGGCAAGCCAGAGCGCCCTTTTCGTCGTCCTCATCTGATATTCCTCAGATTGCCCTTGCTGAAGGTGGCCGCGCTCAGCCCCGTGCCGAAACGCCAGTCACCGTATTTCAGCACCGTCGTGCGACCCGTCTTGAGATTCTTCATGGTCAGCGTGCGCGCGCGCCAGAAACGGCCCTTGTACAGCTTGTAATCGGCAAGGTTCAGCACCTTGACCATCTTGCCCCGCCGGTCGAGATATTCGATCTTTTCCACACGATAGGTCTTGCTGTCGAACCAGGTGATCAGCCTGCTGTAGCCCGAATTGCGATAGGCGGGCTTGCGGGCGACAATCAGGCAGCTCCGGCTGCCGCAGGGTTTGCTGCCCAGATATTCATAGGTGAACTTGCCGATCTCGGGGGCGGCGATGTCCTCGTAGGTGAATTCGCTGCCGAAAAAGGCCCCCGTCTTGTTGGACGAGGAAATCCTCTTGACCCTTTTCAGCGCCGGCAGGTACAGCCACTGGTCGTCATCGGCGCCGACCCTGGCATGGGTCAGCAACAGCGTGCCCTTCATGTCGGCCGGGCTGTCGAAGATGGCGATGGACATGTCGCCGCCCTTGTCGCCGGGAACCTCGAGCATCATCATGCGCAGGCTGCGCTTGCGCGTGTTGCCGCGGCGATCCTGCAGGATCATGGTCATCCGCACCTGGGCGTCGCGCCAGCCGGAATCGCGCCGCTCGGCCTCGCGGGCGATTTCCAGGCCGCGCCCGGCCGCCCGGGATGCTGTCTGCGCCTGCGCGGGGGCTGCGGAAAAACCGGACCAGATGCCGGGCATGGCAAGAGCGGCGGTCAGTACCGCAATGGCAAACCTTTTCATGACGGACTCCTTTCGGACAGCTTCACGGGGGTTTCGAACCGGGCGAGATAGCGCTCGGGGGTGGCGGTGAAACGCTCGCGGCAACGCACCGAGCAGAAATGATAGCGTTGCCCCTGATGTTCGGTGAACAGGGTCGAGATCCAGGCGTCGATGGCCATGTTGCAGACCGGATCGCGCACCCATTCGTGGTCGTCCTGCTTGCGGTCGCGCAGATGCCCGTCCTCAAGCCACAGGATACGGTCGGCCACATCCTCGACCCGGCGGTCATGGGTGACGATCAGCACTGCGCGCCCCTCGTCCCGGGCGATGTCATGCAGCACCATCAGCACGTCCTGCCCGGACTTGCTGTCGAGGTTGCCGGTGGGCTCGTCGGCGATGATCAGCCGCGGCTGGTTGATCAGGGCACGCGCGATGGCGACGCGCTGCTTTTCGCCGCCCGACAGGGTGCCGGGCAGCGCGTTGCGCCGCTTGGACAGGCCCAGCCGGGCCAGCAGTTCATCGGCCCGCTCCTGCGCGGCCCGCACGCCGCCGGGCGCCAGATGGGCGGGAAACAGCACGTTGTCGCGCACGCTGAGGGCTTCGAGCAGGTTGAACGCCTGGAACACGAAACCGATGGTGCGGGCACGCAGCCTGGAAACGCGCGCATCGGACAGGGTCGAGATATCGACCCCGTCGATGATCACGCTGCCGCTGTCGGGCCGCAGCAGCGCGCCCAGGATCGACACCAGCGTCGTCTTGCCCGAGCCCGACGGCCCGGTGATGGTGACCATTTCCCCGGATGCCACATCCAGTGACACCCCATCGACCGCGCGTACCAGGGTGCGGCCTTCGCCATAGGTCTTGGTCAGGTTTTCCGCATGCAGGATCGTTGATGACATTTTTCCTGTCCTCATTGCTGAAAGGCGGTTACGGGATCGACGGCAAGCACCCGGCGCACCGGAATTGCGGCAGCGATCAGCGACACCACTACCGCCAGCCCGCCCGTTCGGATGAGTGAATCGCCGCTCATGCCCAGGCTGACCTTGGGCACGAGGGCCTCGGTCAGGGGGATGGCCAGATAGATCAGCCCCACCGCCAGCCCGTAGGCCAGCAGCCCGATGACCAGCGCCTGAACGAGGATTGCCGCCCAGATCACCCGGTCGCGCACGCCAAGTGCCTTGATCACCGCCAGTTCCCGTTCACGGTCGGAGATGTGCGAATAGATGATGAACCCGGTCAGCAGCACCGCCAGCGCCCCGCCGATGATGGTCATCATCCAGATGATTTCCAGCCCCATCTGCACCGCAATCGAAAAATCACGACGTGAAAAATCCTGCCGTGTCAGGGCGTTGACCTTTTCCACCTGGGTTCGGATACGTTCTGCCAGCACCGCCGGATCGACCCCTGGCCGGGCATCGACCAGCAGATAGCTGACCGCACCGACCGACGACATGGTATCAGCCAGATCGGACAGGGTCACGAAACTGACCGAGTTGGCCATCGAAAAGGTATCGGCCGAAAACCCCGCAACCGTAAAGTCGCGTCCGGCGATGCGCACCTTGTCGCCGATCTTCAGCCCCGCATCCGAGGCAAAGATGTCGGGCACGATCGCCTGACCCGGCCCCGGCAGGCGCGCGCCGGCCGCCGATTTCCACGGTCCCGCACGGCCGTCGCCCTGCTCGATTCCCACGACATAGGAAAACCAGCTGCGCCCGCCGGCCTGGATGACCGAGTTGAGATAGAGAATCGGCGTGACCTTGGCGACGCCATCGACCGCGGCCACCGCGTCGATCTTCCAGTCGCTTAGGAACGAGGTCGTCATGTGCATGTTGCCGACCCCTTTCTGCATGACCCAGACATCGGCGTCGGTCTTGTCGATCAGGGCCACGATCTGGCGCGATTCTCCGGTAAAGACCCCGGCAAAGAACAGCACCAGCGCAAAGGCCCCCGCCACCGCCGCGACACTGGCAAGCAGCTGCTGCGGCGCGGCCAGAAGTTCCCTGTAAGTCCAGTTCAACATCGTTTCACCCCCTGAATGCCGTTGCCGGATCCAGCCGCATCAGGCTGCCCAGCGGTGCCAGTGCGCCCAGAACCGCCAGCACCAGCGCGATCAGCGCGGTGCGCCACAGGGCCGTGGGATCCAGCGTCTGCAACATGTAGACCGGGGCGAGCGATTCGATCAGCGACCCCAGCCCGGCCCCGATCGCGATGCCCAGCGGAATGGCCAGCACCACGGTTCCCAGCGCCTCGGTCATCACCCCGATCACGAGGTGGCGCGTGTCGAACCCCAATGCACGCAGCACGCCCAGGCTCTTGCGGCGGGTACGCACGGCGGCATAGGAAAACAGCCCGATGGCTAGCGCCCCGATGCCATAGCTCAACCCCAGCAACAGGTTCATGATCGGACCCAGCAGTTCGCGCCCCAGATTTTCGTCATTGGCAGCCAGCTGCGCAGGCAGGATGGCCGAGGCCTCGGGGACGTTGGCCGATATGTCGGCGGCCACGGCCACGGGGGAAAAACCCTTTTTCACATCGACCATCAGAAAACTGAGCAGCGGAAAGGCCGCGATGTCGGCGGCAACATCGGATTCGAAATAGAAATCGATCAGCCCGTCATAGGTGAGAAAGGCAAAGGGCGTGAACAGCGCGGCGGCCCCGTCGGCAATACCCGAAACGGTAAAGTCATAGGCCGACAATGTCAGCGTGTCACCGACACTCAGCCCATAGCGCTCGGCCAGCGACCGGTCGATGACGATCTCGCGCGATTTGCGGGGCGCGCGCCCGGCGATCAGGCGGCTCGGCCCACCCTTGTCGTCATAGACCAGAACGATGATCGGCGTCAGACGTCCGTCGGCCTCGTAGATCGCTGAAATCGAGGTCAGCGGATGCGCGCTGGCAACGCCGGGGCGGGATTCCACGTCACGCCGCGTGCGCTGGGGCAGGATCGAGCGTGCGGCAAGGAAATTCGTGACCCCCTTCTGGGACACGATGACATCGCCGCCACGCTGCAACACGGCCTGGCGCAGCTGGGTATACGAACCCGTCAGAAAGCCTTCGAGAACCAGAATCTCGGCCAGAATCGCGGCAATTGCCAAGATCGTCAGTGCCGTTCTGGCGGGCTTGTGGACAGCGTTTCCAAGGGTCAGGGAAAACATCCGATGCTCCTTTTCCTTCGGGCGTCGTCTCGGGCGTCCGGGCTAATTCATGCGGATTTCTCTGGTTCCATGTCCGGCGCAGGCGCTGCGCGTTCGGGCGACGCGTCGTCGGCAGCGTCCTTGCCGCCCCCGCAGCATCCGCCGCGCCCGACCCTGGCCCCGCTCCGGTGGCCCTTGCCATGCCGGTGACCGAACAGGTGCATGCCGCCCATGCCCCCGAGCAAGGCCAGCACAACCCAGTTTTCCGCAATCCAGTTCATCCCGATCCTCCTGCAAGGGCGGATCTGGTGCCGCCCCGGTTTCAGTGTCGGGGCAGTCATGCGGCTTCCAGTCTATGGAAGGTCAAGGGGTTTCTTGACGACCCTGCGGAATTTGCCCGAAACGCGGCCTCGATGGCGGTCGCCGCAAGATCATGCAGATGAAAAACACATCGGTATTCCGGTCACTTGCGCGACAGGCGGGATCAGGCAGCCCGTGTATCCCCGCCGGTGGCAAGGCCAGCCTCGTTCCAGGCCACCATGCCGCCGCGCAGCACGCGAACGTCGCGCGCACCGGATTCGGCCAGCAGGCGTGCCGCCAAGGCCGAGCGTCGATCGGTGCGACAGACGGCAATGATCGCCCCCTGCATGGCCTCGGTCAGTTCATCGAGGCGGTCGTCCAGCTCGTCCAGGGGAATGTTGACGGCGCCGGGTATGTGGCCGTGTGGGCCGGAAAACTCGTCAGTGCCGCGCACATCCAGCACAAACGGCGCATCCGCCGCGCCCAGCCGGGCGTGCAGATCGTCGATCGCTGCCCAGGAAACCGGCCCGCCCCGCAGACGGCGGATCAGGCGCGGCACAAAGGCGATGGTCGCCAGCAGGGCCAGCGCCAACACCCCGTAGCGGATGGCCGAGGCATCGCCACCCAGGGCCTCGCGCCCGGCATATCCCAGCCAGGTATAGGCCAGCGCGCCGGGGGCCATGGTGAAAAAGGATGTCACCACATAGGACACAAAGGGAATCCGCGTGAGCCCGAAGGCATAGTTCGACAGGTTGAAGGGAAAGACCGGGACAAGACGCACAAAGGCGACAAAGCGCCAGCCCTCGGCCTCGACCCCACGCACGAGGCGGCCCAGCCTGCTGCCAGCCTTGCGCGCAACCCAGTCGCCGGCCAGAAAACGGGCGATCAGAAAGGCCAGCGCGGCCCCGATGGTCGCACCCGTCAGGTTGAACAGCGTCCCCGCGACGGGGCCGAACATAGCCCCGCCCGCCAGGGCAAACAGCGCGCCGGGGGCAAAGACGACGGTGCCCAGCGCATAGGCGACGACATAGACCGCCGGGGCAAGAGCGCCAAATCCCGACAGCCAGGCGTCCAGCGCCGCCGGATCCAGCCGGTCGCGGTTCAGCCCGACAACCAGCACCCCGACACCCAGCAATACCAGCAGGGCCAGGCGCCCCATGAACTCATTCCTGCGCATTGTCGTTCCTTCCGTCCTGTTGCGTCCGATCACGCGGGTCGGGCCCGCTTGCCGGACCCAGGGCCGGCTGGATCAGCATTCGGTCCAGCCACTGGTCGCGAAGGCTGCGAAACTGCTCGATCCCGATTTCCATGTCGTCATGGCCCCTGGCGGGCTGGGCGATATATGTGCCCAGCAGCCGATCCCACCATGTGAGGTTGAACCCGAAATTGCTGTCGGTCTCGCGCCGGTCAACGGAATGGTGGACGCGGTGCATGTCGGGCGTGACCAGAAACAGGCGCAGGAAGCGATCCAGCCATGCGGGCAGGCGGATGTTCGAGTGGTTGAACATGGCGGTTCCGTTCAGGATCACCTCGAATATCAGCACGGCGACAGCCGGCGGGCCCAGCGCCAGCACCGCGGCCAGCTTGATCCCCATCGACAGCACGATTTCCAGCGGATGAAACCGCAACCCCGTGGTCACGTCGATGGCCTGATCGGCATGGTGCATCCGGTGCAGCCGCCATAGCGCGGGCACGAAATGGAACACCACATGCTGGAGATAGATGACGAAATCGAGGATCACGACCGAGGCCAGGATCGCAACCCAGCCCGGAAGCTGGACGATATTGAACAGACCCCAGCCATTGCGCTGGGCCATCAGCGCCAGGCCGACGGCCACCACCGGGAATGTCAGACGTACGACAATGGTATTGATGACGACGACCCCCAGATTGTTGGTCCAGCGGATCAGCCGCGGGATTTCGATACGCCGGCGCGGCACCGCCAGTTCAAGCGCCGCCATGGCAATCAGGATTCCCAGAAAAACCGCCAGGCGAACGGCACCTTCATTTGTCAAAAGCAGCTCGGTCATGTTCGATACCCCTTGTGGAACAGGTGATTCCACATTACATTCCAATAATCGCTTGAATGATATAATGAAGGGACCCCCCGATGTCAATCAGCCCCAAGCTGAAGCTGTACGAAGCATTCGCCGCGATCGGCCGCGCGCTGGGAAACGCGCATCGGCTGGACATCCTGGAACACCTGGCCCAGGGCGAACGCGGGGTCGAGGCGCTGGCCGCAAAGCTGGGCCTGACCACGGCCAACACCTCGCAACATCTTCAACATCTGAAACAGGCAGGGCTGGTCGAATCCCGCAGGCAGGGGAAATTCATCCTTTACCGCCTGTCCGATGACAGCGTGCAGAGGCTGCTCGCCGCCCTGTTCGAAGTGGGTGAGCGCAACCTCGCCGAGGTGGACAAGGTTCTGCGCGATTACTTTCAGGCCCGCGACGCGATGGAGCCGGTCTCGCCCGACGAGCTGATCGCCCGCTCGCGCCAGGGGCTGGTCACGGTGCTGGACGTGCGCCCCCGCGACGAGTTCGAGGCCGAACATCTGCCCGGCGCGGTCAACATCCCGCTGTCCGAACTGGAAGAAAGACTGTCCGAGCTGAACCCCGAGAAAGAGGTCGTCGCCTATTGCCGGGGCCCCTATTGCGTGCTGTCGTTCGAGGCCGTGGCCAGGCTGCGCGATCACGGGCTCAGGGCGCGACGCCTCAGCGACGGCCTGCCGGAATGGCGCCTGGGCGGGCTGCCGGTGGAAAGCGGCGCCGAATGACGGCGGCAACGTTTCGCCCGACACCGCGCGCCCCACGCGCCGCGCCGGGGCAGGTGGCGTGGCTCAATGCGCGGTGACCCCGCTGGCCTCGGGCGGGGGCTTGCGCATCAGCATGGCACCGGCGGCCAGCGTCAGGAACAGCAGCGTCAGCATGGTAAAGACGTCGATATAGGTCATCACCCCGGCCTGACGCAGCACCATGCGTTTCAGCTGGGCAAGGGCCGCGGTCTGCCCGTCCAGCCCGTGGCTGGAATAGCTGCGCGACAGCTTGTCAACCAGCCCGACGGCCTGGGCATTGGCATAGCTCACCGTCTCTGACAGGCGCGCATAATGGAAATCGGCGCGCTTGGTCAGCATGGTGTTGATGATCGCCAGCCCGAAGGCCCCGCCGAGGTTGCGCGTCAGGTTGTACAGGCCCGACGCATTCTTGATGCGCGCGCGCGGCAATGTCCCCAGCGACAGGTTGTTGATGGGCACCATGCACAGCATGAGCGCCACGCCCCGCAGCACCTGCGGCACCAGCAGCTCGTTGAAATCCCAGTCGGCGGTCAGATAGGTCATCCGCCATGTGCCCGCGGCAAAGATGACGAACCCGCCCATCAGCATCACCCTGAGGTCGAGCACCCGCGACAGCATCCCCGACAGCGGCGCCGACAGGAACATGACCGCCCCGCTGACAGCCAGCGTTTCGCCGATCATCAGCGAATCGTATCCCCGGATCCGCCCCAGATACAGCGGGTAGAGATAGGTCAGCCCGTACAACCCGACCCCAAGGGTAAAGGAAAACAGCGAGCCGACCGCGAAATTGACATCCGTGAACGCCTTGAGATCGACGATCGGCTCGTCGCTGGTGAAGGCCCGCCAGAAGAACAGGACCGCGCCAACGGCCATGACAATAGCAAAATTGCGCACGGTTTCGTCCTGCAGCCAGTCATTGGACGGGCCTTCTTCCAGCACATATTCCAATGAGCCCAGAAACAGCGCCATGCCCAGCAGGCCCCACCAGTCGAACTTGTGAAAAAGGGCGAGGTTGGGCTTGTCGAAATCGATCAGCAGCCAGGCAAAGATGGTGACGGGAATCCCGATCGGCACGTTGACCAGAAACAGCCAGTGCCAGGAAAAGGCATCGCTCAGATATCCGCCCACGGTCGGGCCGATGGTCGGGGCAAGGGTTGCGATCAGCCCGATGACGGGCGACACGATCGCCCTTTTCGAGGGCGGAAAGATGGTGAACGCCGCGGCAAAGACGCTGGGGATCATGCCGCCGCCAATGAAACCCTGGGCCGCGCGATAGATGATCATCTGGTCGATATTGGTGGCGGTCGCCGCCAGGGCGCTGGAGATGGTGAAACCGGCCGCCGAGACGGTAAACACGACGCGCGTGGACAGCATCCGCGCCAGATAGCCCGACAGCGGGATCATGATCACCTCGGCAATCAGATAGGCGGTCTGCACCCAGGCGATCTCGCTGTTCGAGGCGCTGAGACCGGCCTGGATCTCGGTGAGCGATGCCGAGACGATCTGGATGTCGAGGATGGCCATGAACATGCCGAACACCATCACCCCAAAGGCGATGATGCGCGCCGGGGTGATCGGCGGTTCCGCCGCGTGCGGGGGGATGGGGGCAGATATGGCGACATCCGCCGGCTCGGTCGTGATCGACGACATGTCAGTTGCCCATGCTGAGGCGCGGGCTGACCTCGGGCTTTCGGGGGGTCGGGGCAGGCGAGCCACCGGCCGCCGGGGCGGTGCGGCTGTCCACCCGGACCACCACGCTGAGGCCCGCGCGCAGGCGCGACAGCGCCCCGGCCGGGCCGGTCAGATCAATGCGTACGGGAACGCGCTGGACGATCTTGGTGAAATTGCCGGTGGCGTTGTCGGACGGCAAAAGCGAAAACAGAGACCCCGTCCCCGGCGCGATGGATGCGACGCGGCCGGTAAAGGCGATATCGGGCAAGGCATCGACGCTGATCGAGACCTTTTCGCCGGGCACGACGCGCTCCATCTGCGTTTCCTTGAAATTCGCGGTGATATAGAGCTTGCCGACCGGCACCACCATGGCCAGCTTTTGCCCCACACCCACCAGATCGCCGGGATGGGCCGAAAGATTGGCAACCTGCCCGTCAAACGGCGCGCGCAGGGTGGTAAATCCAAGGTCACGCGCGGCCTTCTTGCGGGCCAGTTCCAGCCCCCTCATGCGGCTGGCAGCCTCGGCCCGCTGGGCCTTGAGCACCGAGACATTGGCCCTGGCGGCAGCCAGCTGCGCCCTGGCCGAGGCCACGGCGGCGCGCGCCCGACGGTCGGCGGTGACGGCCTGGTCGCGCCGGGCGCTGGTGATGGTGCCGCTGGAAAACAGCTCGTCCGCCCGCTTGCGTTCGCGGGCCGCGTTGTCGGCCGTGGCCTGGGCCGATTGCAATCCGGCCTCGGCCTGCGCGATCTGGGCGCGGGCGGCGGTGATCTGGGCATCCATGCGCGCCAGCGTCATCTTCTGGCTGTCGATTTTCGCCTGGGCACTTTCCAGTGCGATGCGATAATCCCCGTCGTCGATCACGACCAGCGGATCGCCCTTTTTCACCATCTGGTTCTCGGCCACCGGCACGCGCGCGACATAGCCGGGCACCTTGGGCGAGACATAGGTGGAATCCGCCGCAAGATATGCATCATCGGTCGTCACCATGAACCGGCCGACCAGCCAGTATTCGCGCCCGAAATATCCACCGGCCGACAGCGCGGCCATGAGAAACAGCAACAGGACGAACCTGCCCCGCCGCCTTTTCGCGGGGGGCTCTGACGGCTGCGTGGCCGCTGTGTCCGCCTGCGGCAAGGGGGGCGTGGCTGCCTCGTTGATGGGGGTCACGTCCCCGCTATCCTTGCTCGTTGCGCCTTTTTGTCGTGCCGATGCATTGCGCGCCATGTTTCGTTTTCCCGATATATTGAACCGAACGGTTCGGTACGTTTTCTGTTGCATTAGCCGATTCGTTGGGCAATAATCAAGACAGAACCGAACCGTTCGGTTTGAACTCGTGGAGCACGAATGTCATCCAAGGATCAATCCGTTTCTCCCGGCCCGTCCCGCCCTGCCCCGTCCTCCGGCGGGCGGGACGGTGATAAAATTCAAGGTTCGAAATGCCAGGCCGGGCAGAACCCGCGCAAGCGCAACCAGATCCTTGACGGGGCGCGGCGGGTGTTTCGCGAGATGGGCTTTGATGCCGCCTCGATGAACGATATCACCCGCGCGGCCGGCGTGTCCAAGGGTACGGTCTATGTCTATTTCTCCAACAAGGAAGAGCTGTTCGAGGCCCTCGTCGATGACGAGCGGCGCAAGCTGTTTGCCGATCTCTATGACCGGCTGAACGGGCACGCGGATACCAGCGCCCAAGCGGTGCGCGAAACCCTGATCTCGTTCGGCTGCACGCTGGCCCATCGCCTGTGCTCGGAACCCGTCATCCGCGCCCAGCGCACCGTGATCGCGGTGGCCGCGCGCATGCCCGAACTCGGCAGACGTTTCTTTGAAAAGGGCCCGCTGAGAGGGCACGCCATCCTGGCCGACTATCTGTCCGCGGCGGTCGAACGCGGCGTGCTGTCGATCCCCGATATCGATCTGGCCGCTTTCCAGCTGTTCGAACTGTGCGTTGCCGGCATCATGCGGGCGCGCCTGTTCGCGCATGCCTCGGACCCACCGGATGACGACGAGATTTGCCATATCGTCACCAGCGGCATCGACATGTTCATGGCCGCCTACCGCGCATAGCGCAACCGCCGCAGACAATCGCAAGGTCCCATGCCATCGACATCAATCGCCGGCTGCCCCGGCATCCAGACCGAGAACACAATGATGCCCAGACATTTACGAAACACCAGACTGGCCGGGTTGGCGCCGGTTTCCCTGATGCCCGCCCTCGTGGCCCCGCTCATCGCGGCCTCGGTTTCCCTGGCGCCTGCCCCCCTCGTCGCCGAGACCCTGACCGATGCCCTGATTTCGGCCTATCGCACCAGCCCCGAACTCAAGGCACAGCGGGCGACGCTGCGGGGCTCGGACGAGGACGTGGCCAGGGCTCTGGCGGCACGTCGCCCGACGCTGAACGCTCAGGCCTCGGCCGGGGTCAACCATTCCTTTGCCTTCAATCGCGACACCCGGTTCGCGACGCTCAACCTGGCCGCCAGCCTGACATTGTGGGACGGGGGCATGACCGATCTGGCGATCCGTTCGGCCAGGGCCGGGGTCAGGCTCGGGCGCGTCAATCTGGTCGATACCGAACAACAGGTGATGCTGGGCGCCCTCACCGCCTACATGGACATGCGCCGCGACGAAAAGCTGCTGGACCTTGCCCGCACCAGTTTCGAGGTCGCCACCCGGCAGGTCAAGGCGATCCGCGACCGTTTCGAGGTGGGCGAGGTGCGGCGCACCGATGTCAGCCAGGTCGAGGCGCGCAAGGCCCTGGCCCAGAGCATCGTCGCCCTGCGCCAGGGCACGCTGGAAATCTCGCGCGAGGCCTATCACGTGGCGGTCGGGAAATACCCGGGCCGGCTGGCCCCGCCCCCGCCCCTGCCCCGCCTGCCGAAAACCCAGGCGGCCGCGCGCGCGCTGGCGCTGAAAAACCACCCCATGATCCGGCGCGCGCGGATTCTGGTCGAGATCGCCGATCTGAACGTTGCCCGCGCCCGCGCCGCGATGAAACCGCGTCTCGGGTTGCAGGGCAGCCTCGGAATCAACGCCAATGCGCCGACCGGAGACACGGCGACCGTCTCGATCACCGGCTCGATGCCGATCTATCAGGGCGGCGGATTGACCTCGGCCCTGCGCAAGGCACAGGCGCTGGCACAAAAGGCGCGATTTGATCTGCAACGCGCCGGCCAGTTGGTGACCCAGGGTGTCAGCAGCAGCTGGTCGCGCCTGGCGATCGCGCGCGCCACCATCGTTGCCCGCCGCAAGGAGGTGGAATCGGCGCAGGTGGCGCTGAAGGGAATCCGCGACGAGGCCAGTCTCGGCACCCGCACCGCGCTTGACGTGCTGGACGCCGAAAAGGTGCTGTTCGAGGCCCGGACGAACCTGGCAACCGCCCGCCATGACGAGGAAATTGCCGCATATGGCCTGCTGTCGGCGATGGGTCTGCTGACCGCGCGCCATCTGGGCCTGGGCGTCAAGCTGTACGATCCGGTCGCACATTACCGCAAGGTGGAAAAGGCCCCGGTCGATTCCCGGCGCGGAAAGCTGCTCGACCGTATCCTGCGCCGGGCCGGACAGAACTGATCCTGCGTTATCGGCCTGGCCGGATCGCCCCCAGGCCGTTCCGGGGGCATACAAGGGGGCATTTCGCAGGGCCGCCGGGCGCAGGTTCCGGCGGCGTCCCGTCCCACCCGGGCCGAAGGCTCGTCCCGAGTGGGCCGTTTTCGGCGGCGGAACCGCGCGCCCTACCCGTCAAGGCGACCATTTGCGCCTGTAGCCTGCCCGCCTTTGGCCGGCTCTTCGCCCTGCCCGTCGGGTTTGCCCGGCTGCATGCGTTGCCTCACCTTTCTGACATAATCTCCGGTGAACTGATGCTGCTGGGCGTCATCGTGCAGGAACGCGATGATATCGCCCAGCTCGTCGCCGGTAAATTCGATCTGCGCGCCCAGCTCGTCCTGCTGGGCCGGGATCATGATCGTGGCCATGCTCCACATCCGCGCCGCCAGATCGAAGGGATTCATGAACCTGTCCATGTCATGGGCATCCAGCGCGGCGGCATCCTCGCCGCCGACGCCATTGACCGAATGGCAGGTCGCACAACCCTTTTGCACGAACAGCTCCATACCCCTGGCGCTGTCCAGACTTGGCATCAGAAGGCGGGTTGCAGCGGCGGCCTGATCCTGTGTTTCGCCGGCCGTTGCGAGGGCGGGAACGGTGGTGGTTGCGAGTACGCCCAGCGCAGCAGCGCCCAGTACCCGCGAAATCATCGCGTGTTTCATCGGAATCGTCCTTGATTGCGTTTTCGTCCGTGGCGTGTGGGTGATCGTGCCGGCAGAAAAGCCGACCGGTTCAGCCGATCGGAACGGGCTCGCGCGCATCCGCCGACCAGACGTCGGCGATGCTCAGATCTGGAAGAAGGTGCGAATCGGGATCATGCGAAACCGCAACCCTGGCCCGCGACACCCCGTCAAGCGCCTGCAGGCAGCTGGCATCGGCCTGGCAATTGTCCGGTGCCGGTGCGATGACATCGGCCGGGGCCGAACCATCGCCGACAACCACGCTGGCCACCATGTCCTGTTTCTGCCCGGTATTGCCTGCAAGATCGCTGATCGGCCACAGCGACACCAAGACCAGCGCCAGCAATGCCAGCGCAAGACCCGGCAAGGTACCGGGCTGTCGGTCACGAGGCTTGCGGTGGCGCATGGCGGTCTTGCCCCCAGGCTGGTTCGGTTTCAGCCCGGACCTATTGCATGGCCACAGCAACAACATTGACGCCGATCAAGTTTTCCCGCCGTCACCCTGCGACAAACTGCATCGGGGGCGGCTCGACATGGGTGCCATATGTCCCATCTCAGACCCCGTCGGCCTCGTCCATCAGGCGACGCACCCAGCGCCCTGCGGCCCAGCCCGCCGGAATGCCCAGCGGCACCGACAGCCCCAGCGCCCACCAGGGCGACAATGTCGGCAGGCCCAGCCAGCTGCCCGCCAGCGCCAGCATGAACAGGTTGATCGCGACCGCCGCCGCCGCAAAGGAATACAGCAGCAACGACAGCTTCCACACGGGCCATCTTGCGCCATCGCCCGTGTCCGCCTCAGTGGCTGGTGCCTTCCGAGAAGGTGATCTTGTTCCAGACATTGTATTTCCCCGAAGGTTTCTTCATCGGCAGGCGCTTGACCAGCTTCAGCGTTCTGGCGTCATAGATCAGCAGAGCACCCTTGTTTTCCCATACCGAAACCATCGCGTATTTTCCGTCGCGGGTGAATTCCACATGCGCCAGCGTGACGCCGGGGATGGGGCGCAGGGTCTTGACGATCTTCAGGCTTTGCTTGTCGATGACATGCATTTCGTCCCTGTTCGGGCCAAAGAACACGTCGGCCCAGATATAGGGCGTGTTTTCATGGCTGCGCAGGAAAAAGCCGGGGCCGTCTGTCCTGATCGTGGCGACGACCTTCCAGTCGGTGATGTCGATGACCGAAATCTTGCCTTCCTTCAGATGCGGCGTTGCCATCACCCGCCGCCCTTTCCACACCCAGCTGATGCCCGAGCCCAGATGCGGCATGCCGGCCAGCGGCAGGGTGGCAATCTCGCGCCCAACATTCAGGTTGACGACCACGCCCCGCTTGCGATCACGCGCAGCCCCTACCAGAAAGCGGTAATCGGGGGTGAAAAAGAAATCGTCCAGAGGCTCGGAAATCTCGATCCGGCGGCGTGCAAACAGCCCCTCTGACGAGGGCAGCGCCTCTTCCATGCCCTTTTCATAGGAATGAACAAACCCCTCATGCACCTTGCCGGCATTGGGGTCGGTGGCGATTTCCCAGATCTCGGGCGTGTCCTTGAGCGCAAGGATGAAACTTTTTCGCTGCGGTGCCTGATAGACGGCCGAAACCCGCGAGGGCCGGCCGTCGCGCCCGACCACCTGAAACACCTTTTCCACCGACAGATCGCTGGTGGACAGGATCGTCAGCGTTGTCGGCAGGTAATTGGCAATGGCCAGATGCTTGCCATCATGGCTGATCGCGATATTGCGGCTGTTGAGGCCCGCACGGATGCGCCCGACCTCGTGCAGCGACCAGATATCGTATTTCTGCACCCAGCCATCGCGCGACACCACAAAGGCATAGCGCCCGTCCGGGGTGTATTTGATGCCGCCGTGAACGGCAAACGGGGTGGCAAAACGGTCGAGAACCCTGAAACTGTCACCATCCAGCACGCTGACATGATGATCGCCCTTTTCCACCACCAGGGTGATGTTCATGGGGTCGGCCGTGAAAACCGGCTTGTCGGCGGGAATATAGGCGGGGTTCATCTTGCGGCTGGCCATGATCTCGGCCGCGCCCCAGGGGGGGATGCGCTTCAGCGGCTGACGCAGATAGTCCGCAAGCGCCGTGATGCGCGCCTTGTCCAGAACCTTGCCAAAGGCAGGCATCTGCGTGGCCGCCCGCCCGCGGGCTATGACCTGGGCCACATGCGGCCCGCGCATCCGGCCCAGCGATTGCGGGATCAGGGCCGGCCCCTGCCCACCCAGACGGTTGGCCCCGTGGCAGGCGGCGCAGTATTGCGCGTAATCCTCGGCCGGGCCGGCCTGAACGGGCTGCACCAGCGCGGCGATGACGGCAAGCACGCCCAGCATTTCTTCTTTGCGAAAATACGCGCGCCGCAGGCATGGCGCCTTGGCAAGGCGCCATTTCCGGCCTTGCCGGGCGTATTTGAACAAAGAAGAAAGCAGGGTGGCCGACATCCCGCCCCAGGGCAATCGCGTGAAACTCTCTCGTCGCTGTCCGGCGCTGCAACGCGCCCCGATTGCCAACCGCCGGGGCGCTTGCGGCCCGGCATGCGCCCGCCCACCCCGGGCGGCCGCATGCCTCGCTTGCGTCCAGATTCGCCTCTTCAAGCGATTGCCGTGCATCCTGCCCCCCTTGATCACTGAAACTGGTGGGCGGGGTCGTGGCTCTTGCCGCGGAAGGGGCGCAGTTCCAGGCGCTCGGCGTCCTCCAGCCCGATCTCGGCATTGTCCAGATAGCAGGCGGGATCCTCGGCCCAGGGGTCGCCGGTCAGTTGCAGCGCGCGGATGCGGGTGTTGCCGCCGCAGATTTCCTTGTAGGCGCAAGCCCCGCAACGCCCCTTGAGGGGACGCGGGCGCAACCTGAGCTGGGCAAGGATCGGGTCGGGGCCGGTCCAGAGCCGGGAAAACGGTTTTTCGCGCACATCCCCGATGGTGTAGTCGGACCAGTAGGTATCCGGGTGCACCTTGCCTTGCGTGTCGATATTGGCAACCCCCAGCCCCGAGGCATTGCCCCCCCAGGCGCGCAGGTGCTGGCGCAGATGGTCGATCTTTTCTGGCGCGAAATGGCGTTCGGCCCAGCGCAGGAAATAGACCGCGTCGGCGTCATTGTTGCCGGTGACGATATCCAGCGGCATGTCTTCGGCCACTGCCAGCCAGGCACGTTCGATCAGCTCGTCCAGCGCCTTGCGGGTGCGCTTGCGGGTTGCGTCCTCGCCGCGGTTCTTGTCGCCGCGTCCGGCATAGACCAGATGCGACAGATAGAATTTCTCGACCCCCTCGTCATCGCACAGCTGCAGCAGGTCGCCCAGCTGGTGCTGGTTGGCCTCGGTCAGGGTAAAGCGCAGGCCGACCTTGATGCCCCGCTTGCGGCAGGCGCGCACCCCGGCGAGGGCGGTGTCGAATGCGCCGTCCACGCCGCGGAACCAGTCATTCGTTTCGCCAATGCCGTCGATCGAGATGCCCACATAATCGAAACCGATTTCCCTGATCCGGTCGGCATTTTCGTCATTGATCTGCGTGCCATTGGTGGAAAGCGCCAGCACCGGCACCAGCTGGCGGGCGCGCGCGGCGATCTCGAACAGGTCGGGGCGGTCCAGCGGCTCGCCGCCCGACAGGATCAGCGCGGGGATGCGAAAGCGGCCCAGATCCTCGACCACCTCCATCGCGTCGTCGTGGGTCAATTCACCCGGAAAGTTCACATCGGCCGAAACCGTATAGCAATGGCGGCAGCGCAGGTTGCAGCGCCGGGTGAGGTTCCAGATCACCACCGGCTTTTGCGGCCCGCGCGGCGCGCGCAGCGGTGTCGGGTTGACCAGCTGGTTCATGTAATGGGTCAGGCGGAACATGGCATCAGCCCCCTGGCTTGCCGAGCCTCAGCCCGGTCTTTTTCAGGATCCGTTTCGAATAAAGAATGTCGTGGCCGCGGCAGGCATCGCCCAGCAGGGCGGCGACCTCGGTGCGCTTTTCCTCGACCTCGGCGCGGGTCTTGCCGTGCAGCATGGCAAACAGGTTGTAGGGCCAGTCCGGCAGCGCGCGCGGGCGCTGATAACAATGCGAGACATAGGGCAGCGCGCCGATGCGAACGCCCATCTCTTCGGCCCGATCGTCGGCGACATCCCAGACCGACATGCCGTTGGCCCTGATGCCCAGCGCGTAATGATTGGGCGCCAGCGCGATGCGGCGGATGATGCCGCTGTTCTGCATGGCCTGCATGCGGGTAATGACCTCGGCCTCGTTCAGGCCCAGCTGGCGGGCGACCTCGGCATAGGGCGCGGGCACCAGCGGCAGGCCGGCCTGGGTCGCCTCGATGATTTGCCTGTCTGTCCGGTCGATGATCATGCCGCCACCCTGAAGCCGATGAAGAATTCGCGTTCCTTGGGAAAGCGCAGCACCTTCAGCCCCGTGAGCGCCTCGATCTGGTCGGCCACCTCGGCAATGCGTTCCCTGCTGTCGGTTGCCAGCACGAACCACATGTTCAGCCGGTGGTCGCGCTCATAATTATGGGCGACCTCCGCATGTGCATTGACCTGTGTCAGAACGCGGTCGAATTCTGCCTCGGGCACCGCCATCGCGCACAGGCAGAAGGCGCCGCCCATGGCCTCGGTGTCATAGAAGGGGCCAAAGCGGGTAATGATGCCGCTTTCCCGAAGGCGCTTGATACGGGCGATCAGCTCGTCCTCCTGAATACCCAGTGCGCGCGCCGCCTGCCGGAACGGGCGGGGCGACAGGGGGAAACCCTCTTGCAGGGCGTTCAGGATCTTGCGGTCGATATCGTCAAGAGCGCGGGTCATGGCGAAACCCCTTGCGTCAGCACCGGCCTGACCGGTGGCTTGATCAGTGCACCCGTCTGGCGAAAACAGCGGACCGAAAACAGCGGTTTGCAGGGCACCCCGCGCAACCCGGGCAGGGCGCGGGCCTGTGCAAGAATATCGAGCGCCGCCTCGCGTGAACGCGCGTGGATCATCGAATACAGCCGCCAGGGCCAGATGTCGGGCACGGGGCGGCGTTCATAGCACAGCGTCACGCCGGGCAGTGCGGCAAGGGCCGGGCCGACGCTGGTGACGGCTTCGGACGGCAGATCCCAGACCACCATCGCATTGGCCCGCCAACCCAGCGCGCGGTGGCGCACGATGACGCCCAGGCGGGTAATGATGGCCGCCTGCATCAGTGCCTGAATGCGCGAAATGATCGCCTCTTCGGCATGTTTCAGCCGCGCCCCTATCAGGGCGAAGGGGCGCGGCACCAGCGGCAGACCGGAGCACAAGGTCTGCAATATATCGCGATCACCGGGTTGCATGGCAGACATGTCCGCGCGCCTGACCGATCGGTGCGGCATGGGCGTGCCGGACAGGTTGAAACCCAGGTCGATGTTGAACGGCCTGAGAAGCGGCAGATCCAGCACGCGCAGCCCGGTTTCGCGTTCGATTCGCGCAAGCGCGGCATTCACATGGACGCGATCGGGGCCGGTGGCCACGAACCACAGGTTCCAGTCGTCCTCGCGCAGATAGGAATGGTTGATACCGGGCTGGCGGTTGATGATATCGGCAACATCCTCGACCCGTTCGTCGGGCACCGATATTGCGGCCAGCGTCGAGGCCGAAACCGTGTTGGGCGCGCAAGTCGCGCCAACGCGCGTGATACTGCCCTGAGCGCGCAGCCTGTCGAGGCGGGCGATGACCTCTTCCTCGTCGATGCCCAGCCTGCGCGCGATGGCTGCAAAGGGGCGTGGCACCAGAGGCAGGTCGCGCTGCCAGTCGTTCAGCAGGCTGCGGTCGATGGGGTCGCCAAGCTGGATCATCGTCAAAGCCCCGTCTTGTGCGCGCGCACGGTAAAGAAGATGCCCGAGGGCGATTGCGCCGGAAGCTCGGCAATCTTGGCAAAGCTGTGGGTGTCGTAGATCACCACCTTGTTGCGGTCGCGCACCGAGATCCACACCTCGTTGCCGCGGGCGGTGAATTCCATGTGCAGCACCGCCGGGCCGGGGGTGAACTGGTGGATCACCTTTTTCGTCAGCGTGTCGATCACCTGCACGGTGTCATTCAGGGGATGCGCGAAATTCACCCAGATCTGGCGCCCGTCGGGCCGCGCCATGGCGAATACCGGCTGGCCGTGGGTCTTGGTCACGCCGGTCTGTTTCAGGCTGCGGGCATCGACCCACAGCACCTCATGCGCGCCAACCGCGGGCAGGACGAACTGGTTGCCGGCCAGCGCCCAGCCCTCGAGATGGGGCATCTTGTAGACCGGCAGCTTTTTCTCGCCCTTGCCGTATCCCATCAGAAAGGGGCGCGGCCTGGGATCCTTCTGCCACAGGTCGAGCGCGGTCAGATGGTCCTGGCTGAAAAGCCCGGCGATATAGGTGCGCCCGTCGGGCGTGATCAGCCCGTCATAGGGGTTTTCGCCGATGCCGGGGATGCGCGTGATCTGCGGCTTGTTCCCCTTTGAAAAATCGGCAATCCAGGTTTCGCCCTTGTCCCACAGGGTAAAGACAAAGCGCCTGCCGGGGGCGTCAACCAGGCCGATGGTTTTCGAATCCGTCGGAATATTGGCGACGCGTTCCAGTGTTTCGGCGTCAAAGACATGCACGCCGCCGGGGACATAGTTGGACACCGCGACCAGCCTGCCATCGTCGGAAATCGCGCCGCCGATGGAATTGCCCGCCTGCATCACGCGCTTGACGATCCTGCGCGTCAGGATATCGACCTTGGTCAGCCCGCCATCGCGGCCGAACACATAGGCATAGCGTTCATCGGGCGAATAGACGACCGAGGCATGCGACAGGTCGCCCAGCCCGGTGACGCGGCCCAGAATGGCGTGTTCGCTCTGGTCGATGATCAGGATCGATCCGGTCGCGCGCTCGATGATCACGCCCATGTCGCCGGTGCCGCGCAGTTCATCCGCAGCGGTCGGGGCCGTCAGCAGGAAAAGGGTGGCCAGCAGGGCTGCAAGGCGCTTCATGGTCTTTTTCCTTTCAGCAGATATTGCACGATCCAGTCCACGTCGGATTCGCTCAGCAGCGGGCGCCAGGGCGGCATGGCGCTGCCGGGAATGCCGTCAAGGATGATGGATTTCAGCGCTTCCGGCGCGCGACCGGCCAGTGTTTCGGCGCGGATGTCGGGGCCCAGCCCTCCCTTCAGCGTCATGCCGTGGCAGGATCCGCAATCCTGCCGCACGAGGTTTTCCAGCGCGTCCTGGCGCGTGGCAGGCAGTTCGCCCCCAAAGGCAGGCGTGGCGGCAGAAAATGCCGCCAGGACAAGGGCAACCCTACGCATGGGCCACCGCCGCAACCATGTCGGCGGGCGCCTCCTGCATCAATTGCCGGATGTCGCGTTGTTCATACAGCGAAACCACATTGCCGATCACGAACAGGACCGGCCCGTCGGGGGGTGTTCGGCGGATCTTCGGGGCAATGTCGCCAAGGCTGGCCAGCAGGCGGGTTTCGCGCGGGGTCGTTGCGTTGGCGATTGCCATGACCGGCAGGCTGGCGGGCATGCCGGCGGCCATCAGGCGCAGCGCGATTTCGCCGATATTGGCAACGCCCATATAGACGATCAGCGTGGTGTCGGGATCGGCCAGCTTGTGCCAGTCCATGTCCAGCGGGCGGTCGGCCTGGCGGTGGCCGGTGATGTATTGCACGCCGCTGGCCAGCCCGCGATGGGTCAGAGGAACGCCGGTCGCGGCAGCCGCCCCCTGGGCGGCGGTGATGCCTGGCACATATTCGACAGCGATGCCAAGGGCGCGCAGATGGGCGGCCTCTTCCGCGCCGCGGCCAAAGATCAGCGGATCGCCCCCCTTGAGGCGGACGACCGTCAGGCCATTGAGCGCCAGATCTGCAAGAATTTCGTTGATGCGGTCCTGCGGGACCGGATGATTGCGCGGCGCCTTGCCGACCGGGATCATGCGCGCCCCTTCAGGGGCCAGCGCCAGGATTTCGGGTGAAACCAGACGGTCATGAACCACGGCATCGGCCTGGTTCAGCAGGCGCAGCGCCTTGAGTGTCAGCAGCTCGGCATCGCCCGGACCAGCCCCGATCAGGTAAACCTTTCCTTGGGTCGTCATGGCCGCGCCTTTCCTGCTGCGATGTGAGGGGGGAAAGGGGCCGGCCGGACAGCCGGCCCCGGTTTTGTCAGTAGATGTCCTTGCGGGTGTTGTAGACGTTGAACTTGCCCGTCGGTGTCACAAGGCGCTTGTCCTTGATGACGTGCTTGAGCTTCAGCGTCTTGTCGTCAACAACCACGATGGCCGAGGTCAGGGCCTTCTTGTTCCAGACCGAGAACCAGATCTCGTTGCCGGCCTGGTTGAATTCGCCCTGAACGACGCGGGGCTGACCCTCGGGGATGCCGGCCCATTCGGCGATCGGCAGAACCGTCGGCTGCGGGTTCTCCTGATCCAGCTGGTCGATGTTGAACACCGCGACCGAGCCGGAAATTTCGGCATCCGGGTTCAGCGGCGCATCCACATAGAGGTGGTTCGAGCCGGGATGCGATTTCACGAACAGCGAGCCACCGCCCAGCCCTTCGAGCGTCTCGACGACCTTCCAGGCATATTGCGGGTGGTTGACCGGGTCGGTGCCGATCAGCGAGACCGTTTCATCCCCCAGATGCGAGGTCACCCAGACGGGGCCGTATTTCGGGTGGATGATGTTGGCTCCGCGGCCCGGGTGGGGTTTCACGCCGCCGGTTTCGATGACCTTGACCAGCTTGTCTTCCTTGGTGTCGATCACGGCAACCTTGTTGCGCGCGTTGGCAGCCACCAGGAAATAGCGCCCGGTGCGGTCAAACCCGCCATCGTGCAGGAAGCGTTCGGCCTCGATTTCGGTGGTTTTCAGGTTCTTGATGTCGGAATAGTCCACCATCAGGACCTTGCCGGTTTCCTTGACGTTGACCACGAATTCCGGCTTGAAGTGGGATGCCACGATCGAGGCGACGCGCGGTTCGGGGTGGTATTCCTGCGTGTCGTAGATCATGCCGCGGGTGCTTTCGACCTTGAGCGGTTCCAGCGTGTTGCCGTCCATGATCACGTATTGCGGCGGCCAGTAGGCACCGGCGATGGCGTACTTGTCTTCCCACCCCTTGAATTTCGAGGTTTCGACCGAACGCGCCTCGGTGCCGATCTTGACCTCGGCAACGGGTGCCGGCGGGTTCATCCACAGGTCCACCATCGTGACCTTGGCGTCACGACCGATCACGTACAGATAGCGGCCCGATGCCGATATGCGGCTGATATGCACCGCATAGCCCGTCTTGATGACCGTCTTGATCTGATAGGACTTGCCGTCGATCAGGGCGATCTGGCCGGTATCGCGCAACGTCACCGAGAACAGGTTGTCGATGTCGATGTCGTTCATCTTTTTCGTCGGCCGTTTCTCGGGCGGCACGATGACCTTCCAGGTCTTTTTCATCTCGGCCATGCCGAATTCCGGCGGCGGGGCCGGGTCGAGCAGCAGGTAGCGGGCCATCATGTCGACCTGCTTTTCGCTCAGCTGGCCCGAGGTGCCCCAGTTGGGCATGCCCGCGGGCGAGCCATAGGTGATGAAGTCACGCAGATATTCATACCCGTTCTCACGGGTAATGTCGGTGGTCAGGGGCTTGCCCGTCGCCCCCTTGCGCAGCACGCCGTGGCAACCGGCGCAACGCTCGAAATAGATCTCGTTGGCCTGCTGATATTCGTCGGCCGTCATGACCGGATCATCGGGCTTGCGGCCCGGGATCTCGACCTTGATCTGGCTGAGCGTGTTCATGCTGGGCTCGTATGCCGCAGACGGGGTGTTTGCGTGTTCCTTGGGTTTTTCCTTTGCCGGCGCGCCCGAGGTGACGAGCGCGAACGCGATCGCCGCCGTGGCCAGGAGCGCTGGCTTTCTAATGGCTGAGGTAGATGTCATCACGGTATCTCCGTTCGGCTGGTGAGGCATCACGGTCGTGCACGATTCCGTGAGGATCTGCCTTGACCTCGGTTAAGGTCCCGGCGGCGGGCCTGCGGCATGTTGTGGCACATGTTTGCGATCCTTGTCCGATCCGTTCTCTTTTCCGTGCTGCTGGCGCTCGGGCTGCCCGGCATCGCCTCGGCGCGCGACGGCTGGCCCTCGGCGGATCACCCTCCCGCCCCCTCGGCGCCTGACCGCGATATCGCCCGCGCCCTGCTGGGCATCGACGCCCCGCTGCGCATCGAACGCCAGGACCTGGCCGTGCCCGGCTGGGTGGTGCGCCGTGCCGACGGCTCGCTGGCCGGCTATATTGCCTCTACCTGGGAAATATCGCGCTCGGTGGGCTATTCGGGCAAACCGCTGGACGTGCTGGTCGCCGTCGATTCCACGGGGCGGATAGCAGGCGCCCGCCTGATGCGGCATAGCGAGCCGATCCTGACCCTGGGCATTTCCGAACGCGACATTGCGCGGTTTGTCGAATCGTTTCGCGGCATCGACCTGCGCGCCCCGCGCAAAGGGGCCGCGGGAGCCGAGAAATCGCGCAGTCCCGGCCCGCCCGACATCATATCCAGAGCCACGGTATCATCGGGGGTGATCCGCGATTCGATCCTGCGCACCGCACGCAGCCTGGCCATAGGGCGCGGCCTGATTTCCGGCGGCGGGATCGACCGGGTGCATTTCAGCCCCCGCTCGTGGCAGGCGCTGGTGGCCGAAGGGGCGCTGGCCCATGGCGAGGTCACGATGAGCCAGGCCAGCCGTGCCCTGCGCGACGCACAGGTGCCGGTTCCTGCCGGCGACGGGCCGTTCATCGATCTGTATTTCGGCCTGATCGACCCACCCTCGATCGGGCGCAGCCTGTTGGGCCAGCAGGATTTTTCCCGTGTCGTCGCCGCCCTCGGCCCCGGCGAGACGGCGTTGTTCGTGGCGTCGCGGGGGGTCTATTCCCACCGTGGGCTGAAATGGCGACGCAGCGGGATCTTTGACCGCCTTGCCCTGGTTCAGGGAGACCGGCGGTTCCCGATCACCGCGGCCGGCTACAGGCGCATTGACGAGCTGGCGCTTGACGACGCCCCCGCCTTCAAGGAGCGCAGCATCTTTGTCATACCGGCCGACGGGATTGACGTGCTGAAACCGTTTCGCCTGGAACTGACGATCAGCCGCCCGGCACGCGACAACAAGAGTGCGACCATGGTTCTGGCCGTGGACTATGCCCTGCCCCAGGAATACGTGGTGCCGCCGCCGCCCGAGCCCCTTCCGCTGTGGCAGGAAACCTGGAAGGACAAGCGCCAGACGGTTGTCGGCGTGGTCGCTATGCTGTCGGCATTGACCCTGATCCTGTTCTTTCAGGGCAGTTTCGTGCGCCGCCCGAAACTGTGGCGCCGCGGGCGGCTGGCCTTTCTGCTGGTCACCTTCCTGTGGCTGGGATGGGGGGTGAACGGGCAGCTTTCGGTTGTACAGGTGGCCGCCTTCCTCCATTCCCTGCTGAGCGGCTTCAGATGGGAAACCTTCCTGATCGAGCCGGTCATCTTTGTCCTGTGGTCCTTTGTCGCACTGGGTCTGCTGTTCTGGGGGCGCGGCGTCTACTGCGGCTGGCTGTGCCCGTTCGGCGCGTTGCAGGAGCTGACCAATGCCCTTGCCCAACGCCTGAAGGTACCGCAGATTGCCGTGCCGCACGCGCTGCATGAACGGCTGTGGGTCATCAAGTACACGCTGTTTGTCGCCATCATCGCGCTGTCCTTCTATTCCATGAAGGATGCGCTGGTGCTGGCCGAGGTCGAGCCCTTCAAGACGGCCATTTCACTGCGCATGATCCGTGCCTGGCCGTTCGTGCTGTTCGTTGTCGCCATCCTGACCGCGGGGCTTTTCATCGAGCGATTCTATTGCCGCTATCTGTGTCCGCTGGGCGCGGGGCTGGCCATCCCGGCAAAGCTGAAGATCTTTGACTGGCTTGAACGGCGCACGCAATGCGGCCGCGAATGTCGCCTGTGCGAAACAAGATGCACGGTCGGTGCAATCGACGCCCTGGGCCGGATCAATCCCAATGAATGCGTCCTGTGCCTGCGCTGCCAGGTCATCTATCACGACGACGAGACCTGCACGATCCTCAAGCGGCGCAAGCGCAAGCTCGAGGCCGCGATGGCGGCTCGGAAATAGCGACCCGCCGCGCCATCGGCCACCGCCCGACAGCGGGCGACATGAGCCGCAAACCGCCGCGCTGCGACGAGATGGCGCGCATCTATCACGCCAGGTCACGAAAAATCACACGCATGATCACGAACGCTTGACTTTCGTTAAGGCGGACCCCGCCCCGATCGGCGCAGTCTAGCGCATCATCAACGCAGCGCAAAGGAGAGCGCAATGCGCGAAGTTTTGACCAAAAGCAAGGCTCGCAACATCTTCTACGGCGGGTCCTTGTTCTTCATCGTGATCTTTCTGGGGCTGTCCTGGAACAGCCATAGCTACATCGTGAACACATCCACCGATGCCAAGGGCCTGACCGCCAGCGTTGTCGCCGGCAAGCGGGTCTGGGAGGCCAACGGGTGCATCGACTGCCATACCATCCTGGGCGAGGGCGCCTATTTCGCCCCCGAGCTGGGCAATGTGATGAAACGCTGGGACGTCCAGAACGACCCCGAGGCAGCATATGAGACGCTGAAGGGCTGGATGGAGGCGCAGCCCTCGGGCACCGCGGGCCGCCGGCAGATGCCCCAGTTCAACCTTACCGACAGGCAGATCCGCGATCTTGCCGATTTCCTGCTGTGGACGGGCACCATCGATACCCAGGGCTGGCCCCCGAACAATGCGGGCTGAGGAGAAAGAGCCATGAAATATCAAACCCAGAAAATTGCATTGGCCTATATCGTCGTGGCGCTTGCGCTGTTTGCGGTGCAGGTCCTGATGGGGCTGCTTGCCGGCTGGATCTATGTCGAACCGAATACCCTTTCGACCCTCCTGCCATTCAACATCGTGCGCATGCTGCACACCAACAGCCTGATCGTCTGGCTGATCACCGGCTTTTTCGGGGCCGCCTATTTCCTGATCCCCGAAGAGGCCGAGCGCGAAATCTATTCGCCCAAGCTGGCCTATATCCAGCTGGCCATTCTGGTGATCGGCACGGCGGGCGTCGTGGTCACCTACACGTTCGACCTGTTCCACGGCAACTGGCTGCTGGGCAAGGAGGGGCGCGAGTTCCTTGAACAGCCCATATGGGTCAAGGTCGGCATCGTGGTGGCGGCGCTGATTTTCCTGTTCAATGTCACCATGACGGTGCTTGCAGGCAAAAAGACGGCAATCACCAACATCCTGCTGCTGGGCCTGTGGGGGCTGGCGCTGTTGTTCCTGTTCAGTTTCTACAACCCCGGCAACCTGAGCCTCGACAAGCAGTACTGGTGGTATGTCGTCCACCTGTGGGTCGAAGGCGTGTGGGAGCTGATCATGGCATCCATCCTGGCCTATCTGATGCTGAGACTGACCGGCGTGGACCGCGAGATCGTCGAGAAATGGCTGTATGTCATCGTCGCGGCGGCGCTGTTTTCGGGCATCCTGGGCACCGGCCACCACTATTACTGGATCGGCACGCCCGGCTACTGGCAGTGGCTTGGCTCGGTCTTTTCGGCGCTCGAGGTCATCCCCTTCTTTGCCATGATGGCATTCGCCTTTGTCATGGTCTGGAAAGGGCGGCGCGATCACCCCAACAAGGCGGCGCTTCTGTGGTCGCTGGGCTGCGCGACGCTGGCCTTTTTCGGCGCGGGTGTGTGGGGCTTTCTGCACACGCTGTCCTGGGTCAACTACTATACCCACGGCACGCAGATCACCGCCGCACACGGGCATCTGGCCTTTTTCGGCGCCTATGTCTCGCTGAACCTCGCCGTCTTTACCTATGCCATGCCGATCCTGCGCGGGCGCGACCCGTATAACCAGGTGCTGAACATGGTCAGCTTCTGGCTGATGGCCGGCGGCATGGTGTTCATGACCTTTGCCCTGACATTTGCGGGCACCGTGCAAACCCATCTGCAACGGGTCATGGGCATGAACTACATGGAGGTACAGGACCAGCTGGCATTGTTCTACTGGATGCGCCTTGGCGCCGGTGTTGCCGTGGTGCTGGGCGTGTTCCTGTTCATCTATGCCATCGCCCTGCCCCGGCGTGAGGTCATCGCGCCGGGCGACAAGGCCGAGGTTCCGGCGGAGTGAGCGTCATGGACGGCACATATCAGATGAAGGGGGCGCAGGATGCCCCCTTCTACCTGCCCCAGGGCGACGAGGTTTCGGTGTTCGAGACCGCGCATGCCAACGGCCTGCCGATGCTGCTCAAGGGGCCGACGGGATGCGGCAAGACGCGTTTCGTCGCCCATATGGCGGCACGTCTGGGCCGGCCGCTTTACACGGTGGCCTGCCATGACGACCTGTCGGCGGCCGACCTGATCGGGCGCTATCTGCTGAAAGGCGGCGAAACCGTCTGGGTGGACGGGCCCCTGACGCGGGCGGTGCGCGAGGGCGCGATCTGCTACCTCGACGAGGTGGTCGAGGCGCGCAAGGATGTCACCGTGGTCCTGCACCCGCTGACCGACGACCGGCGCATCCTGCCGATCGACCGCACCGGCGAGGAACTCGAGGCCGCGCCGGGCTTCATGCTGGTGGCATCCTACAACCCCGGATACCAGAATATCCTGAAAACCCTGAAACCCTCGACCCGGCAACGATTTGTCTCGGTCAGCTTCGACTTTCCGCCGCCCGAGATGGAAACCCGGATCGTGGCGCAGGAAAGCGGCCTGTCCGAGGATCGCGTGCGCCCGCTGGTGCGCCTTGCCGGCAAGCTGCGCGCCCTCAAGGGGCAGGATCTGGAAGAGGGCGTCTCGACCCGCCTTGTGGTTTACGCGGCAACGCTGATCCATCAGGGCATGGCGGTCGAGCGCGCCATACTGGCGGCGATGATCGAGCCGCTGAGCGATGAAGAAGATGTAAAACGCGGGCTCCTCGACCTTGTCACGGCCGTCTTTGGGTGAGGCATGGCTGTGGGCAAGGTCGAAATCGAGCCATGGGAACCCGAGGAAACGGTCGGGAAACTGTGGCACGCATTTGCCAGCCGTCTCGATGCGCCCCAAGCGCATCACGAGTCCGCGGTCGATCTGACACAGATCGGTGGACGGCTGGCAGTCTTTTTTCGCGGTCTCGGCGGGGATCATTCGGTCGAGATCCGCCCGGCGCGCGCCGAGCGCAGCCAGCATCGGCTGCGCCTGCTGCGCCGTCTGGGGGCGGATGCGGAAACCGTTCCGCGCGCCAGTTTCGACGGTGAAATCCTGCGCCTTCCCGAACAGCTGGCGATCTTTCCCGCGCGCGAGGCCAATGCCGCGCTGTATCTGTGGCTGACAGCCAGCATAGCCCATGTCGGCGTGCCCGCCACCGGCGGGGGCACAGGTCCGTGGTGGATGGGCAAGAAAGGCGCCAGCCTGATTGATGACCCCGACCCGCTGCGTCGGGATCTTGCGTCGCTGGCTGCTGCGCAGGCCATGGTTGCCGCAACGCTTGAGAATGCCCCCGGTCTGCGCCCCCTCTATCGTGATCTCTGCCAGGCCCTGCTAGGCCTGCGCCAGACCGCCCAGTTGCCCCGCCATGAGGCGGCGGTCGAGGCCATGCTGCGCCATTTCCTCGGCGACAGGGCGCCATTGCCCCCGCTTGCGGCCGAAATGAAGGATTGCGTTCTTTCCACGGCTGCGGATTTCCCCCTTCCACGCCTGAGGGCGCCGCGCCGATACCGCCCCTTTGCCCCCGTGGCCCTGTGGCCGGATCTGCGGCCGCTGACCTTCAGCGCCCCCGACACCGTCGAGAGCCGCGACACCGACGGCACCCCCGAAGAGGCCACCGACGGCATCCACCGCGCGCGGCGGCGCAAATCCGACCAGGCCGAGCGCAGTGACAGCCTGATCCTGCACAAGTTCGAATCCATCCTCAGCTGGGCGGAATTCCTCAACCTCAACCGCCGCGTCGATGACGACGACCCGGACAACGCGAAAAAGGCCGCCGACGATCAGGATGAAATCGGCCTTGGCCAGATCTCCAAGGCACCGGCGACGCGGCTGAAACTGCATCTCGACCTTGCCCCCGAGGATGTGGACCGCGAGCGTCTTTCCGGCAAGGTGACATACCCCGAATGGGATACGCGCACCGGCGCCTACATGCCCGATCATGTCTGCGTGCTGACCAGCCGGGCCGATGCGGGCGACGACATTCCGTCATTCCGCGCCGATGCCGCCAGCGCGCGCCGCATCCGCCATGTCCGCCGCCAGTTCGAGGCGCTGCGCCCGCGGCGTATCTTTACCCCCGGACATCTGGACGGGGACGAGCTGGACATGGACGCCGCTGTCCGCGCGCAGGTCGATCTGCTGACCACCGGCATCGGGAATGAACGCATCTGGCGCCAGTCCCGCCCGCAGGCGCGTGACCTTGCGGTGATGATCCTGCTGGACGTGTCGCGTTCCACCGAAAGCGCGGTTGGTGGGCGGGCCGTCATCGACGTCGAGCGCGAGGCCCTTGCGGCGCTGGCCTGGGGGCTGGATGCCAGCGGCGACGATTGCGCGATCAACGCCTTTTCCTCGCTCAAGCGCCACCGCGTCTATGTGCAGAACTGCAAGCGTTTCGATGAAAAGATGGGCGAGGCGGTGGAATCGCGCATCGGTGCCCTGCGGCCTGGCTTTTATACCCGCCTGGGCGCCGCAATCCGCCATTCCTCGGCCGAGCTTGACCGCGCCGCGCGCAAGCGCAAGCTGCTGCTGGTCATCACCGATGGCAAGCCCAACGACCTTGATCACTATGAGGGCCGCCACGGCATCGAAGACACCATGATGGCCGTGCGCGAGGCCCGCCGGGCAGGCCAGGCGGTGTTTGGCGTGACGGTGGATCGCGACGCCAAATCATGGTTTGCGCGCATGTTCGGCCCCGGCGGGTTTTCCGTGATCCCGGATCCGGAAAAGCTCACCCAGGCCCTGCCGCAGATCTATCGCCAGCTGGTCGCAGGCTGACCCCGCCCCTGCCCCGGCAGCCTGGCACGCAAGGATACGCGAATCTTCTTCATGTGGTTACTTTTTTGTGCCTACTTTCACTGTGTCACCAGTGCTCCTATTCTCATGTAGCGCATCGGACAATGCGATCATGCGCACCCGGATGGCAAACCAGACAGGGAGCAGAGCCTTGCAACGCGAAATCGTGGAAATTCTGAAAGGCGTGGAAACCTCCGACGGGGCGGGCGTCAGCCTGATCCGCTATATCGGCGGGCCTCAACGCGACATGCTCGATCCCTTTCTGCTGCTCGATTTCTTTTCCTCCAGTGATCCCGACGACTATATCGCCGGTTTTCCCGAGCACCCCCATCGCGGGTTCGAAACCGTTACCTACATGCTGGCCGGGCGGATGCGCCACCGCGACCACATGGGCAACGAAGGCGTGATCGGCCCGGGCGACGTGCAGTGGATGACGGCCGGGCGCGGTGTGCTGCACTCGGAGATGCCCGAACAGCAGGACGGGCTGTTGCAGGGCTTTCAGCTGTGGGTGAACCTGCCCGCGCGGGACAAGATGATCGCCCCCGCCTGGCACGAGTTCAACGCGCGGCAGATCCCCCACGAGGCCATCCCTGGCGGCGATATCGCGGTCATCGCCGGGCGTACCGATGCGGGCACGACGGGGCCGGTTGCGGGCATTGCAACCGCACCCCTGTATCTGGATGTCAGGCTGAACGGCCGGTTTGAACAGCATGTCCCCGAGGGGCACAACGCGTTCATCCACGTCATCGAAGGCCGGGTAAACGATGTGCCGGCCGGTCATCTGGGCGTGTTCGGCCCTGGCGACCGGGTCGCGCTGGAGGGCGATGACGCCCGTTTCCTGCTGGTCGCGGCGCAGCGGCTGGATGAACCCGTTTCCCGCGCAGGACCCTTTGTCATGAATACCCGCGAGGAACTGCTGCAGGCCTTTGACGATTATCGCGCCGGGCGCTTTGCCGGAGGGGCATGATGGGACTGCTCGTTGACGGAAAATGGCAGGACAAGTGGTATGACACCCGCGAAACCGGCGGCAGATTCAAACGCGACCGAGCGCGCTTTCGCAACTGGATCACCCCCGACGGCAGCCCCGGACCCACCGGCGAGGGCGGGTTCAAGGCCGAATCCGGGCGTTATCACCTGTATGTCTCGTATGCCTGCCCCTGGGCCCATCGCACCCTGATCTACCGGCGCCTCAAGGGGCTGGAAGAGATGATCACGCTGTCGGTCGTCAACCCGCTGATGCTGGAACAGGGCTGGACATTCGCCGCCGCCGACGGGGTGATCCCCGACCCGGTGATGGGGGCCGAATTCCTGCACCAGATCTATACGGCCGCGCAGCACGACTATACCGGGCGCGTCACCGTGCCGGTTCTGTGGGACCGGGAAAGGGAAACCATCGTTTCCAACGAGTCCGCCGACATCATCCGCATGTTTGCCACCGCCTTTGACGGCATCGGTGCAACACCGCTGGAACTGAGGCCCGCGGCGCTGCGCACCCGGATCGACGCGCTGAACGACCGCATCTACCGAACCGTCAACAACGGCGTCTACAAGGCCGGTTTCGCAACCTCGCAACAGGCCTATGGCGAGGCCGTCACCGAGCTGTTCGACAGCCTCGACTGGCTGGAATCGATCCTGGAAACCCGGCCATACCTGACCGGGGCCCGGATCACCGAGGCCGACTGGCGTCTGTTCACGACGCTGGTGCGTTTTGACCCCGTCTATGTGGGTCATTTCAAGTGCAACCTGCGCCGCATTGCCGACTATCCGGCCCTGTCACGCTATCTGAACGATCTCTACGGGCAGCCGGGGGTTGCCGGGACGGTGCGCATGGATCACATCAAGACCCATTATTACGGCAGCCACCCGACGATAAACCCCTCGGGCATCATCCCCATCGGCCCGCAGATGCGCCTCGGCCCCGCTTGACGCCAGCCGCCAGCCCGCAGATGCCCGCACGCAAGATGGCGCGGGCCCGCACGCGGACATGACGCTCAGTTGTCGGGGGTCTGTGCGAACATGTCGATTCCCTCGATATCGGCGGCCCTGACCAGCTCGGCCACCAGTTCGCGCGCGGCATCGAACCAGGCCAGTTTTTCCAGGTCTTCATGGATCTGCTCGCGCACCGTCTCGAAAGGCAGCAGTCGGCCCTCGGCCAGCCGGTCGAGGCGCAGGACATGGACGCCAAAGCGGGTTTCAAGGGGTTCCTGAGCTATCTCGCCGACCTCCAGCGTTCTGAGGACGGCCTCGAACTCGGGTGCCGTGTCGCCGGCGCGAAGCTGCCCCAGCCGGCCACCGTTTTCGGCCGATGTACAATCCGAGTTCTTGCGCGCCAGCTCTTCGAAACCTGCGGGATCCTCGCGCAGCGACGCGATCATTTCCTCGGCCATGCCGCGTGCCCGGGCGCGGGCCTCGGTGTCATCGGGGCGCGCGGCCAGCAGGATATGCGACGCCTCGAACAGATCGGGCGAGCAATAGCGCGCGGGCGCCTTCCGGTAAAAGCGTTCGACATCCTCGTCGGTGACCTCGCGCGGCTCGACCACCTGATCCATCCAGGCGCGGACCAGCGCCTCTTCATCGGTTTCGATGCGCGTTTCGTCCAGCTTTTCGGGGGCCGGGATGGCCCCGGCCTCGGTTGCCGCCTGAAACAGCAGCTCGCGCACGACCAGGGCACGGGCCGCCTCGCGCCACGAGAAGCCGGGCTTGCCCGGAGGGGCCTTGTGGTTCTGGGCCTCGGCGGCGATATACGCCGCCGAGATTTTCTTGCCGTTGACGATGACGTCCGGCATGAGTGGTTTACCCATCGTATCTACGCCTTCTTGCGCCGGGTGCGCACGATCTGATAGCCGGGCCGCCAGAGATAACGCACCGGCGCCGAGAGCATGTGCACGAGGCGGGTGAACGGAAACAGGATGAAGATGGTCAATCCCAGCACGATGTGCAACTTGAAGATCAGGTCCACATCCTTGATATAGCTGGCCGCGTTGGGATCAAGGGTAAAGATGCCGTTGGCCCAGGCCATGAACTTGACCACACCGCCATCGGACAGCTCGGCCAGCGAGAACGGCACCGAGATCAGCCCCAGCGCCAGCTGCGCGATCAGCACCAGCAGGATCCCCGTATCGGCAAAGCTCGAGGTTGCGCGGATACGCGGGTCTGTCAGACGCCGATGGGCCAGCATCAAGGCGCCGATCAGCGCGATCGAGCCGAACACGCCCCCGGCAACCGCCGCCAGCAGCTGCTTGGCCTCTGCCTCGATACCAAGGAATTCATAGACCCTGATCGGCACCAGCAGGCCAAAGAAATGGCCGAAGAACACGAAAAGAACCCCGACATGAAACAGGATCGAGCCCCATATCAGCTGTTTGCGCCGCAGCAACTGGCTGGAGCTGGATTTCCATGTATAGGGGTCGCGTTCATAGCGGGCGATCGAGCCGACCAGCAACACGGTCAACGCGATATAGGGGTAGGTTCCGAAAAAGAACTGGTTCATGGTCGCCTCCTTATCCTTTGGCGGCAGCCGCGGCGGGCTGATTGATGACGGGGTCCATTCTGGCCAGCACGTCGCGCGTGACCGGGCAGCCGGCATTGGGGTCGGGGCCAAAGGTGATTTCGGCCTCGGCCCAGACGGCATCGAGCGCGGCAAGGTCCTGCGGGTCGTCCTCGTCCACCTTCAGCAGCTCCTGCACCAGCTCGGACGATTTCTCGACCCCGGCAAATTCGGCCAGCGCCGCGAACACCGCCGCGTAGGGGCTCTCGCGCCGCTGCAAGCGTTCCGCCAGCGCCGCGATGATGTGGCCTGCATCCAGCAGCATCTCGCGCGCATCATCCAGCGGGCGGGTGGAAAGATACTCCAGCAGGATCGGCAGATGGTCGGGCAGCTCGGTGCTGACCAGATCGAAACCGCCGGCACGGTAGGTTTCCAGCAGGTCCACCATGGCCGGGCCACGATCGCGGCTTTCGCCATGCACATGCTCGAACAGGTTGAGGCTGAGCGTGCGCGAGCGGTCGAACAACAGCACATAGCGTTCCTGCAGATCGTAAAGATCAAGCTCGGCCATCTCTTGCAGAAGCGGCTTCAGCGATGCCCGGGCCGAAGGCGAAAGGATCGCCTCGGCCTCCAGTATCGCGCCGATCTCGGGCGCAGCCGCGCGCAGCTCTTCGCTGGGATAGCAGAGCAGCGCGGACAGTGCCTTGAAGGTTTTCACCTGGACAGACATCAGCGCGCCCCCCCGGTCGGAACCACGAACTTGCGGCTGCCGAACAGCTTGCCCCCGCCGGTACCGGTCGAGCACTGGTTGGTATCGGTAAAGCCGCAGCCACCGCGCAGGTCATAGGCGTCTTCGGTCAGCTCGCGATGGGTGGTGGGCACGACAAAGCGGTCTTCGTAATCGGCCAGCGCCATGATCCTGTACATCTCGTCGATCTGCGCTGGCGTCAGGCCGACACGCTGGGCGATGCCCAGATCCACGACGCCGTCGATGGTTTTCGCCCGCATGTAGCCACGCATGGCCAGCATCCGTTCCAGCGCCCTGACGATGGGTTCCTCGTCGCCGGCTGTCAGCATGTTGGCCAGATAGCGCACCGGGATGCGCAGCGATTTCACATCGGGCACCTCGCCATCGACACCGATCTTGCCGGCCGCGGCCTCATTCTGGATCGGCGAGAGCGGCGGCACATACCAGACCATCGGCAGCGTGCGATATTCGGGATGCAGCGGGAAGGCGATCTTCCAGTCCATCGCCATCTTCCACACCGGCGAGTTCTTGGCACTGTCGATCCAGTCCTGCGGCACGCCATCGCGCAGGGCGGCGGCCTGAACCTCGGGGTCGTTGGGGTCCAGGAACACGCCCAGCTGGGCATCGTACAGCTCCTGTTCGTCCTCGACGGCGGCGGCCTCCTTGATGCGGTCGGCGTCATACAGCATCACACCCAGATAGCGGATGCGCCCGACGCAGGTTTCCGAACACACCGTCGGCATGCCGCTTTCGATGCGCGGATAGCAGAAGGTGCATTTTTCGGATTTTCCGCTTTCCCAGTTGTAATAGATCTTCTTGTAGGGACAGCCCGAAACGCACATGCGCCAGCCGCGACAGGCCTCCTGGTCGATCAGCACGATACCGTCCTCGTCGCGCTTGTAGATCGCGCCCGACGGGCACGAGGCCACGCAGGTCGGGTTGAGGCAATGCTCGCACAGGCGCGGCAGATACATCATGAAGGTGTTTTCATACTCGCCATAGATTTCCTTCTGCACGCCTTCGAAATTGTAGTCCTTGCCACGCTTTTCGAATTCGCCGCCCAGGATTTCCTCCCAGTTGGGGCCGTGGACGATCTTTTCCATGCGCTCGCCCGAAATCCTGGAACGCGGCTGCGCTGTCGGAAAGGCTTCCATCTCGGGGGCGGATTTCAGGTGGTCATAGTCGAAATCGAACGGTTCATAGTAATCGTCGATCTCGGGCAGGTTGGGGTTGGCAAAGATGTTTGCAAGGATCCGCCATTTCGCCCCCTGACGCGGAACCAGCTTGCCGCCGCGCGTGCGCGTCCAGCCGCCGTTCCAGCGTTTCTGGTTTTCCCAGTCATCGGGATAGCCGATGCCGGGCTTGGTCTCGACGTTGTTGAACCAGGCGTATTCGACCCCGTCGCGCGAGGTCCAGACGTTCTTGCAGGTGACGGAACAGGTGTGACACCCGATGCATTTGTCGAGATTCAGCACCATGCCGATTTGTGCGCGGACTTTCATTCTGCTGCCTCCGTTTTGGCGGGCTTGTCGAGCCAGTCGACCTTGGTCAGTTTTCTGACGATCACGAATTCATCGCGGTTGGACCCGACAGTGCCGTAATAGTTGAACCCGTATGATTGCTGGGCATAGCCGCCGATCATATGGGTGGGTTTGATGGTCGCCCTGGTGACCGAGTTGTGGATCCCGCCACGCAGGCCGGTCTTTTGCGAGCCCGGCGTGTTCACGATCTTTTCCTGGGCGTGATACATGAACAGGGTGCCTTCCTTCATCCGCTGGCTGACCACCGCGCGTGCGGTCAGGGCACCGTTGATGTTGTAGGCTTCGACCCAGTCGTTGTCCTTGATCCCGGCCTTTTTGGCATCGACCTCGGAAATCCACACGACCGGCCCGCCCCTGTTCAGCGTCAGCATCAGCAGGTTGTCGGAATAGGTGGAGTGAATGCCCCATTTCTGGTGCGGCGTGATGAAGTTCAGCACCACATGCGGCTCGTTCGAGGCGGCCGAGCTGTTGACCTCGGTGGTGATGGTCTTGAGATCGACAGGCGGGCGCCATGTCACCAGGCTTTCGCCAAAGGCACGCATCCACAGGTGATCCTGATACAGCTGCTGGCGGCCCGAAAGCGTGCGCCAGGGGATCAGTTCGTGGACATTGGTATAGCCGGCGTTATAGCTGACCTCCTCGCTTTCGATTCCCGACCATGTGGGCGAGCTGATGATCTTGCGCGGCTGTGCGGCGATGTCGCGGAAACGGATCTTTTCGTCTTGGCGGGCACGCGCCAGATGGGTGTGATCGCGCCCGGTGTGATCGCCCAGCGCATCCCATGCCTTGACGGCAACCTCGCCATTGGTTTCCGGGGCCAGCATCAATATGACCTCGGTCGCATCGATATCGGTCTCGATCCTGGCCAGGCCCTCGCTGACACCTTTTTCGGTCACGACACCGTTCAGCTCCTTCAGATGCTCGATCTCGACATCGGTGTTCCAGCCGATCCCCTTGCCGCCATTGCCCAGCTTGTTCATCAGCGGGCCGACCGAGGTGAACCGCTTGTACAGGTTGGGATAGTCGCGCCTGACGGGGATGAAGGCCGGCGCGGTCTTGCCGGGGATCAGATCGCATTCGCCCTTTTTCCAGTCGCGCACCTGATCCTGGGCCAGCTCGGCCGGGCTGTCATGCTGGGCCGGCAATGCGACAATGTCGGTTTCCTCGCCCAGATATCCCGGCACGATTTCCGAAAACTTGCGGGCGATCGCCTTGAAGATCTCCCAGTCGGATTTCGATTCATAGGCCGGATCCACGGCCGCCTGCAGCGGGTGGATGAAGGGGTGCATGTCGCTGGTATTGAGGTCGTTCTTTTCGTACCACGATGCCGTCGGCAGCACGATGTCGGAATAGACCGCCGTGGTGGACATGCGGAAATCGATGCACACCAGAAGGTCCAGCTTGCCCTTGGGGGCCTCGTCATGCCAGCGGGCCTCGATCGGCTTCTGGCGGCCTTCCTCGCCCAGATCCTTGCCCATCACACCGTTGTCGGTGCCCAGCAGGTGACGCAGGAAATATTCATGCCCCTTGCCGCTGGAGCCCAGGATGTTCGAGCGCCAGACGAACATGTTGCGCGGCCAGTTGTCGGGTGCGTCCGGGTCCTCGCAGGACATTTCCAGATCGCCCGATTTCAGTTGCTGGGCAACATAGTCGGGGATCTCCTTGCCGGCCTCGCTGGCCTCGCGGGCGACTTCAAGCGGGTTTTTCCTCAGCTGAGGCGCACTTGGCAGCCAGCCCATGCGTTCGGCCCGGATGTTCAGGTCGATCATGCTGGTTTCTTTCCAGTCACCCTCGGGCGCGATCGGGGAAAGGATTTCCTCGGGCTTGAGGGTTTCATAGCGCCACTGGTCGGTATGCGCATAGAAGAACGACGTGCCGTTCATGTGGCGCGGCGGGCGTGCCCAGTCCAGCGCAAAGGCCAGCGGGGTCCAGCCTGTCTGCGGGCGCAGTTTCTCCTGGCCCACATAATGCGACCAGCCACCGCCGGATTTGCCGATACAGCCGCACATCACCAGCATGTTGATGATGCCGCGATAGGCCATGTCCATGTGGTACCAGTGGTTCAGACCGGCCCCCAGAATGACCATCGACCTGCCTTCGGTCTTTTCGGCGTTCAGGGCAAATTCGCGGGCGACCGTGATGATGCGGTCGCGCGGCACACCGGTAACCTTTTCGGCCCAGGCCGGGGTAAAGGGCGTGTCGTCGTCATAGCTGCTGGCCACGAAATCGCCGCCAAGGCCGCGATCGAGGCCGTAATTGGCGCAGAACAGATCGAACACCGTGGTCACCCAGGCCTCGCCATCGGCCAGCTTCAGCTTTTTCACCGGCAGGTTGCGGGTCAGGATCTCGGGGTGGTCCGTCCTGGTGAAGTTTTCCGTCGCGGCGCCGCCGAAATAGGGGAAATCCACGCCGACCACATCGTCATGGTCTTCGTCCAGAACCAGCGACAGCGCCAGCTCGACATCCTTGCCGCCGGATTTCTGTTCAAGGTTCCATTCACCCTTTTCGCCCCAGCGGAAGCCGATCGAACCGTTGGGCGCAACCGGATTGCCGGTCTTGCGGTCAAGCGCGATGGTTTTCCATTCGGGGTTGTTGTCCTGGCCCAGGCTGTCGTCGAAATCGGCCGCGCGCAGCATCCGGCCCGGCACAAGACGGCCGTCGCGCTCTTCCAGGCGCACCAGCATCGGCATGTCGGAGTAGCGGCGGATATAGTCGGTGAAATATTCGGACTGGCGGTCGAGGTGGAACTCGCGCAGGATCACATGCCCCATGGCCATGGCAAGCGCCGCATCGGTGCCCTGTTTCGGGGCCAGCCAGATATCGCCGAACTTGGCGGCCTCGGAATAGTCGGGGCTGATGACCGCCGATTTGGTGCCGCGATAACGCGCCTCGGTATAGAAATGCGCATCCGGCGTGCGCGTCTGCGGCACGTTCGAGCCCCAGAGCAGCAAGAAGCCCGCATTGTACCAGTCGGCGCTTTCGGGCACGTCGGTCTGTTCGCCCCAGGTCTGGGGGCTGGCCGGCGGCAGGTCGCAATACCAGTCATAGAAGGAAAGGCAGGCCCCGCCCAGCAGGCTGAGATAACGCGCGCCGGCGGCGTAGGAAACCATCGACATGGCCGGGATCGGCGAAAAGCCGATCACCCGGTCGGGGCCGTGGTTCTTGACGGTATAGGCGTTTGCGGCGGCGATGATTTCCAGCGCCTCGTCCCATTCGGCGCGCACGAAACCGCCCTTGCCGCGGGCAGACATGTAATCGGCCCGCAGGATCGGATCCGACTGCAGTTTCGCCCAGGCCTCGATCGGGCCCAGCTCCTTGCGCATGCGGCGATAGCTTTTCAGCAGGCGCGAACGGATCAGGGGCGTCTTTACCCGGTTGGCGGAATACAGATACCAGCTGTAGCTGGCGCCACGGGCACAGCCGCGGGGCTCGTGATTGGGCATGCCGGGCCGCGTGCGGGGATAGTCGGTCTGCTGGGTTTCCCAGGTCACGATGCCCGACTTGACGTAGATCTTCCAGCTGCACGACCCGGTGCAGTTCACCCCGTGGGTCGAGCGCACGATCTTGTCGTGGCGCCAGCGGTTGCGATAGACGTCCTCCCAGTCGCGGTTCTCGACCGTGGTCTGCCCGTGGCCATCGGCAAATGTCCCGACGCGGGTGCTTTTCAGGAAATTCAGTCGATCCAGTAGATGGCTCATCATATGTCTCCGAAGGATTGTAGGTGCCGGCGCACTTTCGCGCCGGCAGGATGTCTTTGGGCCGTGATCAGGGGTTCTTCACATAGGCGCCGGGGCGCAGGTAGAACCACCAGTTGATGACAATGCACACGGCATAGAAGATGGCGAAACCATAGAGCGCATATTCGGGCGTGGCGGCCTTGAGCTGCTCGCCGAACACCTTGGGGATGATGAATGCGCCATAGGCGGCCACTGCCGAGGTCCAGCCCAGCACGGGGCCGGCCTGCTCCTTGTCGAACACCACCGCGATGGTGCGGAAGGTCGAGCCATTGCCAATACCCGTTGCGGTGAACAGGATCAGGAACAGGATCATGAAGGGCAGGAAATAGGTTTCCGGCGTGGCCGAGACATAGGCCTTTTGCAGCAGATAGGCCAGCGCCACCGCCGAGGCCACCATCACAACCGAGATGATCTGCGTGACCTTCGCACCACCCATCTTGTCGGCGATCATGCCGCCCACGGGGCGGATCAGGGCACCGATGAACGGCCCCATCCAGGCATACATCAGCGCCGACGGGCCGTTCGGGTTGACCGTGTCATGGGTCATCACGCCGTTCACAACGAGGTGCTGAAAGCCGAACACGACCTTGATGGTCAGCGCGAAAGCCGCCGAATAGCCGATGAAGCTGCCGAATGTCATGGTGTAGATGACGGTCATCGCCCAGGTGTGGCGGTTGCCGAAAATCCGGTACTGGCGGGTCAGGTTCTGGCCCACCTCGCCGGGGATCATCTTGAGCAGGAACACCGTCAGCGCGATCACGATGGGCAGCACGAGCCATTTGCTCAGCATGATGCCGGCGCCGCCAACCTTGGCCGGCAGCAGCAGCCACAACCCGAATGTCGCGGTGACCAGCCCGATCAGCAGCATGCCGGTAATGATCGAAATCGCCCCGATCGGCCCCGGAATGTTGGGCGAGACGTGTTCATCGCGGATGTTGTTCATGCCGAACCAGGTCAGGAAGGCCAGCGGGATCAGCGGGATCAGCCAGACAAAGCCGGCATTGTGGATATAGGTCAGCGTGCCGGCGGGGATCTTGCCGATCAGCGTGCCCGAGGTGTTGATCAACGCGCGCCCGGCCCCGCCGAACATCGCAACCGTCATCACCGCCGGGATCACCACCTGCATGGTGGTCACACCGAAATTGCCCAGACCCGCATTCATGCCCAGCGCATAGCCCTGCACCTTTTTGGGGAAAAAGAAACTGATGTTGGACATGGAAGAGGCAAAGTTGCCGCCGCCGATACCCGAAAGCAGCGCCAGAACCTGAAACACCCACAACGGCGTATCCGGGTTCTGCAGCGCGATGCCGGTGCCCGCGGCGGGCAGGATCAACAGCGTCGTGGTCCAGAAGATGGTGTTACGCCCACCCGCGATGCGGATGAAAAAGGTCGAGGGAATGCGCAGCGTTGCGCCGGTCAGACCGGCGATGGCGGCCAGGGTGAACAGCTCGGATTTCTCGAAGGGAAAGCCGAGGTTGATCATCTGCACGGTGATGATCCCCCAGTACAGCCACACGGCAAAGCCGCACAACAGGGCAGGAATCGATATCCACAGGTTGCGGTTGGCGATCTTCTTGCCTGTCGATTCCCAGAACTTCTCGTCCTCGACATTCCAGTTTCTCAGGTCTTGTCCCACGGGTTTTCTCCTTTCGGGATTGATTGCGGCGGGCAACCAGGGCCCGCCGAGTTGTTCTATTGGGCAGGCTTGGCCAGCGGCCCTTCGGGAAGGTCGGACAGCGAGGTATCACCCGCGATTTCGGGAAACTTGCTGCGCTCCATCCGGCGAATGGCAACATGCATCCAGATGGTGCTGACACCGACCAGCACGAACATCAGCATGAACACCGTGGACCAGACCTGCGTCAGGTCGAGCAGCACGCCAAAGGCGATGGGCAGGAAAAATCCGCCAAGCCCGCCGATCATGCCGACCAGCCCGCCAACCGCGCCGACGTGATGCGGATAATAGACCGGGATATGCTTGTAGACTGCGGCCTTGCCCAGGCTCATCACGAAACCCAGAACCACCGACAGGAACACGAACAGATACAGCGGGATGCCAAAGCTGAACTTGATCAGGTTGGGCGAGCCATCGGGTTTCGGGATGCCCTGCACGATATAGGTGGTCTGGGGATAGCTCATCACGAACAGGACGATCAGCGACACGATGAAGGTCAGGTACATGACGAACCGCGCGCCCCATATGTCGGCCATCCAGCCGCCCAGCGCCCGAAAGATCGAGCCGGGCAGCGAATACAGCCCCGCAAATATGCCGGCCGCGGCCAGCGACACGCCGTAGGCGCCGACGTAATAGTGCGGCAGGAAGGATGCAAAGGCCACGAAACCGCCGAACACGAAGAAATAGTAGGTGGCAAAGCGCCAGACCCGGATATCCTTCAGCGGTTCGAGCTGGGCCTTGGCCGAAACCGGCTTGCGACCCGTCTTGCGCTGTTGCACGACCACGGGATCGGGTTTGGAAAAGACATAGAACACGATCGCCGTGATCACCAGCACGACGGCATAGATCTTGGCCGTGCCCTGCCAGCCATAGGCCAGCACCAGGAACGGCGCGGCAAAGTTGGTAATCGCCGCACCCACATTGCCGGCCCCGAAGATGCCCAGCGCCGTGCCCTGCTTTTCAGCCGGATACCAGCGCGAAACATAGGCGATGCCGATGATGAACGAGCCACCGGCCAGCCCCAGCCCCAGCGCCGCCACCAGAAAGACGGCATAGGTGTGGACGGATGCCAGCAACCAGACGCTGATCGCAGTAACCAGCATCTGCAACGGCATCATGATCCGGCCGCCGATCTGGTCGGTCCACACGCCGAGGAATATCCGGCTGAGCGATCCGGTCAGGACGGGGGTTGCGACCAGCAGCCCGAACTGGGTCTCGCTCAGCCCCAGATCCTGCTTGATCTTGACCCCGATGATGGAAAAGATCGTCCATACCGCAAAACACACGGTGAACGCCAAAGTACTGAGCCCAAGCGATCTGTACTGGTCGCTTTTGGTCACGCCTTCCAGGTCATGCATCTCATATCCTCCATCCTTGCGGCCCGAACCCACGGGGCCGCGTCGGCGGCACATGACATCCACTTTGCCTGTCAGTTTTTGACCCAGGTCAAGAATTTCACCGGAAAACGGGGGGTTGGGCGTTTTCCCCAATAAAACAAGGGACGCGCGATTTGACGCGCCTCGACAATCTGGAAAGTTTTCCCCATATGAGGGAAACATGTGCAGCACGCCATTGACAAAGGAGGCGCGGGCGATTGATTAAGATCAGCCCGATCAGAGCGAGGAAACAATGCCAATCGCGAAATTCGAGGAAATCCGTTCGCTGCCCCTCTTTTCGGGAACCCGAGACGAATCATTCCGCGCCCTCGTCCGGGGCGCCTATGTGCAGAATTTCCCCCCACATACCGAACTCGCCGTCGAGGGCGAGCCGGCCGATTTCCTGCATATCATCGTGTCGGGCTCGATCGAGCTGTTCAGCCAGTGGCAGGGACGCGAGACCAGCATGTCGTTCCTGGGCGCGAACGATACCTTCATCCTGGCGGCGACGATCAAGGACCGCCCCTATCTGATGTCGGCCCGGACGCTGGAAAAATCGCGCGTCATCCTGATCCCCTCCGAGGACATCCGCGAGGTGTTCGAAAACGATGCCGAATTCGCCAAGGCGATCGTCATCGAACTGGCGACCTGCTATCGGCAGGCCATCAAGTCGGCCAAGAACATCAAGCTGCGCGCATCGCCCGAGCGGGTGGCCAACTATCTGCTGAAACTGCGCTGCAAGAACGGCGGAGCAGATTGTTTTGCCCTGCCCTTTGAAAAACGGCGGATCGCGGAATTCCTGGGCATGACGCCCGAAAACCTGTCGCGTTCATTCGCCATGCTCAAGTCGAAAGGCGTATCGGTCAATGGCCAGGAGGTGCATGTCGAGGACATCGACACGCTCACCGAGTTTGCCCATCCCAACCCTCTCATCGACAGCTGACAGCCGGCCCGGCGGCCCGGTGAACGACCCCGTGACCGACCCCGTGAACGACCCGCCGTCAGGCAATCACATGCCTTGCCTGGCAGCCTCTCTCACCCGCAGCCGGACGATGGTAACGGCGACATAGGGCTGGCCGCCGCGATTCAGGATGACCGGACGCAGCAGCTCGGCACCGGGGTCGATCCTGCGCGCCTGGGCCAGCATGTCGGCCCCGGCCTGCGCCGTTTCTGGCAACAGCGTCGGGCGCAGCAACAGCGCCGTGCCACGCGCCTGCGCCCCCGGCAGATAGGCGAAATGATGCGCGGCGCCCCCGGGAATGATCCGCATCGGCCGACCGTCGCCCAGCGCACTGGCGATCAGCCCGCCTTCGATCCAGCCCGAGGCCATGATCAGATCGGCATCTTTCCACAGGCCCCGCCTTTCCAGCGCCTCCCGCAGGGCGCGATAATCGAAAAGGGCCAGCGTGTTGTCCCATTTCGGCGGCCGTGCAAAGAACGGTCGGGTCAAAAGGCCCGTATCGGCCTGAAACACGAACATGCCCAGCAGCAGCCACAGCGCCCCGGCGAAGGCAACACTCGAACGCGCCACCCGCCGCCGCAGAGCAGCCGAGCCCCGCACCAGCCACAGCGCCCCCAGCGGCAATGCGAACTGCCAGCCCGGCATCGCCCAATGGGCCAGAGGGTGGGCCGAGGTCAGGTATATGTAGTTGAAGATCACGATCGGACCCGACGCGACCAGCAACAACAGCGCCAGATCCGCACGATCGCGCGCGCGCCAGGCCATCCACAACCCTGCAAGGGCCACGAACATGCCGCTCGGCAACAGATACAGCGCCTGCCCGACCAGCATCAGCGCCATGTTCGACAGGCTGACCCCGCCGCCTGCGCGCCCGCCCTGGAACGCAAATGATGCCCAGCCATTGCCCATGTTCCACAGGATCACCGGCAACAGCCCCAGCAGGCCCACCCCGGCGGCCAACCACGGCCCCAGATGCACGAACCAACGCCGGCCGCGCGGGTGAAGGGTCATGAACAGAAGAAAGGCCAGCGGCAACCATGCCGCCTGGTATTTCGAACCCAGCGCCAGCGCCAGCGACAACCCGACCCATGTCCAGTCGCGCAGGCGTCCGTCATCGCCCCGTGAATCGCCCCGTGAAAGGATGCGCAACAGGAACATCACCGTCAGCGCGCTGGCCAGATTCAGCGTCCCGTCGGGCACCGCCAGCAACCCGCCCGACAGCATGAAGAAGGGTGACACCGCATAGAGCGCCGCGCTCCACAACCCGACGCGCGCCCCGCCGATGATTTCCCCGATCCGGTACATGACCCAGATCGTCGCAAGGCCCGCCACGACAAAGGGCAGACGATGGATCAGCGGATTGTCCAGCCCGGTCAGATCGGCAAGGGCCACCGACAGCCAGAAACTGACCGGCGGGTGGTCGAAAAAGCTCAGGCTGTAGCCGCGTGCGACCGCCGTCGCATAGGCCTCGTCCACGATCAGCGGCACGGCCCAGGCGAGCAGCAGCTTGACCAGCCCCGACACGGCCAGCAGGCGGATCAGCCAGCGCCGCGCCATTGCCGGCGGCAGGTCATGACCGACATTCACGCCGCCCGCCATCGGTCAGGATTTCCACGTGACCAGCGCGCTGGCAACGAAATTCCACAACGCGCCGACAAGGGCGCCCGCAAAGCCGGCCAGCGCCCAGAACGGCAGCACCGCGTAAACCGCCGTCGCAACGCCGACATTGGCAACGGCACCGATCGAACAGACACCGTAAAAGCTGAACAGACCCCGCAGAAACTGCCACCCCCTGAGGGTGCGATCCTTGTAGGTCAGGGCGTTGTTCAGCATGAAATTCGTCGTCATCGCCACCACCACGGCAATTGTCTGGGAAAGGGCGAAACGGTCGGGCATCACCCCCAGGGCGAGACGCAGGACAATCAGGTTGACGACCAGACCCGACAGGCCGACCAGCATGAACATGACAAAGCGGATCGACACCATGCCGCCGGTTGCGCGCACCAGGAGCAGGCCCAGAAATTCCAGCGCGACGGCGCTGTCCATCTTGCTCTCGCCGAACTGGCGCGCACGAAAGACATAGGGCACCTCGGCCACCTTCCAGCGCCCTCCGCTGGCCGACAGCATGTCGGCAAGGATCTTGAACCCCCGCTTCTGAAGCCCCACCACCACGGAATTGAAACTTTCGCGCCGGACCATGAAAAATCCGCTCATCGGATCGGTTGCGGTGATGCGCAGCAGCCTGCGCGCAATTCCGGTGGCGGTATCGCTGCCCCATTTTCGCAGACGCGACAGACCGCTGCCGCTGGAGCCACCCTCGACATTGCGGCTGGCAATCACCAGGTCGAGATTGTCATCGGCCTGCATCATTTCCAGCATGCGCGGCAGGATGGTTTCGTCATGTTGAAGATCGCCATCCATGACCGCCACGATCGGGGCCACGCTGGACAGGATGCCCTCGATACAGGCCCCGGCCAGACCGCGCCGGCCGATCCGGTGGATCACGCGCACATCGGGTTTCTCGCGGGCAACGGCGCGCACCTCGCGGGCGGTGCCGTCGGGGCTGTCATCATCGACAAAGACGACCTCCCAGCGATGGCCATGCAATGCCTTTTCCAGCAGCGCGACCAGCGGACGGACATTTTCCCGTTCGTTGAAGGTGGGGACCACGATCGTCAGTTCGGGAACCATGATTTTCCGTTCGTTCGGGGGCAATTCGGGCGGGGGCAATTCGGGACCATTCGTTGCGGGCGGATTCTGGGCGCTTCCTTCAACCAAATGGCCGGCCTTGGCAAGGGGGGCCTGTCGTTCCGACGGGGCGGTTCGGTTATCTGCGGGGCGGCTCATGCGCCCAGATGCGCCACAACCAGCGCCATGAAGGCCTCGCCCCGGGCCTCGAAATCGCGATACTGGTCAAAACTGGCGGCGGCAGGGGCCAGCAGCACGGTGTCGCCCGCTTCGGCCTCGGCCACGGCGCGGGCAAAGGCGCGCTCCAGGGTTTCGCATATCTCGTGGGGCAGATCGCCGAGCTGGGCCGCGTAAACGGGTGCCGCCTCGCCGATCAGATAGGCCTTGCGCACGTTTTGCATCTGCTCGGCAATGCCGGCAATGCCGCCCTCCTTGCCCTGCCCGCCCAGGATCCAGCGGATATTGCCAAAGGCGGCCAGCGCGCGGGCGGCGGCGTCCGCATTGGTGGCCTTTGAGTCATTGACGAAACGCACGCCATCGCGTTCGCCCAGAAACTGCGCCCGGTGCGGCAGGCCCGGATATGAGGCGAGGCTTTTTTCGATCAGCCGCGGCGCCAGGCCAAGGCTGCGGCACACGGCATAGGCCGCGCAAGCGTTCTGATGGTTGTGGGTGCCGGGCAGTCCCCGCATGTCGCGCAGGTCGATTGCCGCCACCTGCCTGCCGCGGCGCCATTCGGCCAGAAAGCCCTTGCGGGCGTGCACCGTCCAGTCCGGCCCCTTCAGTCTGCGCGCGGCAGAGATGCGAATCACCGGATCACCGCTGCCCGCGCCCTCGCGCAGCTGGCTGGCCAGAAAACGGCCCTCGTCCTCGTCCACGCCGATGATGGCGCGTTCCGGGCCGCCCTCGATGAACAGGCGGCGCTTGGCGGCGAAATAGCCGCCGATGCCGCCGTGACGATCAAGGTGGTCGGGCGAAAGGTTCAGGAACACGGCGATGTCAGGCGCTAGCGCGCGGGCCAGTTCCGTCTGATAGCTGGACAGTTCCAGCACGATGACCTCGCCCTCCTGCGCGGGCGCGATATCGAGCACGCCGCGCCCGATATTGCCGGCCAGCTGGCTCGCGCGCCCCTGTTCGCGCAGGATGTGGTGGATGAGCGCCGAGGTAGTCGATTTCCCGTTCGAGCCTGTGACCGCCACAACCTTGGGCAGGGTTTCGAAATCGTCCCAATCGGGGCTAGAAAACGAGCGGAAGAACAGCCCGATATCGTTGTCCACGACAACCCCCGCCTCCCACGCGGCGCGCACGACCGGGTGCGGCGCGGGGTAGAGATGGGGGATGCCGGGCGAGACGATCAGCGCGACAACATCGTCGAGTGCGCGGTCGCGGCGCAGATCGTGCAGCGACAGGCCCTCGGCCTCGGCACGGGCGCGGCTTTCCTCGTTGTCGTCCCAGCACAGGGCGATGGCGCCCCCGGCCTGAAGCGCGCGCGCGGTCGCCATGCCGGAACGCCCCAGCCCCAGAACGGCAACCTTGTGGCCGCGATATCCGCGTACGGGGATCATGGGCGGGGCACCCGTGCAACAGGCGCATCTGTGGCCAGCACATGTCGCGTCTGACTGTATTGCCTCGCCCGGGGCGCGCTCGCGTCCCGGGCATGCGCCCGCCCGCCCCCTTGGCGGGCGCATATGCGCCCACCCGGGCGGCCGCACGCCCTGGCGTTGCGCCTTTGCCGCTTTGGATCGGTCTTGGCAAAGACCCGAGGCGAGGGCGCATGCCCGGGATGCTGCGCAACCCGGGCGAGGCGAATACAGTCAGACGCAACAGGCCCTAACATATGCACAGCCCCCACGACGCCCCTCACCTGATCTTCAGCGTTGCCAGGCCGATCAGGGCCAGCACCAGCGAGATGATCCAGAACCGTATCACGATCTGGCTTTCTGCCCAGCCGAGTTTTTCGAAATGGTGGTGGATCGGTGCCATCAGGAACACCCGTTTGCCGGTTCTCTTGTAATACAGCACCTGGATGATGACCGACAGGGCCTCGACCACGAACAGCCCGCCGACGATCGCCAGAACGATCTCGTGCTTGGTGGCAACGGCGATCGCCCCCAGCGCGCCGCCCAGCGCCAGGCTGCCCGTGTCGCCCATGAACACGGCCGCAGGTGGCGCGTTATACCACAGGAACCCCAACCCGCCACCGATCAGCGCCGAGACGAAAACCAGCAATTCACCCGTTCCGGGAACGTAGTGGACCTCGAGATATTGCGAAAAGTCCACCCGACCGACCGTATAGGCAATGACGCCCAGGCTTGCCGCAGCGATCATCACCGGCATGATGGCCAGCCCGTCCAGCCCGTCGGTCAGGTTCACCGCGTTTGCAGAACCGACGATCACAAGCATGGTAAAGGGGATAAAGAAATACCCCATGTTGATCAGGACATTCTTCAGGAAAGGCACCGCAAGCTGGCCCGACAGCGCCTCGGGATGCACGACCATGGCCCAGTATCCGGCGATCCCCGCCACGACCAGACCTATGCCGAAACGCAGCTTTCCCGACACGCCGTCGCTGCTGTTGCGGCTGACCTTGGCATAATCGTCGGCAAAGCCCAGCAGGCCGAAGGAAACGGTCACGAACAGCACCATCCAGATATAGGTATTGTCCAGACGCGCCCAGATCAGGGTCGACACGATCAGCGCGCCCAGGATCAGTACCCCGCCCATGGTCGGGGTTCCCGCCTTTTCCAGGATATGGCTTTCGGGGCCGTCCTTGCGGATGGGCTGCCCGTTGCCCTGACGCCGCCTGAGCAGGTCGATCAGGGGTCGGCCGAACAGAAAGCCGAACAGCAGCGCGGTAAAGAACGCCCCGCCCGAGCGCATGGTGATATAGCGGAACAGATTGAAGATTCCGCCACCATCCGAAAAGTCGCTTAGAAAATAGAGCATCCTGCCACCTTGTCCTGCTTTCGGCCCGATCCTGCCTTGCTGCACCCGCCCTAGGCGGTGCGGTCCAGTTTCATTATGGCACGCACCACAAGGGACGCACACGAACCCTTGGACCCCTTGACCATGACCACATCGCCCGCGTCAAGCAGGTGATGCACCCGTGCGGCCAGCCCTTCGGCGGATTCATGCCACTCGCCGCGCTTGTCAAAGGGCAGCGCCTCGAAAAACGCGCGCATCAACGGCCCCGCCAGGTGAAACCGATCGATATTTTCAACCGCCGGCAGCGCGGCCAGGGCGCGGTGCATGTCGGCAGCATTTTCGCCCAGCTCCAGCATGTCGGTCAGCATGGCGATGCGACGACCGCGGGCAATGCGCCCGATACCGTCGCAGGGCGTACTTGCCGCAAGCACGTCGAATGCCGCCGCCATCGAGGCGGGGTTGGCGTTATAGGCGTCGTCGATCAGTTCCAGGCACAACTCGTCCGCAGTGGGGTCGAGCGCGATCATGTGGCGCGCACCGCGCCCCTCGGGGGGGCTCCAGCCGCGCAGGTCCAGCGCCGCAAGCGCGACATCGGCACCGACGGCCTCGACCGCGGCCAGAACAGCCAGCGCATTCAGGGCCAGATGCGGCCCCGGCGCGTTGATCCGTACCATCAGGGGAGTACCATGCATCTGCGCGCGCATGCTGGTGACGTTTCGATTGTGCGACAGTTCGATCACGCGAAAATCGGCGCCCATGTCGCGGCCAAAGGTCACCACCGAGCAGCCGGCGGCGCGCGCAATACCGTCGAGCAGCCCGAAGGTTTCGATGTCGCGGTTCACGATGGCGGTGCTGCCGGGCGTCATGCCCTGAAAGATCTCGGCCTTGGCGCGGGCGATATCCCGAATTCCATCAAAGGCGGCCATATGGGCCTGGGCGACATTGGTAATCACCGCCACATGCGGGCGCGCCAGACGGCTGAGGGGGGCAATCTCGCCGGCGTGATTCATGCCGATCTCGACAAGGGCGAAATCTGTGGCGCGTGGCATCCGTGCCAGCGTCAGCGGCACCCCCCAGTGATTGTTCAGGCTCATGTAGGCGGCATGCACCCTGCCCTGGCGCGCAAGCGCGCTGCGCAGCATCTCCTTGGTGGTGGTCTTGCCGACCGAGCCGGTGACCGCGATCACCTGCGCATCCGTGCGCGCCCGTGCCGCGCGCCCCAGATCGAGCAGCGCCTCGTACACGTCATCGACGATCAGGAGCGGCGCGTCCTCGTCCACCCCCGGAGGCACGCGCGAGACCACGGCCGCCGCCGCACCTGCCTGAAACGCCGCGGCGACGAAATCATGGCCATCGCGCGCATCGGTCAGGGCAACGAACAGATCGCCCGGTCGCAGGTCACGGCTGTCGATGGATACGCCGCTTGCCTGCCAGTCGCCGCGCAGCTGCCCGCCGGTGGCCGCGGCCGCCTCGGTTGCAGTCCACAGGGCGCCGCTCATGCCCGCCCCCCGTCGAGCGCCGCCACCGTGACCGAGGCCTGTTCCGCATCGTTGAAGGGCAGCACGTCATCGCCGATGATCTGGCCGGTTTCATGACCCTTGCCCGCGATCAGCAGGGCATCGCCCGCCTGCAAGGCATCCACGCCCGCGAGGATCGCCTCGGCGCGGTCGCCGATCTCGGCCGCCTGGGGACAACCCTGCATAACCTCGGCCCGTATCGCGCCGGGGTCTTCGCCGCGGGGATTGTCGTCGGTCACGATCACCATGTCGGCATGCTCGGCCGCCGCGCGCCCCATCAGCGGGCGCTTGGTCCGGTCGCGATCGCCACCCGCGCCGAACACCACGATGACGCGCCCCATCACATGGGGGCGCAGGGCCCGCAGGGCGGTGGCCAGGGCATCGGGCGTATGGGCGTAATCGACATAGACGGCCGCGCCGTTTGCGCGCGTCGCAACCAGCTCCATCCGCCCGCGCACGGTGGCAAGGCCGGGCAAGGTGGCAAGAACCTCGTCGGGGGCGCTGCCCGCCGCGATGGCAAGCCCGGCCGCAACCAGCACGTTGGCGGCCTGAAACCCTCCGATCAGGCCGAGGCGGGCCATGTCCACCCTGTCGCGCCAGCCATAGCGCAGCTGCTGGCCGGTCGCCTCGAAACGCTGGCCGAGGATGCGCAGATCGGCGCCCGTGCCGCGCCCGACCGTCAGCAGGCGCTGCCCCCGATCGCGGGCGATCGCAGCCATCTCGGCCGCGCGGGGATCGTCGATATCGATGACAGCCGTACCCCCCGGGGGCAGCACGCGCGCAAACAACCCCGCCTTGGCGTCGAAATATTCCTGAAACCCCGCGTGGTAATCCAGGTGGTCCTGGGTGAAATTGGTGAATGCGGCGGCCCGCAGGCGAACGCCGTCCAGACGCCGCTGGTCGAGACCGTGGCTTGAGGCCTCCATGGCGGCATGCGTGATCCCGGCCTCTGCCAGCCTGCCCAGCAGGGCGTGCAGGGTGATCGGCTCGGGCGTGGTGTGGCCCAGGGGCGCGCTGTAGCCGCCCTCGACGCCGGTGGTGCCGAAATTGACCGCAGGCAGGCCCAGCGCCTCCCATATCTGGCGGGCAAAGCTGGCCACCGATGTCTTGCCATTGGTGCCGGTAACGGCAACCATGACCTCGGGCTGGGCATCGAACCAGGCAGCGGCGGCAAGGGCCAGCGCGCGGCGCGGATCCTCGGCAACCACCAGAGCCGCAGGATACCGCGTCAGGGCATCATCGGCAATCCGCGCCCCCGCGGCATCGGTCAGCACCGCTGCCGCCCCCATGCGCAGGGCGTACCGGACAAAGGTCGCGCCATGTACATTGACACCCGGCAGCGCGGCAAACAGGTGGCCGGGCCTTACCTGCCGGCTGTCCACCGACAGCCCGGTGACCGGAACATCCCCGCCCGCGACGGGCCGCAGCCCCAGCGCCGAGAGCGGCCTTGTCCGCGCCTGATCCTTTTCCATGCGCGCGCCTTTCCTGCAACCGCCGGTCAGTAACTGGACAGCGTGTAATTCATCCCCGGCGCGGGATCAATCTTTGGTCTGATCCCCAACAGCGGGGCAACCCGGCGGATGATCTCGGCAGCCACGGGAACCGCCGTCCAGCCGGCCGTGCGGCGCGGCTTGGGCCCCGAGGTCTCCACCGGCTCGTCCAGCGTCACGATCAGGACGAATCTGGGATCGGATGCGGGGAAGAACGACGCAAAGGTGGAAATCACCTTGTCCTCGTAATACCCGCCCTGGGGATCGGGCTTGTTGGCGGTGCCCGTCTTGCCGCCGACCTCGTATCCGCGCACCTTGCCCAGCGAGGCCGTGCCCCGCGTGACCACCTGGCGCAGTATCTTGCGGATTTCGGCCGAGGTCTGCTGCGAAATCACCCGCGGACCCTGTTGCACGGTATCGGTTTTCACCAGCGTCGGACGTACCCGCGTGCCCCCGTTGACCAGCGCCGCATAGGCGGCCGCCAGGTGCACCGGCGTTACCGCGATGCCGTGTCCATAGGCAACCGTCATGGTGGACAGCTCGTTCCATTTGGCGGGCAGCAGCGGGCGCGTGCGTTTCGATTCAGGCAGCTGCAACGGCAGGGGATCGAACAATCCCAGCTTTTGCAGGAATGCCTTTTGCGCATCGGCCCCGATGGCGGCCGCCATGTTGGCAGCTCCGATATTCGAACTCTTGACGATGACATCCGTCAGGCTGAGTCGCGGGCCGTAATCGTGAAAATCCTTGATGACAAAGCCATCCTTTTTCAACGGCCCCCGGGTTTCGATCATGGTGTCGGGACGTGCGGCACCGCTTTGCAGGGCCAGAGCCGCGGTGAACGCCTTGAATGTCGAGCCCAGCTCGTAAACCCCCTGGGCCGCGCGGTTGAACAACGGGCTGTCGCTGGCATCCCCCCTGGTCAGGGGGCGAGGGCGATTGTTGGGGTCGAAATCGGGCAATGACACCAGGGCGCGCAGTTCCCCCGTGCGCACATCCATCAGCACGGCCGCCGCACCGCGGGCACGCAGCATCTTCATGCCGCCGTTCAGAACGCGCCGCACCGCCGCCTGCACCGGCAGGTCGATGGACAGTTGCAACGGCTGTCCATCGCGGTTGGGATCGCGCAGGAAGGAATCGAACCAGTATTCCACCCCGGCCGTGCCGACCAGTTCGGCCCAGCTGACGCCCTCGCGGCCGAAACTGACACCGCCCAGGACATGGGCCGCAAGTCGCCCGTTGGGATAGAGACGCATCTCGCGCGGGCCGAATGCCAGGCCCGGCTCGCCGATATCATGCACCTTCTGCTGCTGTTCGGGCGACAGCTTGCGCCGCAGCCAGACGAACTTGCGACCCGAGTTGAACTTGCGCAGCAATTCGTCGGCCTTCATGTCGGGAAATATCTCGGCCAGGCGGCGGGCGGCGGTCGCCTTGTCGATCATCTGTTCGGGTTGTGCATAAAGCGCCTTGGTCACCAGATTGGTTGCCAGGATCATGCCATTGCGATCGACGATCTCGGCCCGCGTGCTGGTGACGCGCGACGAGGTGCTGTCGGCGTGCGGTTCCTGCGGATCGACCGATGCCAGAACCCCCATGCGCGCACCCACCACGACAAAGGCAGCCAGAAAGCCCAGCGCCAGCAGCAGCAACCGCCCCTCGGCACGCTGACGGTCCAGGTCGCGCATCTCTTCGTGCCGCAGGCGGATGTTTTCCGCCTCGATCAGATCGGGATCCTCGCCCTTTTCGCGGGCCGAAATGATGCGGGCAAGCGGCCTCAGCGGGATGCGCGTCATCTTGCGGCCCCTTTCGCGGCCTTTGGCATCTGAGCGCTCAGATCGACCGGATCCCTGACATCGCGCGCTGCCGCCGCCAGGGCGGGGTTGGGATAGGCCACCTGCGAGACATCGGCGAAATTGAGCGCCGACAGCGGCACGAGGCGAAGCGTATCAAAATTCAGATCGACCAGATCGCGCAGCCTCTCGGGGCGGTTCAGATAGGCCCATTCGGCGCGCAGAACGCTCAGCTTTTCGCGATTGGCGCCGATTTCGCGTTGCAGCGCCTCGACCCTGCGCAGGGCCTGCTGGGTGGCGTAATTCTCGTTATAGGCCCAGTAGGCCAGGGCAATCACGGCAAGCGCGGACAGGGAATAGAGGAACAGGCGCATCAGTTTCTCTCCTTTCCGGGGTTGTCGGTCGGCAAGAACGAGGCAACACGCGGCACACCCAACGCATGGGCATCAACAGGGACGCCGGGCGCATCCAGGCGACGCCAGACGCGCAGCCGCGCCGACCTGGCGCGGGGATTGACGGCAAGTTCGGCCGCATCGGCAACCGCCGCCTTGCGCAGGACGGGTTCGAAACGCGGCGGCGGGGCGATTTGCTCGGGGGCGAAACGGTTGCCCCGCGGCGCCTGTGCCGAAGCCTGCTGAAAGAACCGCTTGACGATACGATCCTCAAGCGAATGAAAGGTGACAACCGCCAGGATGCCTCCCGGCCGCAGGGCGCGTTCCGCCGCCGACAGACCCTGCACCAGCTGGCCCAGCTCGTCATTGACGGCGATGCGCAGGGCCTGAAAGCTGCGGGTTGCCGGATGCACCTGTCCCGGCCTGGGGCGCGGCAGGCAGGACTGCACGATTTCGGCAAGGCGTGTGGTGGTGGTGATCGGTTCTTCGGCGCGCGCTGCAACGATGCGGCGCGCGATCCGGCGCGAGGCCCGTTCCTCGCCATACCGGAACAGGATGTCGGCCAGCGTTGCCTCGTCGGCGCGGTTGACGATATCGGCCGCCGAGGGGCCGGACTGGCTCATCCGCATGTCGAGCGGGCCTTCCTTCATGAAGGAAAAGCCGCGCTCGGGCTGGTCGATCTGCATCGACGACACCCCGATATCCAGCACCACCCCGTCCAGCGGCAAGGCGTCGTGATCTGCTGCCAGCCGGTCAAGGCGCGCAAATTCGCCCTCGATCATCACCAGACGGTCGCCATAGCGGGGCGCCCAGGCGCGCGCGCGCGAAAACACTTCGGGGTCGCGATCGATGGCCAGCAGGCGCGCAGCACCCGCATCAAGCAGGGCGCGCGCATAGCCGCCGGCGCCAAAGGTGCCGTCCAGCCAGACCCCGGAAACCGGCGAGACGGCAGCAAGAATCTGCCCGAGCAGAACGGGAACATGGGGTGTATCGTCGGAAAGGCTTTCGGCCGGCGTTGCCATGGCCTAATCCCCCGGTGTCTGCGCCAGGGCGCCCTCAAGCAGGACGAGCGGATCGAAATCCTCGTCGAACTCGTCAAACATCGCGTCGAATTTCTCGGCCTCGATGGCATAGACCTCGGGTGACCAGATCTGGAAGGTATCGCCCGAGGCGATGAAAAAGGCCTCTCTCTGGATGCCGACCTTTTCGCGCAGCCTCGGCGGCAGGACCAGTCGGCCCGTGTCGTCAACCTGGGTGCGCAGGGTCAGCCCCGAATAATAGCGCTCGAGAAGGCGGCGCTCACGCGAGCCGCGCGGCAGGCGCGAAATTCCGTCGGCAATTTCCCCGAAGGCGGCCATGGTATAGCCTTCGAGGTATTTCATCTTGTGGTTGCCGTAGACGATCACGAGATTGGCGTTTTCCCCGTCAATCCACTCGGGGTCGTTTTCTTCCAGGACTCGGCGATAGGCCGCAGGGATCGAGACCCTGCCCTTGGCATCCACCTTGTGGGTGCTTTCGCCTGTAAACCAGCGTCCCACCTGTTCGCCCTTCTCCTGTTTTTCGTCCCCCCGACGGGAAACGGCGGATCAAGCTGCTGCCACTGCTTGATCCGCCGCCCTCGTCCCGTCTTCGGACCGGTCCGGCTGCGTTGCCACCTGGGGGGGTGTCTGCTCGCTTACGCGCCGGATCTTCTTCGCGTGATGAAAAGCGGGTGCCTGTATGAAACCTGACTTGGGTGGTTCGGGTCTTGTTGCCCTTAGTCTGTCCCGTTCCTCATCGTGACTATAGGGATACTACGGGATTATATCCCACTCAAGCACCATTTTATGGGAAACCATGGTATCAGCTTTCGTCACCACCATGCCACCCCCGGCCGAGCCGCAGTTTTACCCTGCGGTATTGGCTTACCTAGTAGGTCAGCCGCAAAACCCATCCAGATATAGTGGCAGACAGGTTGACCCAAAAAATTCTCGGACAGGGTCACGAACTTCTTGACAAATCGTGAACACAAAGTGAACATCAAAAAACCGCGCCATGAATTCCCGGCTCGAAGTGATTCGGCCTGCCGCCGCGGCAGGCCCTGACGCGCCGGATTCCGGCCATCACCAAGTGGCGCCACAGGCGGCGCAACCCACGAAAACATACGCAACGGAATGAGCAAAATTCCCTGACAGCCATTGAAGCCCCCTGCCCCGAGGCTCTAGCATGAAGGGGATCTACAATCCGGGAAATCAGGGTGCAAAGATGGATTTCGACTATTCCGACCGCTGCAAGGCGCTTCAGGCGAAGCTGACGGATTTCATGGAGGCCCATATCGTGCCGCGTGACAAACAGTGGCACGCCGAGGTGAAGGCGGGCAAATACCCGGTGTCCTTCATGGAGGATCTCAAGGCGCTGGCGAAATCCGAGGGGCTGTGGAACCTGTTCCTGCCGTCCCTGCGCGAGGACGAGCCCGGCGAGGGGTTGAGCAATC
>JASBSZ010000009.1 GCA_030148665.1 Alphaproteobacteria bacterium
GATTGCTCAACCCCTCGCCGGGCTCGTCCTCGCGCAGGGACGGCAGGAACAGGTTCCACAGCCCCTCGGATTTCGCCAGCGCCTTGAGATCCTCCATGAAGGACACCGGGTATTTGCCCGCCTTCACCTCGGCGTGCCACTCTTTGTCGCGCGGCACGATATGGGCCTCCATGAAATCCGTCAGCTTCGCCTGAAGCGCCTTGCAGCGGTCGGAATAGTCGAAATCCATCTTGTTGTTCCTTCGGTCGTTTCACGCATCGTCGGTTTCAAGGATCGGCACACAATGCCGATCACTGTTGCTGTTTTTCACCTTCGGCCAGCCTTGCCGCATGTCTGCGCAACACCGCCTTGATGATCTTGCCGTTGACATTTCGCGGCAGGGGATCGGCGCTGATGGTGAAACGGTCGGGTATCTTGTAGTCGGCAACACGCTCGGCAAGGAATGCCCGCAGCTCACCCGCGCCAAGCGACGCATCATGTGTCACCACAAAGGCATGGGATCGTTCGCCAAGAATGGGACAGGGATAAGGGACCAGGGCGGCCTCTTCCACGCCGTCGACCTGCATCAGCAGGTTTTCGATCTCGACGCTGAAGATCTTGTAGCCACCGCGATTTATCATGTCTTTCTTGCGATCGAGGATACGGATATGTCCCTGCGCATCACGGGTGGCAATGTCTCCTGATTTCCAGAAACCATGATCAAAGGATGCCGCGTCAGCCTCGGGATTGTTCCAGTATCCCGGAACCACCATGGGCCCCTTGATCAACAGTTCACCTTCACGGCCATCCGGCAGGTCCACGCCCGATTCATCCACGATGCGGACCTCGCCACAGGGAACGACCTTGCCAACGCTGTTGCCGGCATTGCTGTCGCCCAGGGGAACGATGGTGGTCGGCGATGTCGTTTCGGTTGCTCCATAGGCGTTGTGAAGGCCAAGATGGGGCAGAACCTGCGCCAGACCCTCGCGCACGGCATCGGGCATGGGGGCCCCGCCGAACGCACCGATGCGCCAGTTTTCCAGCCCCTCGGGGTCAAGCGCCCGACGATGCAGCAGCAACGCGTACATGGCCGGAACCAGAACCGTGTAGGTCATTTCATGCCGCCGGGCGAGTGCAACGAATTCATGGGTGTCGAATTCAGGCATCATCACGGTTGTTCCCGCACAGCCGATCATCGTCATGATCTGGGCAATCAGCCCCGTGACATGTGTGCAGGGAACGGCGAGAATCGTACATTCCCCATCCTCAAGACCAAGACATTGCTGGAAATGGATAACCGAATGAACCATCCCCAGATGGCACAGCTTTGCGCCCTTGGGCTTGCCCGTCGTTCCCGAAGTGTACAGCAGGACCGCGCAGGCTTCCTCGTCAATAGGGGGCTGATCCGGGACGCGGCCCCGGCCCGCGGCAATCACTTCGTCAAAGGCGGTTGCGTCCTTGCGGGCGGCGTTGGCCCCGATCAGGAATTCGAGGGATGCAACCTCTCGCGGCGCGGGCTGCTGGTCGGCGGTCACATCGTCGAAAAGTGCCGCACGTACACCGGCATCATCATAAAGTGCTGCAAGTTCCGCCTTGCGGTGCCGATGGCCGACGGGCATGGCGATAAAACCGGCCTTGAAGCATGCAATGACCGCCACCACGAAGGCTGCCTTGTTGGCCGTATTCAGGGCAAGACGATCACCAGCGCACAGACCCAGTTTCTGTAGCCCGGCAGCAAGATCTGCAGCGGACCGATCGAGATCGGCATAGGTCATGGCACCCGAGGAATCGTGTATGGCCACCCGATCAGGTGCCCGCGAAACTGCCCGGTCGAACATGGCACGCATGTCACGGGGCCGATCCCGATAGCAAAGAATGTCGCGATCGCCGAAATGCGTTTCGCGATGAATTTCCCGAACGGTCTGTCCAGCGTCAGTCACCTTTCGCCCCCCCTTGCAACGCCGTCAATGCACAGCGGCAAACATGATCTTTTCCTCGTCCGCCTCATGGGCCGAAAATTCCTCGACGATCTGGCCCTGCCGCGCCACGAGGATGCGGTCGGAAAGAACCATGATTTCGGGCAGGTAGGAGGAAACGACAACCACGGCGATGCCCTCGTCGGCCAGCTCTTCGATGAACTGGTGAATTTCCTGGATCGCACCGACATCGACACCGCGCGTCGGTTCGTCGAAAATCACAATCCTGGGCTTTTTGGTCAGTGCCTTGGCGATCACCACCTTCTGCTGGTTTCCGCCCGACAGCTCGATCACCCTGGCGTTTGAACTGATTGCACGGATTTTCAACCTGTCGATCCAGTATTGCGCCAGCTCTCGGGCCTGTTTCGTGCTGATGACATTCCAGGGATGTCCGGTCGCGACGGTATCGCCCACCTGGATGTTTTCCTGGATGGTCATGTTCTCGAAGATGCCCTCGGTCTTGCGGTCTTCGGTCACATAGATGATCCCGTCGGCCACGGCGGGGCTGGGAACGCGGTATCTGACCCGCTTGCCCTCGAGAACGATATTCCCCCCGTGGAACGTGTTGCGCTTGTAGATGCCCGCAACGATCTTCATCATTTCGGTGCGGCCTGAGCCGATCAGGCCGAAAACACCGGTAATCTGCCCGGCAAAGACCGAAAACGATGCGTTTCTGACCATCGCGCCCATGGAGATGTTTTCGACGCTCAGCACGCGCCGCCCGGCCTTGCGCTGACGGATGTCGCGCTCGTGCAGATCGGCATAGGCCGAGTTGCTCAGGTCGCGGCCAATCATGCCGCGCACGATACGCGCGCGATCGAATTCCGCTGCAGGGCCGGAATCAACAATCTGGCCGTCGCGCATGACGGTGATCCGGTCGGAAATTTCCAGCGCCTCTTCCAGGGCGTGCGAAATGAAGATGATCGAGACCCCCTCCTTTCGGAGGCGGCGGAGAAGGCCAAAGAAATGGTGTTTTTCCTCGGGCGTCAACGAGGCCGTGGGCTCGTCGAAAATGATCACCCGGGCATTGTGATGCACGGCACGCGCGATTTCGACCATCTGCCGCTTGGCCGCACCCAGTTCGGCGACATTCTGGGTCGGGTTGACGGTGAAATTCATCTTTTGCAGAAATTGCTGCGCCGCGATGTTCAGTCGGCGCAGGCCATTGAACATCTTTTCGTCACCCAGATAGATATTCTGGGCCACCGACATGGCAGGAACCATGCTGTTTTCCTGATAGACCATCGCCAAGCCCCTGGCCAATGCGTCGGCGGGGGAATCGAAAACGACCTCGTGCCCATCAAGATACAGCTTGCCCGATGACAGGCGGTGCACGCCCGCAATCACCTTTGTCAGCGTTGATTTGCCGGCGCCATTTTCGCCAACCAGCGCATGTATCTCGCCCGGCGCCAGCGCGAAATCGATATCCGAAATGGCGACCGCGCCATGAAAGTCCTTCATGCCCTTGCGGATCTCGACGATAGGCGTGTCAGTCATCAAGGGCTCCTTTCTCGGGCACGACAACCACCACCCCGTCGCCTTTTGCCCCGATCCACAGATGTGGGGCTCCATTGCGCCCATGCAGTGCCATGCTGGTCACCCCATGCACATGGCCGTTGGCCCGGCTATGCAGGCTGCCGGTCGGTTCAAGATGTTTGTCCAGATGCACCACCAGACCATAGGATCGCGTCGGCGCCCAGGGTTTGAGCACCCCCATCTGCTTGACCCCGCCACCCTGAAGCGGTTCGCGGAAATCGCTGCCCGAACGCAGGCAGGGGGCAATCCAGAACTCCGGCTTCATGGACGCAATCATGCGCTGGCGATATTCCGTTTCACGCAGCACGAATTCGATCAGCTGATTGCGCGGGGCAAAGATGGCCAGCCAGAACCCGCCCACGTTGTCGGGAACAATCCTTGCAGGATATCCGGGCAGGCCTGCAAGTGGTGTCTCTTCCGGGCGGATCACGCCATCGCGCCGGTTGCCGGGTGGCAGGCGAACCAGACGATGCCGCCAGCTTTCCGAAACAAGAATGGCGCCGTCATCCATCCTTGCCAGGCCGTATGGCCAGGCCAGGCCCCGGGCAATTTCGCTTGTCGTGTCACTCTTGGTATCCCAGCGATGAATTGCGCCGCTCTTGCCCAGGGTCATGAGGTCGCGCTGCCATTGCTCGGGCCCGTTGCTCTGCGATCCGCTTGCAATCCAGAGATCGCCTTGGTCGAACAACAGGGCCGTGGGACACGGGATGGAAATCTCGGCCGCCGATTGTGACTGCCCCTGCTCGATCACCGCCACCCGTCCCGAGGCAATGCCAACCGCGATACGTCCCGAGTTGTCGGTGGCAAGTGCCGAGATCGGATCGGGAAACTGGTGAATGGGACAGGGCCCGCCGGATGCATCGAGATGAAGGAGTGTACTGCCGCTACTCGCCAATAGACGGCTGCCCGATGAAACCAGATTGTCGACACCCTCGACCTCAAGGGCAGCTTCCAATGTGTCGAGTCTTTCATTGGGCTTCAGCGCACCGTCCATGACGGGCACAAAGACGCTTGCATCTCCGCGACCAAAGAAACGGTCGATCTGTTGTCGCAGCGCAGTCATCATTTTGTTGCCCTCCAGTCAGGGCCCCAATAGGTTGCCACCCCCTGCCAGTCGGGGTCGGCCCCCGGAATTTTGTACTTGCCGATCCGGTTGTTGTAGATGCCCCCGAGATACAGGTAGCCTTGATGTTCACGCATTGACGTCACCATCGGATGGTTGACCCCGCCGAGATCCCACAGCGCATCCAGTATCTCGCCCTGTTCATTGAACTTCACCACGCATCCGGTGTTGATGTTCGGGAAAAGCCAGTTTGACGACGCCACCCTTTGAGACATGCGTTTGCGAAAATCCGGCATCTGCAGGGCCAGGTCGATGGCGGGGCCGCGCATGCCTACCAGGGCCAGCCAATAGTTTCCGTCGGAGGCGCGATTGATGTTGTCGGGATAGCCGGGCAGGTTGTCGATCAGTATCTCGACCTTGCCTGCCTTTGGCCCGTCGAACCAGTAGCGCGATATGCGACAGGCCCATGTTTCGGCAAAGAACAGCGACTGGCCGTCCAGCGCGATGCAGATACCGTTGGGAAAGCGCAGGCTGGGAAGAACCGTTCTTGTCTTGCCGCTGTCCGGGTACCAGCAGACGATCCGTCCGTTGCCCCGGCTTTCGATCACATCCACGGGCCATGTCTCCAGATCGAAACGCTTGGTCGCCTCGGAAAAGAAGATCCGGCCGTCCGGTGCGATATCCAGATCATCTGCAAGGCTGAGCCGCGAATCGTCGATGATCGACGTCCATGAACGGTTGGTCTGGTCGGTCACCTTGCTGACATTCCCGGCGGGATCGACCTTGTAGACCCCCATGCCGCTGACGCAACTGACAAGGTTTCCATCCCGGTCAAAGGCCATCCCCAGAGGGTGGCCGCCGGTATGCGCAAAGATCTCGTGGCGGGTATGATCCGGGCCGAAGAACCGGACAATGTCCCCGTGCCGCGTGCCGCAGTACAGGTTTCCATCCGAGTCGAGAATCACATCCTCCGGCCCTTCGATCTGACCCAGACCGATCACATCTACACGGCGCAACTTGTCATTGACGGCATAAGGCGAACCGCTGTCAGCCTCGGTCGGAGGGGAATCCGGCAGCCGCACATAGGTTGGCGACACATATACCTTGTTCAGTATCTTGCCCCGGTTCTTGCTCCAGCGTACTTCGATGATAACCGAGGCCAGCAGGATCAACCCAAAGATCAACGCGGTTGCGCCGCCCTGAATGCCAAACTGCACAAGGGCATTGGACAACAGCAGCACGATGAGGGATCCGAACACGGCCTTGGCCACCGAGCCGCGTCCCCCACCCAGGCTCGTGCCACCCAGGATTGCCGCCGTCAGCACGACCAGTTCCATCCCCTTTCCGGTTTCGGCGCCGGTGCTGGCAAGGCGGGCTGCGTACATGTAGGCGGCCATGGCCGTCAGCGTTCCGCTTGCTACATAGGTAAAAAAGACCGTCCGCCTGACCTTGATTCCCGCGTTGTAAGCAGACCGCCGCGAACCGCCCACGGCCATCAGGTGCCAGCCCGGGCGCATTCTGCTGATCACGATATGGGCGACAACGAGAATCGTTGCGGCAATCAGAAAGGTGTAAGGCACGGTGTCAAACAGGGCGCCGTCACCGATCTGGGCCCAAAGCTCGGAATCTGGAAAGACCGACGAGATCTCGAGCGAGTAGCGCAGCAGGAGCATATCGACAATGGCGCGAAAAATGATCAGCGTCACCAGCGTGGTCAGAAACGCCCGCATCTTGAAATAGCCGATCAGGACCCCGTTCAGCGCCCCGCATCCGATACCGGCAGCAAGTGTGACGACAAGGGCGAGCAGCGGATCAAGAGACAGCACATGCACACAATACAGGGCTACGAAATTCGCGATCGCAAAGACCGAGCCCACCGAAAGATCGATCCCGCCGCCCAGCATGACGATGGTCATGGCCAGCGTGACAAGGCCCAGCTCGGCAAACTGGCGGCTGTATTCACCTACGGCGTAAGCGTCAAAGAAACCGGGAAGGCTGAAATACAGGCTGACAACAAGAACGGTCAGAACCGAGAACGGTATGGCATTGTCGATCCAGCGCTTGGAAAGGATTTCCCCAAGCACATGATCGGGTATCAGGCGGTATCGCCATTTTCGGTAGAGATCGGTTCTGAACACGGTTGACCTCGGGTGCGAAGTACGGGATTGGGGGCGGCGCCACGAAGGCGCCGCCTGACTATTGACCGACGGTTATCTCGACTTGAGGTCGTCCACCGTCCAGCAGGCCCCGAAGGTCCTGTACTTTTCCAGGTTGTCACGCGTCAGCATCTGCAAGGGCGTATAAAGCGTGTACTTGTAGGCGCCCGGCTTGAAACCCGACTGCAGGATGCTCTCGATCGCATTGGACAGATCGCGCGCCTGGCCGGGAACGTCATAGCTGATATCGAGATCGAAAACGCCCTGGCGCAGGTTGTCGCAACCGGCCTTTCCACCGCCACCGGAGGTGACCACAAAAACCGAATCCGCCTTGCCTGCCTGCTTGACCGCGGCCCCTGTTCCCACATCCATTCCATCCCAGAAACCGATGATCCCGCAAAGGTCGGGGTTCTGCTGCAGGGTGGTTTCCGTGATGGCGCGCGCCTTGGTCGCGTCCCAATCGGCGGCCTGGTTGGAGACGATCTTGATTTCGGGATGTTTGCTCAGAACATCCGATATTCCGCGCAGCTGATAGGCGCTGGCGGCGGCCGTCACGACTCCCTGAACGATGGCGACCTTGCCGGACGTTCCGGCGCCACAGCGTTCCACCACCGCCTGTGCTGCCCTGCGACCGATATCGACATAATCGGCGCCGATAAAGGCATCGGTTGCATAGGCGGATTTCATGTTGATCTGCACGACATGAATGCCTCGCTTTTCAGCCTTGCGCAGCAGCTTGGCATATGTCTGGACATCCGGGTTGTGGGCCACGATCACGTCGGGCTTTTCCGCGATCAGAGAGGCAATGGCCCGTGCTCCGGCATCGGCGCTCCAGTTGGGATCGCGCACATCGACCGAAATCCCGAGTGGTTCAAGCTGGCTTTTCATGCCGGCATACCAGCCGTCAGACAGGTCGAATCCCAGCGCGACCGGGACGAAAACCACCTTCTTGCCCTTGAGAGCATCATAGACAGCCGCCCGCTGGGGGTCATTAATACCCATCTTTCCGGTCTGCGCGCCGCTTGCAAGCGGGGCTGCAATAGTCAGTGCCGCCGCCGCAATCACCTTGATCATCTGTTTCATTTGTTCCTCCCGGGGTTGAAATTGATGTTGTGTTGCACAGGGTCAGATATCCCCCTGCTGGCTTGTCTGCTCGTCCCTCGGATTGAAGATCGTGTCGGCCAGTATTGCCGCCAGCAATATGACCCCCTTGATCAGGTTTTGCTGGATGTAGGATACATTCATGATGATCATCCCGTTCAGCAGGGTGCCGATCAGAAGGGTGCCCAGAACGACATTCTTCATGCTTCCCTTGCCCCCTGACAGGCCAATTCCTCCGACGACAACGACCATCAGAACGTCGTAGATCAGCGTCGAATTGAAAATCCGCGTATTGATGTTGTTGACCGCGCCTGCCGTAAGAAGCCCTGCAAAATAGGCCACCAGCCCCGCAAATACATAGATGACGACGGTGATCGGTCGCACTGGCACCCCGGCCGAGCGTGCTGCAACCGGATTGTCGCCCATGGCATAGACGAACAGGCCGAATGCCGTCTTGCGCAGGATGATTTCCGTAATGACAAGAACCGCAATGAAACACAGGATCGATACCGGAATTCCGTGAAACAGTCCCCGCCCGAGGTAAACCACCCATCCGGCATCATCCGGAAGGTAATTAGCCTCGCCAGACAGGAAAAGTGACCGGCCCAGCCCGTAGATCACGTAACCCATGGCAAGCGTGGCGAATACGGCAGGCAGATCGGCATAGGCAATGATCAGGCCTGTCGCCGATGTGACGATCAGAACGAACAAAAGGCCAAGCAGCGCTCCTTGCCAGAACGGCAGCCCCTGCGGGAACCAGGGGTTTGGTTGTGCCAGGACCACGGCAACCGCCGTGCCCATGGCAAGCGTTGCAACCATTGACAAATCAATACCGCGACTGATGACGACGACCCCCATGCCGACGCTGAGAATCCCCAGAACCGAGACGCTCCTCAGCAGCGTGAGCAGATTGCCGACCGACAGAAAGCCGGGAAGAAACACGGCAAATGCACCGAACATGACAACCGTGATGGTGACGATAATGCCTTCCTGCGTCAGCCTCAGTCGCCGTGCAGGGCTTGGCGCGCGTGTGCCATTTTGTCGATCATGTCCCGATTTCATCTTGAATTCCGGCAATATGTTTGTCACTTTATCTGACAATCCAACATACGATAGGCAAAGGATGGCAAGAATTGCAACAATAATTTGAAGATGATGTAGACAGAGCCCAGATTCCGTCTGGTCATCCGCAACAAAAGCAAAAAAGGAGCCTGTCTTGAAAGGACGCCCGATTGTCATACCCACATCCTATCAGGAGGTGTTTCGTCAACTCGAGGCTGCGATTCTGCGCGGCGAGCTTCCCATTGGCGAGCCCATCCCCACCGAAGCCGCCCTGTGCGACATGTTCAAGGTCAAGCGGTCATCCGTGCGCGAGGGTATCAGACTGCTGGAGCAAAGCGGCCTGGTCACCCGCAACGCCGCGCGGCGCCTGGTGGTGACGGCCCCGGACACGAGGCGTTCGTCGGAAAACTTCATCCGCTCGGTCACACTGAACCAGGTGACGCTGGAAGAGCTGTGGCGTGTCGAGATCGAACTCGAAACCCTTGCCTGCAGGCTGGCCTGTCAGAACATGTCGGCCGAAAGCCTCGATCGCCTTTCCGACAATATCCAGCAGACCCGCGACAGTCGCGACGATGCCAAGGCGATCATCCGTATCGACATGGATTTTCACCGTCTGATCACCCAGGCCGCGGGCAACAAGGCGCTGACAATCGCACGTGATCCGCTTGGCATCCTGCTGTATGCATCGACGGATTTCGTCATCACCCGCCTTGCACAGTCAACCGAACGCCTGATTGCCGCGCATCAGCGAATCTTTGACGCACTGGCCGCCGGTGACGAACAAACCGCTGTAACCTGGATGAAAAAGCATCTGAACGACTTCAAGCGCGGCTGCATCATGGCGGGCGCCGATTTCAACCAGCCGATCGCGGATTTCGTCGATCACGACACCCTTGCCGCACTCATCCGCAACCCCCCGAACCAGGGACTGCCATGAAGCGCAAAGACGACATTCCATTTGACACCTTGCGCCGCCATCTTGAAACCGTGCTGCCACAAGCCGGGCCCTTGCAGGAAATGCGCCGATACGCCGGGGGGCAGTCGAACCCGACATATCTGCTGCTCATGTCGGGGGGCAGAAAGCTCGTTCTCAGGCGCAAGCCCCACGGCAAGCTGCTGAAATCGGCCCATGCAATCGAGCGCGAGTATCGCGTTCAAAAGGCGCTCTGGGACAGTGGCGTGCCAGTGGCACGCATGTTGCATCTGTGTGAGGACGCGGGCGTGATCGGCGTTCCGTTTTATGTCATGGAACATGTCGAGGGGCGGATTTTCTGGGACCCGCTGCTTGCGGACATACCGCCAGCCGACCGATTGGCATATTATCGCGCAATGGCTGAAACCCTGGCCACGCTGCATCGGGTGGATACAGATGCCGCCGGGCTGTCGGATTTCGGACGCCCCGGCAACTATTTCCAGCGCCAGATCGCCCGCTGGGGGAAAGCCTGGCGTGCGGGGAAAACCTGCGAGCGCCCGGACATGGAAAGGCTGCTGGCCTGGCTGGAAGAAACGCCCTGCCCGGCGGATCAGCGCGTGACGCTGGTCCATGGCGACTATCGGATGGACAACATGATCTTCCACGCGACCGAGCCCCGGGTGATTGCTGTCCTCGATTGGGAGATCTCGACGCTCGGGCATCCGTTTTCCGACATTTCCTATCAGTGCATGCAATGGCGCCTGCCTGCCGATGGGGCCTTTCCCGGCCTTGAAGGCGTGGACCGAACCGCCCATGGCCTGCCTACCGAGCAAGAGTATCTGCGCCTGTATTGTCAGGCCGCCGGCATCGGCGAAATCCCGCAATGGCCCTATTACATTGCGTTCAACTGTTTTCGCATGGCGGCAATTCTCGACGGCATCCTTCGGCGTGTCGCTGACGGTACGGCCGCAGATCCCGACCGGGGGCGCGAAATGGGCAAGGTCATCCCCGATCTTGTGGCAATGGGCCTTGAACAGATCGAAAAGCCGGCCTGAAACACGCGAAAGAGAGAAGCCATGGATTTTTCCACCCCGCCGCTTGCCAGGGAACTGGCCGACAGAACAAGGGTTTTTGTGCGGGAAAAGATCATTCCCTTTGAAAAGGATCCGCGCTGGGGCGCCCATGGCCCCAGCGAGGAGATGCGCACCGAGATGAACGATCTGGCCCGTGAGGCAGGCCTGTTCATGCCTCACGGGCCGCGTGAATATGGCGGGCTGGGGCTGAACATGATTGAGCGGGCATTCGTATTCGAAGCGTCGGGCTATTCCATGCTGGGCCCGGTGGCGATGCATTGTGCCGCCCCTGATGAGGGCAATACCCATATGCTCGACGTGATCGCGGGTCCGGCACAACGCGAAAGATACCTCAGGCCGCTGGTCGAGGGCGCCCGCTCCTGCTTTGCCATGACCGAACCGGACGGCGCGGGCTCGGATCCGACGCTGCTGACAACCACCGCCGAGGCGACCGCCGACGGCTATGTCATCAACGGCCGCAAATGGTTCATCACCGGGGCAACCGGCGCGCGCTTCATGATCATCATGGCGCGTATTCGGGGCGGGCCGCATGATGGCGGGGCGACCATGTTCCTTACCCCCTTGCCGCGCGAGGGGGTGGTTCTGGTAAAGGAACAGAACTCGATGGACAGCTCTTTCACCGGTGGCCATGCGGTAGTGGAATTCCGCGATCTCGTGCTGCAAGAGGAAGACATCCTCGGGGCGCCGGGCAAGGGGTTCGAATATGCCCAGGTACGGCTTGCGCCGGCACGCCTGACGCATTGCATGCGCTGGCTGGGTGCGGCACAGCGGGCGCAGGATATCGCCGCCGATCATGCCACAAGGCGCATGGCCTTTGGCAAGCCGCTTGCCAGCCACGAGGGCGTCAGCTTCATGCTGGCTGACAGCGAAATGGAAATGCGCAGCGCGCGGCTGTCGATGCTCCAGGCCTGCTGGTTGCTCGACCAGGGCATGCGCGCCACGACCGAAAGCTCGATGGCCAAGGTGCAATGTTCGGAAGCCGTGTGGAACGTGGTCGATCGCGCGGTTCAGATTCTGGGCGGCCAGGGGATGACGGATGATACCATCGTCAACCGCATCTTTCGCGACATCCGGGCCTTCCGCATCTATGACGGCCCGTCCGAGGTGCATCGCTGGTCGATCGGGCGCAAGGTCGCCAAGGCAATCAAAGGGAGAAACGAGGTCGTGACATGAGCATGGATCTGGCTGGGAAATCTGCCGTCGTTACCGGTGGCTCGCGCGGTATCGGGCTGGCAATCGCACGTGCGCTCATGGATGCCGGGGCCCGCGTTCTGATCACCGGGCGCAACCGCAAGACCCTTGATGACGCGGTGGCGCAGCTTGGCGATGGCGCGGCCGGCTTTGCCGCCGATGTATCAAGCGAGGTCGAGGTTCAGGCCCTGGCAGATCATGCGGGCGGGCTGTTCGGAAATGTTGATATCCTGGTCAACAATGCCGGCATCAACCCCTGGTACAAGCCTACCGAAAACACCGATCTGGCCGAATGGCAGCAGATCATCGACGTGAACCTGACCGGCGTATTCCTGTGCACTCGTATCTTTGGCAGCAGGATGCTGGAACGCGGCCGCGGCGCGATCATCAATATTACGTCGGTTGCGGCCCACACCGGGTTGCCTCGTGCTGCGGCCTATTGCGCTGCCAAGGCTGGCGTCGAGGCGATGGCTCGGTCGCTTGCCAAGGACTGGGCTGCACGCGGTGTCAGGGTAAACAATGTCGCGCCGGGATATGTGGCAACCGATCTGACAGCCGGCCTTGCCGCCAATGACAAGCTGCGCAGCTCGGTCGAGCATCGGACACCAATGGGGCGTTTTGCTGCGGCCGAGGAAATGGCAGGTGCGGTCGTATATCTGGCGTCGGATGCTGCCAGCTATATGACCGGTGCAACGATTGCCGTAGATGGGGGGTGGACAGCGACATGACACAGCAGGAACCTTTTGCCGATTTTCAGTGGAATACGCCGACGCATTTCAACTTTGCCGTGGATGTGGTGGATCGCTGGGCCGAACAGGGTGATCGATTGGCCCTTGTATGGCAGGGAAAAACCGGCGACGTGCGCCAGTTCACATTTGCCGAAATCTCGACCCTGTCCAAACGCCTTGCCCATGCGCTGCGGGAACAGGGGATAACCAAGGGCGATCATGTGCTGGTCGTCATGCCACGGATTCCCGAATGGCAGATTGCCGTTGTCGCGCTGATGCGTATCGGCGCGGTTCCCGTTCCCTGCATCGAGATGCTGACCGCCGCCGACATCGCCTATCGCGCCCGACACTGCAACGCCAAGGGCGTGATCTGCCGGGCCGGACATGTGCCCAGGATTTCGGCCGGGCTGAAGGATGTGCCGGTTCGCGTCAGCATTGGCGAACATGCCGGATGGCTGGACATGAACGCTACCCTCGCCCAGGACCAGGAGGCCGAAGCTGCCGAGGTCATGGCCGAGGATCCGGCCATCCTCTATTACACCTCGGGATCCACCGGCCACCCAAAGGGCGTGGTCCATGCCGCCCGCGCGATCCATGCCTGGCGCTATTCGGCACGTTTCTGGCTGGATGTGAAGCCCGGCGACCGGATCTGGTGCACGGCCGATACCGGCTGGTCCAAGGCCGGCACCTCGATCCTGTTCGGCCCGTGGTCCGAGGGGGGCACCGCCTTTTTCCACGACGGGCCGTTTGACGCGCGAACCCGGCTCGCACTGCTGGAGAAACACCGCATCAGCATCTATTGCGCGCCGGGCACCGAACTTTACCGTCTTGTCCAGGAGGATATTTCGTCCTTCGACCTTACCCCCCTGCGCCGCACCGTCAGCGCCGGCGAAGCCATGAACACCACCGTGGCCGAAGCATGGAAGGCCGCAACAGGCCTCAGCGTGGCCGAGGCCTATGGCCAGACCGAGACCCTCATGACCCTTCTGACACTGACGGGGATGGAGCCCCGCATCGGCTCGATGGGGGTGCCGGCGCCGGGGGTTGCAATGGCGATTCTGGATGACCGCGGTGAGGCGCTGCCCGCGGGCGAGACCGGCAACATCGCCATGCGCCTGCCCAACCCGCAGATGATGCTCGGCTATCTGAACGATCCCGAAAAGATGGCGGAAAGCATCGTTGACGGGCCGGGCGACAAATGGTGGCTGACCGGCGATCTGGGGCGGCGCGATGGTGATGGCTTCTTCTGGTACGAGGGGCGTGCAGACGACATCATCAACTCGGCCGGCTACCGGATCGGCCCAACCGAGGTTGAAAACGCCTTGCTCGAACACCCGGCAGTGCTGGAATGTGCCGCTGTAGCCGCTTCTGATGACGAGCGCGGCCAGGTCGTCAAGGCGGTGATCGTGCTGAAGCCGGGCTTTGCGCCGTCAGACGAGCTCAGCCGTGAAATCCAGGAGCATGTAAAGACCGTCACGGCCCCTTACAAATACCCGCGCATCATCGAATACCGCGATGAACTTCCCAAGGGCGTCACCGGCAAGATCCTGCGCCGCGCCCTGCGCGATTGACCGGCGAGGCCTTGTGGCCGGGGCATGAGATCGGGCTGGACTATGATCCAAACCTTTCCTTGGCGGCTTCCAGATGAAGCCGTATCAGGTTGGACGCCGCATCGTGATCTCCGGCGATCATCGCATCCAGAATTTCCTGGTGTTCATTCCAGACGCCTATCTGCATGTCTGGATGGCGAAGTACTTCTCCCATGGCACGACGCAGATGTAACCAGTAGAGCGACATCGTTTCACGGATGATCGGATTTCCAGACCATTCATAGATGGCCAGGTGAAAATCCATGTCTGCCTGCAAGCTTGAGCGTGCGTCGCCGGCCAAAACCATGTTGCGTCCATGCTCGACCAGCGACTTGCCCCGGATGATATCCTGCGTTGTCATCCGCGGGGTCGCCAATCGGACGGCCAACGGTTCAACCGCAGCCCTGAATTCATAAATTGCCCTTGAATAATCTCTGTCAATCTCGTTTGTGACCCGCATGCATGTTTGGATGCCCCCGTCGATGCAAGGCTTTTTTGACCTGTCTCGGGGTGTGATCGGGTGCGGTCATGTTTCAGGCCTCTCAGGTGCAGCTATTATGTGCCGCGGGCCGGTATGGTGATGCGCGGATGGG
>JASBSZ010000028.1 GCA_030148665.1 Alphaproteobacteria bacterium
CATAGGGCGCTTCGCGGATGATCGACAGGCGCGGGCCGCAATTCGTACAGTTGGCAAAAGGATAGCGATAGCGCCGCTGGAACGGGTCGCGGGTCTCTTCCAGACAGTCGGGGCAGACGGCCATGTCGGGCGTCACCGAGATGCGTTCCGATCCCGCCTCGGAAGGTGCTATTTCGAAATTGTCCGGGGCATCGTCGGAAATGCGATAGGCTTCAACGGTGTCGATCCGAGCCAGCTTTGGCAGCGCCGCGCGCAGCCGTACCTCGAACCGGTCAGCCATTTCCCCCCAAAGACGGATTTCCACGCCGCGCGCTGTGTTCCTGACATCGCCGGTGAGGTCCATTTCACGGGCCAGCCGCCAGACCGTGGGCCGGAATCCCACGCCCTGCACCTGCCCCTGCACGATCAAGCCGAGGCCCGAAAGTTTCTCTGCCGCCAGCCCGGTCATGGCGCCATTTTCCACAGCAGCACCCGGTTGTTGCCGCTGTCGGCGACGGCGACCAGATCGCCGCGCGCACTGAGCCCATAGGGCCAACACAGGCTGTCGCGCCGCGCGATGCCCCAGCCGTTGTCACCCTTGGAGGCGAAATCGGGCTGCCCGGTGAGCCGCGCCGCAGGCGGTGCCATCCCCGCCTCGGTCCAGCCGACCAGCCGGGAATTCGCGGTATCGGCCACCACCAGCAGGCCACCGCTTTCGGCCAGCGCATAGGGCATGTTGAGCGCCTGCGCGGTCGGATAATAGTTGACCATGTTGTGATCGCAGTCGGCGAACCCCGCCTGTCCGATCAGCCCGTCACAGGGGGCGCCGTTCTTGCTCGGCAGACCGCCGGACCACAGCATCACCCGGTTGTTGCCGGCATCGGCCACGGCGAAATGCCCGTTCCACTTGACCGCCCCATGCGGCCAGCGCATGGACATCGCATTGACATCGCCACCGGCGTTTTCATCACGCGAGGTGAAATCGATCTGCCCCAGCACCAGATCGGCCGGTTGGCCGGTTTCGGTCACGTCATTCCAGATCAGCACCCGGCGATTGCCGCTGTCGCAGACGACCAGCCGCCCGTCCACCTCGGCCACGCCATAAGGCCAGTGCAGTGTCGCGCCCGTCGGCGCATCCGCGCCCCGATTGGCCAGAACCTCGTCGGCGCGCACCTGCCCAAGGATGATGTCGGCGGGCTGGTTGTGCCGCGTGGGCGGCGTGCGCCAGATCAGAACCCGGTGGTTCCACGCATCCGCCACCACCAGCCCGCAGCGCCATTCGGTGACGCCGGTGGGCACGTTCAGGCTGTGGGCATTGGGCTGCGCCTTGGCATTGCGCCCTTCATGGGCGAAATCCGGTTGCCCGACCAGAATCTCCGCCGGCTGGTTGTCGGCCTCGGGCACCGATTGCCACCCCAAGAGGCGGTGATGCCCGGTATCGGCCACCCAGAGCGAGCCATCGGAATGCAGGCAGGCACCGCGCGGGCCGAACAACGTGTCGGGGCCAGGTTTCAACGCGGTGGCAAAGTCCCCGTCAACCCAGCCCAGCACACGCTCCGGTCCGTCTGGGTCAAGGAGCGGCGCGCCGAGTTGTTCCGTCCCCGGCGCCTTGACCGGCTCGAACGAGGGGGACAGCGACACTTTCATTGCGTCACCCGCACTTCGATCCTGTCGCCGACGACCCGCACGCCGTGGGGCTGCAATTGCACCTCCGGCGCAGTCAGGCATTCGCCGCTTTCCAGCGAATACTTGAATTGGTGATAGGGACAGGTCAGGAACCCGTCCGCGATCTCGCCGCCATCCATCGCCATGCCCATATGGGCGCAGGCGTTCTCGAAACAGGTTACACGGTCACCGAAACGGGACAGGAACACCGAATGGCCATCGACATTGCACAGTTTTGTCGCCCCATCCGGCAGGTCGGCCAGATCGGCGGCATGGCTCCAGCCGTCTTTCTGATAGGCGGCAAAGGGCGAGGTGAAATGGACCTGATCGCCGCCACCGCCCAGACCTTTGGCCTGTTTCACCTCAATGATCTGTGGCACCGCATCCTGAATCGCCTTCTTGACGCCGGAATAGAAGGTCAGCGCCGAGGCCGGACATCCGTCGCAAGCCCCCAGGAACCGGACCACGGCCGAGCCTTCATCGACCGAAACCAGTTCGGCATCGCCGCCGTGGCTGGCCAGCATCGGGCGCACTGTCTCCAACGCCGCGTCGACCCGCTCGAACAGGCTGGGCTTCAGGATGCCGTGACGGCGCAGAACCGCATAGACCACATCGTCGGCCGCCGCCTCGCGCAGGGCCGACGCCATGCCTTCGACCCCTTGCAGGTGCCGGATCAGGCGCCGGAACGCCTCGGCGTTCAGCGCATCCACCGCCTCGGCGCGGGCCTGCGCGCCCTTGCGAGCGGCCTCGTCCCAGCCGTCTGCCAGGGATGCCAGCGCCTCGATGTCGCGCAGCATCTCGTCGAGCGTTCGCTCCGGGGTATGCGGGTCGCCGTCAGCCATGCCGGATCAGGCGTATTTCAGGTCTTTGAACAGGATCGGC
>JASBSZ010000032.1 GCA_030148665.1 Alphaproteobacteria bacterium
CCGAGGCCTGGCTTGCCGACGTCCTCGACCGCATCCAGGATCACAAGATCAACCGCATCGACGAACTGCTCCCCTGGAAATGGAAACCCGGCGCCAAACTCGAAAACGCCGCCTGAATGGCGGTAGCAATCGAGCGGTTACCTCAAAACGATTGTTTTCGTCAACACAAAAAATGATGCAGTTAAGGTGGCGAGCGATGTTTCATCCCTTTTGTCGGAAACTGTCGATGCCACAGACCTCGAAGAAGAACGATGGGGTGCGCTGAAAGCAGAGCTAGGTGACCTGAAACATTCAGTTATCGCCGGCCCTGCATCGGCAGTGCCGCACAACTCAGCAATGCTTCGTCTCGAACGTGATCTGTCCGAACGGATGTTTCGGCGAGACGACGGGGCAAAAGTGATTGTTGCAACGCCCACGCTTGCACAAGGGCTGAATCTGCCAGCACACCTTGCTATTCTTGCGGGGGACAAGAGGGCGGATGTCGAGAAGGGTGGCCGTGAGGACCTAGAGGCGCATGAAATCTTAAATGCGGCAGCGCGAGCGGGTAGGGCTGGGCATCTCGCCAACGGGCTTGTGCTGTTAATCCCTGAGCCAATCATCAGTTCTCGCAAAGACCAGCCGCTTAGTGGGAACGTGGTTGGGAAGTTGAAGTCTGTTCTCCCGGAAGACGATCACTGCGTTACCATCACGGATCCCTTGGAGATTGTATTGGATCGCTTGATGCAGGGTGCTGGAGAAAATTCGGACGTGCTCTACACAATCAATCGCATGATTGTTCTCCGGGAATTGGAGGATGGCCAGACGCCAGAAGTGCTTTTCGATCTTCGAAGGTCGTTTGGCGCATACAGAGCTCATCGCAATTCCGCAGAAAAAGAATTCGCTGAGAAAATCGAACATTTGAAGAAAGCTATTTCCGACCAAGAAAAGGGAGAGATCGATGAGTCAATTGCGATTCTTGCGTCACAGAGTGGTCTCTCGGCAGAGCTTCTAACCGCTCTCAAAGATCGGATTAGAGCTGACACAGGGGCCTTGCCTTTAAGCGTGGATGAATGGTTGTCGTGGACGGTTCAATGGCTCATTGACGATGAAGATGCACGTAGCTGGCTCTTGGGTGACGTGGAGGCAAGCATCTTAGCTGTATGCGGGAAGAAAAAAGGGGAGGACATTGAGCCCGTTGATTTGACACACGTTCTTGGGGGATTGCATGCATGGACAAGTGGCAAGCCTCTTTGTGATATCGAAGAATCCTTGGGTGGTGAGCCGAATGCCAAAGCTCCTACCAAACGTATGTGTCCACGAGCTCGGGCGCTTGTGGGTACGGTGATTCCACGTGGTATTTCTTTTATCCTTGGGCTCATTTCGCATGTAGTTGAGGATGTTGATCCATTTGAGCAACAGAAGGACCTCGACAGGCAGTTGGTGGAGTCCCTCAGCGCTGCCGTCCGAAGAGGTTTCGATTCCACGGAAAAGCTATTTTTTGCCTCCGACAACCCGGCAATACTCAGTCGCGTTCAGGTTCATCAAGCTTGGGAACACGAGCAAAATTCGGCCTAGTACGCGCTGATCTACACATGCCTATTCGGTTGCTTGCATCAATACTTTAATTCGTTTCTCGGTCATACATGTGGGGCATGTTAGTGCACAGCCATGCCTTTCTTGGAAAAAAGCAAATCACGTCGGTTGTGAGCCCCCGCAACCAACAAAATACCACATATATATCAAAGACTTACGGCGAAAATCGCCGTATTTTCGCGTGAGAACATTCCCTTCATTCGACCGCAACAAACCGCAAACAAAAGCGGAACAGGCGGTTCGATTTGCATAGAGCCGTTGGCGCTACGTTGGCGGTAGATTTCAATTTCCTCGGCCCCTTGTATTCCGCCTCTCCCTCAGTCCGGCAATGCTATCACGGGCGCCGCGGCCTGGGGTATATCATCATCCGGCAGTGTCGGCGGCGAGATGTTGTTGCAAACCTCGAAATCTCCGAGAGGAATTTTTTTTCGCAACTCCGCGCAGGTTTTCTCGGCTGCAGGCCCTCCCCCCATCAAAGAACGAAATATTTGGCCCCTGGTCATCCCACAGTATGTGGCCTTGCCTGTGGCCGCTGCAGCACCGGCTTTTCCGCCCGTTGCCTCGTTCAGAGCACTCTCGAGTTTCGACAAGTCCTCGATCATGTTGCAGCTGTCATAAATGTCTTTTGCCAGAAGCATGTAACCCGCGCCGGCGCTTATTATCGGAATCCACTGAACGGCTCCGTCGGCAGCGTCCCTACGAATAAAACCGAAAAGCCGTCTGCGCACTGACCGAACATAGGGCAAGGCCTCTCTCAACGCTCGTCGTCTGGCCAACGCTTCAATTTCGGTCTCGATTGCCGACGCAGTGGTCTTTTGAACCAGATTTTCGCTTTTTACACTCGCCTCAAGACGGGCGAGCTTTTTCTCAACCGACAAGATCCGTGTTTCCTGTGCAGTCAAGTCATCGAGAATTTCGCCAACGGGCTTGTTTCTAGGGACGGACGGCTGCAGGTCCTCGACGGATAAGCGTTTCAGGGAAGCTTCGAGATCGGCAAGCCGAGATTCCATACCCTCAAGTTTTGTCTGTGCGTCCGGCCCAATCCCTTTGGCTGACAGGCGATCCCTCGTTTTGGCAAAGCTCGATCGCAGAGCCGCTATTTCCCTCTCGAGTGCCGCTTTTTCCGATTTCATTTGTCCTATCCGCTTATTAAGGGCCGAGGCGCGTGCCCGGGTAGCTCTGTTCAGGGCGAGGCGGCTGGCGTTTTCCTTGAGATGCGCGTTGATGGCCAATCTCAGGCTTTTGCGTGCCGCATCTTCGCCATCCAGTAAAGAGCCGATGCGAGTTACCCTTCGCGATCCAAGCGCTATCTTGGTCTCTGCTTCGGATATCCACTTGAGGGTATCCCCGCCGGTTGGGTTTTTGGTGGCCTTGAGCAGCCGACCCTCAAGAACCGAGATTTCCGCCGAAGTGGCCTTGAGCTCTGCCTTGGCCGAGGCAAGCCGGGCCTCCCTACGGGCGATAATCTTTCGAATCTTTTTTGACGGCGCCTTTTTTTCGAGCCGTTTTAAATCGGTAATTTCATTTTCCGCGCGGGCTATTCTTTCAAGGCTGACATTCGAATCCTTTTTCACGGACGCGATATTCACCTTGAGCTTTTCCAGGCGGGCCATGGTTCGGGCCCTGACAATTTTTGCATTTTCTTGTTGAGATAGTCCCGACAATGGAAATGCCCGATGGAAAAGAGATTCAAGCGCGCTTTCCACACTGCTGAACAGAAATGAGGCGATGCCAAGCCCGATAAAGACCACGAAGAACAGTATGCTGAGGATGCGAAAGATCCTGGAGAAGGCGAGCGAAAAACCTTTCAAGAGGTCCGCAAGAATATCGAGAATTTTCATTGCGAACATCTTTGAAGCAGATCGCTTACTGCCGACGTGATTTTTCCGGAAGCATCAGAATCAGTTAATGCCGGGTTGGTCTTTGCGTAATCAAAGGCCCCTTTCCCCGCGAGCTTCCCGTATTTCCGGTCTATCAGCTTGCATGGGTGTTTCGAAAAATCAAGGAGTGTTTCGAAAATGTAATACTCGTCTCCTGGCGTGAATTTTCGCTTGGCAGGTTTGGCGATCGCGGCGTACATCAGCGGCGTGATACCTTCATTGTTCGGCGTGTCCGGATCGTATCCGTGATCAAGCAAGATCAGCGCGGACAGCCCGACATGGTCCCAGGATGCGGCCAGGTGCAGGGGAGTGTTGCCCTGATTGTCCTTTGGTTCTCTGACGTTTCCAAGCAAACTGGTGTCGTCAGGTGATCCGGCCAGCAGCCGAGCGACGATAGCGTCAGCGATGTCATCACCCCTTTTTGCCGCGAGGTGCAAGGGAACCCTTCCTTTTCTGTTCTTCGCTGACGGTGATGAGCCCAGCGCAATCAACAACGAAACATTGTCAGGATCGTCCGAATACAGCGCTGCGTAGTGCAGCGGTGTGTTCCCGGCCATGTCCTTCAGCGACAACAGACTTTCCAACTGGTCTCTGGGCGTTGCCCTTACCGCCGAAAGAATCGCTTCAGATGACCCCCATGCCGATGCCAGATGAAGAGCGGTATCACCTTTCTGGTTAGTCCCGAACGGTGATGCCCCCTGTCTGAAACAGGATTGGATGTCAGAGCCAGTGGCGTTCTGAAAGAACTGTTTCGTCAGGAACTCGTCGCAGGGAACCGGAGCGTTGCGCGCGCGAAAGTCAAATGACCCATCCTCGACGATGGAAGTGATGGTTTCCTCGCCACCCGGCGCTTCATATGACCTGAACACGTACATGGTCGAATCGCTACCTTCTCCCAGTGAATCAGGTGTTTGGCCTTTCTTGTCCTTGATTGTTGGATCGGCCCCGATTGCAAGAAGCATCGCCACGTGGTCTGCCTTACCGGCTTCGGCCGCCAGATGAAGGGGGGTCGTCCCCCGTGCGGCGCCGAGCCACCCTCCGTCATCGAAGTTAGCCATTGCATTCGGGTCAAATTGATACGCGGCCAACACCGCCAGCACAGCTGGGTCTGGATTGTTGATCGCCATATGCATCAGCGTGGGAACATGTCTTTCGCTGGCCGAGAGAAGAGTGTTCATGGTGTCGTCTGACAAACTCCCCACTACGGAATCTACCGAAAACGGGTCCCCGAACCGGACAAGATTTTCGATAGCGCGAAGGGGTGGGGCGACTTTGAGTTTGGCGACACAGGCAGAAATCATTTCCGGTGTGGCGCTACGCATGAATTTTGTGGAGCTGAGATCGCATTCTTGCGCAATAGCGGTATGACCTGCCGATATCGCCACGAAAACAGCGAGTGTAAACGACTTGAATGATTTCATGAAATAATCCGTTTCCGGTTTCTGATATTTCCGATGTTCGCGCCGGCCAGCAAGTGAAACTCGCACATTTCAGGTCACGTTCGCACGGCGCTCGATGGTCCTCCGATGATTATATTGAGCAGATATCCTGCAGTTGTCGATAAATTTTTCTCTCGCAATGCAGGTAGTGGCGGTTCATGGCCTGCCTGAGGGTTGCGCGCAGCGCTGGTTCATATGGTGTGGGGCAATAATTTGGTTTCCGGCAACCCCTCTCGCCTGTTTTGCCGGGACGCCTCCCCCCTTGGAAATCATAGGTTGATTCGACGCGAAGCTTACGCCTCATGTGTCGTCGAGGAGACCTTTGATGCCTGTGCACCTGACCGAATCCAGCCTGAAGAAGCTCGAGCCCAGAACCCGCCGGTACCGCGTGGGCGATGACAAGGTCACCGGCTTCGGGGTGCGGGTCTATCCCAACGGCACAAGGGTCTTCCGGTTTGAATGCCAGCTGGGGCGCCGGCAGATCTCGGTGCGCATCGGCGAATGGCCGGCCTGGAGCGTGACCGCGGCGCGCGAGCGGGCCAAGGAACTGCGGCGGATGGTCGACATGGGCCAGGACCCGACCGAAGAGCGCAACCGCAAGAACAGCGCCACGGTCACTGAGCTGATCGAGCGATACGCCGAAGAACACCTGCCGCACCTGGCCCCGCGCAGTGCCGCGGACCAGAAATCCATGCTGCAGCGCTATGTCGTGCCCCATTGGGGCCGGCGCCTCGTCAAGGAAATCGAACCCCGCGACGTGAACCAGCTGCTGACCATGATCGCCGAGGGCACGATTGACCCGAAGAAGAAGGACCGGCCCAAGCCCGTGCGCGCCAACCGCACCGGCGAGGTGTTGCGCAAGATGTTCAACCTCGCCGTCGAGTGGGGCATGCGCAAGGACAACCCGGCCTCATCGTTCCGCCGCCGGTTGGAGCAGGAACGCGAACGGTTCCTGACGCAGATGGACCTGTCACGCTTTTGCACATCTTGCCAGCCGATTTTTCGACGATGGAGAAGCGGTCTCCTCATTGTATGTCCGGTGGGACCTGTCGCTTCGGCCACGATGGGGCATGCCAGCGCTTGCCAAATCGATTGCGGTGGCGGCGGTTATCGCAGCACTTGCAGCTGCAGGTGCTCTGGCGTTTGCGCTGAACAAACTCAGGGGTTGACGCTACCTCGGATCAAGTGCTCCGTGCGGAACCCCGACACCTGAAATTCACCGGATAACATCACCGCTTGGGCGACCCCTGGCGCATGACCACCCCACCAGAAGAGGTTATTGACATGGCCCTGACTGACGCCGCCCCAATCCTCGTCTTTGACGTGAACGAGACGCGTCTTGACATCGCCACGCTGGAGCCGCTGTTTCAGCGGCTGTTTGGCAGCGGTGCGGTAATGCGGGAATGGTTTGCGCAACTGGTCCTTTACTCTCAGACCATGACCCTCGCCTCGGCGCCAGCTGTTTGTTGTGCTGAGCGGCGAAATCGAGGGCTGGACAAGCAAGGGTGACCGAAGGCGTTTCCGGGCGGGTGACTGTCTGCTCATGGAAGACACCACCGGCAAGGGCCACGGTGCCAGACCGCTTGACGGCGAGGCATCGGCAATCGTGATCGCACTGGAATAGATGTAAGCCGCCCTTTCTGGCCAGCGGCCTCGACTGCCACCCGCTCGCTTTTATTGGCGTTACCGGGCTGCCCGCGCAATCCCGCGTGCCAACAGATCCCATACCCGGCGTATTCGCGGGGTGTGTCGCATTGCCTGATGTGTTGCAAGCCAGACCGGAAGTGACGGAAGCTGGATGTCGAGGTCGATCTCGACAATATCGGGGTCGTTTACGGCAACGCCGCGCTGGGAAAATCCCAGCCCGCAACCGGCACGCACCAGCTCCCAGTAAACCGCCTGGTTATCACAACGCACGGCAAAGTTTTCACGACTGACCGGCAGGCCGCCCTTGCGCATTTCACGGATGATCCGATCGTTGCTATCATAACCGACCAGCTCGTGGTTCAGTAGCTCGGCTGGAGACGTGGGCAGCCCCTTGCGGTCGACATAGCTCCGGGCGGCGTAAATTCCGAGATCAATCGTTGCGACCTGCCTTGTGACGATATCAGGCTGGGTCGGCTGGTACATGCGCACGGCAATATCGGCCTGCCGGAACAACAGGTTTTCCGAAGAATCCGATGGCACGAGATCAAGCTGAATGGCCGGCTCGGCCTCTCGTATTTCCGCAAGGATTGCGGGAAGAATATAATGCGAGACGAACACGCTCGCCGTGATGCGAACGCTTCCCTCCAGCTTTTCCGTCTGCCCCGCCGCGGATAGAGCCACCTCGTGAACCGCCTCGCGAATTCGTTGCGCCATGGGGAGAATCTGCTCACCCAGGGCGTTGGGCCGCAGCCCGCGGGCATGCCGTTCAAACAGTTCTCCGCCGAGGCTTTGTTCAAGCTCCCGGATCTGTCGGCCAAGGGTTGGCTGGCTGCGGCCAAGCCGACGCGCCGCGGCCGACAGCGAACCTGTTTCGGCAACGGCAAGAAAGCTCTGGATCAATGACCAGTCGGTCTGGGGAAAGCGATTATCCATTCATAATTGAATAGCACATCAAGAATTTTCCGCAATTACCAATGACGAAACGATCAGATATGAATGTCTGGAACTTGACAGACGTTAATGGAGAACACCCATGAACAAAGTCGTATTGGTCCTTGGCGCAACCGGCAGGTTCGGGCGCCACGCCTGCGCGCAATTTCGTGCTTCGGGGTGGGAGGTTCGCGAATTCAACCGGCAGACGGATGACCTTCTGCAAAAGGCGACCGGGGCCGCGGTGATCGTCAATGCGTGGAACCTGCCCTATCCCGAATGGGAAAAGAGCCTTCCCGCCCTGCACGCACAGGTCATAAGCGTTGCAAAGGCAACTGGCGCAACCGTGATGATCCCCGGAAATGTCTATGTGTTTGGCAAGGATACGCCGGCGCCGTGGTCGGAAAACACCCCCCATCGCGCGACGAACCCCCTGGGAAGGGTACGCATCGCAATGGAGGAGGCCTATCGTCAATCCGGGGTGCGCACCATCATCCTGCGCGGCGGGGATTTTCTGGATACCGCAGCCTCGGGCAACTGGTTTGATCTGATCATGTCCGCAAGACTGGCCAAGGGAAAATTTACCTATCCCGGGGACGTCAACACGCCGCATGCCTGGTCTTTTCTGCCTGATATCTGCAGGGCGGCGGTCAGCCTTGCCGAGATGGCCGACGACTTGCCGCGTTTTTGCGACGTCCCTTTCCCGGGATACACCGTCACCGGACAGGAAATCCTTGAAACCCTGCGCAGCCTGATGGAGCGCCAGGTTCGGCTGAAGAAAATGTCATGGGTACCGTTTCATCTGGCCCGGCCATTCTGGCCGATGGGACGTCATCTCCTTGAAATGCGCTACCTGTGGAACACCCCTCACAGCCTGGACCGCAGCCAGCTTGAGCGGCTTTTGCCGGACTTCAAGGTGACACCATTCAGGGATGCGGTTGCGGCCGCGATCCGGCCCCTTGGGGTAATGTCATCCGGGGTTGGTGACGTCAAAGGAATGGCCCGGACAGCAGAGGCAGGGTGATGCGATCAGGGGCCAGTTCACCAAACGGTTAAACCGCACAGAGAATCCCTTCCCCCGGCGCTTGCGCATCACGTGGAAAAGTTGCTTGGTTTCCGAAACGACAGCCGTTTAACTGAACGCAGGAGGCGGAGGCAATCTTGGACAGATCAAAATGACAGACATACCCTCGCATGCCCGCGTCGTCATCATCGGAGGCGGTATCATCGGCTGTTCGGTGGCCTATCACCTGAGCAGGCTTGGCTGGCGCGATGTCGTGCTGCTGGAACGCAAGCAGCTGACCAGTGGCACCACCTGGCACGCGGCCGGGCTGATCGCGCAGCTGCGGGCGACCGCCAACATGACGAGACTGGCGAAATACAGCCAGGAGCTCTATGGCCGGCTCGAAGAGGAAACCGGCGTTGCGACGGGCTTCAGACGGGTGGGCTCGATCACCGTTGCCCTGACGGAGGAGCGCAAGGAAGAGCTGTTTCGTCAGGCAGCCATGGCCCGCGCATTCGGTGTCGAGATCGAAGAGATTTCCCCCACCGAGGTCAAGGCCCGGTATGAACATCTGAATACCGACGACGTGGTTGCAGGTGTTTATCTGCCAAGGGACGGACAGGGCGACCCCGGCAACATCGCGCTGGCCCTGGCAAGGGGGGCTCGTCAGTCAGGTGTCCGGATATTCGAGCAGACCAGGGTCACGGGGGTTGCCCGGAGCGGGAGGCGGGTGAGCGGCGTCAACTGGCAGCGCGGCGACGAAAGCGGGCATATCTCGTGCGAAATGATCGTCAACTGCGCTGGCATGTGGGGCCGCGACGTCGGTCGCATGGCCGGTGTCAACGTGCCGCTTCAGGCCTGCGAGCATTTCTACATCGTGACCGAAGCCATTGACGGGCTGACGCAGTTGCCGGTTCTGCGCGTGCCCGACGAATGTGCCTATTACAAGGAAGACGCCGGCAAGATGATGCTGGGCGCGTTCGAGCCCGAGGCCAAGCCCTGGGGAATGGACGGCATCCCGGAGGATTTCGAATTCGACCAGCTTCCCGAAGATTTCGACCATTTCGAGCCGATCCTCAAGGCTGCCGTGAACCGCATGCCCCTGTTGGCCGAGGCGGGCATACACATGTTTTTCAATGGCCCGGAAAGTTTCACCCCGGACGATGCCTATCACCTGGGCCTTGCACCCGAGATGGACAATGTCTGGGTCGCGGCCGGCTTCAACTCGGTCGGGATCCAATCGGCCGGCGGCGCGGGGATGGCGCTTGCGCAATGGATGGAAGATGGCGAAAAACCGTTCGATCTGGGCGATGTGGACATCGCACGCATGCAGCCATTCCAGGGCAATGCCAGCTATCTGATCGCGCGATCCAGGGAAACCCTGGGCCTGCTTTATGCCGACCATTTCCCCTTTCGCCAGAAGGCCAGCGCGCGGGGCATCCGGCGAACGCCCTTCCACGACCGTCTCGCGGATCTGGGCGCGGTCTTTGGCGAGGTGGCCGGCTGGGAGCGTGCCAACTGGTTTTCAAACCCCGGTCAGGAACGTGCATACCGATACAGCTGGGGCCGCCAGAACTGGTTTGGCAATCAGGCCGCCGAACACCGGGCCGTGCGCCAGAATGTCGGCATGTATGACATGTCATCCTTTGGCAAGATCCGCGTCGAGGGCCCGGATGCCGAAGCATTTCTGAACCATGTTTGCGGCGCGGATCTTTCGGTGCCGCCGGGCAAGATCGTCTACACCCAGTTTCTCAACCGTCGCGGCGGGATCGAGGCCGACGTGACCGTGACTCGGCTTGGCGAAACGGCCTATCTTGTCGTCACGCCGGCGGCGACGCGACTGGCGGATGAAACATGGCTCAGGCGACATGTCGAGGATTTCCGTGTTGTCATCACCGACATGACCGCAGCCGAAGGCGTGCTGGCGGTCATGGGCCCCAATGCGCGCAAGCTGCTGGAGGCGGTCTCGCCCAATGATTTTTCGAACACGGCCTTTCCCTTTGGCACCGCACGCGAGATCGAAATCGGCATGGGGCTGGCCCGTGCCCACCGGGTTTCCTATGTGGGCGAACTGGGCTGGGAAATCTATGTCAGCGCCGACATGGCGGTGCATGTGTTCGATACCATCCGGGAGGCGGGGCAGGATTTCGGCCTGAAGCTCTGCGGCATGCACATGATGGACAGCTGCCGCATCGAAAAGGCCTTCCGGCATTTCGGCCACGACATCACCTGCGAGGACCACGTCCTCGAGGCAGGCCTCGGCTTTGCCGTGAAAACCGCCAAGCCATCATTCATTGGCCGCGAGGCCGTGTTGCGCAAGCGGGAACAAGGGCTCAAGCGGCGGTTGCTGCAGTTCCTGCTGAGCGATCCCGAACCGCTGCTCTACCACAACGAGCCGATCCTGAGAGACGGCGAGATCGTGGGCCATCTCACAAGTGGCGCCTATGGTCATACATTGGGTGCCGCCGTGGGAATGGGTTATGTCCCATGTGCCGGCGAAAGCCCGGATTCGCTTGTTTCCTCGGCCTACGAGATCGACGTGGCGGGGACAAGGGTGCCGGCAACGGCCTCGTTACGCCCCCTCTATGACCCGGCCTCGGAACGTATGCGGGCATGAGGCGCAGCTACCGTTTGGCGCCGCTGACAGCGACCGTCCCTTGTCCACACCGGCCATAAGGTCCGGGTTCACATACAGGTAACGCGCCGACTGTCCCAGCCGGTCGCGGCGGTCGCGCAGTTCCAGCAGGCAGACGGTGCACAGGTGTACCTCGTCCGGGCCGTCCACGATGCGCAGGGCGCGGCCCGAGATATAGATGTCGCCCAGCGATGTGTCGGGGCTGATGCCCATGGCGCCAAAGACCTGGATCGCGCGGTCGGACCCCGCCCGCGCCATCGGCAGACTGACCGGGCGTCACCTGGACATGATGAATACGCCCATCCGACGGTATGCGAAGTACGCCCGCAAATTCAGAGGGGCCTGGATTGATCGAAGATCCATGATCCCCTCCCCGGTGCGGGCCGGTAACGCGGGCAATTTTTTCCCGCCCTTCCGCGGGCCTCCATTGACTGGAATGCTGGAAACTGGGATGAAGTAATTCACCTTGTAATAGATTTTGCCCAAGCGCGATGATCAAGCAGACCAATTTGCCGAATTGCCTTGCGAGACCCAGATCGTTGGCATCGTTGTTTTCGCACCCCTCGTTGAAACAGCCTCCGGCAGGCAATTTTCCTGACCGATGCCCGGAATGTCAGCTGCTCGGTCGGCGTGTTGCAAAAGGCTTTTTGTTGGTCACTCTGGCGGTGGGGTTCACACGTGCCGCCAGTGCCGCACCGCCGGTGCTTCCGGATTTCCTGAATTCACCCATCAAATCGATCTCTCCATCTGCGGCGGAAAAAACGTGGGTGGTCAGTATCATACGTGATACCCCGTTCCGAGCCGCCTATGTCGTGCACAAGCCCGCAGACGACCCCAACGCCGATCGGGTTGCTGTCTATCTGATCGTCCAGACCGGCGAGGCCGACCTCACGGGGCCACAGGGGATGTTGCACTATGTCGAACATCTAGCCTGGCTTGATGCAACCAAAAGGTCGGCACGCAGCGCTGACCGTGACAGCAATGCCTGGACCAACCAGCTGTCGGTTGGTTACTGGCTGGCCGGTACGCGCGCTGATCTGCCCAGGATGATTACGCAGCTTTCGCGTGTGTTCGACCCGATCACACTGCGCCCCAGTTTTGTGCGTCAGGAGCGTGACATCCTGTTGCGCGAATACGATCTGCGGATACGGGACAACATGGATGCGCGTGTGGCCGAAGATCTTTCGCGAGCGATCTATCGGGGAACAGGATATGCGCGCTCGCCATTGGCGACGCCGCTGGACATTTCCAGCCTGGGCGTCGATGCCGCGCTGGCTCTGCATCGCAGGACGCATCGACCGGGAAACGCGGTTCTTGTGGTGTACGGAAATGTTTCAGACGATGCGGTGGCCGCGGCAATCCCCGATTTACCCAAAGGTCCGCGTTCACCGGCCCGACGGGTGCCGTTCACAGCAAAACTGCCCAGGGGAAAACCGAGCGACAGCATATTGCGATTTCCCGATCCTGATGCCAGCCCCCACATCGTCTGGCGGCGGATCATCCGCCTGGACCAACCGCAACAGATCGACCTGCTGGCGGCCCGGCTGGCGCTGCTGCGCGATGTGCTGGATACCAACCTGCCCGGCGGTCTGGCCGGCCCGTTGCGATTTGACGCGTTCATTGCCCGCAGGTTTTCCATCTCACTCAGCGCGCTTGACGAGAGCCATGTCGAAATGATCTTTTCGGCGGAACCTGACGAGGGGGTCAGCCTGAATCGGCTGAAGACCTCTTTCGAGGCCGTGCTGGCGTCCAGCGCGCGCGCAGGCATACCAGCCGCGACCTATACGCGCGTCCGCAAGAGATTCAGCGATTACTGGCCTGAATGGCTGGATCGGCAAAAGCTGGCACGCTGGATGGCCGGCTATGTGGTCGACGCCGTGTCCGCCAGGAAAACCCCCCTTGATGTTGTTCAACTGGGAAAGCTGGACAGCCGGATAACCCGGGATGATCTGAATGACCTGCTGAGGCAGCTCGTGTCGGGCGGCCGCACCGTTGTCGCATTTGTAGGAAATGAAGGAGACCTGAATTGAAACGCATATTCCTGATGATTCTCGTGTGGGCGCTGATCCCGATCATGGCGCTGGCCAATGGACGGCACGCCTCGACCGAGATCAGCCCGGGCGGCCTGACCTACCATCTGCTGATGCTGCCCAAGGCAAAACAGGTCTCGATCCGTGTCGCATGGCCGACCGACTGGCCCTTTCGGCAGGGCGCCAACCAGACCGTACCCTTTATCGGCGCGCAGCTGGTGTTGAGCGGCGGCGCCAAGGGATATCCAGCCGGCAAGGCGATCGAGAAATTCGCCGATCTCAAGGCGGGTGCCTTCCTCCAGGCGACTATCGACCATGTTTACGGCTGGCTTGGCGCACCCTCGGAAAACATCGATCAGACGGTTGCCATAGCAAACGCCCATTTGCGTGCGCCGCTGCTGGACGACAAATGGTTCCGGCGTATCAGCAAGGGATTGAAACGGGAATTTGCACAAAGAAACGCGGTTCCCGCAATGAAAGCATATACAGCCATCCGCTGGGCGGTTTTCGGCGATCAGCCAGTTCGGGAGGCGCTGTCACTCGATGATCCGGCAGCGTTTGACCGGGCCAGTTCCGCCGATGTTGCGCGTTGGGCACAGGAGACCTTTACCCGCAGTCCCGACACCATAATCGTTGCCGGCAATATTTCGGCAGACGCGGCGGGAAAGGCTGTTGACCGCTTGTTCGAGGGGCTGCCGGTCGGCGGGCGCAAGATGCAGCGCGATGCAAAGGCCGACTTTTCGCCCCGTCGCATCCTGCTGCATCTTCCCGGCGCCAAGGTGTCGCAGCTTGTGTTTGTCGCTCCCTTGCCTCCGACTGCGAATACTTCTGCCGCGGACGGGTTTTCCGATATCCTTCTTGCCATGGCCCTTGGAGATGGAGATCAGAGCGTGTTGTTCAAGGCCGTGCGAACCAAGCTGCGGGCCAGCTATGCTTTTGGCGCCGGCCTCGGGGCGTATGACCGCGCTCATCGGTTTCTTGCCCTTTCGGGCCAGGTGGCAACCGACAGGCTGGCACAGGCCGAAGGTGTTGTGAGAACGGCTTACCAAGGCTTTCTGACCACCCCCCCGGAAGACGACCTGAAGGCACGCATTGCGCCGGTGTTGGCAGGTTTGCGGGCAAATCGGAGCAACCCTGTCAAGATTTCGGCCAACGCCATGTTAGCTGCGCTCGATGGAGAGGATCCCGCAATCATGTTGAAACTGGCCGATGTCGTCGGTGGCCTGACGACCGCGACGATCGTCAGCCGGCTGAAATCCGCATTTCCGCGGGCGGATGGCTTTGTCGTGCTGGCCACAAGCCCGGACAAGAATGCGCTGCCGGGTGCGTGCGTTATCTCGGAACCGCGCGGGGCCGCCCGTTGCAGATGATGGCCGCGTGGGACCACCACGAATGGCTGTCCGGTGTACTGTAACCCGTCATCTGCAGGCCCCTGTCGGCAGGCGGTAACAGCCATCTGCGTTGCCTGTCGTTGGGCGTCCGGGTCAGTGGCGGGGCCGTGGGGACGGGGCAGGTGGGCAATCACGAAAACCGCTCGCCCAGCTCCTTTGCCACGGCTTCCAGAAACCGTGCCGCGGCTACCGGCAGGGCGCGCCCGCGCAGATGGCCGGCCACCAGCGTTCCCTTATGGACATTGGCGCGATCCATGGGCACCGCGCGCATGCGGTCGCGGGCAAGGTCGGGGCGCAGGTTCACGCCCAGGCTGAAGCTGAGCGCGCGGCTGTCCTGCGACATCAGGCGCAAGAGGTCCAGGCTGTTGGATTCCAGTGCCGGTCGCAGCCGGATGCCGACGCGCTCGGCCGCGCTGTCCAGAACCGTGCGAATGCCCTCGGGGCGTTTCGGCAAGAGCAGGGGGTAGTCGATGCAGTCATAGATCTTCAGCGTCTCGCGATCCGCCAGCGGGTGGTCGTCGGCCATCACGCAATACATCTGCTGCCCCCCGGAATAGACCGGGTGCAGGTCGCGCTGGTGGATCGGTTCGAAAACGATGGCAACATCCGCCGACAGATCGGAAAGCGCGTTTTCCGCCTCGCCCCGCTCTGTCAGGTTCACGCCAAAGGTGACTGCGGGAAATTCGGCGAGATGCCGCTTGATCAGCTCGGGCAGGAAATAGAGTGCCATTTCGCGCGTGGTGGCGATATTCACATGCCCCGCACGCATACCCGACAGGTCGGCGATGCGCGATTTGACCCGCTCGATATCGGCCAGTTGCCCGCGGATGTGCTGTAGCAGGATTTCACCGGCAATATTGGGGCGCATGCCCGCGGGGTGGCGCTCGAATATCTCTACCCCCAATTCGTCCTCGACGGCCAGAATACGCCGGTTGAGCGCCGACGGCGTGATGCCCAATTCCTCGGCAGCCGAGCGTAACGAGCCCGTCTGGGCGATTTTTTCTATATAGCGCAAGATGGTCAGATGGCGCATGGCGTTGCTTTCGCTTGATTTTTCATTGTGTTGCATTTTTTGCAACGGGTAAGTGATTATTTAGCAGCAGACATCAACACCTGCAATTCCTATCACCGGGTCGAATGCACGAGAATCGCATCCGACGGAGGGAAGGCATGACAGAAAGGTTGGTGATTGTTGGCGCCGGGATGGCCTCGGGCAGGATGCTCGAAGAGCTGTCCGAACGCGCGCCGGGTGAATGGGACGTGACCCTTTTCGGGGCCGAGCCTCACGGCAATTACAACCGCATCATGCTGTCCCCCCTGCTTGCGGGCGAGACGACCTTTGACGAAATTGTCACACATGATGCCGACTGGTATCGCGCCCACGCCGTGACCTGCCGTTTTGGCGAAACGGTCACGCGTATCGATCGTGCGCGCAAGGTGGTCGTCGGCGCGCGCGGCGAGGTGCCTTATGACAAGCTGGTGATCGCCACCGGCTCGGCCTCGGTGCGCATCCCGGTGCAGGGCAACGACCTGCCGGGCGTGGTCGGATTCCGCGATCTGGCGGATGTCGAGACAATGCTGGCGACGGCGCAGCACCCGGGCGCGCGGGCGGTGGTGATCGGCGGAGGGTTGCTGGGACTCGAGGCTGCTGCAGCGCTGAACGCGCGGGGCATGAAGGTCACCGTGCTGCACCTGATGGGCCACCTGATGGAGCGGCAGCTGGACGCATCCGCCGCCTATCTGCTGCAGAAGGAGCTTGAGGCGCGCGGCATTCGCGTCCTGTGCAACGCCCATACCCAGGCGATCCTGGGCGAGGGGCGGGCCGAGGCGGTACTGACCGAAGACGGCGCCCTGCACCCGGCCGATCTGGTGGTGATGGCCGCCGGCATCCGCCCCGAGACGCGCCTGGCAGTCGATGCGGGGCTGAGGGTCGAGCGCGGCATCGTGGTGGACGACCACCTGACCACCTCGGACCCCGACATCCTGGCGCTGGGCGAATGCGCCGAGCATTCCGGCGTTGTCTATGGTCTGGTGGCCCCGTTATACGACATGGCCGTCGTCGCCGCGCGCAATCTGGCGGGCGAGGCAGCCAGCTTTGCGGCGCCCGAGGTTTCTACCAGGCTCAAGGTCAGCGCGGTCGATCTCTTTTCTGCCGGTGATCTTGAGGCGGGCGAAGGTGCCGAGGAAATCGTCTTTCGCGACCCCGCGCGCGGTGTCTACAAGAAGCTGGTCCTGCGGAACGACCGCATTACCGGAATTCTGATGTACGGCGACGTGTCCGACAGCGCGTGGTTTTTCGACAGGCTGAAAACCGGCCAGAGCATTGCCGAGATGCGCGATGTGCTGATCCTCGGCCCGGCCGGGCGCGGCGCCGGGATCGACCCGCTGGCGGCCGTCGCGGCCATGCCCGATGATGCCGAAATCTGTGGCTGCAACGGTATCTGCAAGGGGCAGATCGTGGCCGCCATCAGGGCCGGTGCCAACGACCTTGCCGCCGTGCGGGCGGCAACCCGCGCCTCGGCCTCTTGCGGGGGGTGTTCAGGGCTGGTCGAGCAGGTGCTGGCGGTAACGCTGGGCGACGCATATGCCGCGGCCGAACCGGCCGGCATCTGCGGCTGCACCAATCTGGGACATGACGAGATCCGCCGCCTGATCCGCGCGCGCGAGCTGAAATCCATCCCCGCCGTAATGCAGGAGGCGGGCTGGACGACCTCCTGCGGCTGTGCCACCTGCCGGCCCGCACTGAACTATTACCTGCTGGCCGAATGGCCGCTGGAATATCGTGATGACCCGCAGAGCCGTTTTGTCAACGAACGCAACCACGCCAATATCCAGAAGGACGGTACCTATTCCGTGGTGCCCCGCATGTGGGGCGGTATCACCACCCCGGCCGAACTGCGCGCCATTGCCGATGCGGCCGAGAAATACGACGTGCCGACGATCCATGTCACCGGCGGCCAGCGGATCGACCTGCTGGGCGTGAAAAGGGACGACCTGCCCGCGATCTGGAGCGATCTGAACGCGGCCGGGCTGGTCTCGGGGCATGCCTATGCCAAGGGGCTGCGCACGGTAAAGACATGCGTCGGCGCGAATTTCTGCCGCTTCGGCACTCAGGACAGCACCGGGCTGGGCATCCGGCTGGAAAAGATCCTCTGGGGCGCCTGGACGCCGCACAAGGTCAAGCTGGCCGTTTCTGGCTGTCCGCGCAATTGTGCCGAGGCAACCTGCAAGGATGTGGGCATCATCTGTACCGATGCCGGCTATGAGGTAGGGGTTGCCGGAGCCGCCGGGCTGGAACTGAAGCAGACCGAGCTGTTGGCCAAGGTCACCACCGAACAGGATGTCATCGACCTGACCGCGGCCTTTATCCAGCTTTATCGCGAGAACGCCGCCTATCTGGAGCGGCCCTACAAATGGGTTGCCAGGGTGGGTCTCGACTGGGTGCGCGCCCGCGTGGTCGAGGATGCCGCCGCGCGAAAGGCGCTGATCGAGCGGTTTGAAACCTCGCAATCCGTCTATCGCGCCGATCCGTGGGCGCGACAGGCCCAACCCGGAATGCAGCCCGTGAAATGGGCGCCGCTGGCCGATCTGACACTGGAGGCTGCCGAATGACCGACTGGATCGACATTGCCGCACTTGACGACATCCCGCCCCGTGCCGGCCGGGTGGTCAGGACAACGGGCGGCTGCATCGCCATCTTTCGCACCCATGACGACCGGGTCTTTGCCCTTGATGACCGCTGCCCGCACAAGGGTGGGCCGCTCTCCGAGGGTATCGTGCACGGTCACGCCGTGACCTGCCCGCTGCACAACCTGGTCATCGACCTGCACAGCGGTCAGGCACAGGGCGCCGATGAAGGGCGCGCGGCCACCCATGCGGTGCGCGTCGAGGGCGGGCGCATCCTGCTCGACGCCCGCCTGCTGCAGGCCCGCTCGGCAGCCTGAAAACCCCCTCTGCACAACCCGACTGAAAGGAGCCCTCACATGGCCTATCTCACCCCTGCCGAATTCGTACCCAAGCTGATCGATGCCGGCGAACAGAAAATCTTCATGTCCACCCGCGACACGTTGATCCGAGCCTTCATGGCCGGTGCGATCCTGGCGCTGTCGGCGGCCTTTGCGATCACGATTACCGTCAATACCGGCCAGCCGCTGGCGGGCGCGATACTGTTTCCGGTTGGCTTCGTGCTGCTCTATCTGCTGGGTTTCGACCTTCTTACCGGGGTTTTCACCCTGGCGCCGCTGGCCCTGATCGACCGGCGGCCGGGGGTAACGATCGGTGGCGTGCTGCGCAACTGGGGTCTGGTGTTCGTCGGCAATTTCGCGGGCGCACTGCTGGTGGCCCTGTTCATGGCGATCATCGTGACCTACGGCTTTGATGTCCCGCCCAACAAGGTCGGCCAGACCATCGGCCTGATCGGGGAAAAACGTACGCTGGGTTATGCGGCGCATGGCGCGTCGGGCATGCTCACGCTGTTCATCCGGGGCATGCTGTGCAACTGGATGGTATCGACCGGTGTCGTCGCTGCCTTCATGGCGACCCATGTCTCGGGCAAGGTGCTGGCCATGTGGATGCCGATCATGCTGTTCTTCTATATGGGGTTCGAACATTCGGTGGTAAACATGTTCCTGTTTCCTTCGGGCCTGATGCTGGGCGGGAACTTTTCGCTGGCCGACTATCTGGTCTGGAACGAGATTCCGACAGTGCTGGGCAATCTGGTCGGCGGGCTGTCCTTTGTCGGGCTGACGCTTTATTCGACCCATGTGCGCACCGGCGCCACCCGCCACACCGCGCCGACGCGGCCGGCTGCGGCTCCGACCCCGGCCGAATGAGCCAGCCTGCGGGATCGGCATGACATGCGCCGATCCCGTTTCACCGGATATCGTGGCGGCTGCGGTTCGGTTGCCGTGGCCGCGATATCCTTGGCCCCTATCGGGATGAGTGATGGGGCAGCAGCGAGACGATCTCGGCGCAATGTGTGATCTGGCCGTTGCAGCAATCGGATAACAGGAAATCCACGATTTCGCTGACGGCCGCCAGACGCGCGGCATAGTGAATCTCGCGCTGCCGACGCTTTGCATCCACCAGACCGCCCTGTTTCAGAACAGCGAGATGGCCCGAGAGGGTTGACGGCACGATGTCCAGACGCCGTGCGATCTCGCCAGCAGGCAATCCGGCAGGACCGGCCTGCACCAGCAGCCGGAAAACGGCCATGCGCGATTGCTGCGCAAGGGCAGAGAGGGCAGAGATGGCCTGTTCCTGATTCATGATCCGTTACTGCCCGAAATGTCGCCGCTTGACAAGCCGCGCGACCCCTTGTAGCCCGGCCTCAATTCGGTAGTTCCCGAAATAAGGGAACTGAATGACGGCATACGGGATTGCCCGGCATCCAACAACCCGGAACGACCCAGAGACGGCCCGACAAAAAGAGGGATATCCACGCCATGCTGATTGCCTTTCTCATCTTCGTCGCCACGATCACCCTGGTGATCTGGCAGCCCCGTGGCCTGGGTATCGGCTGGAGCGCAACGGCCGGCGCGGTCGTCGCGTTGCTTGCCGGCGTGATCCAGCCCGGTGATATCGTCACCGTCTGGGATATCGTCTGGAATGCTACCGGCGCCTTTATCGCCGTCATCATCATCAGCCTGCTGCTGGACGAGGCCGGCTTTTTCGAGTGGAGCGCTCTGCACGTCGCCCGCTGGGGGCGGGGCAACGGGCCGGCGCTGTTTGCGCTGATCGTACTGCTGGGGGCGGCGGTGGCCGCGCTGTTTGCCAATGATGGCGCGGCGCTGATCCTGACGCCGATCGTCATGGCAATGCTGCTGGCGCTGGGATTCGGCCCCAAGGCAACATTGGCACTGGTCATGGCGGCCGGGTTCATCGCCGACACGTCCAGCCTGCCGCTTGTCGTCTCGAACCTGGTCAATATCGTGTCGGCCGACTATTTCGACCTGGGCTTTGCGCGATATGCCAGCGTCATGGCCCCCGTCGATATCGTTTCGATCGCCGCATCGCTGGCTGTACTGATGCTGTATTTCCGCCAGGCGATTCCCGCGCGTTATGATGTCTCGCGACTGAAAACCCCGAACGAGGCGATCCGCGACCGCGCCACATTCCTGGTCGGCTGGCTGGTCCTTGCCCTGCTGCTGTTGGGGTTCTTCGTGCTCGATCCGCTGGGTGTGCCGGTCAGCGCCGTCGCCGCGGGTGGCATGGTCATGCTGCTGGCCGTGGCCGCGCGGGGGCATGTGATCGATACCCGCCTCGTTCTGCGAGAAGCGCCGTGGAAGATCGTGATCTTTTCGCTGGGCATGTATCTGGTGGTCTACGGTCTGCGCAACGAGGGTCTGACCGACTATATCGCCCGGGCGCTGGACCTGTTCAGCCGCGGCGGGGTCTGGGGTGCGGCGATGGGCACCGGGTTTCTGACTGCGGCGCTGTCATCGGCCATGAACAACATGCCGACGGTTCTGGTGGGTGCGCTGTCGATCGACGCCAGCAACGCGACCGGCGCGGTGCGCGAGGCGATGATCTATGCCAACGTGATCGGCAGCGATCTGGGGCCAAAGATCACGCCTATCGGCTCGCTCGCCACGTTGTTGTGGCTGCATGTGCTGGCGCGCAAGGGGGTGACCATCACCTGGGGCTATTATTTCCGGGTCGGTATCGTGCTGACGGTGCCGGTGCTGGCCATCACTCTGGCCGCGCTTGCCCTGCGGCTGAGTGTCGGGGGATGACGTGTCATGGCGGATTTCAACCTTGACCGCGAGATCGACCGCCGCGCAACCCCGGCATTGAAATGGCGTCCGATGGTGCTGGGTCCCGATGGGGACGACCTGTTCCCGGCGGGTGTTGCCGACATGGATTTTGCCGCGCCGCCTTGTGTTCTCGAGGCGCTGGAGCAGCGCCTGGATCATGGTGTCTTTGGCTACGAGGCCGTGCCCGATGGTCTGTTTCCGGCACTCATTGCCTGGAACGACCAGAGGCATGGCTGGAAGATAGACCAGGATCACATCCTGCGGTCGCCGAACGTGTTGAACGCCCTGGCCATCGCGGCGACGCTGTTTACGGACCCCGGCGACGGGATCGTCGTTCAGCCGCCGGTGTTCTTTGATTTCTTTGACCTGATCAGGGAAAATGGCCGCAGGATCGCTGCCAATCCGCTGATCCTGAACAACGGCCGCTACGAGATGGATTTCGACGGGCTTGAACGCCTCGCGCGGAACCCGCGAAACCGGATGCTGTTCCTGTGCAACCCGCACAATCCGGTGGGGCGCGTCTGGACGCGGGACGAACTGCGCCGTGTCGATGACATATGCCGCAGAAACGGGCTGCTGGTGGTCAGCGACGAAATTCACGGCGACATCACGTTTGCCGGCAGTCCCTACACGCCGTTCGCCACGCTGGGCCAGGCGGCTGCCGAGAACAGTATCACCTGCCTGTCCCCGGCCAAGAGCTTCAACATCGCATCCTGTTGCTCGGCTTTCACCGTTGTCGCTGACGATGCGCGCCGCCATGCCTTTCAGGCCGAAAACAGCCGCCTGACGGTGAACAAGAACAACGCCTTTGCCAGCGTGGCGATGGAGGCGGCCTGGCGCGGGGGCGGGCCCTGGCTGGATGCGGTGCTGGACTATATCGGTCGCAATCTGGCCCTGGTGCGCGAAAGGCTGGACGGGCAGACGGCGGTAACACTGATCGAGCCCGAGGGAACCTTTCTTGTCTGGCTGGATTTTCGCGCCCTTGGCATGGGTCCCGACGATCTGACCGCGTTCCTGCGCCACAAGGCTGGCTGGGCCGTCACCCGGGGCGCCGCCTTCGGCCCCGGGGGCGAGGGGTTTGCACGGGTCAACATTGCCTGTACGCGCGTGCGCCTCGGCCGTGCGCTGGACCGCCTGTCCCGTGCCATTGCCGGGCATCTCGATACCCTCTGATCATCGGCTCGTGCCCTGATCTGGCCTGATTCCGTGCGCGAATCCCGGTCACGGGGTAGGGGAGTGATGATGTCGATTACCCCATGATTGATGTTTGACATATCTTTGCTGGGGGTATAACTGCCCACGCAGATATCTCACGCATGGAAGAATCATCATGATCACTGCTGCTCAGATGCGGGCTGCGCGGGCGTTGCTGGGACTCGACCAGAAAACCCTGGCCGAGATGGCCGGCGTATCGGTGCCCACCATCCAGCGGATGGAGGCAAGCCAGGGAAATGTCCGCGGGGTGATCGAAAGTCTGACCCGCGTTGTCGAGGCGCTGGACGCGGCCGGGGTCGAGCTGATCCCCGAAGGCGCGCCCAGCGTCGGCAAGGGCCGCGGCGTTCGCCTGAAAGAGCCGCAGTCAACCGAGGCGGACAGGAAAGAAGAACTCCCATGAACCTGATCCAGCTGGCCTTTTCCCTGTCTGTGCTCCTGCTGGCCCTGGCGGTGGTCGCGGTGTTGATGCGCGGCCGTGGCGGGGTATCGGGTGCGGTCTATTCCCTGTCGGCGATTGCGTCGGGCCTGCTCGGCATTGCCGGGGTGGCCTTCCTGTTGCGTGCAGGCGCACCACAGCTGATGACGCTGCCTATCGGTCTGCCTTGGCTGGGCATGCACCTGCGGCTGGACGTCCTGTCGGCCTTTTTTCTGATCGTGATCGGCCTTGGTGGTGCGCTGAATGCCATATACGGCCTGGGCTATGGCCGGCACGAGGAGGATCGCGCCCGCGTTCTGCCGTTTTATCCCTCGTTTCTGGCGGCGATGACGCTGGTCGTTCTGGCCGATGATGCGTTTTCCTTCCTGCTCAGCTGGGAGCTGATGTCGCTGCTGTCCTGGGCGCTGGTGCTGAGCCATCATCGCAAGGACGAGGCCCGTCAGGCCGGGGTTGTCTATCTGATCATGGCCGCGTTCGGCACCATGTCGCTGTTGCTGGCCTTCGGTCTGCTGGCCCGCGAAGGTGGCTATGGGTTCGAGGCCATGCGGGCCGGCGCGGGTGTGCGCGACACCGCCGTAACCGTTGTCGTGATCCTGCTGATGCTGCTGGGCGCCGGATCCAAGGCCGGGATCGTGCCCCTGCATGTCTGGCTGCCGCTGGCCCACCCGGCCGCCCCCAGCCATGTTTCGGCATTGATGAGCGGCATCATGACCAAGGTGGCCATCTACGGCTTTGTGCGGGTGACGTTCGACTTGCTGGCACCGGCGCCCTGGTGGATGGCGATGGTGGTCATGGCCATTGGCGCCGTGACGGCGGTGATGGGGGTTCTCTATGCAATGATGCAGCATGACCTCAAGCGCCTGCTGGCCTATCACACGGTGGAAAACATCGGGATCATCTTTATCGGCCTGGGCCTGGCCATGGGGTTCCGCAGCAACGGCATGGAGACGGCCGGGGCCCTGGCCATGACCGCTGCCCTGTTCCATGTCCTGAACCACTCGCTGTTCAAGAGCCTGCTGTTCATGGGCGCGGGATCCGTGCTGACGGCGACGGGAACCCGCGACATGGACAGGATGGGAGGGCTGATTCACCGCCTGCCGGTGACCAGCCTGCTTTTCCTGATCGGTGCGGTTGCGATATCGGCGCTGCCGCCTTTCAATGGCTTCGTGTCCGAATGGCTGACCTTTCAGGCGATCCTGCTCAGCCCGGAACTGCCCCAATGGGGGCTGAAGATCCTGACGCCCGGCGTCGGGGGTATGCTGGCCCTGGCCGCAGCCCTGGCTGCAGCCTGTTTCGTCAAGGTTTACGGAGTCGTGTTCCTGGGACGACCCCGCGCGCCCGAGGCGGCCTCGGCTGTCGAGGTCGATCGCTGGTCCCAGGGTGCAATGGCGGCGCTGGCGCTGTTCTGTCTGGCGCTGGGCATAATGCCGGGGCTGGTCATCGACGCCCTCCAGCCGATCGCACTGGCCCTGACATCGGGCCTGCTGCCCGCGCAGGCAAGCGACCCCTGGATGACGATCGCCCCGATCGGTGCCGGCCGGGCCTCGTATAACGGCCTGCTCGTCCTGCTGTTCATCGCCGCCAGCGCCATGATGGCCGCCTGGTTGATCCACCGCCTTGCGGCACGTGGTGTGCGGCGCGCGCCAGCCTGGGATTGCGGTTTCGAGATGGACGATCCCACCACGCAGTACAGTGCCGCCAGCTTTGCCCAGCCGATCAGGCGCACATTGGGCAGCATCGTCTTTCGCGCACGCGAAACCGTCCACATGCCGCCGCCCGGCGACAACCGGCCCGCGCACCTTGAGGTTACGCTGCTGGATCCCGTGTGGGACAGTTTCTATGGCCGCATTCATGGCGCCGTCGCCTGGTTGGCCGACCGGGCCAATGTTCTGCAATTCCTCACCATCCGGCGCTATCTGAGCATCGTTTTCGCCCTTCTGGTTTTCCTGCTGCTGGTACTGACATTATGGAACTGATCACGGGTCTTTTCGTTCAGGGCCTGCAGATGGCCCTGGTTGTCGCGCTGGCGCCGGGCCTCGTGGGGCTGGTGCGCAAGGTCAAGGCGCGATTGCTGCGCAAACGCGGTGCGCCTGTCCTGCAACCCTATGCCACGCTTCTGAGGCTGATGCGCAAGGAGGTGGTGCTGGCCGAGAACGCTTCGTGGCTGTTTCGGGTGGTGCCATATCTCGTCTTTGCCTCGACCTGGGTCGCGGCCGCCCTTGTGCCGACATTTGCGACCGATCTGCAATTCAGCTGGAGTGCCGATCTGATTGCCATCGTCGCCCTGCTGGGATTCGGACGTTTTTTCCTGGCTCTGGCGGGGATGGATGTCGGCACCAGTTTCGGCGGTATCGGCTCCAGCCGTGAAATGTTGATCGCCACGCTGGCCGAACCGGCAATGTTGCTGATCGTGTTCGCCCTGTCGCTGGTCGCCGGCTCGACCCAGCTTTCCGATGTCGCCCATGCCCTGGCCCAGCCGGTCGTCGGGTTGCGGGTCTCGCTGGGAATGGCATTGGTGGCTCTGGTCATTGTCGCCCTGGCCGAGAATGCCCGCATCCCCGTTGACAACCCCGCAACCCATCTCGAGCTGACCATGGTGCACGAGGCGATGGTTCTGGAATATTCGGGCCGCCATCTGGCGATGATCGAGCTGGCCTCGGCGTTAAAGCTGATGCTCTATCTTTCCCTCATTGCCAGCGTTTTCCTGCCCTGGGGGCTGGCCGGGCCTGACGGTGGCCTGGTTGCCGTGGTCGCGGGTATCGGGCTGTGGCTGGTCAAGATTGCGGCAGGCGGTGCCCTTCTGGCCGCATTCGAGGTTTCGATCGCCAAGATGCGGGTCTTTCGGGTGCCCAATCTTCTGGGTATCGCCCTGATGCTGGCGCTACTGGGCACGATCCTGCTGTTTGTATCGAGGAGCCTGTGATGACGAGCGGCCTGTCCTTTGACATTGCCCATCTGCTGGCCGGGGGGCTGGTGCTGATCAGCTTCATGATGCTGTATCAGGATCGTCTCTATGCCTTGCTGAACGTCTATGCGTTTCATGCCCTGGTGCTGGCCCTTTCGGTATCCTGGCAGGCCTGGATTCAGGATGCGCCCCATCTTTACGTCACGGCGGCGATCGCCCTGGTATTCAAGGCGCTGATCATTCCGGCGGCGCTGCATCGCATCATCGCGCGTCTTGGAATCCGTCGTCAGGTCGAACAGGTGGTAGGCGCCGGGTTGACCATGCTGGCCGGCATGGGGCTGGTCGCGCTGTCGGTCGTGCTGATGTTGCGTCTGACCCGCAGCGTCGAGACATACGCCCAGGAAGATCTGGCTTTCGCCCTCGCGGTCATACTGCTTGGTCTGCTGATCATGGTGACCCGGCGAAACGCCGTCAGCCAGGTCGTCGGGTTCATGTCGCTTGAAAACGGGTTGATCCTGGCCGCGGCCGGTGCGCGCGGGATGCCCCTTGTCGTCGAGATCAGCGTGGCGTTTTCCGTCCTGATCGCGCTGATTGTCATCGGCGTGTTCCTGTTCCGCATCCGCGAGCGTTTCGATACCGTCGATGTCGCGGCGCTGGACGAGTTTCGGGGGGAAAAGCAATGACCCTGCCATTCGATCCGGTAACCGGCGTCGTCATCGTCCCTGCCGTGGCAGCCCTCGTGCTGGCGCTGACCCCCGGTTATCGGCTGGGCGCGCGGCTGAATGTAGGGGCCAGCCTGCTGACATTCCTGCTGTCGGCGGCATTGCTGGTCGTGCCGGGGGGGGCAGGCGACTATCTGCTGGTGGACGAGCTGAACATCGTCTTTATCCTGCTCAACAGCTTTGTCGGGCTGACGGCAGCCAGTTTCAGCGCCAGCTATATTGCGCATGAGATCGAGATCAAACGCCTGACGCCGGCCAATCTGCGTTTCTACCACGCGATGTACCAGATGATGATGTTCGGCATGAACCTTGCCCTGGCCAGCAACAATATCGGGCTGATGTGGGTCGCGGTCGAACTGGCCACGCTGTCGACGGTGATGATGGTGGGGTTGTATCGCACGCCAGAGGCGCTGGAGGCCGCGTGGAAATATTTCATCCTCGGATCGGTCGGAATCGCGCTGGCGCTGTTCGGCACGATCCTTGTCTACCTGGCGGCCCAACCCGTGCTGGGCGAAGGCAGGGACGCGATGCTGTGGACAAGGCTGATTGCCGGCGCGGCCGATTTCGACCCGATGATCCTGAATCTGGCCTTTGTCTTTCTGCTGCTGGGCTATGGCACCAAGGTGGGGCTGGCGCCTCTGCATGCCTGGCTGCCCGATGCCCATGCCGAAGGTCCGACCCCGATTTCGGCGGTGCTTTCGGGGTTGCTGCTGAACGTCGCGCTCTATGCGGTGCTGCGATTCAAGATACTGATGACGGCAAACCCGGACACCCTGGCACCCGGACCGTTGATGGTGGCGATGGGGCTGGTATCGCTGATCTTTGCGGCGTTGATGCTGTACCGGCGGCGCGACATCAAGCGCATGTTTGCCTATTCCTCGATCGAGCACATGGGCATCATCGTCTTTGCCTTTGGCATTGGCGGCCCGCTGGCCAATTTCGCGGCTCTGCTGCACATGGTCATGCACAGCCTGACGAAATCAGCGATCTTTTTCGCTGTCGGTCATGTCGCCCAGATCAAGGGTACCCAGAAAACCGCCATGATCCGGGGATTGACGCACAGCCACCCCGTGTTGGGGTGGGCACTGGTCATTGCGGTTCTTGCAATCGCCGGTCTGCCACCTTTCGGCGTGTTCATGAGCGAGTTTCTCGTCGTGACCTCGACCTTTGCCCAGGCGCCGCTGCTGGCCCTGCTGTTTGTGGCCGGGCTGTTGCTGGCATTCGGCGCGCTGGTGATGCGTCTGACCGAGGTCGCATTCGGCGCGCCGACCCAGGATGTGGCCCCGCTCAAGGCTTCGCTCAAGCCGCTGTATGCGCATATGGCACTGGTGCTGGTGGCGGGGCTGTATCTGCCGGGACCGATGGTTTCCTGGTTCCAGGCAGTTGCGCGCCTGTTGGGATAGGAGGGGTTCGTGATCGATATTTCGCAGTATCTCGACATTACTGCCGAGGCGCCCGATCGCCCTGCGGCGCAGGTTCACCGCCTCAGCCGCGGTGAATGGCGCGACGCGGTGGAAAGGGCGGCCGCCGACGGGTTGACCCTGCTCGGCCTGTGGGGTGCGCGCGCATCGGTGACGCTGGCCCTGCTCGACGAGGAACAGGCGCGCATCGGCCTGCTGTCATTTTCGCCGCGCAACGGCCGCTTTCCGTCGGTCGGCCGGCATTTCCCGTCGGCCCAGCGCCTGGAGCGCAGCATTGCCGACCTGTTCGGCCTGATACCCCAGGACGCCCCGGATGATCGCCCCTGGCTGGACCACGGGCGATGGGGGCTGTCGCACCCCCTGGGCAAGGCAGGGCAAGGCAAGGCGCAGGATTATTCCTTTCTGCCCGTCGAGGGTCACGGCCTTCACCAAGTGCCCGTCGGACCGGTTCACGCGGGCATCATCGAGCCGGGACATTTCCGTTTCACCGGCCAGGGCGAAACCGTCGTTCGCCTGGAAGAGCGCCTGGGCTATGTTCACAAGGGGATCGAGGGGCTGATGCAGGGGGCCGAAATCCCCCGTGGCGCCGAACTGGCCGCGCGCGTGTCGGGCGACAGCACGGTGGCATATGGCTGGGCCTATGCACAGGCAGTTGAATCGGCGCTGGGCGTCGTCCCTTCCGCCCGCGCCCAGTGGCTGCGCGCGATCATGGCCGAACTCGAGCGTCTGGCAAACCACCTGGGGGATATCGGCGCCATCTGCAACGACGCTGCCTTTGCCCTGATGCTGGCCCGATGCAGTGTTCTGCGCGAAAACGTGCTGCGGGCCGCAGACGCGGTCTTTGGCCATCGTTTCATGCGCGACATCATTCGTCCGGGCGGCGTGTCGGTCGACCTGAGCGGCGATGGAATCGCCAGGTTGCGCGATCTGCTGGCGGATCTGGAACAGGCCTTCCCGCGCATGATCGAACTGTATGACAACACGCCGTCGCTTCTGGATCGCACCGTTGGCACCGGTCATCTGTCCAATGCCCTCGTGCGGCAATTCGGTGCCGGGGGATATATCGGCCGGGCCTCGGGCCGGGGATTCGATGTTCGCAAGGTTTTTCCCTACGGCCCGTATGGTCAGATGGACATGACCGTTCCCCTGCGCGGCGATGGCGATGTGAATGCCCGCATCTGGATCCGCATCCGCGAGGTCGAGCAGAGTCTCGCCCTGCTGGCCCGGCTGCTGGAGACGCTGCCTGACGGTGTGCCCTTGATCGAGCTGCCGAAACCGTCGGGCGCATGCCAGGGCCTGGGCCTGGTCGAGGGGTTTCGGGGCGATATCCTGGTGTTCGTCGCACTTGACAGGCATGGCCGGATCAGGCGTTGCCATCTGCGCGATCCCAGCTGGTTCCAGTGGCCCCTTCTGGAAGCAGCGATCGAGGGCAACATCATCGCCGATTTCCCGCTGTGCAACAAATCGTTCAACTGCTCGTATTCGGGCCATGACCTGTGAGGCCGCGTGATGCGTAAATTCCTGCTGGAAGGTCTACTGAAACGACCCCTGACCGAGGATGCCCCCACCGCGGAAGGCAACCTTGCCACCGAGATCGACCGAACCGCGCATCGCCGTCTTGGCCGGTCGCTGGCAATCCGCATGGTGGATGCGGGGTCATGCAATGGTTGCGAGCTGGAGATCCACGCGCTGGGCAATCCCTATTACGACCTCGACCGCCTTGGCCTGCATTTCGTCGCCTCGCCCCGGCATGCAGATATCCTGATGGTGACAGGGCCGGTCACGCACAACATGAAAACGGCGCTCAGGCGCAGCTATGATGCCATGCCGGCGCCGAAATGGGTCGTGTCCGTAGGTGACTGCGCGCTGGACGGGGGCTGTTTCCGTGGCTCATATGCGATAGCCGGCGGTGTGGATGCCGTCATCCCGGTGGATCTGCACATTCCCGGTTGCGCGCCGTCGCCCGTGGACATCATGAAGGGGCTGTTGACGATTCTCGATTCCGCCACAGCCAGCCGCGCCGCCGGATCCTGACCGCGCGTCGCTCAGCGCAGCCGGTCCAGCAGCCATCTGGCACTGGCCGCCAGCACCAGCAGGACCAGCATGGCCACAACGATGCTGGGGCCGGCCGGGGTGTCGAACCGGAACGATCCGACAAGCCCGGAAATTGCCGCGATCACCGCCCAGAATGCCGCCAGAAACGCCATGCGCTCGGGCGTCCGTGCCCCCAGCCGCGCCGTTGCTGCAGGCATGATCAACATTGCCGAGATCATCAACGCACCCACGAGCTTGATTGCAACCGCCACCAGAAGCGCCAGCATCAGCGTGAATATCGCCCCCTCGCGTACAGGGTGCCAACCGTGGGCAATCGCCATCTCTTGGTTGACCGACGACACCAGCAATCCCCGCCAGCGCCAGGCCAGCAGGCCAAGCGACAGCAATGCCCCACCGGCGATCAGCCACAGATCGCGCGTATCGACCGCCAGAATGTCACCGATCAGATAGCCGACCAGATTGACCCTGACCCCACCCAGCAGCGATACCGCGACCAGCCCCAGAGCCAGCGCCGAATGAGCCGCCACCCCCAGCAGGGTATCGGCATGATGAAATCGCGCACCCGCCATTAGCATCACCGCAGAAACTGCCATCGCAGCCAGCAGGACGCCGGGCATGACCGGCATGCTCAGCGCCAGAGACAGCGCAATGCCCAGCAACGCGGCGTGTGAAATCGTGTCTCCGAAAAACACCATCCGCCGCCACAGCACGAAACAGCCCAGCGGACCTGCCGTCATCGCCACCAGTACCGCCGCGAGGGCGATCCTCAGGAAAAAGGGGTCAATCATTTCCCTGCACCCCGCCTTGTGCGTCCGCGCCTTCGTGCCTGTGGTCGTGTACATGGCGATAGAGCGCCAGGGCCCCCTCGGTTCCCTGCCCGAACAGGCGCCGGTATTCCGGGGCCTCGGAAACCACGGTCGGCGTTCCCTCGCAGCACACATGGCCGTTGAGACAGATGACCCGGTCAGAGGCACTCATCACGACATGCAGATCATGGCTGACCATCAGGATTGCGGTACCCGTCTCTGCTCGCAGCGCCTCGACAAGGCGATAGAACGCGGCGATTGCCGGCTGGTCCAGCCCCTGCGCGGCCTCGTCCAGGATCAGCAGATCGGGCTGGCCGATCAGCGCATGCGCCAGCAATACACGCTGGAGCTGCCCGCCCGAAAGGCTGGCGACCTGCTGACCCAGCACCCCCGCAATTCCCAGCCTTGCGACCACTGACCCGACCTCGCCGGCGGCAGGCCTGCGTGTCAGCGTCAGAAAACGTTGCACGGTCAGCGGAAAGACGGGATCGAGATGGAGCTTTTGCGGCACATATCCCATTTTCAGCCCCCGCTTGCGCCAGATGCTGCCGCTCGAAGGCGTCAGCGCCCCGATCACCGCCTTGAGGAATGACGACTTGCCTGAACCATTGGGGCCGACAATGGTCACGATTTCGCCAGGGTCGATATGAAAATCGACATTTCTCAGCACCGCGTGATCGCCATATGCAAGCGAGAGCCCCTCGGTACGGACCAGGGTTTCACCCATTTTCCAACTCTCCACGACAGGCCGGACACAGGCCCAGGACTTCGACCACCCGGGATTGCGCCACAAACCCCATCGCGCCGGCCTGGCGGTCGATTTTCCGGCCAAGCACCCCCAACGGAGCCTCGGCCACCTTGCGGCAGGAATTGCAGATCAGGAACAGGGGCTCATGCCGTTTGTCGGTGCCACGGTTGACATGGCAGCACGCCATGAAGGCATTCAGCCGTTCGAGCCGATGAACGAAACCATGGGTTACCAGAAATTCCAGAGCCCGATAGACAGTGGGCGGTTGCCCGGCTTGCCCCTCCTCGCGCAGACGTTCCAGTATCTCGTAGGCACCCATTGCGCGATGGGACTCCAGCAGGATTTCCAGAACGCGCGCCCTGAGAGGGGTCAGCCGCAGATGCTGTCTGGCGCAAGAGTCGCTCACCTGGCGCATCGCCTCATGCCGACATTGGCGATGGTCGTGGTGCTCAAAGATGTTTTCCGGGTCGGGCATGGCCATCGCGGATTCCGTATTGTTACTTTATAACATTTAATCTATATCCTCTCGTTACGGGTAATGGCAATGGGATGCATCGGATTCTGATGGTTACAGGAACAGCGGCTGTCAGGGTGCGAATCGTCGGGTTTCTGCTGGGGGTGATTCTCGGGGGCTTCCCGCTGTCAGGCGGGGCCACGAGCCTGAATATCGTGACCGACATCGCGCCCGTTCAGGCGCTGGTCGCCGAGATCGCCGCAGGCATGCAGAAACCGCGCCGGCTGATTCCCCTTGCCATGACGCCCCATGATTTTGCGCTCCGTCCTTCGGATATGCGCGCACTAGGGCAGGCGGATCTGATCGTCTGGCTGGGACCGCAATCCACCCCGGCACTGCGCAAGCTCCTCGCGCGCGCCGAAACCGCTCGACGCGTGCTCACCCTGAATGCGGTTGCCGGTGTGCAATTGCTGCCGCTGCGCAAACCCGGACTGTTTGCCGACCGGCGGCCAACAGCCATGCCCGGCAGGCCCGAGGCCGTCGATCCCCATAGCTGGCTGTCGCCCGGAAACCTGCGCATATGGGCCGTCGAAATCGCCGCGCGCATGTCGGCACTGGATGCCGAAAACGCTGCGCGATATCAGGACAATCTGGCAATGTTCCTGCGCCGCCTCGCGCAGGCACAGCGCGATATCGCGGCCGAGTTGCGCAAGCCCCTCGCGCCGTTTGTCCTGTTTCACGATTCGTATCAGTACTTCGAACGTGCCTTCGGCCTGGTCCCGATGGGGGCACTCACAACCGGAGATATGGAAACGGGCAGCCTCGGCCTGATGGTGGCCCTGCGCAATGCGATCAGGAACCAGCCCGGGGCATGTGTCCTTGTTCCCAGCCCGCCCCAGGCCAGACAGGCCGCGCCCCTGCGTGCGCGCCCCGACACCAGGCTTGCCATAGTCGACCCACTCGGCCGCGATATCGCCCCCGCCAACTACACCCCGACAACCCTGCTGCGCCACATCGCGGCACAGATGGCCGCCTGCCTGCACGCGCCCTGATCTTCTTCTTTGTCCAAATACGCCCGCCGGAGGCATCCCAACCTGTCAGCGCGCACCATCCCTAACGCTGATAGGCCACCATGGTCAGCAGCTCGTATTCGGCAACCTGCTCATCATCCTGGTTGAACAGGGTCACATTCCAGCGCACCTCGCCATATTCATCGGTCCGCCGCGTCTTGCGCCTGACCGTCAGGCGCACATGGATTTCCTCGCCGGGGCTGACCGGTTTCTGAAACGACAACCCGTTCAGCCCCGTATTGGCCAGCACCGGCCCGGGGCTGGGCTCGACAAACAGGCCCGCGGCAAAGCTCAGCAGCAGATAGCCATGTGCCACGCGGCCCGGGAAAAACGGGTTGGCGCGCGCGGCCTCTTCATCCATGTGGGCATAGAATCTGTCGCCGGTGAATTCGGCAAAATGCTCGATATCCTCCAGCGTCACGACACGGGGCTCGGTCACGATGCTATGGCCGATTTCCAGCTCGTCAAACGTCATCGTGAAGGGATGCGCAGGCGGTGTGATCTCGCGCGCGCCCTTTACCCAGATCCCCCCGATTGCCGTCAACATGTCCGGGCTGCCCTGCACCGAGGCCCGCTGCATATAGTGCAGCACCCCACGGATACCGCCCAGCTCTTCGCCGCCACCGGCGCGCCCCGGCCCGCCATGGGTCATATGCGGCAGGGGCGAGCCATGCCCGGTGCTTTCGGCCATGGAATCGCGGTTGTTGAAATACAGCCGCCCATGCCATGCGGCCGCCTCAAGCGTGATCTCGCGCGCAACCTGCGGATCGTTGGTGATGACCGAACCCACCAGAGAACCCCCGCCACGGTTCATCAACTCGGCCGCATGTTTCAGGTCGCGATAGGGCATGATGGTGGAAACGGGCCCAAAGGCCTCGACCTCGTGCACGCGGCGCGCGCTGTCGGGGTCGTCGCAACGAAATAGCATCGGCGGCAGAAAGGCACCGCGGTCGCGATCGGCCCCCTGAACGGTGAAATTATCGGGGTCGCCGAACAGGCGCGTGCATTCGCCCGAAAATGCGGCAACCTTTTCCAGCACGTCCCGTTTCTGCGCCGCCGACGCCAGCGCGCCCATGCGGGTTTCCTTGTCGGCCGGGTTGCCGATCACCGTCTTTTCCAGCCGCGCGACGATGGCATCCGACAGGTCGCCCACAAGGGCCTCGGGCGCAATGATGCGGCGGATGGCGGTGCATTTCTGCCCGGCCTTGGCGGTCATCTCGCGCACGACCTCCTTGACGAAAAGGTCGAATTCCGGCGTTCCCGGCACCGCATCGGGGCCCAGGACCGAGGCATTGAGGCTGTCCTGCTCGGCGGTGAAGCGCACCCCGCGATTGATGATATTGGGGTTTGCGCGCAGCATGAGCGCGGTGTCGGCCGAGCCGGTAAAGGCGACCACATCCTGCGGGCCCAGCCGATCCAGCAGATCGCCGGTGCCCCCGATGATCAGCTGGAACGCGCCTTCGGGAAAGATGCCGGATTCCTCCATCAGGCGGAACGCGGCCTCGGTCAGATAGCTGGTCGCGGTCGCCGGTTTCACGATTGCCGGCACGCCTGCCAGCAGGGTCGGTGCCAGTTTTTCCAGCATGCCCCAGACCGGAAAGTTGAAGGCATTGATATGCACCGCCACCCCGCGCAGGGGCGTGGCCACATGCTGGCCCAGGAAACTACCCTTGCGCGACAGCATCTCGACATCGCCATCCAGATAGACATGGCCATCGGGCATCTCGCGCCGCCCCTTTGACGCAAAGACCAGCATCGTGCCGATACCGCCATCGATGTCGATCCTGCTGTCGGCCAGCGTTGCGCCGGTCTGGTATGACAGTTCATACAGCGCGTCGCGCCGATCGTTCAGATACAGCGCCAGCGCCTTGAGCTTGCGCGCGCGATCATGGAAGGTCATCTCGCGCAGGGCCGGCCCGCCCCGCTGCACCGCAAAGTCGATCATCCCCTGAAAATCCAGCGCGTCGGACCCGGCCTCGGCAATCTGCTCGCCGGTGACAGCGGAAAAGACCGGCCGCGTACGCCCCATCGGCGCAACCCATTTGCCTTGCGCAAAACTGTTCAACTGCATGATCGTCATGTGATCTTCCTTCCCTGCGGTCGTTCGGGGTGTTTCGGCGGCGCCTACTATTGACCAACCGGTCGGTTTATGCAAATCCTTTTCACAAACAGGGACAGGACAGCAGATGACCGAACTTTCGGCACAGGAAATTGCAGAACGATCCGCCGCCTCGATGCAGGCGCGCGACAAGACCACCCCGGCCATGGGGATCACGCTGGAATCCATCGGCCCCGGTATCGCGACCATGTCGATGGTGGTGCGTGACGATCAGTTGAACGGCCACGGCATCTGCCACGGGGGCATCATCTTTACCCTGGCCGACTGCGCGTTTGCCTATGCCTGTAACAGCTATAACCAGACCGCACTGGCCCAGCACAACGTGATCAGCTACATCTCGCCCGGCCAGCCCGGCGAGCGCCTGACCGCCACCGCAAGCGAGGTCAGCAAGACCGGCCGCAACGGTATCTATGACGTGCGCATCACTGGCGAAGATGGTCGCACCATTGCCGAGTTTCGCGGCTTTTCCCGCGTCATCAAGGGCACGCATTTCGACGAAAGCAAAGGATGATCCCATGACCGAGGCCTATCTCTGCGAATCCCTGCGCACACCGATCGGGCGCTATGGCGGCGCTTTGGCGGCTGTCCGCCCCGACGACATGCTGGCCCATGTCATCCGCGAGGTCATGGCCCTTGCGCCCGACCTGCCGCCCGAGGTCATCGACGACGCCATCATGGGCAACGCCAATGGCGCCGGCGAAGACAACCGCAACGTCGCCCGCATGGCGGTGCTGCTGGCGGGCCTGCCCGACAGCGTGCCGGCGGTCAGCGTCAACCGGCTGTGCGGCTCGGGGCTGAACGCCATCGGCATGGCCGCCAACGCCATCCGCGCGGGCGAGGCCGAGGTGATCCTTGCCGGCGGCGTCGAAAGCATGAGCCGCGCCCCCTTTGTCATGCCCAAGGCCGATGCCGCCTTTTCGCGTCGGGCTGAAATCTTTGACACCACCATCGGCTGGCGCTTTGTGAACCCGGTGCTCAAGGCGCAATACGGCATCGATTCCATGCCGGAAACGGCCGAAAACGTGGCCGAGGAGTTCAACATCTCGCGCGAGGATCAGGATGCCTTTGCCCTGCGCAGCCAGACGCGCGCCGCCGCCGCCATCGCCAGCGGCCGCATGAGCCGCGAAATCGTGCCGGTCGAGATTCCCCAACGCAAGGGCGACCCCGTCATCGTGGATACCGACGAACACCCCCGCCAGACCACGCTGGAAAAGCTGGCCTCGCTGAAAACCCCGTTCCGCCAGGGCGGCACGGTAACGGCGGGCAATGCCTCGGGCGTGAATGACGGGGCTGCGGCGGTGATCGTGGCCTCGGGTGCGGCGGTTGATAAATACGGCCTGAAACCCAAGGCGCGCATCACCGGCATGGCGGTTGCAGGCGTGCCCCCCCGGATCATGGGCATCGGCCCGGCGCCCGCCACGCAAAAGCTGCTTGCCCGTCTGGGCCTGTCGATCACCGACATCGACCTGATCGAGCTGAACGAGGCCTTTGCCGCCCAGTCGCTGGCCGTGCTGCGCGAACTCGGCCTGCCCGACGATGCCGAACACGTCAACCCGAACGGCGGGGCCATCGCCCTTGGCCACCCGCTAGGCATGTCGGGGGCCCGCCTTGCCCTGACTGCCGCCATCGAGATGAACGAACGTGACGCCACCCGTGCCCTTGCCACCATGTGCATCGGGGTCGGGCAGGGCATCAGCCTGATGTTGGAAAAAGTCTGAGGAACAAGAAGATGAAAGACCTCACCCCCCGCAGGGAAGATCTGGAGCCCATCGAAATTGCCTCGCGCGATGAAATCGCGGCGCTGCAACTTGACCGCATGAAATGGTCGTTGCGCCACGCCTATGACAATGTGCCGTTCTACAAGGACAGCTTTGACAAGGCGGGCGTGCATCCCGACGACCTGCACAGCCTCGACGACCTGCGCAAGTTTCCCTTTACCGTGAAACAGGATCTGCGCGACAACTACCCCTTTGGCATGTTTGCCGTGCCGCGCGAACAGATTGCCCGCGTGCATGCCTCAAGCGGCACCACCGGCCAGCCGACCGTTGTCGGCTATACGAAACGCGATCTCGACACATGGGCGGGGGTTGTGGCCCGCTGCCTGCGGGCCTCGGGGTTGCGGCCGGGCGATGTGCTGCACAACGCCTATGGGTATGGGCTGTTTACCGGCGGGCTGGGCATTCACGCGGGTGCCGAAAAGCTGGGCCTGACGGTGGTGCCGGTATCAGGCGGCATGACCCCGCGCCAGGTGCGCCTGATCGAGGATTTTCAGGCCAAGGGCATCACGGTCACGCCTTCCTACATGCTGTCGATCCTTGACGAATACCGCGCCCAGGGGTTCGACCCGCGTGAAAGCCCGCTTGAGGTTGGCGTTTTCGGGGCCGAACCCTGGACCAACGCCATGCGCAAGGAGGTCGAGGATGCCTTTGACATGCACGCGGTCGATATCTACGGCCTGTCCGAGGTGATCGGCCCCGGCGTGGCCAACGAATGCGTCGAAACCAAGGACGGGCTGCATGTGTGGGAGGATCACTTCTACCCCGAGATCGTGAACCCCGAAACGGGCGAGCCCGTCGCCGATGGCGAGCTGGGCGAACTGGTCTTTACCTCGCTGACGAAAGAGGCCTTTCCCATCATCCGCTATCGCACGCGCGACCTGACCCGCCTGCTGCCGGGCACTGCGCGGACCATGCGGCGGATGGAAAAGGTTACCGGACGCAGCGACGACATGATCATCCTGCGCGGCGTCAACGTGTTCCCGACCCAGATCGAGGAACAGCTGCTGACCGTGCCGACCCTCGCCCCCCATTTCCAGATCGAGCTGACCCGCAAGGGCCGCATGGATCACATGATCGTCCATGTCGAGGCCACAACCGGCGCCGCCAGCGAACATGCGCGCGAGGCCTCGGCCCGCCAGCTTGCCAGCCGCATCAAGTCGGTCGTCGGCATCACCGCCGAAATCCGCGCGGCCGAGCCCGGCAAGGTGGCGCGTTCGCAGGGCAAGGCGGTGCGGGTGGTCGACAACAGGCCGCGCGACTGATGGCACGCTCGATCGCACCCGATCACGCTGAAAAGCGCCGCGCGATCCTGCGCAAGGCGGCGGCGTTCTTTGCCGAAAACGGGTTTGATCGCTCGTCCATGAGCCAGCTCGCCACCGCCTGCGGGGTGTCAAAGGCGCTGATCTATCACTATTACGACAGCAAGGACGCGCTCTTGTTCGATATCGTGCACAGCTATCTTGCTGCGCTGCGCGATGTCATACAGGGGGTGGATCAGTCCGGGCCGGACAAGCAGGAAAACCTGCGCGCGATCGTCCACGCCATCCTGAGCGCCTATCGTGATTCCGACGCCGAGCATCAGGTGCAGACCGAGGCAATGAAATCGCTGCCCGCCGCGCAACGCGAAAAGCTGGCTGAACTGCAACGCGACATGGTCCGCACGGTCTCCGAGGCGCTGCGCGCGGTGACACCCGAATATTATCGTAGCCACCCGGAAAAGCTCCGCCCGGTGGCCATGACGCTGTTTGGCATGCTCAACTGGTTCTACATGTGGCATCGCCCCGGCAAGGGGATCACGCGCGGGGAATATGCCGATCTGGTCACCGATCTGGTGCTGCGTGGTGTCACAGGGCTGGAACAGGACAGGTCCGATCGGGCAGGGAAGGCAGGCTGACGACCCCGTGCCGAAACGGAGGCCCATTGGCAGATTCCGGTTGTGCTTTCAGTTGCGGTCGATTTCGTAGCGCCGCATCTTTTCCCATAATGTCTTGCGCGAAATGCCCAGCAGGCTGGCGGCGACATGCAGGGTGTTGTCTGATTTTTTCAGTGCACGCAGGATGGCCGCGCGCTCGGCCTGTTCGACATTTTCCCGCAGCTTCAGCGGCGCGTCGTCGTTCTGGCCGGGAGGCTGGGCAATGGCGTCACCAAGATGGAGATCGTAATCCTGGATACGCGGACCCGCCGACAAGGCCACCGCCCGCTGGATCATGTTGTGGAGCTCGCGCACATTGCCCGGAAAATCCATCGAGACGAGCTGTTCCTCGCACTCTCGTGACAGGCCGTCGATGTGGCGGTTCATCAGGGTGGATTGTTCGGCGGCAAAACGACGGGCGAGAAACAGGATGTCCTCGCGCCGCTCGCGAAGCGGCGGAATTTCGACTTGCAGGACGTTGAGCCGCCAGAACAGATCGGCGCGGAATCGCCCCGCCTGGACAAGGGATTCCAGATTGGCCTGAGTCGCGGCGATCACCCGCACATCGACGGGGATCGGGCCGCTTGCGCCAATGGGTTCGACCGTGTGCTCCTGCAGGACACGCAGCAGCTTGAGCTGGGTTTCAGGTGGCACCTCTCCGATTTCGTCCAGAAAGATCGTGCCACCCTCGGCCTGCCTGAAGCGCCCCAGATGGCTGTCCGGGCCACTGTCCCCGTCATGCTGCGCACCAAACAGTTCGGCATGAAGATGCGCCTCGGGCAGCGTTGCGAAATCGACCGCGACAAAGGGGCCGTTTGCGCGCTTGCTGTTGCGGTGGATGAATTTGGCGACAACCTCCTTGCCGACGCCGGATTCTCCCGTGATCAGCACCGCGCAATTGACATCGCGGATCCTTGCGGCGACCTGTTCGATGTGACGCATCGCTGCCGACAGCCCCAATATGCCCGAGCCCGGCAAGGCGGGCCTGCCATCAGGAGAGATCAGCGATGCGCGCCCCAGGTCATGCGCCCGGTCGATGGCCCGAACTGATTTGGCCACCATCTCGTCCAGGTCGAACGGCTTGGTCAGATAATCCACCGCACCGGCCTTGATCAGCGACACCGCATCGGGCACCGAAATGTAGGCGGTCATGATGATCACCGGAACACCTGGATGCAGGCGGCATACCTCGCGGAACAGATCGCGCCCGTCGCCGTCGGGCAGGCGGATATCGGTAATCACCAGATCGATCGGCTCGCTGGCCAGTTGGTCGCGCGCGGCAGCCAGATCGGCCGCAACGAGGGCGCGGTAACCTTCCATCTGAAAACGATCTTCCAGCGTCACGCGTATGATTTCGTCGTCGTCGACGATCAGGATACAGCGCGGACTGTCCCCGGTTTCATGCTGCATGGATGTTTTCACCGTTTTCGATATCCCGGGCGCTTACCAGAGGCAACGTGATGACAAACCGGGTACCCTTGCCGGGCTTGCTGTATACGCGGATACTGCCACCCATGCGCTGCACGATCCGATAGGTGATCCACAGTCCCAGCCCGGTACCACCGGGTCGTGACGAGTAGAAGGGTTCGAACAGCTTTCCCATTGTCGCTTCGTCCATCCCGGGACCTGTATCGCCCATCTCGATCATCAGGCTGTCGCCGGTCCGACGCGACGAAAAGGTGATCTTGCCGCCCTCGGGCATGACGGCAATGGCATTTGTCGCCAGGTTCATCACCATCTGGTTGATATGCGGGCAGGTGCATCTTACCGCGAAATCCCGGAAATCGGACATGTCGGCATTCCATTCCAGAACGATCGGTCGATCCCCGATTTCCGAGCGCACCATTGCCTCGATATCCTGCAGGCACCCCGCCTTGCATGTGGTGGTGACGGCCTTTTCACCACGCAGCTCGCCCAGAAGGGCCTGCATGGTGGTCGAGATGTTGCGCAAGCCCGTTTCCAGCAAGGATACATATTTGCGCACGAGTTCAGGCTCGTCCGCGCGGCGGGACAGGATATTGACGCAATTCAACATGCCCGCCAGCGGGTTGTTGACCTCGTGCGCCAGACCTGCGGCGAACCTGCCCAGCCCGGCCATGCGCTCGGACTGGGCCAGCTCCCTTTCCAGGTTCTTCTTTTCGGCAAGCTCGTCCACCATGTTGCCGAAATGGCGGTTGAGCTGCTCGATCTCGTCGCGCCCGGGGCGGCGCGGGCGCCGGGAAACCGGCAATTCGCCCCGGCCGACCGCATCGAGACCTGCCGCCAATTCTTGCAGGGGGCGCACCATGCGCCGTGAGATGAGCGCTCCGAACATGCTCATTACCAGCGCAAGGCCCAGTGCAAAGGTCAACACCACGGCGGCGTCGCGTTTCATCTGGGCCGCCAGCCCCACGGTCGATCCACGCAGCAACAGCAGGCCGACGGGGACGCCGTCCACGCTGATCGGGGCGACGGCGTCGATGTATCCCTGGGATTGGAGCTCGTCCGGCAGCAACTGCGCCGATCCGGCCTTCAGCGCGTATTGCAATCTGGCTGCCCCGAGACGGTCGGCGGTTTTCAGTCGCAGACCCACCGGGTTGTTCCTGGGGTCGCTGTGGGCAAGGACGGTTCCGTCCGCCTTCAGGAAAGCGGCCTCGACAACAGGTGCCAGCCCGTCATCCGCCGGGCTGCGTTCGCGAATCTGGCGCAATATGCGGTATAGCGCCCAGACATCCCCATTCACGATGTGCATTCGTCCGGCTGCGGCCGTGGCCCGTGCCAGGGTCAGCGTCTGGGTTTCGAGCGTGGCCTTCTGGCGGTTCCAGTCGCGATCGATGACCACGAGGCCCATCAGCAGGGCCGATGCAAAGACGACCACCGTCACCGTCAGGGGCACCTTTGTCATCAGGCTGAGCGAGGGTGGGCGCGGGAGCTTCATTTCGTGACCACCTCGCGCTTGCCCGACCTGGCCGCAAGGCGTGTGGCAAGATCCCTGATCGAGTCGTAGAGCGACGGTTTGACAACCTTGAACCCGTCGAGATCGAGCTGGCCGAGCAACTCTTTCCCCTCGCGGTCATCGGACATGCCGACCAGCGTCGCACGCAACCTTTCGGTAACATCGGGTTCGAGCGAATTGTGAACCACGATGGGCGGAAAGCCATAGGTCCGGGACGACGCCAATACGCGGGTGCGCCTTGCCAGGTGGGTCTCGTATTTCGTCACCAGGTCGTAAACATAGGAATCCACAGCGCCGCCATCAGCGACCCGGTCGGCAACGGCTGCCACGGTTTCTGCGTGGTTGTAGGTGAAAAAGGTAAACCGGAAAAAGGATTCCGGGTCATATCCCGCCTCGGCGACCGTTGCGCGTGGCACCAGGTAGCCGGAATTCGAATCCGGGTCGGAATAGGCAAAGACCCTGCCCCTCAGGTCGTCGATACTACGTGCGGGGCTGTCCGAGGGGGTGATCACATACGACCGGTACAAGGGCGCGCCCCGGTAGATTGGTGCGACCAGCAGGCTGAGATATTCGGGGTCGCGTTTCTGGACATACGGATAACCGCAGATCCACGCGGCCTCGAGCTCGCGGCGCGACAACAGGTCCATGATATCGGCATAGGTGCGCCTTTGCACAAAGGTGACGGCGCGCCCCGTCCTGAGGCCGAGATAGCGGCGAAAATCACGAAAGAAGCGGGCGTATTCGCGCACGACAACCGCCGTTAGGCCGATGCGCAATTCCCCGGAACCGGCGATTGCCGGCGACAATGGAATCACCGACGATCCGGTTGCCGCCAACGAGGTAACAAGGAATCTTCGCCGGTCCATGGTCAGGGCTCTTCCATATCGGTCTGCCTGTTTCCTGCCTTGGGGGGATGCCGGTCAAGGCCCGGCTGTCGGGCAGGTACTCACATGGTGATCCTAGCACATTTCCGAAAACACCAAAATGAAACATGGCGGTTTTTCCCTTCATGCCTCGCTGAGATGCGTCCGCACCCGGCTCGGGGCTATTTGAACACCTGCGCCGGATCGAGCCGCTCGCACAGCCCGCGCGGCACGATAAAGGGTACGTCCCCCGGCCCGCGGCGTTTGCGCGGTTTGGCCTTGCCTGCCAGACGCGCGGCGACCCAGTCGGCGGCATTTCCGGCCAGGCGAAAGACCGTGCAACCCCTGTCGCCGAAAAGGGATACGGCATCCGCCACGTCCTGCGGTGAAACGGTATCGTCGATAATCAGAACGGCGAGACATCCGTTGGGGATATCGCTGAAGGCCTCGGGCCGTCTGGCCAGTTCGAACATCGCTGCACCGATGGCCTTTTCGGCCCGCAGATCGACCGTCAGGACCGTCTTGTCATGGTGAATCTCGGCATATGTCGAAACGGGCATTTCGGGCAGATCCGGCGGCTCGGGAGCATTCTGCGCGCCGGTTGGCCCGCCAACCGCGGTCAGTACAAGGGAAAGAACGGCCAGAAGGCGTCTCATGCGCCGGTCACCGCCTGTGCATCCTGCGCCCCACTATCGGTGTCGTCACCGTCTTTTTCGGCCGTTGCAGCGAGATCGGCCAGAACATCGTCTGCCACGACCAGCGCCACAAGGCCCTCCAAGGGGGCGATGGTTTCGACATGCGCGGCGCTGCGCCCGCCGCCCGATATCCAGAAACGGGCCTCGGGGGCCAGGCGGTGGGCGTGTTTCAGCAGATCGCAGGGAAATCCCGACCCCGCCTTTTCGGCCTCGGCCCCATGCAGCCAGAATTCCGAAAATCCCAGTTCGTTTCCTTTCTCCAGCCACTGGGCCAATGACAGGCGGGCGCCGTTTTCATGGATGACATGCGCCGTAACCGTTGCCGGGTTCAGGTGATAGGTCTTGAAACCGCTGTTGTCCTGCGCGGGGTCGAAACCGTATTGCCGGGATGCTCGTGCGACCTCGGCCCGTGGCACGACGAACAGCCCCGGATCCGCGGCCGCAATCGCCGCCGCACGCGCAAGCCCATCGACAACGCAAATCCGTGCCCCATCGGGTGGGGTTGTGCCATGTTCTCCGATTCGCCAGATCGTGTCCGCAACCGACAACCCGGCGGGCTCTGGTGCGCCTCGGCTTTCCTCGATCGTCACGATCAGGCCATCCGGGCGGGCGAGGTGCGCCGGCCAGTTTTCGGTATATGCGGCCTCGGTCAGGATGCTCGGGGCGCTCTGCGGAGGTTCCTTTCCGGTTTCACTCATCCTGAAGAAGCTCCCATATCGTCTGATCCTGCGCGGCCCGGCGGCTGGTTCCCTGGCGTTCCCGCCGGATTGCCGCCTGAACCGCAACTGCAAGTTCGCTTACCGCCTGCCCGACAGGTCCGTCGGGGGAGGCGACCACGATCGGCTGTCCCTCGGCCGCGTGCCCCGAGGCAGTCGGGTCGGCGGGAACCGATCCCAGATCGGCCACATGTCGCCGCCGGGCAACGTCAGCGGCCTTTCCGGTGTCGAACAGCGGTTGCCTCTCGCCGCAGCAGGGGCAGATATATTCGGCCATGTTGGTCACGGTGCCGAAAACGGGAATGTCATGCTCGTGAAACAGCGAGATTGCGCGCTCGGCGTCGATGGTCGCCATGCGCTCGGGTGTTGTGACAACCACGGCTCCGGCGACGGGAATCTGTTCCAGAACGGTCAACAGGACATCACCTGTGCCGGGCGGCAGATCGACGACCAGAATGTCGAGGTCGGGCCAGGCAACCTCGCGGATCAGCTGTTCGACCGCCTGTGCGACCAACGGGCCTTTCCAGGCGATGGCCTGCTCGGGCGGCACCATGTCGGCGATAGATATGACGTGTACGCCATGCCGTTTTCCGGGTATGGCCAGGCCCTGATCGTTCAGTTCCGGCGCCTCGGTCGTTCCCATCAGGCGTGCGACCGAAGGGCCGCTGAGATCGAGATCGACAATGCCCACCTGCGCGCCCTGCGCGGCCAGGGCAGCCGCCAGATTGACCGATATCGTTGACTTGCCAACGCCGCCCTTGCCGCTGCCGACAAGAACGATGTCTCGCACACCTGCCACCGGATCTGGCAGCGGAGGCAATTCGCCTGCGCTGGACGAGCTCAATGAAACGGACATTCCGCCCCTCCTTTCGTTTCCATGGCCAATGCGGGAACCAGGTCGGTTGCAACTGTTCGGGCCAGTTCGGAAATGGTTCGGGAAAACCGATGTTCCGGGTGCGCCAGAACGACGGGCTTGCCGCCCTCGGAGGCCAGCAGGACCTCGCGCATGAAAGGAAAACGTGCCAGGAACGGCAGGCCGGTTTCGTGTTCCAGCTGTTGCACGCCATCCGACCCGAAAAGCGGCGTTTCGCTGCCACAGCTTTCGCAGGTTACGGTACTCATGTTTTCGACCAGCCCGAGGCAGGGGACGGCGATGTCGGCAAACATTTCCAGTCCGCGCCGGACATCGTCGGTCGAAATCTGCCCGGGCGCCGTAACGGACAGCACCCCGGCAATGGGAACCGCGTGGGCCAGCGCCAGATGCACGTCAGACGTTCCGGGTGGCAGATCCACCACCAGAATGTCGAGATCGCCCCAATCGACCTCGGTGATCAGGGGGGGTACCCCTTCATCCACCAGGCTGCCACGCCATGCCAGCGCCTTGCCGTGGGGCATCATGAAACCCAGTGACATCACCTTGATTCCATGGGCCTCGACCGGGGCAATCCGGCTGCCGTCCTGTGTGGTTTCTGCACGGGCCGATATCCCCAGCAGATGCGGTGCCGAGGGGCCATAGACATCGGCATCCAGAAGGCCGACCTTCAACGGCCGTCCGGCGGCCCCATGGGCCAGCGCCACCGCAAGATTGGTCGAGATCGTCGATTTTCCGACCCCGCCCTTGCCGCTGTGAACGGCAAGAACGGCACCGGGACCATGCTCGAGGATCGGCGTCACAGGCTGTGGACGGGGCTTGACGACAACGCGTTCGACCCCCGGCAGGCCACCGACGACCTGTTGCAGCATTTCGGCTAGCGCCTCGCCGGCGTCGGGGGCGACATGCCGAGGGTCGATCAGCACCCGTACCGCCCCGCCAGTTGCCGCGACCGCCGCAACATGGCCTGCCTCGACCAGGTCGGGACCGTCCTCTCCGACGGTAATTCCACGCAGCGCCTGCATGACCGCCTTTTCCAGATCCGCTGCCGACGGTATCGCTTGCATCACCATCTTGCCACTCCCTCCAGATATTTCACGATCACTGCGGCCTCCTGTTCGGTAATCACCTTGTCGGCACCGTTGCGGGTGCGCATCGTTCTGACGATCCCGGCCATGTTCCGCTTGCCGAACTGGTTCATCCGGGGCAGTTCATGGCAGTGGGAGCAGCGCCGCTGGAACAGCTCGCGCGGCGTGCGTGGCGGGCGCAGCCTGTCCCATGCGGCACTGCCCGCCCCGGCCAGTGCCGCAATCGCCAGGATGCCCGCGGGCAACCTCCAGTCAGCCACTCAACATCTCCAGCCATTCTTCTTCCATTTCCTGTTCGTTTCGGCATGCGGGACACATGCCGTCGCCTTCCGCAGCTCCGAGGTAGCCGTTGCCGCAGATGGTGCAGACGTTCTCGCGCCGGGCAAACAGCACATCGCGCCCTGCGGTTGCCGAGGCGACCCCACGCAGCGCGCGCGCGGAAATCGCATTTTGCGGACAGACCTTGAGGCACAGCGTGCAGTTCGTGCAGCGGTACGGATCGAAACTGACCGTCCTCTGGCCGTTCCCGCCCCGGCCGTTGAGCGCCCCGGTCGGACAGAGATCGGCACAGACGAGACAGCCCGAGCAATTGTCGTCGATCTTGCGCCCGGTTGCGCCGACGGGGCTGTCCTTGCGGAATGGCAGCCGATCCCAGCGGTCGGCAAGGATGCGGTGCCATGCGACGGGGCGCGCAGTAGCCTCGCCGACCTCATGATCCGGCGCGATGAAATCGTCAAAGCCGAGTTCGCTTTGCTCGGTCTCGGCCTTGCCGCCGAGCGAGCGGAACGCCCCCCTCAACAGCCGTCTGCGCTCGGCCGCCTTCTGATCGTCCTGTGCGTCATGGTCGACCGGGCGGGCCGCGCGCACCAGCGGCGCCCTGTCCCCGAACCAGTTGACCAGCTTGCGGTGAGCGGCGCTCAGGGCCTTGCGTGCGCCTCCGCTGGGGCAGTCGTGGCAATTCTCGGTGCCGGTCAGGATGATCTCGTCCACGCCCTCGGCAAACAGGGCGGCCATCAGACGCGCATCCGTCATCCGATGACAGGGCAGGGCAATATCCTTGTCCTCGGTCTGCGCGCATCCGATCCGCAATTCTTTTCGCCCCCCGGCCTGAGCGACGAGTGAATCCGGGTCAAGGCCGTCGAGTTCGAACGCGCCTGCCGGGCAGGCCGGCACACAGCCGCCGCAGGAAACGCATGTCACCGGATCGATGGTCACCGAATCCGGGGTCAGCCGTATCGACCCTGCGGGGCAGGCTCTCTGACACAGATCGCAGGCGTCGATGCGCCCGCGCAGGTTGATGCAGTATCCTTCGGCAATGGTGATCGCGACGCCATGCGCCCTGCGCGGCGAGGTCGGCTCCAAAGTCTGCTCGTGCAGTCCGGTCATTCCGCGGCCCTCGCCTGTTGCTGTTCGGCATCGTTCTCTTCCTCGATCTTTCGGCCCAGCCACAGGGCCAGGGCGTGCGCGGTGACGATATTCGTCGCCAGTGGCACGTTGTTCAGATCACACAGCCTGACAAACTGGTCGATACGTGGCTCGGCGGGATCGGTGCAGTTTGGATCGTTCAGAAAGAATACGGCGGCGACGGAATTCGTGCACACCAGCCCGCATAGCTGAACGTCGCCCCCCTTTGCCGCGGGAAAGATATGGGTCACCTCGAATCCGGTCTTTTCCTCGATGACTTCACCCGATTCCGATGTGGACAGCAGGCGATATTCGTCAAAGACCGCATCGTGTTTCTGCATCAGCTTGACAAGCTGCCCGATGCGCGAAGTGTGTGCCATGACGATGACGGTTCTCATGCCTCCTCACTCTCCCACGACAAGTGGATGATGATGGGGCACCGCCCCGACAGGAGACACGGGCATCACGTCGAGGCTCTGGTCGTAGATCTCGTCGTGCCGCCGGGCCAGGGCGGCCATGTCCGACTTGAAATCCGGGCCGCTGCGCAGGGCGCGCTGCATTGCGTGCAGGCGGCCCGGCGCGCGCGCCAGGTTGGCAAGCTCCCTTGCATAGTCGGCAAAGTCGCCGTGGCGAATGGTGATGCCATGCTGTCCCTCGGCAAACTGTGTTGCCTCGACCCGATGGGTCCGAAGAACCGGCAGGCGAAAGGCCGCCGCGAGGTCGAGGATCGGGCTGCGGCACAGCTTGGCATAGGGCATGGTGATCAGGTCGGCTTCATGGAACAGGCCTCCGACCTCGGCCGGGGCGAGGTAGCGGTTGATGACGGAAACCCTGACCTTGCGCCGTGCGGCATCCAGCAACTGCGGCGCAATTCCCGTGGTGACGCCGCTTCCCGCCAGCACCAGATGCAGGTTTGGCGGGCAGTCGGTTCGTGCCAGGGCATCCAGCATCGGCGCCAGCCCCTTGCGGGTGCAGCCGTGACCGAAATGGACGGCGCGTATTTCGCCCTCGCCGCGGCGCGGTATTTCGGCCGGCAGGCTGCGCGGGGCGGTCGGATGCGCGATGATGTTCGGACTGCCGGGCGCCATGGACATGCGGTCGAGATCGACATCAAGCATTTCATTTGCCGCCCAGCGCATGGCCTCGTCGCGTACGATGATGCGGTCGAACACGCTATAGAGACGGCGAAACAGGGGCATTGTCATCCACCGCCCGCGATGGGGCAGCAGATTGTGGGGGGTGTACAGGACGGCAGCCCCGCGCCCTTGCGCCCAGCGCACGAAGAAGGCCGCGCTTATCGGATCGGAAAGCCACTGGAAGTGGATGATCTCCGGGGCAAAGGCGCGGGTCTGTGAAACCAGGTCGCGCCATCCTGAAAGACCGGATCGCAGGGTCGCGTGCCGTTCGAAGGGAACCCTCCAGTCGGACAGCTCGTCACAGGGGGCGGTCACAAGCCGAACCTGATGGCCCGCCTCGTGCAGGCCCAGGGCAAGCGCATGGCTGTAATGGCTGAGGAAACCGCGGCCCGAACCCTCGACAATCAGGATCTTTCTTGTCTCGTTCATGCCGTTTTTCCCCTCATAGCCCGGATGCCTTGCGGAAATCCGGGTCGGCCGTCTGGCGCATCAGGCGGCGACGGTTCGACAGCGCCAGCCGCTTGAGCGTTGCCTGGTCGGAACATGCGCTGACATCCTCCCAGACCACCTGCTCGGTCAGTTCCAGGATCGTGCGGTAAAAGGGATGGAGCGCACAACCTCGGGCGCGGCGGCTCCAGCCGATGACCCAGGGGCCCAGCTGTTCGCGCAGGAATGTTTCCCGCTGAACGGCACAGGCCGATGCGGCCGAGGCATTGTCCGCCTCGTCAAACGCCAGTTGCCTTTCGAACAGGCGCCCGACAAAGGCCAGCATCACCGCGACGTGATCACTGAATTCACCGCTGTAAACGTTGCGAAAGGCAAAGCCCGCGGCCTTGTAGGCGGCCTCGGCCTGATCGGCCTGGGTCTGGAACAGACGACCCGTTTCAAAGACCGAGCGATAGGGCAGTACCCCCCCCGGAGCCACGAACAGTGCGGTGAATTCCTCGGCAAGGTTTTCGAGTACATCCTCGGCGCGGGCGTTCATCACGTCCTCGCCCAGATCGAGCCCCAGCTCGTCAACGGTCTCTTTCAATGGGCCGCGAAAAAGATGCAGGAGATTGGCGTCCATTTCGGATTCGAGACAGCGCGCCAGCAGGGCGTACAACCCGGCGCGCGCCTGCAGCTCGGGCCGGGACATGTCCGTGACGGGCGAGGCCGGCCCGGATGTCGCCGCGCCACCATCATCGGGGATCTTGAAGTCGTTTGCGGGCATTCCTGTTCTCCAGGGCTGGGGTTTTCACGCCCCCGGCACCTCGGGATGCCGGGGACAGATCGCCTGTTTCAGTGGCCGGTCAGCTTGGGCTCGGGCAGGTTGTTCCAGTCGATATCGACCTCCTTGTGAGCCGCCCGATGCAGATCGCCGGTATAGGCGTAGCGCAGCATCTCGTCGTAGTCCTTCATGGCCTGTTCGATGCTGACATCGGTATCGCCGTACTTGTCGCCCGCCTGGGCCGGCGTGACCTTGACCACGGTGTCGTACCAGCCCTGCGAACCACCGATCGGATCGACCGACAGGCGGATGATGGGGTTGGGGTGCACGCCCCGGTCGTCCCACCAGACGTTGTTGGCGATATCGGGATCGTTGCCCTGGGCCCATCTGGCCGCCGGATCGCGCTGCTTGAGGGTTGCGAGCCTGCCATAGGCTGAGTGGCCGCAGGCGGTCGAGATTGCGACCACCTCGGGGTGGATGCCCTCGGTCAGATGCGCGCGCGTCACGATATAGCCCAGCGGCGAGGTGATGCGCACGAGGTCGCCATCCTTGATGCCCAGCCTGGCCGCGCGCTGGGGATTCATCCAGGCGGGGTTCTTGTGGTACATCTCGGCCAGGTATTTCAGAGACGCGGTGCGGCTCTGGGTGTGGACATTCACCTTGTAGGTTGTCAGCACCAGCTCGTCAGGCTTCTTGTCGCGCGAAGGCAGGCGCTTGTACGTCGGCAACGGGTTGAAGCCAAAGGTACGCCATTCTTCCTTGAACAGTTCGATCTTGCGCGACGGAGTGCCGAAACCGACATAGTTCTTGCCATTGATGCGCACGCCGATGGGTTTGCCGTCTCGGGTGATGGTTCCCTCCTCGGAAATTTCGGTGCCAACCATTTCCTCGTCGGGGATCTCGGTCGTGTACAACCCGTATTCGGCCTTGACCTCGTTGCCGTTGTCATCGACCAGCTTGGCGGTTTCCTTGTCCACCTTGCCATAGACCGGCCAGACACCGTCCTTTTTCAACCTTTCGTAACCGCCTTCCTCCTTGAGGCCGGGGATGTTGTCGAAATGCTGTTTCATCCAGTCCTCGACGGAATCGAAGGCGAAATACTTGCGTATTCCCAGGCTGCCGTCGGGATCAACCTTGTGGATGACGTCGATCAGGGTCTTGCGGAATTCCTGCGTGCCGCCAAGAGGCTGGATCACCGGCTGGCGGATGCTGAGGCAGGGATAGAGGCCGCTGGGCATCGATTCAGGGTCGTGCCGCTCAAGATAGGTGACATCGGGAATGATCAGGTCGGCCATTTCCGTTGTCTCGGACATGTAGCAGCTGAACGAGGTAAAGAAGGGAACCAGGCTTTCATCCCCGAGGAACGCCCGCCAGACATGGCTGGAGGGATAGGTATAGAGCGGGTTGTCATAATATGACATCCAGACCGATACCTTGGCCTCGCCCCGCATGACCATGTAAGGCGCATTGGTCGAAACCGCGTGCGAGGCCAGCGGGTAGAGCGGCGGCTTGGCAATCGCGCTGAGCGCGGGCCCCGCAGGGGGCACCGGCTCGGGCTGGGGCCAGCCCATGCCGCGCGGCAGGCAATAGCCGCCCTTCTTTTCCACATTGCCGGTAATGACGTTCAGCATGTGGATTGCGGCCTCCTGGTAGGCGCCCCACAGGTGCTTGACCGGCCCCCGGTAGGAAAAGGTCGTCGCCGGCTTGGTGGTGGCGAATTCGCGCGCGATGCGGCGGATGTCGTCGGCCGAGACGCCGGATTCCTTTTCGGCGAATTCCGGGGTGAACGGCTTGAGATGTGCAATCAGCTGCTCGGCGGTAACATTTGTCCAGTCGCGCACGAAGTCGGCATCATACAGACCCTCGTTCATGATGACATTGGCCATGGCCAGCACGATCGCCGCATCGGTACCCGGATAGGGCGCATGCCATTCATGGCTGTAGCCGGCCGAATTCGACAGGCGCGGATCGAAGGTGACGATCTTAGCGCGGTTGCCGACAACCCCATCGACCAGACGCTGCGCGTTGGGGTTCATGAAATACGCGGCCTCAAGGATGTTCGAGCCGAAATTGAGGATGTACTTGGTGTTTGCCCAGTCGCAGGATTCGATATCCGGCCCCCATGATGGCTCGAGCCCAACCTTTTTGGAGGATTCGCAGATATTGGTGTGGTTCACCATCGAGTTCGAGCCGAGCGCGTGCATGAACCGCTTGACCGCGCCACCCGTGCGGTTGCGCCCCCATTTCATCACGATCTCGTTGAGGATCTCGTGATTTTCCTCGGCCTTGGCGCGTTCGATCACCGCGCGCAGCTTTTCGGCCAGCAGAGAGGTGGCCTCGTCATACGAGATGCGCTTCCACTTGCCCTCGCCGCGTTTGCCCACCCGCTTGAGCGGGGTCATGATACGGTCGGGATCGTATACGTGGAGGAAACCCGAATTCCCCTTTGCGCACAGCTTGCCACGCGTGTTGGGGTGTTTCAGATTGCCTTCCAGCTTGACGATGCGACCGTTCTCGATCATCGCAACGCCGCCATCCTCGATGTTGCAGGCCATGCATGTATAGGGCACCGCCTTGCGTTTTTCGCCGGTGACGGGCGAATAGTCGGCCCCGCCCAGTTCCTGTTCCATGGCCACCAAACGACTGCTGGCGATGGCCGATCCAACGGCCGTGGCTGCGGCCCCAAGTTTCAGAAAACCGCGACGGCTGGTCGAGAGTTTTTCTTGAATTCCCATTGTTCGAGCTCCTTTCCGGTCTCTTCCGGAACTGTGTCAGAAGAAGAGTTGCGGCAGCTGGCCGGCATAGATGATCACTTCGCGCAGCATGTACGCCCCAAGCGCGCCCAGAACGCCCGCAACGGCCACAAGCAGAGGGCTGCGCGCGGCCTCGGCACGCGGCGCGAGGATCGGGACGAGGACAAGGATCAGCGGGATCACGATGCCCAGGATGATGCCCAGCCACCAGAACTGGACCGAGAATTCGCCATTGATGGCATCCCAGGCCTGCTGAAGCTCGGCCGTGCCGTAGACCATGGTCTGTACAAGGGCAAAGACCAGCAGAAAGGTGGTTGCCAGAGAGAATGCCATGATCGTGCGGATCATCCGCGATGCGTCGGGGCCGAAATTTCCCGTAACCAGCTGGATCACCGCGACCAGGCCCGCACCCGACGTCACCGACAGGGCGACGAACAGCAGGGGAATGGCCGGGGTCGCCCACAAGGCGCGCGACTGGTTGGCGGCAAGGTCGATGCCCGTGTAGATCGGCATGCTCAACGCCAGCAGCGAACCGATCACGGCCGCGGCCCGCCGGATGCCCGGCTTGTCGAAGAAGCGACCGTAGAGGAACGCGACCACGGCTGCCCCGAACAACAGCAGCAACACGCTACCCCAACTGAGGGGCGATGTCGGGCGGAAATAGATGATCGGGTTGAGAAAGCGCAGCGGCTGGGAAATGTCTGCGATCAGCAATGGCCCGCTGATGCCCAGCAGGATCAGCGTGATCACCGCGCCCGGAATTTCGACATTGCGAAATGGCGCAGCGACATTGCCAAAGGTTTCGGGCGCCGCAGCCATGATGAAGGTCATCGCTGCAAGGCCGATGATGAAAAAGTATATGACGATCTCGACCCCCCAGGGCGCGAGGTTGTATGGCATGTATTCGAACATTCTTGCCTCCCCAAATCAAAGATGCGCGCTGAAGAACCGGCTGCCGTTGTTGTGGCGATAGAACGCCTCGGCGTCCCGCCTGGCGGCCGCTGAAACCGGCGCTGATGTTGCCTGTTCCATGCTCTTGCGGTCGGGTTTGATGTAATAGACCTGCGGGCGTGTGCCCTTGTTCGGCTTGAGTGTCGCGGTCTTGTGGGTGCCCACGAGACGGGCGACCTCGCTGTTGGGGTCGTTGATGTCGCCAAAGATGCGCGCACGCCCCAGGCAGGTCTGGACGCAGGCAGGCACAAGCCCCTGGCTGACCCGGTGGTCGCAGAATGTGCACTTGTCGACCACGTTGTTGATCCCGACACGTGTGCGGTTGCGTGGCAACATGAAGCGCGCGTTATAGGGACATGCGATCATGCAAGTACGGCAACCGATGCACCGCTCGTAGCGCTGCAGGACAAAGCCCTCTTCATGCTTGTAGGTCGCTGCCGTGGGGCAGTTCCGTACACAAGGCGGATTATCGCAGTGGTTGCAAAGTCGCGGCATGAAGTTGCGCCGCGCGTTCGGAAACTTGCCGGTGTTCTTCACCTGAACGGTTGTGCGCCACACCCCCAGCGGAACATCGTATTCCGCCTTGCATGCGGCGACGCAGGCCATGCAGCCAATGCACCGCCTGAGATCGACAACCATTGCCCAGCGCTTTTTGCCGGGAACTCCGTATGAAGGTTCGGCCTGCAGGCCAATGCTGATCATGTGACGCCCTCCCAATTGTCGTCATTCGACTGTCAACGGGTACTCTGGCGGCCAGGCCACGGAAGGTACCTCGGAAATCAGGTTCCGCGCATTTGAGCGTTGTGACAAGTCGCCCCTGGTCGATCGGGAATCCGGGTCGCGAGATACTCCACTGTTTTTCGGTCGTTTTTTCGATGGTTATTGCCCGGTGCGGCAGTGCCCGCAGCCATGCCAGCGCCATGTTACGCAACCGTAACGCCCCTGCACGCGCCCGGCATGACGGGTGGGCCGAAAAGCCGCTGGAGGCCATGATTGCCGTGCCTCCCGCCGGGCCTTGAGCAGGCTGTCCGGGATGTTACCAATTCGTAACGAATGGCCGTGTAGAATCGGTGACGAGGGGATCATTCATCGCTTTGAACACGGCGGAAACATCATTTTTCGGGGCTTGCTCCGGCAAGTAAACGTCGTCTTGGTCGGGGTAGGGCATCCATCGACATGCGACGTTATGTCGCAGTTCATGTCGGTTTGTTGCGACAAAAAGGGTCCGTTTCGAACGGCCGGAACGTGCTGGCGCGATTCGTCTGGGGCACCACGAGACAATCATAGAGTGAAATTCACAGCCCATACATGCCGTCGCGGCAGTTGAATACCCGGAAAATACCCGGATCACGGGGAAAACTGCATGACAGCGACAGATGCGTGGTTTGGCGTCATTGCCCGAGCTCGCAATTTGCGCAACCATCCAGCCATAGTGGATAACAGAGGGGGGTGCGGTCATGCGCGTGCGTTTTCTTGTATTTCTGTCGGCCATGCTCGTATCGGCCGTTGCGGCTGGCCCCCTCGCGGCACTGCCTGGCCCGCTGGTGGACAGTGCCTGGCTGGCTGCCCATCAAAAACAGGTTGTCATCCTGGATGTTCGCACCTCCAGCACCGACTATATCGCCCGCGGCCATATCGAAGGGGCGGTGTTTCTGCCCTGGTCGGCCATCCGGGCAGGCGCCAGCGTAAATGGCGTGGAACTGGTCGGCATGTTGCCTTCGCCGGCGCAGTTTGGCGCCCTCATGCGGAAAGCGGGCGTCAACCGCGACAGTGCGGTCGTGATCGTCAATGGCGGGCGCAGCGCCGGTCAGGTGACATACGCAACCCGCCTCTACTGGCAGATGAAGTATTATGGTCACGACAAGGTGGCAATTCTGGATGGCGGCATGGCGGCGTGGCGCGATGCGGATCTGCCGGTCAGCCATGCCAGGCCACAATATCCACCCGCCGGAAATTTCGTCCCCGGACCCGGGCGCAAGGATATTCTGGCGACAACGCAAGACGTCGTCGAGGCAATCGACAACGGTACTGCCGCGCTGTTTGATGCCCGTGATTTCGGCCAGTATCTGGGCCTGTATTTCAACCCCGCCATCCTGACCACGGGCGGGCATATTCCCGGCGCGGGATTTGCCCCTATCGACGCCTTTCTGGCCCCCGGCAAGGTCAGAAGGTTCGTATCCCCCGCAAGGCTTGCATCCGCATTCAGGGATCTTGGGGCCGACAGGGCCACGATTCTCTATTGCAACACGGGACATCTGGCCAGCGGCACATGGTTCATCCTGCACGAGTTGATCGGCAACCCGAACGCACGGCTTTATGATGGCTCGATGCATGAGTGGAGCAAGACCGGTCATCCGGTGGAAACGCGCGTACCATCTGCCCGCCCTGTTGCCGAGTGACAGGCCAGGCTGCCGCATTGGCGGTGCTCGAAGGGCCGGACACCGGCCCGCCCTGGGGTTTTCAGGTCTTCCGATAATTGGTGATCGGCCTCTTGAACCTATAGTCGCTTGAGCATTTATGTTCGCCTCCTGACCCGATTCGCCAATGGGATTCCAGGAGAGCAGCATGGCACCGCATGATGGACACGATCACGGCAAGGAACTGCACGATACCGGCCAACCCGCGTGCTGCGGTGCCGGTGAGGGCGCCATGTGCGGCGATATCGGACCGATCGGCGATATCGATGCCAGCGGCCGCAGCTTTCGCGTCAACGGGCTGGATTGCGCCGAAGAGGTCGCGATACTGAGCAAGGTCGTCGGCGGGTCGGTCGGCGGTGCGCAACATCTGGCTTTTGACGTGATGAACGGGCGCATGACGGTTCTCGAATCCGCAACCCCGATTGGCGACGACGAAATCATCGCACTGGTCGCAAGCACGGGCATGAGTGCCAAGCCCTGGGATTCGACCAACGTCGCCGCCGACCAGGCCGCGCATCTGCGCCGGCAGGGCAGATTCACCGCGCTGAGCGGGGCATTCTGGGCCGCGGGAATAGCCTTCCATGTCAGCGAGGCGGGCGCCGGCAGCGTGTTGAGGCTGTTTGCCGGGCACGGAAGCACGCCGATGCCGCCGGCCGAGGCCGGGTTGTTTCTGGCCGCCATCCTGTTCGGCGTCTGGCTGGTTGCGCCCAAGGCGTGGTTCTCGTTGCGCCGCGCCTCACCCGACATGAATCTGCTGATGGTCGTCGCGGTTGCCGGGGCGCTGTGGCTGGGTGAATATTTCGAGGCCGCAACCGTCGCCTTTTTCTTTTCCTTGTCGCTGTATCTGGAAAGCTGGAGCGTGGGACGCGCCCGAAACGCGGTGGCGGCGCTGCTGGATCTGGCCCCCCCGACGGCACGGCTGATAGACGATGACGGTAGCGAGAGGGATGTTCCCGCATCGACCGTGCCGGTTGGCGCGCGCTTTGTCGTGCGCGGCGGCGATCGCATCGCACTGGACGGCGAGGTGGTCAGCGGAAACGGTGCCGTCGATCAGGCCCCGATCACCGGCGAAAGCGTGCTGGTCGCCAAGGAAACCGGCGATCAGGTCTTTGCCGGTACCATCAATGGCGATGGTACGCTGATCGTCCGGGCGACCAGGCCGGCCTCGGACACGGTTCTGGCCCGGATCATCCGCATGGTCGGCGAGGCCCAGTCGCGCCGTGCCGAAGTCGAACAATGGGTGGCGAAATTCGCCCGCATCTACACGCCGCTGGTCATGGTTCTGGCAATCCTGATCGCGGTCTTTCCGCCGCTGGCGCTGGGTGGGGCGTGGGATTACTGGTTCTACAATGCGCTTGTCCTTCTGGTCATAGCGTGTCCCTGCGCGCTGGTCATCTCGACACCGGTTTCCATCGTCGCGGCGCTGGCCTCGGCGGCCCGTAACGGTGTGCTGGTCAAGGGCGGCGCCTATATCGAGGCACCCGGCCAGATCGACGCGCTGGCCCTGGACAAGACCGGCACCATCACCGAGGGCAAGCCCGAGGTGGCGGGCATATATCCGCTTGGTGATTACAAGGCCGACGACATATTGCGGGTAGCAGCGGCGCTGGAATCGCGATCGTCCCACCCGCTGGCACGGGCCATTCTTGACCATGCCCAGGCGCGGGGCGTGACGTTCCAGCCTGCCGACGACAGTCGCACGGTTCCGGGGCGGGGCGCCGAGGGGCAGGTGGACCGGCAGACAGTATGGCTGGGGTCGCACCGTTTCGCCAGCGAACGCAAGCTGGGCGATCAGCTGCCATCCCCCCTGTGCGAGAGGATCGAAGGGGCCGGAAACACCCTGGTCGTGGTCGGAGACCAGCAGAATGTCTGGGGCCTGATCGAGTTGCGCGACCGCATTCGTGACGATGCCAGGGATATCGTGGCCCGCCTGCACGGGCTGGGTGTGCGCACCGTTGTCATGCTGACCGGCGACAATGCCAGCGCCGCGCAGACCGTTGCGCGCGAGGTGGGAATAGACGAGGTCCGGGCCGAGCTGCTGCCGGAACAGAAACTGGCGGCAATCGAGGATCTGGTAAAGTCGCACGACATGGTTGCCATGGTTGGTGACGGCGTGAACGATGCCCCCGCCATGGCGCGGGCGCATCTGGGTATTGCCATGGGCGCGATGGGTTCGGACGCCGCGGTCGAAACCGCCGACATCGCCCTGATGACCGATGATATCGGCAAGTTGCCCTGGCTGGTCGCACATTCCCGCCGCACGATGGGCATAATTCGCCAGAACATCGGGCTTTCGCTGCTGACAAAGGCGGCATTTGTCGGGCTGACCCTGTTTGGCATGGCCTCGATGTGGGGGGCCATTGCGGCCGATGTCGGCGTGTCGTTGCTGGTCGTCGCCAATGCGCTGCGCCTGCTCAAGCCCACGCGCCTGAGCTGAGACACCCGCCGGCCCCTTTTCCCGGCCGTGACGGCGTCGCCGGATCCATCGCGGTTGAACTGTGTCGAACAGTTGCGCAGATTCCAGCTGCGGGAGGGCGGCATTGAAATCGCCGGCATGACAAGGTAACGTTGCTCGCAGACTCTCTTGGGGAAGAAAAAGAAACTTGGGTCGCAGTCGGCGAAACTTTCTTGCAATGGGCGCAGCCGCGGTCATGGCGCCAGCCTTGCCGGGCAGCGCGGCCGCGCCTTTTCGGCTGGGGCTGACGCCGGTTTTTCTGGACAATGACGCGCTGGTAATCGAGCGCCTGCGCAGGGCGCTGGTGGGGGCGCTGGAAATGCCCGTCGAACTGGAGCAGAGGCGTACCTACAAGGAAGTTACCGAAATGCTGCTGGAAGGGGCGCTCGATGCGGCCTGGCTGTGCGGCTATCCCTATCTGCAACACGAGGACGAACTGTCCGTGGTGGCGGTTCCGCTGTGGAACGGCAAGCCGCTGTACCAATCCTATCTGATCGTCGGCAAGAGTGACGATGCCCGCGACCTGTCCGACCTGAGGGGTGACATCCACGCCTTTTCAGACCCCGATTCGAATTCGGGGTTTCTGGTCACGGCATCCGACCTGGCCGAGATGGGGCTGCGGCCGGACGAATTCTTTGGCCGCACGATCTTTACCTATGGCCACCGCAACGTCGTGCGCGCGGTCGCGGCCGGGCTGGTGCGCTCGGGCAGCGTCGATGGCTATGTATGGGAGGCTCTGGCACGGATGGAACCGATGCTGACCAACCGCACCAGGGTCATCAGGCGTTCGGAATGGCTGGGCTTTCCTCCGGTCTGTGCGCATCGCGACCGGATCGCCGACCCGGAGGTCCGGAAATTTTCTCGCGCGGTATTGGATTTCGACCGCACCTCGGACGGGCGCGCTGCGTTGAATCTGTTGCAACTCGACGGCATGACGCCGGCTTATCCATCGCTGTATGACGGAATTCGCCGGCGCATGCGTATCTATGCTGCCCTGCGTTGATGGGGTGGTGGCGCAACTTCTCGCTGTCGCTGAGGGTGTCGCTGATGGTGGCCATGCTCATGATCGCCGTTGCGGTGATTGCCTCGCAGCTGGTCTTGTCGGCCCTGGATCGTCAGCAGGTTGCACGAATACGCGAACTGGCCCGGCTGCATGTCGAGGCCCTGTCCGTCGCCCTGGGGCCATTCGTGCTGCGCAAGGATGTGTGGGAGGTCTATGACACGCTTGAACGTGCCGCCGGCGCGTCGGAAGGGCGCCGCACGGTATTTTCCGCCGTTGCCGACCGCAACGGACGTGTCCTGGCGGCGACCGATCCGCGTCGGGCACCGGTGGACAGCCCCATTTCGCGCCTGGCAAACGGAGCACAGTTGCCCGGCAAGCTGCAGGTCGGCAATCGTGAACACAACGTCAAGCTGCTGGCACCGCTGGTCTATCAGGGGCGCAAGGTCGGGCAGATCCTGACCGAACTCGACATCTCGGATCTGGTGTCGGAACGGCGCGAGGCACGGCGCCTGCTGTTGCTGGGAAATGCCATTGCGACGGGCTTTCTGGTTTTTCTGGGCTATCTTGCGACACGGCGCATGCTGACGCCGGTTTCGCGCCTGGTCAGCCGCATGCGCGAGACCGAAGGTGCGCCACGACCGATCCCCAGGGACGAAGTCCCCGAAGGCGATGGCGAGATGGCGCGCCTGGTCAACACCTACAACGAGATGGTCCGCGCCATCGCTTCCAAGGCCGACACTGAACGCCGGCTTGCCGAACGCGAACGCTTTGTCAGCCTGGGGCGTCTTTCATCATCGCTCGCGCATGAGATCAACAATCCCCTGGGTGGCCTGTTGAACGCGACCGACACGATCAGGAAATACGCCGACCGACCCGATGTCGTGCGCCAGTCGGCCGATCTGATCTCTCGCGGGCTGCGCCACTTGCGCGATGTCGCCAAGGCCACCCTTGACACCAATCGCTATGAACGCACCGACACGCCGCTTTCGCCCGAGGATTTCGAGGACCTCAAGCTGCTGATCGGCCCCGAGACGCGGCTGAACGGGCAACGCCTGACATGGGCTGTCGAAATGGATCGCCAGGCTCAGCCCGCCCTTCCGGCCGCGCCGGTCAGACAGATTGTCCTCAATCTGCTGCTCAACGCAACCGCCGCGGCCGGAAAGGAGGGTCGTGTCGGCCTGTGGGTTGCGACCGGCCCGAAAAGCCTGGTGATCGAGGTCAGCGACAGTGGCCCCGGCCTGAGCGACAGCGCAAGGGTGCGCTTGCTCGAAAGCGGGCCGGTCCCGTCGAATGGCGGTGTCGGGCTGCGTCTGGTGCGCGAGCTGGTCACGGGGCTGCACGGAGCCATCACGACCGAAAGACGGCAAGGGATGACAGTTATCCGCATCACGTTGCCAGTTGCGGCCAGGGATGCGGCGGCCGGGGAGAGCGGCGAATGCTGAAGGGATTTCGCATAGCCCTGGTCGAGGATGACGATTTCATGGGGGCATCCCTTGTCCAGCGACTGGAACTGGAGGGGGCCGAGGTGATCTGGCTGCGTCAGATCGTGCGGGCTCTTGGTGCCTTGCGCACCCCACGCGCACCGATTGACGCGGTGATCTGCGACATCCGCCTGCCTGATGGATCGGGCGAAGAGCTGTTTTCACGTCTTTGCGAAACCTCGTCGCCGCCGCCCTTTCTCTTTATCACGGGCCACGGCGGCATCGATCAGGCCGTGCGCCTGATGCGGGCAGGGGCGGCGGATTATGTCAGCAAGCCCTTCGACATTCCCGTTCTGCTGGAACGCCTGGCAAATCTTCTGGCCACGACACCGCAGGAAAAGCTGCCGGCGCTGCTGGGTGTCTCGCCGGCGGCGCGCAAGATCGAAACCCTTGTGCATGACGTGGCCGCCAATGATCGCTGTGCCCTTATCATAGGCGGACCCGGTACCGGCAAGGGGCTGGTCGCGCGGCGGATCCATGAACTGTCCGACAGACGCGCGGCCCCCTTTGTCACCGTCAATCTCGCCCGCGAGGCCGAACCGCATACTGCCCTGGCCGGCCCCGGCGGAGCGCTCGACAGGGTCGGAGAGGGGGTGCTCTATCTGCACGGGTATTCCATGATCGGGGAAGATGCCGTGGGGATGATACTGGACGCGCTGCAAGAGGGGTTTCCCGGCAGGATACTGGTATCATGCGGTCACGAGATCGCCGAGACACGCGACGCCGGCGGTCTGCGGATGGAATTGCTGTACCAGCTGGACACTGTCGAGATCGTCATACCGCCACTGTCCCAGAGGCCCGAGGATTCGGTCTGGCTCATGCATCGGCTGTTCCCGCCGATGAACGCCCGCAGGGCGCAGCCGCTCGAGGGGATCAGCACGCTTGCCGAGCAGGCCGTGCGGAACTATCCGTGGCAGGGCGGTGGGCGCGAATTGCGGGCCCGTCTGGCCCAAGCGATACATGCAGCACCCGGCCCGTTCCTGCAGGCATCCGACATGTTCCACGAACGCCTTGCCGACGAGGTGACAACCATCACCCTGTCCGAGGCCCGAGATGCCGCCGAAAAGCGTCACATCATCGAGGTTCTTGACCGCTGCAATGGCCAGATCGGGCGCGCAGCCAGGCTGCTCAGGGTTTCCCGCACGACCCTGTGGGAAAAGATGCAGAAATTCGGAATCGAACGCGAGCAGAGATAGCCCCGATAACGGCCCGGTCCGCGCGCGGCGATGTTCGAGAATCCGAACATCGGCGATAATCGTTATATTTCAGTATTATACCTACGGCATCAGGCCCTCGTTCGGGCGCGAAAAACGATGTGCTGCTGTTATTCTCATGACGCGTAGAAACCTTAGGGAGGAATCAGACACATGAGATGCAAGAACATGGTAAATGTCGGTCGCCGGCAGTTCCTGCGCGGCGGCGCAATGGCCGCTGCGGGGGCTGCTGCCGCAACCGTGACCAGCGCCCCGGCCGAGGCAGGGGCACCGGTACCGCCGGCGCAGCTTGAATATCCTTCCGCCCGGCTGGCCAACATCGCCGATCTCAAGGTCAACGAGCCGCTCGACATCGAATATCCCGATGCCGACAGCCCCGGTGTCCTGTTGAAGCTGGGCACGGCCGTTGAGGGCGGTGCCGGGCCGGACGGCGATATCGTGGCCTTTTCCACGATCTGCCCGCACAAGGGCTTTGGCATGTCCTACAACAGCGAGGATCGGACGCTGAACTGCCCCGGCCATTTCTCGCGCTTCGACGTCGAGGCCGGCGGGCAAGAGGTCTGGGGACATGCAACGCAGAATGTTCCGCAGTTCACCCTGCGGATCGATGACAAGGGCGACATCTATGCCGAAGGTTCGAGCGATCTGATTTTCGGTCGCCCGTCCAACGTGCTGTAAGGGAGGAGAAAGACAGATGGGTTACAAGAGAGAAATCGACCGCCTGCCGATCCCGCCCAAGGACGCCAAGGTTCACAATGTCACCTGCCACTACTGCATCGTCGGTTGCGGCTACAAGGCATATACCTGGCCGCGCGGCAAACAGGGCACGATGAAGAACAACGCCTATGGCATTGACCTCAGCGAGCAGCAGCCCGCCATGGGCACCTGGCTGGCGCCGTCGCAATACAATGTCGTCAAGCAGAACGGCAAGGACGTGCACTTGGCGCTGGTTCCCGACGCGGACTGCGTGGTGAACAACGGCCTGACCTCGATCCGCGGCGGCCGCATGGGTGAAAACCGGCCCTCGGATGTCATGCGTACCCAACAGCAACGCCTGACCGACCCGATGATCTGGCGCAATGGTGTGTGGCAGCCGACCAGCTGGGACGACGCGCTCGATCTGGTTGCCCGGGTGACCGCGCGCATCATCACCGAATATGGCGAGGACGAACTGCTCGTGTCGATGTTCGACCATGGCGGCTCGGCCGGCGGGTATGAAAATACCTGGGGCACCGGCAAGCTGTATTTCCAGAGCATGAACATCAAGAACGCCCGGATTCACAACCGGCCGGCCTACAACTCGGAGGTTCACGCAACCCGCGACATGGGTGTCGGCGAGCTGAACAACAGCTACAGCGATTATGAAGTCACCGATACCATCTTCATCATCGGTGCGAACCCGCTTGAAACCCAGACCAACCTGTTCCTCAACCATATGAGGAAAGGTCTGGAAAATGGTGCCAGGTTCATCATGGTCGACCCGCGCCGCACGGTGACGGTGAACGCGGCCGAAGAAATCGCCGGCAAGGAAAACGTCCTGCATCTTGCGATCAAGCCGGCAACTGACATTGCCCTGATGAATGCGCTGTTCACCTATATCGTGGACAAGGGCTGGACCGACAACGAGTTCATCAAGAACTCGACCTTCCAGGGTGGCGAGGCCGTTCCTCTGGACGAGGCCCATCCCGCCGGTCTGGGTAGCCTGGAATACGCGCTGAATGCCTGCCGCACCTCGACCGCCAAGGCGGCCGAGATCTGCGGTGTGCCCGAGGCCGACATCATCAAGGCTGCCGAGTGGATCGCCAAGCCGAAATCCGACGGCTCGCGTCGCAAATGTGCGACTGCCTACGAAAAGGGCATCATCTGGGGCAATGACAACTATCGCGCCAATGGTGCAATCGTGAACATTGCGCTTGCCACCGGCAATATTGGTCGCGAGGGTGGCGGCTGCTGCCGTCTGGGCGGACACCAGGAAGGCTATTATCGCCCTGCCGATCATGTCGGACGTCCGGCCACCTATGTCGATCAGCTGCTGATCAGCGGTGGCGGCAAGATCCACCACATCTGGGCGACCGACCACTTCAAGACCACGCTGAACGCGGCAGAGTACAAGGAGGTCCACCGTCGGCGCGCAAACATCGTCAAGGACGCCATGGATGCCTCGGCAAGCGGCACCCGCGAGCAGCAGGTCGAGGCCATCGTTGCAGCTGTCAACGCGGGTGGTCTGTTCGTCGTGGACATGGACATCATCCACAGCCAGATCGGTCAGGACGCACATGTCATCCTGCCGGCCTGCGAAAGCAACGAGATGAACCTCACCTCGATGAACGGCGAACGGCGCCTGCGCCTGTCCGAGCGTTACATGGACCCTTACGGCCAGTCGCGTCCCGATTGCCTGATCGCGGCCGGCATTGCCCAGAACCTCGAGCGCGTGTTGCGTGAAATGGGTCAGGACAAGTATGCCGATCAGTTCAAGGGCTATGACTGGAAGACCGAGGAAGATGCCTTCATGGATGGCTATCACCAGGGCAACCCCGACGTGACCTATGATCGCCTGCGGGCCATGGGCAACAACGGTGTGCAGGAGCCGGTCGTAGGTTACAAGGGTGGCAAGCTGGTCGGCACCAAGCGGCTGTATTCCGACGGCAAGTTCGACCGCCATGGTCGCAAGGACAAGAAGGCGTTGTTCTGTGCGGCTGCCTATCGTGGCCTTCAGGCGCCAGGCAAGGCGCAGGAGCGCGCCACCCACAAGTTCTGGATCAACAACGTTCGCGCCAACGTGTTCTGGCAGAACCAGTTCCTCGATCAGACGAACGACTTTATCCAGGACCGTTTCCCCTATCCGTTTATCGAGATGAACCCGCAGGACATGGCCGATCTGGGCATCAAGGCGGGCGACCTCATCGAGATCCACAACGAGAACGGGGCAACGCAGGGCATGGCCTATCCCACCGATACCGCCAGACGCGGGCAGGTGGCAATGGTGTTCGGTTCGCCCTCGGGCAGCCAGGGCAACGTGGTGAACCCCGGCGTGAACGAGCTGATATTGCCGAACTACAAGCACACCTGGGGCGATATCCGCAAGCTGGCCGACGCCACGCCACGCTCGGCGCATGTTTCCTTCAAGTCGAAGGAATACAAGGCCTGACAACAGCCAGGGTCGACAATCGGGGGGCGGTCTGCGGGCCGCCCCCATTCTTTTGGGTATCTCACGGTTGCAAACACATCACATTTCGATTATTCGCGAATTATGGAACTAATAGCTGCCACCTCGGCCCTTGCGGCACTTGCACATCCCGACAGGCTGGCCATCGTCAGGCTGCTGGCGCGCCGGACCCCCGGCAGCATGTGCCCGTCCGAGATGATCGCTGCGCTGGGCCTCAAGCCGAACACGTTGTCCAATCATCTGTCTGCGCTGTCGCATGCCGGGCTGGTCGACAGCCAGAGATCGGGGCGCAACCTTCTGTATCGGCTACGTATCGATAGCATCGGCTTTCTGGTCGAGCACCTGATCACCGATTGCTGCAACGGGCGCCCAGAAGCCTGTGCTCCGCTTGCCGCACGTCACCTCGTTTCATTTTCCAGGGTTTCCGAAATGTCCACATATCCCCTCAATGTCCTCTTCATCTGCACCGGGAATTCCGCGCGCTCGATCATGGCCGAAACCCTGCTGAACGATCTCGGCGGCGGTCGGTTCAACGCCTTTTCGGCCGGAACCAACCCTACGGGGCGCCCGAACGAACATGCGCTGGCAACCCTTGTGCGCCACGGTCATCAAACGAAAGGTCTTGCATCAAAGGACATCGCAAATTTCGAGGGGCCTGGCGCCCCGGAAATGGATTTCGTGTTCACTGTCTGCGACCGCGCTGCGGCAGAACCCTGCCCCATATGGTTTTCCACCGCCATCACCGCCCATTGGGGCCTGCCTGATCCGGCATCCGTACAGGCCCCGATGGGCCGGATCATTGCCGCCTTCGAACAGGCTTACGGGACGCTGGAAAAACGAATCCGGGCGCTGGTCTCGTTGCCGGTCGACAGGCTGGATCGATTGCAGCTCCAGCACGAGCTGGACAGAATCGCCAACCTCGATGCGCAGGTCGGGGACATGGGGCGCGATCCCGGGGCATTGTCTGGCGCGCGCCGCGGCTGAGTGACGCCTCGCCGCCCGGTATTGCCCCTTGCCAGGGGGCATTGCCCGCAAGCGCAGGCTTGTGGACCAACACCCCCTTGCGGGGCTATGGTTCAACCGATGTCGGCAATATTGCCCTCAGCCCTGCCGGGAGCACAGGAAATGACCGAATACAATTACGACAGGTTTTCGACCGAAGATTACGAATTCGATCAGGTCGCAGGGCCTGGCCCGGGCGAAAAGGCACCTGATTTCGAGCTGACCACCCCGTCGGGGGAAAAGCGCCGTCTTCTGGATTTCGACGGCGATTTCCTGGTCCTCGAGACGGGTTCGATCACCTGCCCCCTGTTTCAGAGCCGTCGGCCGATCATGGAAAAACTGTCTGGGGAATTCCCCGGAGTGACGTCGGTGGTACTCTATGTGCGCGAGGCCCATCCGGGCGGCAAGATCGGCCGTCATCGCGATTTCGAGGACAAGAAAGAGGCCGCCCGACGGCTGAAGGACAAAGACGGTGAAGGCCGCCTGATTCTGATTGACGATTTTGACGGCAAGGCGCATCAAACCTATGGCAGCATGCCGAACGCGGTTTTCATCATCAACCGTAACGGCTGTGTGGTGTTTCGCTCGGACTGGAACAACCCGGTAGCCACACGCAAGGCGCTGGCGGCGCTGGTCAGGGGGAGCGAGGTACGCATCAGGAGCTATTTTCGCCCACCGACGCCGGCAACCGCCCTGCGCACCTTCAGGCATGCCGGGCCGGGGGCAGCGCTGGATTTCTTCCGCGGCCTGCCATTCCTGATCTGGACCAACCTGATCAAGCGCAACCTGCGCCTGTTGCTGGGCCGCCCGCCGGAACTGTCGCGCGACACGACCTGCTGAGCGAGCATCTGGCGACAATCGGGTTTGCGCTTCGGTCGAGAAACGCGGTGACGGTGACAAAAGGGTGCAACCATGCTATCGGATTCTCCGCAAGAACGGGATTGCCTGTCATCAGACGGGCATCCAGATAAACACAGGGAAGAAATCACGTCGTCCTGATCAGGAGTCGATCCAATCCGGGTTGGAAGCAGAACTCCGCCCCGCCAGGGGGCACAGGCTGCGACGTGGGAAACGGAAAACAAATGGCAATCTGCCGTCGAGAGATCGAGCGTGCGCTGACCCCGTTGTTGAAATATGCTCACGCTCTGTGTCGCAATGGCGATCTTGCCCGTGAACTGGTGCAGGATACGGTGGTGAAGGCGCTGAGTACCGATAATCGGCCTGACAATGCCGAGGCCTTTCGCCCCTGGCTGTTTGCGATCTTGCGCAATGCGCATATCGATCATCTGCGCCGCCACCGTCGGCATGCGGACCAGCACCAGGATGTCGATGACATAGACGCGCTGCCTGCGGCACCGGGGCCGAATGTTCAGGATACGGTGATCAACCGCCTGTCCGTACAGGCCGCCCTCATGCGGCTGCCCGAACCCCATCGCGACATCCTGGCGCTGGTTGATCTGGCAGGGTTCAGCTATGTTGAGGCATCGATGACGCTGGGCATCCCGAAAGGCACGGTGATGAGCCGTCTCAGCCGCGCCCGACGCGCCATGTTGATCGAAATCAGTGGGGGAAACGTGCACTCGCTCGAGACCGCGCGGAACAGCAAAAGGGCGGCGGCTGCAAAATGACCTCTGAAACGTGGAATCCATCCGACGAAGTTCTCAACGCCTATGTCGATGGCGAACTGCCTTCGCACGAGGCGGCGATGCTGCTGCGCCAGATGGCACGCAATCCCGAACTGGCGGAACGTGTCGCAATACTGACCAGGTTGCGGATGGAACTGCGCGACCTGCCTCTGCCGCGGGGGCTGGACATCAATGATCTGGAAACGCTGGCCGCGGGGGTGCCGCCCGCCCGCCCCGGCGCCCGTGGCGGCGAGGATGCCCTTGCCGGGCGGGGCCGCGAGAGCGCCGGGGTCACCGGATCACGCGCAGGTATCGGTCCCGCGGGATGGGCCGTCCGCTGGCCTGCCCGCTGGCCGGGAAGGGCCGTATCGGCTGCCGCCGTCGTGCTGCTGCTCGTGGCGATCCCGTTTGGCATGACACGCTACCGGACCGCGTATTCCGACGCGGTATCCACCCGGCCGCAGGACCCTTCCCCGGCCGACCAGGTTGCCCCGAGTGGGACGATCGAGGCCGCGGTCGCAAGGCACATGGAATGGTTGGCGCAGCCGGCCACCACGACCGGACCCGGGCGCGGCCCGACATTGGCCCGTTTCGCCCGGAGGCATGGCCGTGTCTATGTGCCCGATCTCGGGGCATCGAAACTGCAGATGGTACGTACGGAACCCTTTGGGAAGGACGGGGTGCGGGTGGGATATGTCGGCATACATGACTGTCGGCTGAGCCTGTTCATCCTGCCCGACACCCTCGGCGCGCCGGTACCGATGCGCGAGATCACCATGGGCAAGGCACGGGTGTTTGCGTGGCGTGCCAATCAGCTGGATTACCTGCTCGTTGCGGCGGGGATGGATCGGACGCGTCTGAACCTGATCTCGAAGGCGGTATACGGCGCGACCCGCAATCTGCAGCCATTTGCCCCGGCAACCCAGCTGGCGCTGGACCTCAATCACAGAAACAGCCGAGCCTGCGTATCCGGGTGATCCCCACACCCGTTCAACGATCACGAAACGGCTGATCCAACACCCCGCCACGCGCGGTGGGTTTGTGGAAATGGTTCTCAAGGTTTTTTTTGCCTGCGGTGGAATAAACCGCCAGGTGCCGTCGTCATGCAGGTATCGACGGAAAACCGCCGTTTTCATGCGCAAGGGCAGGGTTGCCCATCCGGCGCGGGAACCGGGGGCAGCCGGATATGCCGGTTTCGTCGGAAAACAAGAACATAAAAGGGAGACCCATATGTCCAGGAAATCAGACCTCACCGGCATGACCCGCCGGGAATTCGGCAAGATTGCCGGCGTTGGCGCGTTGGGCGCTGCACTGAGCACCACCACCGCCCGCATGGCGTTTGCAAGTTCGGCGAACCCCGCAGAAATCATCGGCGGCGTGAACGATACCATGATTGTCCATAACGCCAAGCTGGGCGTCATGGAGACGCCTCTCCAGCTGTTGCGCGAGCACGAGATCACGCCAAAGGAGATCATGTATATCCGCAACCATTTCCCGCCCGCGGGAAAGCAGGCCTGGATGGCTACCAATGACGCGCCCGCCATCAAGGAATGGAATATCCGCATTGGCGGTCTGGCGGTTCGCCCGCGCACGATCACCCTGTCCGACCTCAAGTCCATGGAACAGGTCAAGGTGGTTGCGGTGATGCAATGTGCCGGTAACGGGCGCAGCTATTTCGCAGCCAAGGCCAAGGCCCCCGGCGGCCAGTGGAAACACGGCGGAATGGCCAATGTCGAATGGGAAGGCGTGCCGCTGCGTGCCGTTCTGGCCAGGGCCAATGTCGGCCCGTCGCCCGATGCGCGCTGGCTGACGGCCAACGGCGCAGACGAATCTCCCGCCCCGAAAGGTGCCGACCTGATCAAGAGCTACCACGTCGAGGACCCGGCGCTGGATAACGCGATCCTCGCCATGAAGATGAACGGCGAGCCGATCCCCGCCGTCCACGGCGGCCCGGTGCGGCTGATCATTCCGGGTTACTACGGCAACATGAACGTCAAGTTCGTCAATGAGCTGCTCTACGAGACCGAGCAGTCGCCCTCGCCGTTCCAGTCCAAGGCCTATCGTGCCGTCAACCGACCGGTCGAACCGGGTGAGTTTTCGGTCAAGGACTACAACCTGGGCAACTCCAAACCGACCTACGGGTTCAAGATCATGAGCGTGATCTTTGCGCCGCTGGCCGAGGACAAGGTCAAGGCCGGGCCGGTAACGATTCGCGGCGTTGCATGGAATGACGGCACCGCCAGGATCGTTTCCGTCAAGGTTTCCAAGGATGGAGGCAAGACCTGGGACGATGCCACGATAAAACATGCCGACAGCCCCTATGCCTGGCAGCAGTGGTCGCTCGACACCACCCTCGAGAAGGGCACGCATACGCTGCGCGTGATCGCCACCGATGAAATCGGCCGCACGCAGCCGCTCGACGGCACCGCTACCTGGAATCCGAAAGGCTATGAATGGAATGGTGCCGACCTGGTTACGGTGACGGCCACCTGAGTGAAATTCATCCCTGATGGCTCTGCCCGCACCGCAATCCGTTGCGGGCAGGGCCGTCCGCGCACGCGCTGGACAAGTATCCTGCGGCCGGGTTTGCCCCGGGCAGGGTGCCGCCGGGCCATGTCCGGTGGATTCCACGCGTCATGACCTGAACAAAGACATTGCTCCCGTCCCGAGAGAGAGTTTCCCATGCCCCTTGCACCCGCCCGATCCCGTCGTCGCATTTCCCATGTGACATCCCGTCTGACAACGCTTGCGCTGGCTGCGTATGTGGCCCTTGGCGCAGCCTCGTTTCCTCTTCGCGCTGCCGAATTCGACCTTCCAAAAGGGCCCAACCGTGCCCTTGTCTATGCCAAGTGCCGGACCTGTCACGATCTGCAATATGTGGTCGAAAGCAAGGGCCTGACCGCGGATGCGTGGGACGGTCTGCTCGATGACATGGAGGGGTTCGGGGTTGAGCTGACCGCCGACGAGCGCCAGAAGATCCACACATATCTGAGCACCTATATGGGGGACAAGCCCGCCCCGGCTGAAACTGTTGTCACCGCACAGGCGGACACGCCCGTCGATGGCGGAGCGGTGTTTTCCGAAAACTGCACCTCATGCCACCAGAACGACGCCCGCGGCATCGAGGAAACCTTTCCGCCGCTTGCCGAAAACCGTGATCTGTTCCTGTCCGATACATTCCCGGCAAAGGTGCTGCTGAACGGTATGTCAGGCACCATTACCGTGAATGGCAACAGCTTCGAGGGCGAGATGCCGTCCTTCGCCCACCTGTCCGACGCGGAAATTGCCGCCGTGATCAACTATTTGCGCAGCCATTTCGGCAACAACGCCGCCGCCCATCCCGGGATTTCCAGGATCACCGCAGACACCGTTGCCGCGCTCCGCAATCAGGAGATGGATCCAACGCAGGTTCTGGCACTGCGCGCGTCGTTGAAGTGATCCTGGATATCACACCCGCATTTGTGGCCCCTGACCAACAGGGGACAGGCGGCCACGACAGGTAACGGATCGGCCGCCTCCGGCATTCTCTGGCCCGGCACCGGTCAGGCCGGGGAATTCGTGACACTGCCGCCCCCTTCGGGCGACCACAAACATATCGGCGGAAACAAGCCTCTGACAGGATGTTTGTGTTCCAGGTCAGTTGGATGGATTGATCGCTGGCGGAGGGGACGGGACCGGGGGTGAAGGTTCTCTGCCCCTGCCCACACGTCGAATCGGCGTACGACCCGAAAGCTGCTGTCTCATGTATGGCGGTTAATGATTACGCAACCTGATGTCTGGTGTCTCCGCCACCGCTAGCATCACCGCGCGCACGGACCGGCGGCCGCGCTCCAGCGATTGCGGGTAGAAGGGGCTTTGTTGCACAAATGATGTTGGGGATTCACTGCGTGAAACCAGCATGATAGCTGGGAGGCATGAGCAGTTGGGCCCCGACGATGTCAATCGGCATTTAAAGTTGACCCCCCATCGGCGTCCAATTTTGACCCCCCCTTTCGCGCTGAGCAGGCCCGGCGCTGCGAAGTCTTCCTGTAACGCAGCGGCGGCGGGCCTGCGGGGTTGGGATTTGACGCTAGC
>JASBSZ010000035.1 GCA_030148665.1 Alphaproteobacteria bacterium
TTTACGGACGGCACCTATGACGGGCGTTACGCCTTCATGAATGACAAGGCCAACAGCCGCGTGGCGCGGGTGCGGCTCGACGTGATGAAATGCGACAAGATCATCGAACTGCCGAACCAGCACACGGTCCACGGCCTCCGAGTGCAGAAATACCCGCGCACCGGTTATGTGTTCGCCAACGGCGAGGATGGGGTGCCCCTGCCCAACGACGGCAAGATCCTCGACGATCCCAAACAGTATCGTTCCATCTTCAGTGCGATCGACGGCGACACGATGAAGGTCGCCTGGCAGGTGATCGTCAGCGGCAACCTCGACAACTGCGATGCCGACTATCAGGGCAAATACGCCTTTGCATCCAGCTACAACTCGGAAATGGGCATGAACCTGGCCGAGATGACCGCCGCCGAGATGGACCACGTCGTGGTGTTCAACATCGCCGAGATCGAAAAGGGCGTGAAGGCCGGCGACTATCAGATGCTGAACGGCGTGCCGGTTCTGGACGGGCGCAAGGGACGCAACAAGAACTATACGCGTTACATCCCGATCCCGAACAACCCGCACGGTGTCAACGTCGCCCCGGACAAGCGCCATGTCATGATCGCCGGCAAGCTGTCGCCGACGGTTTCGGTCATCGACGTGACCAAGGTGGACGCGCTGTTCGAAAAGAATGCCGATCCGCGTTCCTGCATCGTGGCCGAACCGGAACTGGGCCTTGGCCCGCTTCACACCGCGTTCGACGGCAAGGGCAACGCCTATACCACGATGTTCCTCGACAGCCAGGTCGTCAAATGGAACATCGACAAGGCGATCCGCGCCTATGCCGGCGAGGATGTCGATCCGATCCTGGCCAAGATCGACGTGCAGTACCAGCCGGGTCACAACCACTCGTCCATGGGCGAAACGCTCGAGGCCGACGGCAAGTGGCTGGTGTCGCTCAACAAGTTCTCGAAGGACCGCTTCCTCAATGCCGGCCCGCTGAAACCCGAGAACGACCAGCTGATCGACCTGTCCGTGCCGGATGACCAGCTGAAGGTTGTCCATGACGGGCCGAACTTTGCCGAACCTCACGATGCGATCATCGTGCGGGCCGACATCGTCAACCCGAAAAGCCTGTGGACCCGCGACGACAAGATGTTCGCCGACGCGGTCGCCCAGGCGAAAAAGGACGGCGTGGTTCTGGAAGAGGACAACAAGGTCATCCGCGACGGCAACAAGGTGCGTGTCTACATGACCTCGCAGGCCCCGGTATTCGGGCTCGAGAAATTCGAGGTCAACCAGGGCGACGAGGTGACGGTCTACATCACCAATATCGACGATGTCGATGACGTGACCCACGGCTTCACCCTGTCGAACCACTCGATCGCGATGGAGATTGCGCCGCAGGCGACGGCGTCGGTCACCTTCACGGCCGATCTGCCCGGTGTACACTGGTATTACTGCCAGTGGTTCTGCCACGCTCTGCACATGGAGATGCGCGGCCGGATGCTGGTCAAACCGGCCTGATCGGATGCAGGAGAACGTCTCGATGGGCAATGTCCCTTCCAGCGTGATCGGCCAGGGGCGGGTGCTGACGGCATCCGTCCTGCTGGCGGCGGCATTGCTGTCGGGCACACCGACGGCCGCCGCGCTGCGCCAGATCGTGCCGGGCAGGGGCGCGCTGATCGAGGCGGTGAAATCGGCCGAGGCGGGGGATGTCCTGCGCCTCGGTCCCGGAACCTATGCCGGCCCCATCGTCATCGACAAGCCGATGACGATCGAGGGCGCCGGCAAGGCCGTGGTTCAGGGTAACGGCAAGGGCAGCGTGATCACGGTGCGGGCGTCACGCGTGGCCATCCGCGGCCTGACGATCCGGGGATCGGGCTCGTCCAACCAGACGCTGGACAGCGCGGTCAAGCTGCCGCGCGGCTGGCGGGATGCGCGAATCGAAAACAATGTCATGCTGGGCAATCTGGTCGGCGTCGATGTTCACGGCGCAATCAATGCGCGGATTGCCGGCAACATCATCGTCGGGCGGCGCGACAAGCGCATGAACGACCGCGGCAACGGCATCTATGTCTGGAACGCGCCCGGCCTGATCGTCGAGGACAACGACATCCGCTATGGCCGCGACGGCATTTTCGTCAACACGAGCAACAAGGATATCTTTCGCAACAACCGCTTTCGCGACCTGCGTTTTGCAGTGCATTACATGTACACCCACAACAGCGTGGTCAGTGGCAACATTTCGACCCGCAACCATCTGGGCTATGCGGTGATGTTTTCCGACAATGTCAGGATCACCGACAATGTCTCGCTGGATGATCGCGACTACGGGATCATGCTGAACTATACCAACAACAGCGTGATCTCGGGCAACCTGCTGAAGGGGGTCAAGGATCGCGGCATCTTCGTCTATGACGCACAAAAGAACCGCATCACCGGCAACCGGATCGAGGGCTGCGGCATCGGCATCCATTTCACCGCCGGCTCGGAACGCAACATCGTCAGCGGCAACGCCTTTGTCGGCAACCGCATCCAGGTGAAATATGTCGGCACCAAATGGGTGGACTGGAGCTATCAGGGCCGCGGCAACTACTGGAGCAACTTTTCCGCCTATGACCTGAACGGCGATGGCATTGCCGAGGGCATCTTTCGGCCCAATGACGCCGTTGACCGGGTGCTGTGGACACAACCGGCCGCGCGCCTGCTGCTGGGCTCGCCCGCGGTGCAGCTGGTGCGCTGGTCGCAATCGGCCTTTCCGGCGCTGCTGCCGGGCGGGGTGGTCGATCGGCATCCCCTAATGAACCCCGTCAAGATAGACATACCGGATTGGGAGGCACGCCATGGCAGCGGCAGCTGAGAGCAAGGGCGACATGCTCGATGTGCGCAATGTCGTCAAACGGCAGGGCACGCGCGAGACCGTCAAGGATGTCAGCCTGAGTTTGCGCGCGGGCGAACGTCTGGCGCTGCTGGGCCATAATGGCGCCGGCAAGACGACCTTGATCCGCATGATCCTGGGCCTCACCCGGATCGATGGCGGCAGCATTTCCGTCTTTGGCAATCGTCCCGGCGATGGCAAGGCGCGTCGGATCACCTCGTACCTGCCGGAATCGGTGGTATTCCACAAATCGCTCAGCGGTCTGGAACAGCTGGCGCTGTTTGCCCGCCTTGCCGGGCAGCCGGTTGACGAATGCATGCCCCTGCTCGAACGCGTCGGGCTCTCGGATGCCGCCCACCGCCGCGTCGGCACCTATTCCAAGGGCATGCGCCAGCGTCTGGGCCTTGCACAGGTCCTGCTGGGGCGTCCGCGCCTTGCCCTGCTGGACGAGCCCACCAGCGGGCTGGACCCGATCTCGCGGCATGATTTCTATGGCATCGTCGATGACATGGCCGCGCAGGGCACGGCGGTGCTGGTGTCGTCCCACGCCCTGACCGAGCTCGAGGCCCGCACCGACCGCATCGCGATCCTGCGCGCGGGCCGGCTGGTGGCGATGGACAGCCTGGAAAATCTGCGCCGCCGTGCGGGGCTGCCGATCCAGATTCGCGTGAAGGCCGCCGAGGGCCACGCCGCCGAGGTGGCGGGTTCGCTTGGTGGCAACCGGATGAATGGTTGCCGGGTGGAACTGTCCTGCCTGGCCGATCAGAAGATGGCGCGGCTGAAGGCAATCACCGCGCTGGGCGATGCGGTGGCCGACGTCGATGTCGTGCCCCCCAGCCTTGAGGATCTGTATCGTTACTATGCCGCAGGGGAGGCCGGATCATGATGCGCCGCATTTTCGCAATTGCCGGGGCCGAGCTGCGCATCGCGCTGCGCAACCGCTGGATATTGATCGCGACCTCGCTGATGGTGCTGTTCTCGCTGGCGCTGACCTTTTCGGGCTCGGCCCCCACGGGCGCGCTGGGGGTCGATCTGCTGACGGTCTCGGTTGCCTCGATGACAACGCTTTCGGTCTATCTGGTGCCGTTGCTGGCGCTTCTGATGTCGTTTGACGCCATCGCGGGCGAGGTCGAACGCGGCGCGCTGGCGCTGGTGCTGACCTACCCGGTTTCGCGCGGCGAGCTGCTGGTGGGCAAGCTGGTCTCGCATCTGGTGGTGCTGTCGCTGGCGGTGTTCCTTGGCTTCGGCATTGCCGGGCTGGCCGCATGGCTGGCCGGCGGCGCCAGCGGCGAAAGCCTGGCCGCGCTGTTGCGCCTGTGCTGGAGTGCGGTTGTTCTGGGGGCCAGCTTTCTGGCGATCGGCTATGCGCTGTCCTCCGTTGCCCGCAGTTCCAGCGCCGCGGCGGGGCTGGCCATCGGGGTCTGGATCCTGTTTGTCGTGCTTTACGACCTCGGGCTTCTGGGGGCGCTGGTCTATGATGGCGGCGGATTCTTTACCCGCAAGCTGTTTCCTCTGCTGCTTGCGGCCAACCCGGCTGATGCGTTTCGCATCTTCAACCTGTCTGGCGCCGGCAAGGTGGCGCTGGCATCCGGCCTTGCCGGGGCAACGACCGGCCTGCCGACATGGGCGGTGCTGATTTCGATGTTCGGCTGGCCGCTGGCGGTTCTGGCGCTTGCGCGTCTTGCACTGAAAAGGGTCGAGCCATGATCAGATACGCACTTCTCGTGGCTGTGGCCCTGCTGGCGGGATGCCGGGACGATACCACCGCCAGCATGCCTCCGCCGGCGCCGGTCACCGATGATACGGTTGCCTATTTCTGCCACATGCTGCTGGTCAACATGCCGGGCCCCAAGGCGCAGATCATCCTGGAAGGGGTGGACGAGCCGCTGTTCTTTGCCCAGGTGCGCGATGGTGTGGCCTACATGAAACAGCCCGAGCGCACGGCCCCGATCCTGGCATTCTACGTCAGCGACATGGCCCGTGCCCAAAGCTGGGAAAAGCCGGGGCGCAACAACTGGACCGACGGCAGGAAGGCATTCTATGTCGTCGGTGCCGATGTCAGGGGCGGCATGGGGGCACCTGAACTGGCACCTTTTGCCAGGCGCGAGGATGCCGAGAAATTCGCCCGCGAAAAGGGTGGCAAGGTGCTGGCCTTTGATTCCATCCCCGACGACGCGGTGTTGCGGGCGCTCGACCGCCCTGCAATGGATCCCGCCATGAACATGAAACCGGGGATGGACATGGGCGCTGGTGACATGGGCGCAGCTGACAAGGCGACCCCCGGAACAGGAATGAACCCGGAAAACGGCATGAGCCCGGCCGGAAACATGAAAGGGAACTGAACGAAATGACAGGACTGACGGAAAAATCGCCCCGCTTTCCCTCGCGTCGCAGGTTCATTGCCATTGGTGCCGCCGCGGCCGGCGTTGCCGCCCTGCCCGGAACATCGCGCGCGCGTGTGCCTGTCGCCACCTGGCGCGGTATCGCGCTGGGCGCCGATGCCAGCGCAACCCTTGCCGGGATAAGCCAGTCGCAGGCGCGTCCGCTGTTTGCCCGCATGGAGGCCGAGCTTGGCCGTCTTGAGGACATCTTCAGCCTCTATCAGGCGCAATCGGCCCTGTCGCGCCTGAATCGCCTGGGTCGCCTGCGCAACCCGCCGCCCGAACTGCTGGAGCTGCTTTCCCTGTCGGATACCATCCATGCCGCCACCGAGGGCGCCTTTGACCCGACGGTGCAGCCGCTGTGGTCGCTGTATGCAGACGCGGTCATGCGCAACCGGATGCCGCGCGAAAGCGAAATTCGCGCGGCGCGCCAGCGTATCGGTTGGCAGGCGCTGCGCTATGACAGCGATCTGGTGGAATTCGCGCGCCCCGGCATGGCGCTGACGCTGAACGGTATCGCTCAGGGTTATGTCACCGACCGGATTACCGAGCTGCTGCGTGCGCGCGGCTTTGGCAACATACTGATCGACATGGGCGAGATCCGTGCCAGCGGCACGCGTCCGGGTGGCGGGCCGTGGCGCGCTGGTATTGCCGACCCCGACGGTGGCGTGCTGCCGCTGCGGATCGGGCTGAGCGATCGTGCATTGGCAACCTCGGCGCCGGCTGCTACGGTTCTGGACAGTGCCGGGCGTATCGGCCACATCTTTGACCCGCGCCCGGCTGCAACCGGAACCAGATGGCGGCAGGTGACCGTCTCGGCCGATCGTGCGGCGCTGGCCGACGGTCTGGCGACCGCGCTGTGCCTGTTGCCGCGCAAGGCCATTGCGCGCGCGATCGGCAGCTTTGCCACGGCGAAGGTTGAAAAACTGATTTCCTGAGGGCCCAGGCCCCGCGTGATGACATCGATGCGTCGGGCGGCCCGGTTGAAGGGGGCGCACATGCATCTGAATGCCTTTACAGATTTCGGTCTGCGGGTTCTGATGCGCCTGGCCGGCGAGCCCGCCCGCACCTTTTCCGCGCGCGAACTGTCCGAGGAATTCGACGTTTCGCGTCATCATCTGAACAAGGTGATCGCAACCATGGCAAGGGCCGGCCTTGTCGCGACACGGCGTGGCCATGGCGGCGGTATCGCGCTGGCGCGATCGGCCCGAGACATCACACTGGGGCAGGTGGTGCGGGTGCTGGAACGCAGAACCGCACTGGTCGAGTGCTTTCGCGCCGACGGGGGAAAATGTTCGCTCAGGCATGGCTGCCTGCTGGCGCGTCATCTCGAGGCGGCGCGCGCGCGGTTTCTGCAGGCCCTGGATGAGGTCAACCTTGCGCAATGCGCCTTTGATCCGGCGCATCTGATCCCGCGTCAGCCGGCCGGACCGTCACCGCAGTGAAATACCGCCCCCGGATCGCATGTGATCCGGTTTGCGCGGGATCCCGCCCGAGGCTGCGCGAATCTGCCCCCGGACGGACCTTGCGCGAATCCTTCGACGATATGAATCGCCGTTTCAGCCGGCCAGTCGGCCGCCGGACGCGGGCGCGGCCCTGGCGTATCTGCGTGCCGGCACGGTGGTGTTGACCGTTTTCGTCACGCTCTTGCCGCAATCGCCCGGTCATGCGGCCGGATATGGCCCGACAGCATGAACTGGGGTTCAAAACCCTCGATCCAAAGATCAAAAACGCGGTTTGATCCCTGGGCCAATTTCCCCGGCTGCCGGGCCGGCCTAGGTCAGGGTCATCGAAACCGGCGCAACTGTCGGAACGTGAAAAGCAAAACACGACACACAACGAACCCTTGAAAGGATACGAACCATGAAACTCCTGACCCTGACCACGATCGCCGCCCTGTCCGCCTTTGCCGTGTCGGCCAACGCGCACGAAACGACCACTCCGAACGGCACCCCCGATGCCGACATGGTTGCCAAGGCGCAGGCGCTGCATGACGCGGCGACGACCCAGAAACACAAGATGACCCAGGAAGAGCTGGCCGCGATGATCCAGGAAATGCAGGCCAACAAGGATGCCGCCATGGCCAAGGCGCAGGACCGCATGGGCAACATGGACAAGGCCGGCGCCATGCAGGGCATGAAGGACGCCGCCACCGGAATGGCGGCAGGCATGTCGGGCGGCAATGGCGGTAATGCCGGCGGCATGGGCGGCATGGGCGGCGCGGGCGGTAATGCCGGCGGCAATGGCGGCGGCATGGGCGGTGCTGGTGGCAATGGCGGTGGCATGGGTGGTGCCGGCGGCATGGGCGGCATGACCAACTGATCCCCCCGGGGGAAACCGGGCCGGGTTTTCGGCCTGTCCCCCTGGCGCCCGGGGCCGACCCTCTCCGCGCGCCACACAAGGAAACACCCTGCGCGATGCGTGGGGTGTTTCTCGTTCTGGGCGCCGTGCTGTGCGCCGCTGCGTGTCAGAAGGCCGAGGGCAGCTTGCCCCTCTCGCGCAGCCAGTCCTCGACCGCCGGCCTTACCGATTGGGCGCCCGAGGCCCGCGCCCGGTCTATGACCTCGCGCACCTCGTTCAGATGCACCTGGCGCAGCAGATGCTTGACCGGCCCGATCGAGGCCGGCCGCATCGACAGCGAGCGCAGGCCCATGGCGGCAAAACACAGCGCCTCGACCGGGCGGCCGGCGTCCTCGCCGCAGAACGACACCGGCGTGCCCAGCGAATCGCAGCGCCGCGCGATCTGTTCGATAAAGGTCAGAAAGCTGACATTCAGCGTGTCATAGCGGCGGCGCACGCGCTCGTTCTCGCGGTCGGCGGCAAAGAAGAACTGTTTGAGGTCGTTGCCGCCGATGGAAATGAAATCGGCCATCTCGAAGAACTGATCCGGTGCAAAGGCCAGCGAGGGGGTTTCCAGCATGGCGCCGATCTCGATTTCCTCGGGCACCTCGTGGCCGAGGGCGCGCTCGCGCGCGATCTCGTCCACAACGGCCTGGCGCGCGGCAATGAATTCCTCGAACTGAGCGATGAAGGGAAACATCACCTTCAGGGGCCGCCCGTTGGATGCCCGCAGCAGGGCCTGCAGCTGCATGCGCATGACGCCGGCCTTTTCCAGCGTCAGACGGATCGCGCGCCAGCCCATGGCCGGGTTTGGCTCGTCCTCGCGCTTCATGTAGGGCAGCACCTTGTCCGACCCGATATCCAGCGTGCGAAAGATCAGCGGCTTGTCGCCGGCGGCGTCGATGATGCGGGCGTAAAGCGCGGCCAGCTCGGCCCGTCGCGGCACCTTGGAACGGATCAGGAATTGCAGCTCGGTGCGAAACAGCCCCACCCCGTCGGCGCCCGAGCTTTTCAGGCTGGGCAGATCGACCATGAGGCCGGCATTCATGAACAAGCCGACATGCACCCCGTCGCGGGTGACCGCCGGCAGATCGCGGATCGAGGCGTATTGCTGCTGCGCCTCCTGCTGCATGGCGATCTTGTCCTGAAAGGCGGCGGCGACGCTTTCCTCGGGGCGCAGATGCACGATGCCGTGGTCGCCATCGACCAGGATCAGATCGCCGTTCAGTGCCTCGCGGGTGATCTTTTCCGCATGCACCACCAGCGGAATGGCCATGGCGCGCGCCACGATGGCGGCATGCGAGCCGACCGAGCCCTCTTCCAGCACCACGCCCTTGATGCGCTTGCCGTATTCCATCAGCTCGCCCGGACCGATATTGCGGGCAACCAGTATGGCATCGGGCGGGATTTCGGTGCCGTTGTGGTTGTCCTGTCCTGTCAGCAGCCGCAGCAGGCGGTTGGACAGGTCGTCCAGGTCGTGCAGGCGCTCGCGCAGATAGGGGTCGGGCACGCGGGCCATGCGGGCGCGGGTGGCGGATTGTTCCTTTTCGACGGCCACTTCGGCGGCGAGGCCGGAACGGATGTCCTCCTCCATCCGCTTGATCCATCCGCGCGAATTGGCAAACATCCGGTAGGCTTCCAGCACCTGGCGGCTTTCCTCGGTGGCGCCGTCCAGACCGTGGGCCAGCATTTCGTCCACATCGCCCTTGAGGCGGTCCATGGCGCGGTGCAGGCGTTCCAGTTCCTTTTCCGGGTCGTCAGCCACCGGGTTGGCGATGACGACATGGGGCTCGTGCAGCAGGACATGGCCGGCGGTGGTGCCCTCTTGTGCCGAAGTGGCGCGAAAGGTGACAGGCTGCTGGTGCGGGGCGGTCAGCGCCGCGCCCTTGCCGATGAAGGCGCCGAGTTCGGCCATTTCGGCGATGACCATGGCCACGACCTCGAGCCCATAGACCTCGTCGTCGGAATAGTCGCGCGCTTCGCGGTTCTGCACCACCAGCACGCCACGGGTTTCGCCAAGGCGCTGGATCGGCACCCCCAGAAACGAGGAGTAGACCTCTTCGCCGGTTTCCGGCATGTAGCGAAAGCCCGGCGCGCGGGGGGCGTCGGAAACGTTGATCGGGCGTGCCTCGCGCGCGACCCGGCCGACCAGCCCCTCGCCGATGCGCAGCCGTGTCTGGTGGACGGATTCGGGGTTCAGGCCCTCGGTTGCACAGAGTTCCAGGGTTTCGGCATCGCGCAGCAGGTAGATCGAGCACACATGCGTGCCCATCGAGTCGGCGATCAGCTGCGTGATCTTGTCGAGCCGCTCCTGACCCTCGCCCTCCTGCGCCAGCGTATCACGCAGTCTTTTCAGCAGTTTGCGGGATCGTGATCCTGTGGTTTCGGCCATTGGCCCCATGCCCTGATTGCGTCGTTCAGGCTGCGTTTTCCAACCCGAAGGTATCATGCAGGGCTTGTACCGCAAGTTCCATGTATTTTCTGTCAACCAGCACGGAAACCTTGATTTCCGACGTGGTGATGACCTTGATGTTGACCCCTTCGGCGGCCAGTGCCTGGAACATCTGGGCCGCCACGCCGGCATGGCTGCGCATGCCGATGCCGACAACGGATACCTTGCACACGTCCCTGTCGGCGATCAGGCCGCGGAAATTGATCTCGCCGCGCTCCTGTGCGGCGTTCAGCGCGGCCTCGGCGCGGGCGACCTGACCGACGGGGCAGGAAAAGGTCATGTCGGTGCGCCCCTCTTCGGAAATGTTCTGCACGATCATGTCCACGTTCACGCCTGCCTCGGCCAGAGGGGTAAAGATGGCGGCGGCGATACCGGGGCGGTCGGCCACCGAAACAAGCGTCATCTTGGCCTCGTCGCGCGAATAGGCCACACCGGATACGACATTGCTTTCCATGATTTCCTCCTCGGAACAGACCAGGGTTCCGGAATTTTCGGTCACGTCCTCGAAACTGGACAGCACCCGCAGGCGCACCTTGTAGCGCATGGCCAGCTCGACCGAGCGGGTCTGCAGCACCTTGGCACCGAGCGAGGCCAGTTCCAGCATTTCCTCGTATGATATCCTGTCCAGCCGCCGCGCCTTGTCGGTGATGCGCGGGTCGGTGGTATAGACGCCGTCCACATCGGTATAGATATCGCAGCGCTCGGCGTCGAATGCGGCGGCAAAGGCCACGGCGGTTGTGTCGGATCCGCCGCGGCCCAGCGTGGTGATGCGGCCGTCCTCGGCGATGCCCTGAAAGCCGGCGATGACGGCGACCTTCATGCCCTCGGCGAACTTGGCGTCCAGATTGTCGGTCGGAATTTCGGTGATGCGCGCGGCGCTGTGGGCCGAGGTGGTTTTCAGCGGCACCTGCCAGCCCTGCCAGCTGCGCGCCGGGATGTCCATTTCCTGCAGCGTCAGCGCCATCAGCCCGGCGGTGACGTTTTCGCCCGACGACACCACCGCATCATATTCGCGCGCGTCGAACATGGGCGAGGTGGCCTCGACGAGGGCGACCAGCTCGTTCGTCTTGCCCGACATGGCCGAGACGACGACGATCACCTCGTGGCCATTGGCGACCTCGCGCGCAACCTTTCCGGCCGCGTTGCGGATGCGGTCGAGGTCGGCAACCGAGGTGCCGCCGAATTTCATTACCAGACGGGACATGCCTGATCCTTTTTCCCTCAGCCCGTTTCAGTCGGGGTTTCTTAGGCGTCCCGTGGCCCAAGGGCAAGAGGCGGCGCGACAGCGCGTCAAAACGGCAGGGTCGTGCCGTCGAAACTTTCGAAGCAGCCGGTGTTGTCGAGGGTGAGATGACGAAATCGCCGGATCAGGCCGGCGGCGGCGTCCACGGGCGTGATCTGGGCCGCTGTTCCGCCCATGTCGGTGCTGACCCAGCCCGGATGATAGGCGCCTACGCTGATCCCCCGTGGCGCCAGGTCGCGGGCAAGGTTGCGCGACAGGTTGACGGCCGCTGCCTTGGACGCGCGGTATATGTACGAGCCGCCGGCGGCACAGCTGCTGGAGCCCATCATCGAGGCGATCACCGCGATGCGCCCGTCCCGCGCCCTTGCCAGCGCCGGCAGAAGGGCCTGGACGGTCAGAAAGACCCCGGTCACGTTGACGGCGAATACCTGCGCCCACATTTCAGGGGGATAGCCGTCTGGCAGACTTTGCCCCTTGTCCGGGTAGATGCCCGCGTTGCAGATCAGCAGTTCGACTTCGGCCGCGGCCAGATCGCGCCCGAGCCGGGACACGGCATCGGCGTCGGTCACATCGAGGCGTTGCCAGGACACGGTCTCGGCCAGATCGGGCGGGATGTCGCCGCGGGTGGTGGCGATCACCTCGTGTCCGGCCTCGGCATATTGGCGCGCCAGCTCGTATCCGATGCCGCGATTTGCACCTGTTACAACTATCGTCATGGCTCTCTCCGCAACAGGTTTTGCGCAACCGGCCGGGGCAGCCCCTCTGGCGGCTGCCTCAGTTCGTCTTGCGCACCGACCACGGCAGCGGTGCGACCGGGATGCCGTCGTCGATCAATGCGCGAGCCTCGTCCGGGGCGGCCTCGCCGATGATCGGGCGTCTCGGGGCCTCGCCGGCGTGAATGGCGCGGGCCTCGCGGGCAAAGGCGCGGCCCACGTCCTCGGATCGGGCCTCGACCTGGCGGCGCAGCTCGCGCAGGGCCTGTGCCGCGGGCGAGGTCAGTTCGGGCGCCGTCAGATCGGGTGGGGCGGCCTGCTCGGCAGGGGCCTCGCAGGGCGCCTGCTGGCCGGCGCCGTCGGGCTGGTGCCGCGCCGTGGCGGGGTGAGTGCCGTCCGGGCCGGGCCCGCGATCGGCGCCGCGAGCCTGCAGGAGACGCGGGGCCATCACTGCCTTTTCCACGGACGCGGTGCCGCAGGTCGCGCATGATACCAGCCCTGCATTCCTGAGCCGGTCAAAGGCGTCGGCCGACTGGAACCAGCTTTCGAACAGATGGCCGCGCTTGCATTTCAGGGCGTATCGGATCATGGTCTTTCGGAAATTCCCGTCATTCCTGCCTGTCGATCGTGCATCCTGCCGCTGTGCAGTTGACCGCTTTCGGCACAAAAATGCAAGCCCGGCCTTGTCGTGGGCGGGCAATCGCATTTCAGCCATGTCCCGCAGTTTTCCACCCTTTACGCCCGGCCGACAGTCCGGGCAGCGCCCGACCCGCCCCCTTGGCGGGCACTGCCCTCAACTCGAGAAGGCGGCCGGTAAAAGGCGACATGGGCCGAAACAAGGATCCAAATGCGATTGCCTCTTGTTGTCGTGGGCGGGCTGGCCGCCGGTCGGTCCCCGCCTGGCCGCGTGGTCGGAGGGGGAGGCAAGACGGGCGAGTGCCGCGATCACCCCTTTCCCAGGGCGTGGGGGTCGAATTTGCGGATGATCTTTTTCAGCTTTGGCTCGGTCACCTTCCTTGCGGCCTTGCGCTGGCTGAACCACTTGATCCGGCGCTGGCCCTTTTCCTTGAAGTCGCGCAGGCGCTTTTCTACCCTCAAGGGAAAGATGAAGGCCTCGCTTGCCATGCGCGGCGCGTCCTCGGGCGCGCGCTCATAGCGATAGCGGCCCAGCGCGAACGGATGGACATGGCCCTTGACGCCCGCCTCTTCCAGCGCCTCGCGGGCGGCGCTTTCATGGGGTTCGAGCCCCTTGATCGGCCAGCCCTTGGGGGGAATCCATCGCCCGGTTCCACGGCTGGTCACCAGCAGGATCTGGCAATCGCCATTCTTGCGAATGCGATAGCACAGCGCGGCATACTGTGTGGCCTTGCCCGTCTTGCGGGCCACTTTTTCGAATGATTTCATGTCGGGGCGACGGTTTCGCCCGGCCACCGTCGCCCGCGTCATCTGCGGGTCTGGCGGCCGGGATGTCTCAGCGCGAGGCGCGGCGGTCGCGCCGGGTCGACATCGGCTGGAAGGCGACGGCCACATGGGCCTCGCAATAGGGCTTGCCGGGTTGCACGGGGTGACCGCAGAACCAGAAATCGTCGGTGGCCGGGTCGCCTACCGGCCATTTGCAGGTGCGCTCGGTCAGCTCCATCAGGGTCAGGCGGCGGGCGGTCTTTTCGACCTTGCGCACCTTTTCGAGGGCTTCCTGGCTGATCTCGTTGGCCGAGGGCTGAGGCGGCAGCGGCTGACCGGCCTTGATGATCGGGCGTTTTGGCGGGATCGGCAGCTGACGTTCGGGCTCGGCCGCGGCCTCGGGCGTGGATGGCTTTTCCTCGGGGGCGGGTGTGGTTTCCGCCTTGGCCTTGCCCCTGGACGAGGCTGCCTTGGCGGCAGGTTTCTCGGCCGGGGCTCTGGGTGCCTTGGTGGCGGCGGCGGCCGCGTTGCGGTTCGACAGGCCCAGGCGATGGACCTTGCCGATCACGGCGTTGCGGGTGACATCGCCCAGCTCCTTGGCGATCTGGCTGGCGCTCTTGCCCTCGGCCCACATGGTTTTCAGTTTCTCGACTCGTTCATCCGTCCAGGACATGTGGCTCTCCAGCGTTGCGGGGATGCGGCGCTTGGGGCACTGGCGCCCGCGCCGGCAGAATTTGACGACCGCCCATTGTAACCTCTGGCGGGGAGGTTACAAGTGGGGCGGCAAAGTTTCATGGAGTCGGGGCAATGGGCAACGCGACAGAAAGACCGGGAGCGCAGGGGCCCGCCACGGGCGTGGGGGCCACCGCGAACGGGGCGCCGGGCATGGGCGCGCGTCGGTTCGGACGGGTCAACTGGCTGGGCCTCTATACGTTGATCGAGCGCGAGGTGATCCGGTTCACGACCATCTGGACCCAGACCATCATGGCGCCGCTGATCACCGCCGGGCTGTTCCTGCTGGTGTTCAGCCTGGCGCTGGGCAGCAGGCGGGGCGACGTGATGGGTGTGCCCTTTGCCAGTTTTCTGGCGCCGGGCATCCTGATGATGACGGTGATCCAGAATGCCTTTGCCAATACGGCCAGCTCGCTGGTGATTTCCAAGATACAGGGGAATATCGTCGATACGCTGATGCCGCCGCTGTCTCCGGCCGAGCTGGTCATCGGCTATGTCGCTGGCGGCGTGCTGCGCGGATTTGCGGTCGCCGCGGCGGTGATGATCGTCACCTTTCCGGTATTGGGGGTGGGGATCGCGCACCCCCTGTGGGCGGTGCTGTTCATCACCATGGGCAGCGCGCTGCTGGCGCTGGTGGGGATGCTGGCGGGGATCGTTTCCGAGCGTTTCGACCAGATGAACGCGATCACGAATTTCATCATCACGCCGCTGAGCTTTCTCTCGGGGACGTTCTATTCGATCGAGGTTCTGCCCGACTTTCTGCGCGTGCTGACCCATTTCAACCCGGTGTTCTATCTGATCGACGGGTTGCGCTATGGGGTAATCGGCGCATCCGACAGCAGCCCGGTGGTGGGGGCGCTGTTCTGCGGCGCGCTGATCGTCGTGCTGGGCCTGTGGACCTGGCGCTGGTTTGCAAGCGGCTATCGGCTGAAGGCCTGAGGCGGCGGCGCATCGGGGTGCGGATCGGGGGTGCAGATCGGCGCGGTGCATCGGGGCGCAGGCATGGATCCGGGCGGTGCGGTCGAACGCAATTTCGGCATGGTGACGTGAAACCATTTGCCTTGCCTGAAACTTGTGCTATAGGCCCCCACAGATTTGCCACGGGGCTTTTGCGCGTCGATCCGCCCAAGCCGGGCACTGACGTTGCCCGGTCGGGCGGCAAAGCCAGAAAACGGGAACATGTCCCGCAACTATGAGGATTGAGATATGAGCGACATCGCAGATCGCGTGAGGAAAATTGTTGTCGAGCATCTGAGCGTCGATGCGGACAAGGTGACCGACAATGCGTCATTCATCGACGATCTGGGCGCCGACAGCCTGGACACGGTCGAGCTGGTCATGGCGTTCGAAGAGGAATTCGGCATCGAGATCCCCGATGACGCGGCCGAATCGATCCAGACCTTCGGCGATGCGGTGAAGTTCATCTCGGAAGCCGTCTGAGGCATCCCGCCACGATGGCCGGGCCGGGGGCAGGGCTTTCGGGGCAGGGTTTTCCCGACCGGACAGGACAAGGAAACGGCAAGAGGCGCCCCGAGTGGCGCCTTTTCGCGTTGGGGCATTCGGGGCGGGCTTGCCCAAAGGGGACAAAACCCGTATCAACCCGTGACTTGGAAACAAGAGGCAGAGCTATGGAATTGCGACGGGTCGTCATCACCGGAATGGGCATGGTCACGCCGCTGGCCTGTGGGGTCGAGGAAAGCTGGCAACGCCTGCTGGCGGGGCAGTCGGGAATCGGAGGGATCACCCGGTTCGACGCCAGCCATCTGGCAACCGATTATGCCGGCGAAATCCCGCTGGGTGACGGCAGCGACGGGACATTCAACCCCGATGACTGGATGGCGCCCAAGGAGCGTCGCAAGGTTGACGATTTCATCCTGTATGCGATGGCGGCGGCCGAACAGGCGGTGGTTGATGCCGGCTGGACGCCCGAGGACGACGAGGACCGGCTGCGCACCGGCGTGATGATTGGCTCGGGTATCGGGGGGCTGGGGACGATCTCGCAAACCGCGCTGACGCTGCGCGACCGTGGTCCGCGCCGGGTATCGCCATTTTTCATTCCCGGCGCACTGATCAACCTGGCGTCGGGGCAGGTGAGCATCCGTTACGGTTTCAAGGGGCCGAACCATTCCGTGGTGACGGCCTGTTCGACCGGCGCGCACGCCATCGGCGATGCCGGGCGCCTGATCGCCCTGGGTGACGCCGACGTCATGCTGGCCGGCGGGGCCGAGGCCCCGATCTGTGAGATCGGCATTGCCGGTTTCAACGCCTGCAAGGCGTTGTCCACCAGCCGCAAGAACGCACCCGAGACGGCCTCGCGGCCCTGGGACAGGGATCGCGACGGTTTCGTCATGGGCGAGGGTGCCGGGGTCGTGGTACTGGAGGAATACGAACACGCCGTTGCCCGTGGCGCCCGGATCTATGCCGAGCTGCTGGGCTATGGCCTGTCGGGGGACGCCTATCACATCACCGCACCTGCGCCCGATGGCGATGGCGGCCTGCGGGCGATGAAGGCGGCGCTGGCGCGTGCGGGGATCAATCCCGGCCAGCTGGATTACATCAATGCCCACGGCACATCGACCATGGCCGACGTGATCGAACTGGCGGCTGTCGAGCGCCTGCTGGGGGATGCGGCCGGCCGGGCAACCATGTCTTCCACCAAATCCTCGACCGGCCATCTGCTGGGCGCGGCGGGCGCGATCGAGGCGATCTTTTCGATTCTGGCGATTCGTGACCAGGTGGCGCCGCCCACCCTGAACCTGGACAATCCGGCTGCGCAGACGCCGGTCGATCTGGCGCCGAAAGAGGCCGTGAAACGCAAGATCGACTTTGCCCTGTCAAATTCGTTCGGGTTCGGGGGGACGAATGCCTCGATCCTGTTCGGTCGGCCGGATCGCTGAGGCGGCATGTTCAGGCATGTTGCATCAAATGCGATTACGCTGCTGATCGTTGTGCTGGCCCTGATCGGGGGTATCCTTGCCTGGGGCAGCGCACAGATGGACAAGCCCGGCGATTTTGCCGAGGACGTCGTGTTCGAGGTCAAGCCGGGAGACCGCCTGAAGGCGGTTTCCGAGCGCCTGCTGGAGCGCAAGCTGATCTCGAACGGGGTGATCTTTCGCATCGCGGCGCGCTCGGGCGGCGAGGACAAGCGCCTGAAATACGGCGAGTACAAGCTGCCCGCCTATTCCTCGATGCGCCAGATCCTGGATATCCTGACCAGTGGCAAGGCGCTGACCTATCAGGTGACGATTCCCGAGGGGCTGACATCGTTCCAGGTGGTGGCGCTGTTGATGGACGAGCCGCTTTTGACCGGGGATATCAAGGAGATACCGCCCGAGGGTTCGCTGGCGCCGAATACCTATGCGATCTCGAAGGGCGACAGCCGCGCCGATCTGATCAGGCGCATGACCATGGCCCAGCACAAGATCATAACCGATGCCTGGGGTGCCCGGGCGCCGGATCTGCCGTTGAAAACGCCGGATGAGGCGCTGACGCTGGCCTCGATCATCGAAAAGGAAACCGCCAAGCCCGAGGAACGCCCGATCGTGGCCTCGGTCTTTATCAACCGGCTTCGCCTGGGGATGCGGCTGCAGACCGACCCTTCGGTCATCTATGGCCTGACCAAGGGCAAGGGTGTGCTGGGACGCGGCCTGCGCCAGAGCGAGCTGCGCAAGCGCACGCCTTATAACACCTATCTGATCAAGGGTCTGCCGCCGACCCCCATCGCCAACCCCGGCAAGGCATCGATCGAGGCCGCGCTGAACCCGGCCGACACCGATTACCTGTTCTTCGTTGCCGACGGCACGGGGGGGCACGTGTTTTCCAGGACCATTGATGAACATGTGAAAAACGTGCGCAAATGGCGTCGGATCGAGGCGCGTCGCCGGGCCGAGGAACGCAAGAAGAAGCTGTCTGCGAAAAAGCACAAGAAACAACCGTAAAGAAAGTTCTTGACTTATCGAACTCTCTAAGGTATAAGTCATGACAAGCTGGAAGAAATGGGCAAGCGGTACGGCACAGGTCGGGCCGCTTTTCGTTTTTCTCGTGCAGAGCATGAGCAAGGCCTGAGTACATATGACATCACAGCAACCCGGTGGGGACAGCCGGGCCGAGGAAATCCTCGGTCGGGCAAGGCGGCATCATGCCGAAATCGGCGCTGCCCTCGAGGCGGCGCTGAAGCGAATCAAGACGGATGAGGACGGCGATCTGCGGGCATTTTCCGCAACCGTACAGGCGTATTGGAAATCATTGCAGACCGTATTGGAACGGGAGATCGAGCTTGAAAAACGCGCGATTGAGCAAGGGGGAAAACTGCGCGCCGGGGCGCTTGACCTTGACGCGGCGCGCGCTGAGGTCGGGCGCAGGCTGGCTTGCCTCAAGGCCGCCAGAGGAGATCGAGGAATTTCTGACGGGTCTTGACCGCAACGCGTTGGCGGCGCTGCCCTATCTGTTCGAGTTCTGGGCGATGGACCACCAGCTGCCGCCCGAGGGCGACTGGAAGACATGGGTCGTCATGGGCGGGCGCGGGGCCGGCAAGACGCGCGCCGGGGCCGAATGGGTGCGCGCGCAGGTCGAAGGCGCGCGTCCCGCTGACCGCGGCGTGGCGCGGCGTGTGGCCCTGGTGGGTGAGACGATCGAGCAGGTGCGCGAGGTGATGGTCTTTGGCGACAGCGGCATCATGGCCTGTTCGCCGCCCGACCGGCGCCCGAAATGGGAGGCAACCCGCAAGCGCCTGGTGTGGGAAAACGGCGCCATCGCGCAGCTGTTTTCGGCGCATGAGCCCGATGCCCTGCGCGGCCCGCAATTCGATGCGGCCTGGGTGGACGAGCTGGCGAAATGGAAAAAGGCGCGCGCCGCCTGGGACATGCTGCAATTCGCGCTGCGGCTGGGCGACAACCCCCGGCAGGTGGTGACGACAACGCCCCAGAATGTGGCCGTGCTGCGTGAGATCCTGAATGCCGACAGCACGGTTGTGACCAGCGCCCCGACCGAGGCCAACCGGGCCTTTCTGGCCGAAAGCTTTCTGGCCGAGGTCACGGCGAAATATGGCGGCACGCGGCTGGGCCGGCAAGAGCTGGACGGCGTGTTGCTGGACGAGGCCGAGGGGGCGCTGTGGCCGCCCGCGATGATCGAGGGCGCGCGCATCGCCGAGGCCCCGGCGCTGGATCGCGTGGTGGTGGCGGTGGATCCGCCGGTCAGCGGCGGGGCGAGGTCGGACGAATGCGGGATCATCGTGGCGGGGGTGGTATCAAAGGGCGCGCCCGGCGAGTGGCGGGCGGTCGTGCTGGAAGATGCCAGCCTGGGCAGCGCCAGCCCGCAGGCCTGGGCGGAACGCGCCGTGCAGGCGTTTCACGACCACCGCGCCGAGCGGGTGATCGCCGAGGTCAACCAGGGCGGCGATCTGGTCGAGGCGGTAATCCGGCAGGTGGACCCGCTGGTGCCCTATCGCGCCGTGCGCGCCAGCCGGGGCAAGGTGGCCCGGGCCGAGCCGGTGGCGGCGCTTTATGAACAGGGGCGGGTGAAGCATCTGCGCGGGCTGGCGCTGCTTGAGGAGCAGATGGCGCTGATGACGGCGCAGGGCTTTGCCGGCCGCGGCAGCCCGGACCGCGTGGATGCGCTGGTCTGGGCGCTGCATGACCTGATGATCCTGCCCGCGGCACGCTGGCGGGCGCCGCGGCTGCGGGGGTTGTAGGGCGAAGGGGCCGGCGAAGGTCGGCTGCCGGGGCAGGGTAGGCGGCCGCCCGGGTGGGCGGGCGCATGCCCGGGACGCGAGCGCCCCGGGCGAGGGGATACGGCAGACGCAACCCCTTGGAATATTACAAGGCGGGGCATTCCCGCAGGAACACGGAGCATTTCATGGCATGGAATTTTCTTTCACGCCGCGCGCCAGCGGCCAAGGCGGCGGCGCCGGCACGTGCGCCGGTGATTGCCTTTCACGGCAGCGGGCGGGTGGCCTGGTCGGGGCGTGACACGGTTTCGCTGATGCGCAACGGTTTTGCCGGCAATCCGGTCGGCTTTCGCTGTGTGCGCCTGATCGCCGAGGCCGCCGCCGCGCTGCCCCTGCTGTTTCTCGACGGCCCCACGCGGCTGGAGACACACCCGCTGCGCAGCCTTGTGGAACGCCCGAATCCGGCGCAGGGGCGGGCCGAGTTTCTTGAGGCCGTCTTTGGCCAGTTCCTGCTGACCGGCGACGCCTATATCGAGGCCGTGGGCGAGGGTGATGGCGGCCTGCCGGCCGAGCTGCATGTGCTGCGCAGCGACCGGATGCGGGTGATCCCCGGAACGGATGGCTGGCCGGTGGGTTATGAATATCGCATCGGCGGGCGCAAGCTGCGTTTCGATGGCGCAGGCGGTGCGGCGGCGATCTGCCATATCCGCGCCTTTGATCCCCTGGACGACCATTACGGCATGAGCCCGATGCAGGCGGCGGCCGCGGCGCTGGACGTGCATAACGCGGCCTCGCGCTGGTCCAAGGCGCTGCTGGACAACGCGGCGCGCCCCTCGGGGGCCATCGTCTATCGTGGCGTGGACGGGCAGGGCCAGCTGGGCGAGGACCAGTATCGCCGCCTGCTCGACGAGATGGAGGCCTATCACCAGGGCGCGGCCAATGCGGGGCGCCCGATGCTGCTGGAGGGCGGGCTGGACTGGAAGCCAATGGGCTTCAGCCCGTCGGACATGGAATTCCAGAAAACCCGCGAGGCGGCGGCCCGCGATATCGCGCTGGCCTTTGGCGTGCCGCCGATGCTGCTGGGCCTGCCGGGGGACGCGACCTATGCCAATTATGCCGAGGCGCATCGGGCGTTCTATCGCCTGACGGTGCTGCCGCTGGCGGGCCGCGTTCTGGGCCGGCTGTCGGCCTGGCTGGGGGAATTTTCGGGCGGGGGCATCACGCTGTCGCCCGATCTCGACCTGATCCCGGCACTGTCGGCCGAGCGCGAGGCGCGTTGGCAGAGGGTCAACGAGGCGACTTTTCTGAGCGACGCAGAGAAACGCGCGCTCCTGGGCCTGCCGGAGCGCGACGATGACTGAGCGCCGGCGCAGCGGCTCGCGCTTTCTGTATGAGCCCTTTGACGTGGCCGCCGCCCGGATCGACGCCCATGAACGGCTGATCGATGAACGCTGGGCCGGGCTGGAGCGGCGCCTGCAATCGATCGAGGCGATGCTGGAACGGCTGGAACGCAGGCTGTGGCTGGCGGTTTACGGGGTGGTCGGATTTGCCCTTTCACAGGGGTTTCTGGCGCTGATCGGAACACCGGTAAGATAAGGAAAATCAATATGATGGAAAGCGTTTCTGCGGCAGGACTCGAGGTCAAGTTCTGCCGCCTTGATGCGGGGATCACGCTGGATGATGACGGTGTGATCACAGGATATGCCTCGGTCTTTGATCTGCCGGATCAGGGGGGCGATATCGTGTGCAGGGGGGCCTATGCAGCCTGCCTCAAACGGATGGCCGAACAGGGCCGCCGCGTGCGCATGTTGTGGCAGCACGACCCGGCCCAGCCCATCGGCGTGTGGGAGGAAATCCGCGAGGATGCGCGCGGCCTGTTCGTGCGCGGGCGTTTCCTGAGCGATGTGGCCAAGGGGGCCGAGGCGCTGGCATTGGTGCGTGCGGGGGCCATTGACGGGCTGTCGATCGGCTATCGCACCATCAGGGCGGTCAGGAACAGCAAGGGCCAGAGGCTGTTGCAGGAACTGGAGCTGTGGGAGGTCTCGCTTGTGACCTTTCCCATGCTGCCGGAGGCGCGCATCGCGCAGGCGACCGGGAAACCGGGCGCGGCCAAGGATGTTGCGCGAGAACTGGTCGCGGCGCTGGCCGAGGCCGGAAACATGCTGGCGGCGTGTGGCCAGCAGATTCGTGAACCGAATACGGGAAAGCAGGAATGAAGAAGGAAGAGGTTTCAGCCACCGCTGGCCCGGTGCGCGAGGTCAAGGCCGCGCTGTCCGGGTTTCTGGGTGATTTCAACAATTTTCAGGCCGATATCAAATCGCGCCTTCAACAGCAGGAAGATCGATTGAAGATGATTGAACGCAAGAACATGATCGCCGCGCAACGCCCCGCACTGGCCACCGCGCAGGAAGCCCATGTGCCCCACCGCAAGGCCTTTGCCGCCTATCTGCGCTCGGGCGAGGATGACGGGCTGCGCGGCCTGCCGGTCGAGGAAAAGGCCATGTCCACGGCCGTTGCCGCCGACGGGGGCTATCTGGTCGATCCCGTCACCGCCGATCGGGTGAAGGCGGTGCTGAACAGCACGGCCTCGATCCGGTCGATTGCCAATGTGGTGCAGATCGAGGCCACAGCCTATGACGTGCTGATCGACAGCACCGACCCCGGCGCGGGCTGGGCGGCGGAAACTGCTGCGACGGTCGAGACCGGCACGCCGACGCTGGAGCGCATCTCGATCCCGCTGCACGAGCTGAGCGCGCTGCCCAAGGTCAGCCAGCGCCTGCTGGACGACAGCGCCTTTGATGTCGAGGGCTGGCTGGCGGCGCGCATTGCCGACAAGTTTGCCCGCGCCGAGGCGGCGGCATTCGTCAGCGGCGACGGCATCGACAAGCCGACGGGTTTCCTCAACCATCCGATTGTTGACGACACGCTGTGGAGTTGGGGCAATCTGGGCTATGTGGCCACGGGTGCCGCGGGCGATTTCAACGCCACCAACCCCGTCGATGTGATCGTCGATCTGGTCTATGCGCTGGGGGCGCGCTATCGGGCCAATGCGACATTCGTGATGAACTCGAAAACCGCGGGCACCGTGCGCAAGATGAAGGATCTGGACGGACGTTTCCTGTGGTCGGACGGGCTGAGCGCGGGCCAGCCTGCGCGCCTGATGGGCTATCCGGTGCTGATCGCCGAGGACATGCCCGATATCGCGCTGGATGCCACCGCGATTGCGTTTGGCGATTTCAACGCCGGCTATACCATCGCCGAGCGTCCCGATCTGCGCATCCTGCGTGACCCATTCAGCGCCAAGCCCAATGTGCTGTTCTATGCCACCAAGCGGGTGGGCGGCGATGTCAGCGATTTCGCCGCGATCAAGCTGCTGAAATTCGGCATCAGCTAAGGCCCGAAAGGCAAATGACAGGATGGTCGCGCCCCGGCCCATATGGTCGGGGTGCGGCTGGCGCGCGCCCGTATCGTCCGGCTGCTTCCCTCTCTGCAAGAGCGGTGCGGGCGCGCGCGTTGATGTGGGCGATTGCCCGGCAACAACAGGAGATTGCACATGATGTTGGTTGAACTGGCAATGGTGCCGGCGGCGGCGTTGCCGGTGGCCGAGTTTTCGCGCCATCTGCACCTGGGAACCGGCTTTGCCGATGATGGCAGCCAGGATGCGGTGCTGGAATCCTATCTGCGCGCGGCGCTGGCGGCGATCGAGGCGCGTATCGGCAAGGCGTTGTTCCAGCGTGCCTTTTCCTGGCAGCTGACAGCCTGGCACAGCCCCGATGCGCAAGGTTTGCCGATTGCCCCGGTGCAGGCGATCACGGCGCTGAAGCTGGTGGATCGGGCCGGGGTCGCAACCGTGGTGGATCCGGCGCAATACTGGCTGGAAAAGGACAGCCAGCGCCCGCGCCTGGTGTCGGCGCGCGACAGCCTGCCGCCGGTGCCGGCGGGGGGCACGGCCGAGATCCTGTTCGAGGCCGGTTTCGGGCCTGCCTGGGGCGATATTCCGGTGGATCTGGCGCAGGCGGTGTTTCTGCTGGCGGCGCATTACTATGAAAACCGCCACGAGGCGGGGGCAAGGGAATCGCTGATGCCGTTCGGAGTTATGGCGCTGGTCGAGGCCTATCGCAATGTGCGTCTGCTGGGGGCGGGCGCATGAGCGGGCGGGCGGTGCGCCTGAGCCGCAAGCTGGTGCTTGAGCAGGCCGCACGCCAGGGCGATGGCGCGGGCGGCTATAGCGAAAGCTGGGCGCCCGTGGGCACGCTGTGGGCCGATATGCGCCCCGGATATGGGCGCGCGCGTGACGGCGCCGGGGCGCGGCTGTCGCTGAACCGCTGGCGCGTGATCTGCCGTGCGGCGCCGGTCGGCGCCCCCTCGCGTCCGGTGGCGGGGCAGAGATTCGTCGAGGGCACGCGCATCTATCTGATCGAGGCGGTCAGCGCCTGGGATGATGCGGGCATCTATCTGCAATGTTTCTGCCGCGAGGAGGTGGCGACATGAGCTATGGCATGGCGGCCGCCCTGCAACAGGCGGTCTTTGCGCGCCTGTCGGCGGATGTGGCGTTGCAGGCGGTGGTGGGGGCTGATGTTTACGACACGCTGCCCACGGGAACGCTGCCGACGACCTATGTGCTGCTGGGCGAAGAGGATGTGCGCGCCCGTGGCGACGCAACCGCGCGCGGGGCCGAGCATGAATTCATGGTCAGCGTGTTTTCGGATGCGGCGGGTTTTGCCATCGCCAAGCAGGCGGCGGCGGCGGTTTCCGATGCGCTGGTGGATGCGCCGCTGGTGCTGGCGCGGGGGCAGCTGGTGTCGCTGGATTTCCTGCGCGCCCGCGCACGGCGCAGCAGCGCGCCGGGGGCACGGCGGATCGAGCTGTGGTTCAGGGCGCGGCTGGATGATGTTTGAGGCGGGGTGTGGATTGTGCAGAGCAATGGCAGGTTCGCGCCCGACCCCGAGGGTGGGCGCGGTTCAGGCATCGGGACATCGGGCCAGGACGACCGTGTGGCAAGCTGTTGAAACACGGTTGAAATTCGCGCCCGCCCTGGGTGGCGGGGTCGGGCGCGAACCGGATTGCAGGCAATCCGGGGGCGACACTCGGAGCGCGCCAATCGTCAGAAATGTTCATAAAGACAGAAGGATAGACAGATGGTAGCCCAGAAAGGCAGGGATCTGCTGATCAAGATCGACATGACCGGCGCCGGCCTGTTCGAGACAGTGGCGGGGCTGCGGGCCTCGCGCATCAGTTTTAACGCCGAAACGGTGGATGTGACCTCGCTCGACAGCACGGGCGGCTGGCGTGAACTGCTGGGGGAGGCGGGGATGCGTTCGGCCTCGGTCACGGGGTCGGGGGTGTTTCGCGATGCCACCACGGATGCCCGTGCAAGGACGATCTTTTTCAACGGCGAGATGCCGGATTTTCAGGTGATCATCCCGGCATTCGGCATCATCCAGGGGCCGTTCCAGATCACCGCGCTGGAATATTCGGGGCGGTTTGACGGCGAGGCCTCGTTCGACATGACGCTGGCCTCGGCGGGCGTGCTGACATTCACGGCGATCTGATGGTGAACCCGTGGCGAGGAGAGGTGTGCCTGGTGCTGGATGGCAGGGCGCATGTGATGCGCCTGACGCTGGGGGCGCTGGCCGAGCTGGAGGAACGCCTTGGCGCCGACAGCCTGGTGGCGCTGGTCGAACGCTTCGAGGAGGGGCGGTTTTCGGCACGCGATCTGCTGGCGCTGCTGGCCGCGGGGTTGCGTGGCGGTGGCTGGCAGGGCGACGAGGATGCGCTTGCCCGCGCCGATATCGCGGGCGGGCCTGGTGCTGCGGCCCGCGCTGGGGCGCAACTGCTGGCGCGCGCTTTCGGGGCCGAGCGGGAGAGCAGAAATGGCGGTGACAATGGCGGGCACGGGGGCGTTTGACTGGCCCGCCCTGATGCGGGCGGGGATGCAGGGGCTTGGCCTGCCGCCGGCGCAGTTCTGGGATCTGACACCGCGTGAGCTGTTGCTGTTGCTGGGGCTCGAGCAGCGGGCGGCAGGCGGTTTCGGGCGCACGCGCCTGGACGAGCTGGCGCGCATGTTTCCCGATGGTGCAACAGGCAAGGAAATGGATGGATGAGCGATTTTCAGGGCAGGCTGGAAGATCTGGATGCGCAGATTGCCGGGCTGGACAGCGCCATTGGCGACACGCGCGAGGTTTCGGCGGCGTTTCGGGCCGAGCTGGGCGACATGCGCGACACCATGCGCGGCGCGCAGGCGCAGGTCGAGGGGCTGTCGCGCAGCCTCGGGCGCGGGCTGAGGAGCGCCTTTGACGGGCTGGTTTTCGATGGCGCGCGCCTGTCGGACGCGCTGCGGATGGTGGGGCGCAGCATGGTGAACGCCGCCTATGGGCAGGCGATGCGGCCGGTGCAGAACGCGCTGGGAGGCGCCATTGCCGGGATGATGGGCAAGATCCTGCCCTTTGCCGAGGGCGCGGCCTTTTCGCAGGGGCGCGTGCTGCCCTTTGCGCGCGGTGGCGTGGTCAGCGGGGCGACGCCTTTTGCCATGCAGGGCGGGCTGGGGGTGATGGGCGAGGCCGGCCCCGAGGCGATCATGCCGCTGTCGCGCGGCCCTGACGGCCGCCTTGGGGTGCGCGCGCAGGGCGGCGCGCGTCCGGTGCAGGTGGTGATCAATGTCTCGACGCCGGATGTCGAGGGCTTCCGGCGCTCGCGCAGCCAGATCGCGGCCGAGATGGCGCGCGCGATCGAGCGCGGGGCGCGCAACAGATAGGAAACAGCCATGAATTTTCACGAGGTGAGGTTTCCCGCCAGCCTGAGCTTTGGCTCGGCCGGGGGCCCCGAGCGGCGGACCGAGATCGTCACGCTGGCCAACGGGCATGAGGAACGCAACAGCCCCTGGGCGGGCTCGCGCCGGCGCTATGATGCGGGGGTGGGGATGCGCTCGCTGGACGATATCGAAACCCTGGTCGCGTTTTTCGAGGCGCGCCAGGGGCAATTATACGGCTTTCGCTGGAAGGACTGGACCGATTTCAAGTCATGCGCACCCTCGGGCCGCCCGGCATTCGACGATCAGGTGATCGGCAGGGGCGATGGTGCGCGCGCCACTTTCCAGCTGTGCAAGACATATGGCTCGGGTACGCATGAATATTGCCGCGAGATCACCAAGCCGGTCGAGGGTACGGTGCTGCTGGGCGTTGCCGGCGATGCTCTGGTCGAGGGGGTGCATTTCGAGGTCGATTACGTGACCGGGCAGGTCACGCTGAACGACGCGCCGGCCGAGGGGGCGGTGGTCACGGCGGGGTTCGAATTCGACGTGCCGGTGCGGTTCGACACCGCGCGGCTGGAGCTGTCGATGCGCAGCTTTTCGGCCGGCGAAATCCCCCATGTTCCGGTGGTGGAGGTGCGGATCTGATGCGCAAGATCGGGGATGCGATGAAGGCCCATCTGGCAAGCGGGGCGACGACATTGGCGCGCTGCTGGAAGCTGACGCGCGCGGATGGGCAGGTGATGGGTTTTACCGACCACGACCGCGACCTCAGCTTTGACGGGGTGGTCTATCGGGCCGGCTCGGGGCTGGATGCCGGGGCGCTGCAACAGGGCAACGGGCTGGCGGTCGATAACGGGCAGGCCATTGGCGCGCTGTCGGATGCGGCCGTCACGGCCGAGGATATTCGCGCAGGCCGCTATGACCGGGCCGAGATCGAGCTGTGGCTGGTCAACTGGCGCGACGTGGCTGAGCGGGCGCTGTGGTTTCGCGGTCTGATCGGCGAGATCCGCCAGCGCGACGGGGTTTTCGAGGCCGAAATTCGCGGCCTGGCCGAGTTGCTGAACCAGCCGCAGGGGCGCGCCTTTCACCGCAAATGCGCGGCAGTGCTGGGGGATGCGTCCTGCAAGGTGGATCTGTCGGCGCCGGGATACAGCGCCGAGGTGGCGGTGGGCAGCGTCGATGGCGGGGTGTTTCTGTTTGACGGGCTGTCGGGCTTTGATGCCGGCTGGTTTGCGGGCGGGGTGGTTGAGGTGCTGGACGGCGCGGCGGCCGGGTTGCGCGGGGTGATCCGGCTTGACGGGTTTCGCGGGGGGCAGCGCCGGGTCGAGCTGTGGGAGGCGCTGGCGGTTGCGCCCGCGCCGGGTGACCGGCTTCGGCTGCTGGCGGGCTGTGACAAGCGGGGCGAGACATGCCGGTTGAAATTCCACAATTTCCCTAATTTCCGCGGCTTTCCCCATATTCCGGGCGATGACTGGCAATTGACCGTGCCCGCGCGCGCCGGGGTGAACAATGGCGGGAGCCTGTTTCGATGAGCGCGGTGGTTGACGAGGCGAGGCGCTGGCTGGGCACGCCCTATCTGCATCAGGCCAGCAGGCGCGGGGTGGGGGCCGATTGCCTGGGGCTGATCTGCGGCGTGTGGCAGGCGGTGGTCGGCGCGCTGCCGCAGGAAGTGCCCGCCTATACGCGCGACTGGGGCGAGCCCGAGGGCCTTGAGGTGCTTTGGCAGGCGGCGCGGCGGCATCTGGTGGAAAAGCCGCTGGGAGAGGCGGCGGCGGGCGATGTGATTCTGTTCAGAATGCGCGAGCGCGCGATTGCCAAGCATCTGGGGATACAGTCGGCGGTGGGCCGGCAACCCCGTTTCATCCACGCATATGAACGCCACGGGGTGGTCGAAAGCCCGCTGAGCGCGCCCTGGGCACGCCGGGTGGTGGGGCGGTTTCGCTTTCCGCCGGGGTGAGGGGGCAAGCAGGGCGCTCGCTTGAAGGGACGAATCTGGATGGAAACGAGGCATGCGGCCGCCCGGGTGGGCGCAGGATGCGCCCGCCGAGGGGGCGGGCGGGCGCATGCCGGGCCGCAACGCCCCGGCGGTTGGCGATTGGGGCCGCTGCAGCCCTAGACAGCGACAAGAGAGTTTTCAGGTGGCTGCCTTGGGGGTGGACTCTGGTCACGCGAAACCGAAGTTTGCTACATCGGTTTTCTATCCCCCGGGCCGCTTGCGGCCCGGTACGCGCCCGAGCCCGCCCCCCAGGCGGGCGCTAATTTGTGGCATCGTGTCAACAGATTGCGATGTCTCACTCGCGACAAGTCTTGCACGGATCTCAGCGCGCCCCCCTCGGGCTCGGGCGCGAACCTGCCATTTACACAGCGGATTGAATGAAGCGCATTTTGTGTCCGCCATACCGGCACAGGGCAACGCGCCAGAGGTCGCGGATCGCGGCGCTATTTTCACGGAGGAATGAATGGCCACATTGGTTCTGTCGGCGGTGGGGGCCTCGGTGGGCTCGGCCATCGGGGGCTCGGTGCTGGGGCTGGGCTCGGCGGTGGTCGGGCGTGCCGTCGGGGCGACTCTGGGCCGGGTGATCGACCAGCGCCTGCTGGGCAGCGGGGCCGATGCGGTGCCCACGGGCCGGGTCGAGCGCATCCATCTGAACACGGCCAGCGAGGGGGGCGCGGTCGGCACCAGCTATGGGCGTATCCGTCTGGGCGGGCAGGTCATCTGGGCCTCGCGATTCAATGAGCGCGTGGTGACGGCGGGGGGCTCGGGCAAGGGCACGGCGCGCACGGCAAGCAGCCATTATGCCTATTCCGTCAGCCTGGCGATCGCGCTGGGCGAGGGGGTGGTCGATCGCGTCGGGCGGATCTGGGCCGACGGCGTCGAGATTGCCCGCGACAGCCTGAACTGGCGCCTTTACCCCGGCAATGAAGCGCAGCTGCCCGACCCCAAGATCGAGGCGGTCGAGGGCGCAGGCCAGGCGCCGGCCTATCGCGGCACCGCCTATGTGGTGATCGAGGATCTGGATCTGGGGCCGTTCGGCAACCGGGTGCCGCAGTTCAGTTTCGAGGTGCTGCGCCGCGCGCGCCCCGGCGGCGCGACGACGGACCCGGCCGAGTTGATCCGCGGCGTCGCGCTGATCCCCGGCACGGGCGAATATGCGCTGGCCACGACGCCGGTGCATTTCAATGACGGCCCCGGCGCGAACCGCGCGGTCAACCTGCATGTGCCCGGCGGGCAAACGGATTTTTCGGCATCATTGAGCGATCTGCGGCAAGAGGCGCCGAAGGTGGGCTCGGTCTCGGTGGTGGTGTCGTGGTTCGGCGACGATCTGCGCTGCGGCAACTGCCGGGTGCTGCCCAGGGTCGAGCAGAATGCGCAGGACGCCGCCAACATGGCCTGGGAGGTTTCGGGCTCGGCGCGCGCGCAGGCCGAGGTCGTCAGCCGCGATGCGGATGGGCGGCCCGTCTTTGGCGGCACGCCTGCGGATGCCTCGGTGATCGAGGCGATCCGGGCCATTCGCGCCGGCGGGCAGGAGGTGATGTTCTATCCGTTCATCCTGATGGACATACAAAAGGGCAACGGGCTGACCGACCCGTGGAGCGGGGCGGCGGATCAGCCGGCGATACCGTGGCGCGGGCGGATCACGCTTTCGGTGGCGCCGGGCCGCGATGGCTCTCCCGATGGGACCGCGGCGGCCGATGCCGAGGTGGCGGCGTTTTTCGGCCAGGCGGCGCCGGGCGATTTCGTCCCGGGCGGAACGGGCGTTGCCTATACCGGGCCGGCCGAGTGGTCGTATCGGCGGATGATCCTGCATTATGCGCATCTGTGCGCTCTGGCAGGGGGGGTGGATTCGTTTTGCATCGGGTCCGAATTGCGGGGGCTTACGCGGATTCGCGGGGCCGGTGGGTTTGCGGTGGTGGCCGCGCTCAGGGCGCTGGCGGCGGATGTGCGCGCCATCCTGGGGCCCGATGTCAGGATCGGTTATGCGGCGGACTGGTCGGAATATTTCGGCTATCGGCCCGAGGATGGGTCGGGTGACGTGTATTTCAACCTCGATCCGCTCTGGGCCGACCAGAACATCGATTTCATCGGTATCGACAATTACATGCCGCTGGCCGACTGGCGCGATGGCGAGGACCACCTGGATGCGGAGGTGGCGGATTCGATCTATGACCTCGACTATCTCAAGAGCAATGTCGCGGGTGGCGAGGGGTTTGACTGGTATTATGCCAGCGATCAGGCGCGCGAATTCCAGATCCGCACCCCGATCCGCGACAGCGCATATGGCGAGGACTGGGTCTTTCGCGTCAAGGATCTCCGCAGCTGGTGGGCGCAGGAGCATCACGAGCGCATCGGCGGCCTGCGCCAGGCCAGCCCCACGCCCTGGGTGCCGGAAAGCAAGCCGATCTGGTTTACCGAGCTGGGATGTGCCGCGATCGACAAGGGGGCGAACCAGCCCAACGCGTTCTGGGACGCGAAATCGTCGGAATCGCAGCTGCCGTATTTTTCGGATGGCTCGCGCGACGATCACATGCAGGCGCAATATCTGCGCGCGATGTATGGCTATTGGAATGACGCGGCGAACAACCCGGTGTCGGCGGTCTATGGTGCGCCGATGGTCGATATGGATCACGGCCATGTCTGGTGTTGGGATGCACGGCCCTGGCCGGCCTTTCCGGGGCGGGCGGATGTCTGGTCGGATGGTGAAAACTATGCGCGCGGGCATTGGCTGAACGGGCGTCTGGGCGCGCAGGCGCTGGCCGATGTGGTGGCCGAGATCTGCATGCAGGCGGGGGTGCGTGCGCTTGATGTCAGCGGCCTGCACGGGGTGGTGCGGGGCTATCGGCGGGCGGGCCTCGACAGCGCGCGGGCGGCGTTGCAGCCGCTGATGCTGGCCTACGGGCTGGACGCGGTCGAGGATGGTGGGGTGATGCGTTTCGCCAACCGCTCGGGCCGCGCGCAGCATGTGCTGGAGGCGGCGCGGCTGGTCTGGCAGGGGGGTGAGCCGCGTGTCGAGCAGCAGCGCGCCCCCGAGGCCGAGATGGCCGGCAAGGTGCAGTTGAACTATCTGCGGGCCGACGGCGCCTATGAGGCCGGGGCGGCCGAGGCGATACTGCCCGATGAACAGGCCCGGGGGGTTGCGCTGAGCGAGATGCCCCTGGTGCTGAGCCGGGCCGAGGCGCAGGCGGTGGTCGAACGCTGGCTGGCCGAGGCGCGCACCGGGCGCGAGACGCTGCAACTGGCGCTGCCGCCCTCGCTGGGCTGGCTGGGGGCGGGCGATGTGGTGGCGCTGCCTGCCGAGATGGGCGGCGGGCTGGCGCGCATCGACCGGATCGAGGATCGCGGTGCGCGGCATGCGGTGTTGCAGCGGGTGGATGCCGGGGCCTATCGCCACCGGACGGTGGAAATCGACGCGGTGCAGGTGCAGGATTTCGTGCCGCCGCTGCCTGTGCAGCCGCTGTTCATGGATCTGCCGCTGATCACGGGAAACGAGGTGCCCGAGGCGCCGCATCTGGCGGTGACGGCGACGCCCTGGCCGGGCTCGGTGGCGCTGTATGACGCGGCGCAGGACGCCGGATATGCGCTGAACCGGCTGGTTGACCGGCGCGCCGTGGTCGGGGTGACGCAAAGCCCGCTGTTTCGGGCCGTGCCCGGCCGGTGGGACAACGGGGCAGGGGTCAGGGTGAAACTGGCGGCGGGCAGCCTGTCGGCGGCGGCAAGGGATGCGGTGCTGAACGGGGCCAATCTGGCGGCGATCGGCAGCGGCGATGGCGACAACTGGGAACTGTTCCAGTTTGCCGAGGCGGCGGCGGTCGGCCCCGGCGAGTGGGAATTGCGGCGTCTGCTGCGCGGGCAGGCGGGCAGTGACGGGCTGATCCCCGATGCCTGGCCGGTGGGCAGCTGGTTCGTGCTGCTGGATGGCGCGGTCGCACAGATCGACCTGCCGCCGGGGCTGCGCAATATCGCGCGCCACTATCGCATCGGCCCGGCGCAGCGGCCCTATGACGATGCCTCTTACCTGCACGAGGTGCTGGCCTTTGCGGGGGTGGGGCTGAAACCCTATGCGCCCTGCCATCTGCGGGCTACGCGCAACGCGGCGGGGGATCTGACGCTGAACTGGGTGCGGCGCACGCGCATCGATGGCGACAACTGGGACTTGCCCGATGTGCCGCTGGGCGAGGCGTTCGAGGCCTATGTGCTGCGCGTCATGCAGGCAGGCGCGCTGCTGCTCGAGGCCAGTGTCGGCGCGCCCGGCTGGATTTATACGGCGGCGGATCAGGCGGCGGATGGTGTGGCCCCGCCATTCGATATCGAGGTGGCCCAGATTTCCGAAAGATTTGGCCCCGGACATTTTGCGAGGATCTTGATCAATGGCTGATACGGTGAATTTCGCCCTGCCTCTGCTGGCAGCGGCGCAGGCGCAGAAACATGTGACAGTGAACGAGGCGCTGGCGCGGCTGGACGCGCTGGCGCAGCTGCGGCTGGAATCGCTGGTGACCACGACCCCGCCGGCGGTGGTGGGCGAGGGGCTGGCCTATGCGGTGCCCACAGGCGCGGTGAACGCCTGGAACGGGCAGGCGGGCAAGGTCGCGGTCGGCTCGAACGGCGGCTGGGTGTTTGTCACCCCGCGCGCGGGCTGGCGGGCCTGGGTCGTCGATACGGGGCGGCTGGCACTGTTTGATGGCAGCGACTGGCGCGAGGATGCGCTGGCGGTCTCAAGCGGGGGGGCGGCGACGCTGCATCGGGTGATCGAGTTCGACCATGTGATTTCGGCAGGCGCCAGCAATACGACGAGCGTGGTCATCCCCAATGGGGCGCAGGTGATCGGGGTGACGGGCCGGGTGACGGCGGCGATCACCGGCACCGGCCTGACGGGCTGGGAGCTGGGGGTTGCCGGGTCTACCAACCGCTATGGCAGCGGGCTGGGGCTGGGGGTGGGCTCGTGGCTGCGGGGGCTGACGGGCCAGCCCGTGACCTATTGGGCCGACACGCCGCTGGAGCTGACGGCGCTGGGGGGCAGTTTTGCGTCTGGCACGGTGCGGCTGGCGATCCATCTGGTCGAGTTGACGATGCCGCGTGCGCTGTGATGCGCCGTCTGCTGCATGGCGATCTGGTGGCGGCGGCGCGGGTGTTGCTGGCGGCCCCTCGCGAACGGCGGGGTGCGGTCCTGGCTGACATGCTGGAGGCCGCCGATCGGGCCGAGCGGCATGTCGCGCGCACCTCCCGCGCCCATCCCCGGTGGGGTGCGGGTTGCCTTGAAAGCGCTGCCGCGCGCTGGCCCAGCGCCGATGAGCCCTGGCTGGATGACGCGGATTACGCGGCCTGTCTGATGATGGTCCTGCAGGCGGCGGTACTGGACCGCAACCCGGGGCCGGGGTGCTGAAGGGGGGCATCCCGGGGTTGTTGCTGAGGTTGCGGGAAGGTCACAATCGCTTCAGGGGGCTTTACGTTCACCGGATTTTCCATATGTACTGGGGTCGGGGATCATGCATTCGGGGAAGCGCGATGGCCGAGAGCAAGGCGAAACTGGCGGATTTCGATCCGGTATGGGACAGGATCCGGCAGGAGGCCCATGAGATCGTCGAGCACGAGCCGATTCTCGGCGGGCTGGTGCATAGCGGTATTCTGCACCATGACAGCCTGGAACGCGCGCTGGCCTTTCGCATGTCGCTGAAGCTGGCCTCGGGCGAGATGCCCGACCAGATCATGCGCGAGATCGTGGACGAGGCCTATCGCCGCGACGAAAGCCTGGGCGCCGCCGCGCGCGCCGATATCGTGGCCGTCTATGAACGCGACCCGGCCTGTCACCGTTTCATCCAGCCGATGCTGTTCTTCAAGGGGTTTCAGGGCATTCAGGCCTACCGCGTGGCCCATTGGCTGTGGCAGAGCGGGCGGCGCGAGCTGGCCTATTTCGTGCAGATGCGGGTGTCGGAAATGTTCGGCATCGACATTCACCCGGCGGCGCGGATCGGGCAGGGCATCATGATCGACCACGCCCATTCCATCGTCATCGGCGAAACGGCAGTGGTGGGCGACAATGTGTCGATGCTGCACTCGGTCACCCTGGGGGGCACGGGCAAGGCAGATGGCGACCGCCACCCCAAGATCGAGGACGGCGTGCTGATTGGCGCCGGCGCCAAGGTGCTGGGCAATATCCGGGTCGGCTATTGCACGCGCATCGCGGCGGGCTCGGTCGTGCTCAAGGACGTGCCGCCCTGCAAGACGGTCGCCGGCGTGCCCGCCCGCATCGTGGGCGAGGCCGGCTGTGCCCAGCCCTCGGTGACGATGGACCAGCTGCTGGAAGGCAAGAGCTGAATTTCAACCCCTCGCCCGGGGCGTTTCACCGGGTGAGCGCTCCTGTTTTGGGTTCCGTCGCGAGTTGAGGGCAGCGTCCGTCCCGAGGGGGGCGCCAAAGCGCCCGCCTTGTCTATTGAATCTGTGGCATGATGCTCCCGGCGACGAGCCCGAGCGCCCGCCCGGGGTTTTCACCCCGTCCCTTGGACTGGGCCGTCGCCGGTTGGTCTGACCAGCCTGAACAGTTGCATGTGCCCGA
>JASBSZ010000046.1 GCA_030148665.1 Alphaproteobacteria bacterium
ACATGATCGAACGCGCGTTTTGCGCCCTCAAAGACTACCGGCGTATCGCAACCCGATACGACAAACTACTCAGAAACTTCCTCGCAGCGATCGAAATCGCAGCTATTATTTTGTGGTGGACCTGATTGAGTCTCGACCCTAATGCAAGATGCCGCCAGCGGAGGGAGCCCATCGCACTGCTGAGCGAGCCTACAGCCACCACCGCCCAGGATAATAAATATGAGAAACACGGAGGACTCATAATCAATGGAACGTCGTAAATTTCTTAGAGGAGCCGCTCTTGCCGGCGTTGGCACCGCAGCACTGGCTGCCCCGGCGATTGCCCAGGGCCGCAGGGAAATGAACATCGTGTCGACCTGGCCGCGGGATTTCCCTGGGCTGGGCACTTCGGCGCAGCGCCTTGCCAAGAACATCACCACCCTGTCCGAGGGCAAGATCCAGACCAACTATTTCGCCGCCAACGAGCGCGTGAAAGCGTTCGATTCGTTCGACGAGGTCGCCTCGGGCAACAGCCAGGCCTATATCGCCGCCGATTACTACTGGGTCGGCAAGGATCCGGCATTCGCCTATTTCACCGCCGTTCCCTTCGGCATGACGGTTGACGAATGGAACGCCTGGATCAAGTTCGGCGGCGGCCAGGCGCTGTGGGACAAGGTTTCCGGCAGCTTTGGCCTCAAGGCCCTGCCCTGCGGCGCCACCGGCACCCAGGCCGGCGGCTGGTTCAACAAGGAAATCAACAGCCCCGAGGACTTCAAGGGCCTGAAGATGCGCATCCCCGGCCTCGGCGGAACGGTGATGTCGAAACTCGGCGTCTCGACGGTCTCGCTGCCCGGCGGCCAGATCTATCAGAACCTCGTGTCCGGCGCCATCGACGCGACCGAATGGGTCGGCCCCTACAACGACTACTTCATGAAGTTCTATGAAGTGACCAAGTATTACTACATGGCCGGCATGCACGAGCCCAACGCCAACCTCGCCTTCGGCATGAACAAGTCGTGGTGGGAAAGCCTGAGCGATTGGGAAAAGGACGTGATCACCACCGCCTGCTACGCCGAGAACGCCAACCAGTTCGAGGAAACCCAGGCCAAGAACGGCGAGTATCTGCAGAAACTGGTCAACGACCATGGCGTCGTCGTCAAGCAGTACAACGACGACATCTGGGATGCCTTCGGCGAGGCGGCACAGGAAGTGTTCGCCGAAACCCGCGCCAAGTCGAAACTGGCGACCGAGGTGGACGATGCCTTCCAGAAGGCGATGCGCGAAATCGGCGGCATGATGGCCCAGATGCAGGGCGTCTTCGTGCAGCAGCGCAACCGGGTTCTCGGAATTGGGGACAACTGATCTCGAGACCAGGACGATATCGAGCGGGGCTTTCGGGCCCCGCTCTTTTGGAGCATTGGGGGGAGCATGTCTGAAATGGACACAGCCGACGAGATCGAGCGGCTCGGCAATCCGGCGCCGCTGGTGCGCGGCCTGGGTTGGGCCATTCTGGGGGCGCTGGCGGCGCTGCTGGTCAACAACATCCTCATTCTGGCATTCGGACTCGAGGGGCCGATGGCGCTGCTGGCCGGGCGGATGGATGGCCTGATCCCGGCAATCGTGTATGTGTTGTTCATCGGCGCGGCGATTTCCTATCCGCTGCGCAGCCCCGATGTCGCCCTCAGATGGGATGCGCGCCGGATACACGGCGCCAACATGTTTCTGCTGCGCGGCTTTTTCTTTGCAATCCTGTTCATTGGCATTGCCGACATCACGGTTGCCTTCATGCGGGTGGAAAAGATTTTCGACCTGTTCCTCGACCGACCGACGACGTTGCTGTTCCAGAGGCCCGATTTCGTCGGCCTCTACATCCATTTCCCGCTGCTGATCCTGGGTTTCGTGCTGGCCACGTTCAAGCGCCGGGCGCTGGGATTCCACTGGCTGGCCCTGATGATCATCAGCGCCGAGCTGTTGATCGTGATCACGCGCTTTGTCTTTTCCTATCAGCAGGCCTTCATGGACGATCTGGTGCGCTACTGGTATTCGGCGCTGTTCCTGCTGGCCTCCGCCTATACCCTCTATGAAGAGGGGCATGTCCGGGTGGATATCTTCTACACCAATTTCAGTCTGCGCAAGAAGGGCCTGTTCAATGCCTTCGGCACGATGTTGCTGGGCATTCCCACGGCGGCGGTGATCCTGATGGTCGGCCTTGACGGCAAGGAATCGATCATGAACGGGCCGGTGCTGAATTTCGAGGTCACCCAGACCGGGGGGCTGGGCCTTTATGTGAAATACGAGATGGCGGCCTTTCTGGGCATTTTCGCCGCGACCATGCTGATCGAGTTCGTCTCGTTCTTCTTCGAGGCCGTCGCCGACGCCCGGGGAGAGCCGGGCCATCGTGAAGTTTCCTCCGAAGCCGCAGCCTGACAAGGAACAGACCAATGGAAGTTTTCTTTCTCGTCACCCTGATGGTGCTCATGGCGCTGGCGCTGGGGTCAGGTTTTCCGGTGGCCTTTGCCTTGCCGGGCGCGTCTATCATGACCATCCTTCTGGCCGGTGCGGCCGGGCTGATCGCAACCGGCGATCCGGGGGCGTATTTCTTTACCGGCACGCCATGGCAATGGCTGTCGGCTGGCGTGACGAACCTGCGAAGTGTCTATTGGGTCCCACAACGAGACACGTTGATCGCCGTGCCGCTGTTCATCTTCATGGGGATCATGCTGCAGAAATCGCGCATCGCCGAGGACCTGCTGGTCACCATGGCCCAGCTGTTCGGCCCCGTGCCCGGCGGTCTGGGCATCTCGGTGGTGTTCGTGGGTGCGCTGCTGGCGGCGACGACCGGGATCGTGGGCGCAACCGTGGTCGCGATGGGGCTGATCAGCCTGCCGGCGATGCTGCGCAACAACTATTCCCATTCTCTGGCGACCGGGACCATCGCCGCGTCGGGCACGTTGGGGCAGATCATCCCGCCATCCATCGTGCTGATCATCCTGGCCGACCAGCTGTCATCGGCAACCGACCAGGCCGGCAACCTGCGCACCATCATGTACAAGCAGGCCACTGGCGAGCTGTCGATGCCGTCGATCTTCGAGGTGACATCGACCAGCGCCGGCGAGATGTTCATGGGGGCGCTGGCGCCGGGTCTGGTGCTGGTGGGTCTGTACATGGTCTATATCCTCGGTTTCGCCCTGCTCAGGCCGAAATCGGCCCCCGCCGTCCACCGCGAGGGCGGGTTTGACCTGGATTTCGCGAAAAGGGTCGCGCTGGCCCTGGTGCCGCCGCTGACGCTGATCTTTCTGGTGCTGGGTTCGATCATCCTGGGTGTTGCCACGGTGAACCAGGCCGGCGCGATCGGTTCGGCCGGCGCGATGGTGATGGCCGGCTATCGGCTGCCCGAAAGCAACCGCCGCCGATACTGGCCGGCACTGCTGGCGCTGGCGTCGGTCGCGGTGCTGTATTTCGCGCTGTCGAATTTCGAGATGAACATCAAGCGCATCAACACCACCTATGACCTGATCGGCATCATCATCGGCATCATTGCCTCGCTGACGCTGATCGCCGCGCTGGTCTGGAGCGGGCTGCGCGCCATCCGCATCGACAATACCATGCATTCGGTGATGGTCGAGACCGCCAAGACGACCTCGCTGGTTTTCATCATCCTGATGGGTGCGGCCATCCTGACCACCGGTTTCCGCGCCTTTGGCGGCGAAGAGCTGGTGCGCAATTTCCTCGAAACCCTGCCCGGCGGCTTCTGGACCAAGTTCTGGGTGGTGATGGGGGTCATCTTCATCCTGGGTTTCTTTATCGACTTCATCGAGATTTCGGTCGTCGTCGTGCCCATCGTGGCCCCGATCCTGCTGGCCGATCCCAGCGCCAACGTGACCGCCGTGTGGCTTGGCGTGATTATCGGGCTGAACATGCAGACGTCGTTCCTGACGCCGCCTTTCGGTTTCGCGCTGTTCTACCTGCGCGGGGTCGCGCCGGCGATCGTCAGGACGGTTTCGATGTATCGCGGGGTCATCCCGTTCATCATCCTGCAGCTGATTGCGCTGGGGATCGTCGCGTTGAATCCGCCGCTGGTGAACTATCTGCCCAACAGGGTGAAATTCCTGTCCGACGTGTCGCCGCCACCGCGCAACCCCAAGCTGCAATATTGCCTCGAACAATATGTCGAGGACAAGTTGCGCGCGGATAACGGCGTCACGCGCACGGCCATCGAGGCGGCACAGCGTATCGATCTGGGCAATCTGCCGCCCGCGCTGGCCAATGATCTGAAATCTTCGTTCAAGGCGGCAGGCGATGCGATCGCCCTGTTCGACCAGGCCTTTGTTCTGGAAAAGCAGGTCAAGGAAATGTCGCCCGCCTATCGCGAGCGTCTGACCTATGTGCGCGGGCTGCAGAAACAGATCCGCACCGCCGAAGAACGGGTCAAGGAGCTGAAGGTCTTTCTCAGCCAGTCCGGCCGTGGCGACAGCGAAGCCGAAAAGGCCAGGGACCGGGCCGAGATCAAGCGCCTCGAAGCCGAGATCGCGCAGGAAAAGGCCAAGATTCCCGCCGACTGGGAAAAGGTCTACAATGCCTTCCAGAAGGTCAACGGTGCCGAGAAGAAGGCCCGCGTCGACTATCGCCGCAATGCCGACAAGGCCTATTCGGGCCCGCAGCGGGCGCTGGAGATCCTGAACGCGACGCCGGCCTTCATGGCCCTCGACGGCGAGCTCAGGTCGCTCAAGACCGAGATCGACACGGGCGATCCGAAAAAGACCGCCGCCCATATCCGCGAGATCGAGCGCAAGCTGACCAAGGTGGCTGGAACCTCCAAGATCAAGTCGGCGCTCTCCAAGGCACGCCGCGTACTGAAAAAGCGCAAGCCCAAGCTCAGCCGCGCGCTCAAGCAGTATGACAAGGCGATGAAGGCCTATGAATCGCAGAAGGCCTGGCGTGCCGAGGCTGAAAAGACGTTGCGGCCCGGCCTCGAGACCTTCCTCAAGGCGATCACGCCGACGCTGGGCATCCGCTCGCAGGAAGAGCTGACCCGCGAACAGGCGCTGTATCTGGCCTGGTGCGGATCGGATCACAAGGATATCTCGCTCAACTTCTGAGGGGGAGATCGCGAAAAACCGGACGGCGCCCCGATCGGGCGCCGTCTTTCATTGGGGGAATCGGCCGGGTATCGGCAACCGGTAAAGATCACGTTAAAATCACCGGGAGAGCATGCGAAAAATAATACAACTTAAGCATATATTTTTCTTGCCCTCGCCTTCAGGATCATGTCATCTGTCCGTGCAAGCAGCAGTCAGGATTGCCGCCGCGGGGGCAGACACCACCCACCCCACCCCTCGCTCCCCTGCCCTCGGGCGGCAATCGCTGCTTCATCGTCTCAAAATCCTCTTGCACCGCACCCCGGCTTTGCCGATAAACGGCACAACGAGAGAGAGGAGTTTTCCACATGCTCGCGCGTATCTACAAACCTGCCCGAAATGCGATGCAGTCCGGCAAGGCCAGAACACGGAACTGGATCCTCGAATTCGACCCCGCGGCGGCACGCGGCATCGATCCGCTGATGGGGTGGACCAGCTCGTCCGACACGCTAAGCCAGGTCAGGCTGCGTTTTGAAACGCGCGAGGCGGCCGAGAAATACGCACGCGAGCACGGGATCGACTATATCGTGCAGCCCGCGCACGAGCGCCGCCACGTGGTGCGTCGCACGGGCTATGGCGACAATTTCGCCCATGACCGCCGCATGGCCTGGACCCATTGATCCCGGACAAGGGCACATCATCCCGCCGATCCGACGCGGCAGCGCGTATCGGCCCGACAATCAACGCACAGCCCGGCCAGACGCCATCGGCCGGGCAATACGGCTGGCCCCTTAGCTCAACTGGATAGAGCGGCTGACTTCTAATCAGCAGGTTGAGGGTTCGAGTCCTTCAGGGGTCGCCAGTAACGAGCCGGCCATTCCAAGACACCGACAGGCGAGGCGCAACCGCGCCGATCGCCTCGGCCGGTCGATCCCCCGCGATTCAGTGCCGAGCCGGCAATCCGCCCTCACAAGCTCGCGCAGGCATGCGGTGGGCCGGGTTCCTGGGTTCCATTTGCGAAAACCTGGTAGCGGAGGAGGGACTTGAACCCCCGACACGCGGATTATGATTCCGCTGCTCTAACCACCTGAGCTACCCCGCCAAAGGTGAGGCGTGATTAAGCAAGAAGCGCCTCTCCGTCAACCCACGAAATGGGTTTGCGAGGGAACTTTATCAAGAGATTTTCGAAGTTGCGCCGAATCCGGTCTGCTTGTCGGGGCGGACCGGTCATGTGGGTTTTCGGCGCTTTATCAGCAGGCAAGCGTCAAGGGCGGTGTCCGGCGGCCAGGGGATACGAAGCCGACTTGGCGAGGGCCATGAAAATCGGGCGGCTTCAGAGAGAGCCGCCCGCGAATATATTGTCAAAAAGTTGTCCGGGCCGGAAAGGTCGGCCCGTCCCGATTGCCGGGACCAGTCAGCCGTCCTGACGGTTCCTGGCCAGCTTCTCGTCGACGATCGCCACAGTTTCATCGATGCTCGGATGCTGCATGCCCACGGCTTTGCCGGCCAGTTGGATCAGCTTGTCCACACGCTCGATGTTTTTCGCGCCGGAATAGACCGCGCGGGCCGCGGAGGACGGCTTCAGCAGGCTCTTCGCGGCATTTGCGTATTTCTCGAACGGCAC
>JASBSZ010000007.1 GCA_030148665.1 Alphaproteobacteria bacterium
GCGCTTTACGCCCAGTAATTCCGAACAACGCTAACCCCCTCCGTATTACCGCGGCTGCTGGCACGGAGTTAGCCGGGGTTTCTTTACCAGGTACTGTCATTATCATCCCTGGCGAAAGAGCTTTACGACCCTAGGGCCTTCATCACTCACGCGGCATGGCTGGATCAGGCTTTCGCCCATTGTCCAAGATTCCCCACTGCTGCCTCCCGTAGGAGTCTGGGCCGTGTCTCAGTCCCAGTGTTGCTGATCATCCTCTCAAACCAGCTACTGATCGTCGACTTGGTAGGCCATTACCCCACCAACTATCTAATCAGACGCGGGCCGATCCTTTAGCGATAAATCTTTCCCCCGAAGGGCGTATACGGTATTACTCTCCGTTTCCAGAGGCTATTCCGTACTAAAGGGTACGTTCCCACGCGTTACTAACCCGTCCGCCGCTCCTCACCGAAGTGAAGCGCTCGACTTGCATGTGTTAGGCCTGCCGCCAGCGTTCGTTCTGAGCCAGGATCAAACTCTCAAGTTGAAAAGCTGTTACCAGCTTATCCTTGACGTTCGAACCTCTGCACATCGTACCGGGTGTGACCCCGGTACAGTCATCTGTTTGTTGTGCTTCAGGTTTCAGAAGAAACCGAAAGCCGCCAAACAGTGAAGCTGACCTTCCATCATCGAACCGAAGTCCTAGGAAGTCGATATGTAGAAGTTTGTCCGTCGATTACGACCAAACCGCCCACATATCTCTTCAGATACCATCAATTTCAAAGAGCTCAGCGACAAAAAACCTTGGTAGCGCCTGTATTCCTTGGCGCGCCCGCCGCTCGACTTGTCTCTGTTTTCGTTACCGTGGAGTGTTTCGCCCCGCCGGTGAAGGGGTATTTACGGATTGATCGGGGGCACCGCAAGACCTTTTTTCAAAAAACCTTCATTTTTTTCCGCACGCCCCTGTCGCCCTCCAGATTTTGCGGTTTTGCTTTTGAAAACAACAAAAAACACCCTCGTTTTGAAACAAGATTATGGGTGCAGACGGCCGGAACCAGCCGCCGGTCGAGTTATCCACAGACTCACCCCTCGCAAAGGGTGGAATCACGGCCGTGAATCGCCATCCAGGGCCGTGAATCGATTCCTCAGGCCGATTTTCCGGCCCTGACCGCCGAATTCAGGCCCTCCCGCAGTCGGCTCCAGGGGAATCGCAGCAGAATCAGCATCACGGCAAGCGTGGCATACACGACCGGCCTGGGCGGCCATGCCTTGACCACCAGCAGATAATGAGCCGCGCCCAGCAGGACCGCCCCGTAGCTCAGCTGATGCAGGCGCCGCCAGGCAACCGGCCCCATCCGGCGAATCGACCACCCGTTCGATGTGGCCGCCAGAGGAAGAAGAATCACGAATCCCGTCATCCCGAGCACGATATAGGGCCGCTTGTAGAGATCGCGCAGGATCTCGTCCCAGAAGAACTGCTTGTCCAGGACCAGCCATGTCATCAGATGCAGCACGACATAGGCAAAGCTCAGCAATCCGAAGGCACGGCGAAACTTCAGCAGGTTCACCCCCACCATCCTGCGTAACGGGGTGACCAGCAGCGTCAGCATGAGCAACTGCAACGCCCAGCGCCCAAGCTGGCGTTCCAGCATGATCAGGGGATCGGCCCCCAGCTGGTTCGTGACCGCCCAATAGAAATAGACGACTGCCGGAACGGGCCCCAGCACATACAGCGGCCAGGCCGGGAGCCGTCGGATCACGGCATTGATGCGGCGCTTGAACCCCTCCATCAGAAGTTCTTTTTCAGATCCATGCCGCGGTACAGCCCCGCGACCTGATCGGCATAGCCATTGAACATCAATGTCGGACGGCGGCGCGCGAACAGGCCGCCACCGATCGGCCGTTCCGAGGCCTGCGACCAGCGCGGATGATCGACGGTCGGGTTCACATTGGAATAGAATCCGTATTCACGCGGATTCTGCATGTTCCAGGTGGTCTGGGGCATCGTGTCGGTCAGAGTGATGCGCACGATCGACTTGATCGACTTGAACCCATATTTCCACGGCACCACCAGACGCAGCGGCGCACCATTCTGATTGGGCAGATCCTTTCCATATATGCCGGTGGCAATCATCGTCAGCGGATGCATGGCCTCGTCCAGCCGCAGCCCCTCGCGATAGGGCCAGTCCAGAATCGCCGATTTCTGCCCCGGCATCTCGGAAGGCCGCACAAGGGTCTCGAACGCCACATAGCGCGCGCCGCCCTGCACGCCGACCCGGCTCAACAGGTCGGATAACTGGAACCCATCCCAGGGAACCACCATCGACCAGGCCTCGACACAGCGAAACCGATAGATGCGCTGCTCGATTGTCATGCCCTTCAGGATATCCTCCAGCGCATAGCTGCCCGGCTTGTCCACCATTCCGTCGATGCGCACGCTCCAGGGGCGCGTCGTCAACCGGCCCGCATATCTGGCAGGATCACCCTTGCCGGTGCCGAATTCGTAGAAATTGTTGTAGCTGGTGATATCCTTGAAACTGTTGGGCTTGGCATCGACATCATATTTGCCGCGTGCCACTGCCTGACCCCCCATCACGCCAGAGGCCATGATCGCCCCCGCGCCGGTCATCAGCGCGCGGCGGTTGATGAAATCTCTTTCCGGGGTAACATCCGATTCCCGCAGATCGGTCTTGAAACGACAGGCCATGTTCATCTTCCCATATTATTGCCGCCTCTTCTCGGGGCGGATTTCCACCGTTGGTAAGGTTGTCAGAACCGGAAATCAAAACAACCCCCCTCACAAATGCGTTGAACAGTTTTGAACAGACACCTTGACGCAGCCCGCCGAACACGGCCCTATGGTGGAAGAACCGATCATCGGCAAAGCTGCGCTTCGACCTGGGGAGGGAAATGATGCGTGTGATGCGTCTATTGATGGCGGCGGTCACGGCCGGGGCTTTCATGTCCGGCCCCGCGCCTGCGGGACAACCCGTCACCTATACCGTCAACGAAGATGTCGAGGACGTGCTGTTCTCGGTAGAAAACGAAATCATCGGTCGCGGCTACAAGATCGACAACGTGAACCACGTCGGAGAGATGCTCGACCGCACGGCCAAGGATGTCGGTGCGACCAGACGGGTGTATCGCGAGGCGCGCATCTTCAACTTCTGCTCGGCAACCCTGTCGCGTGAAATGATGGAGGCCGATCCCAGGAACATCAATTTCTGCCCCTACCGCATATTCGTATATGCAACGGTAGCCGAGCCGGACAAGACCGTCGTCGGGCATGATACCTTTCCCGAAGGCGAGATGAAAAAGGTCGAGGCGCTGCTTGATTCGATCGTGCGCGACGCGCTGGGGCTGAACTGAGCCTCAGTAGGGGACGTTCATCCACCTGTATACCAGATGCAACAGCCAGGCCGGGCCGATCAGCAGGAATCGGATATCCTTGAAAAAGGACGGCCTGTTGCCCTCGACAGCATGGCCCAGGAACTGGCCGACCCAGCCCAGAACGAACAGGACCAGCGCAAATTCCCACAAGGGGAACATGATGCTTGTCTCGTAAGCCCGGATCAGCGCCACACCGATCAGAGCCAGGAAAAAGAACCCCACCGCCAGCGTGGGCGAAAGCACGAGATAATAGACAAGAACCGGCGCAAGGATGATCGTCAGCCAGTTCAGCCCCGCCACGCCGGAAAAAGCACCGGGAACCGGCAGAGACCACAACAAGGCCATCAGACTCCAGGCGATGAGCGGAACACACACCCAGTGAATCCCTTTGTTCACGGGGTTCCGATGGCTTTCGCCATATTCGGACAAGAGTGTGTCGATCCTTCTGATCATGGTTAACACCGCTCATGAATGACAGATACCCTACGTCATTTCCGCCCAATCACCAAACCGACAGGAAAGACCCCGATCAATCGACCGGGGCCCGTCCTCTTTTTGCCACATCGCACGGTTGTGAAAAGCGTCAGTGCAACGACTTGCCGTTCACGACCAGCCCGTTTTCGTCGGCCGTGACCTTGATGGTGTCGCCATCCATGACCTCGCCGCTCAGCAGCAGTTCGGCCAGCGGATCCTGCAATTCCTTCTGGATCACGCGTTTCAGCGGACGAGCACCATAGACCGGGTCATAGCCACGATCAGCCAGCCATTTGCGGGCAGCATCATCGACCTCGATCCCGATCTTGCGCGCGGCCAGACGTTTTTCCAGCAGACCCAGCTGGATATCGACGATCGCGGTCATGTCATCGCGGCTGAGGCGATCGAAGATCACGATCTCGTCCAGACGGTTCAGGAATTCGGGGCGGAAATGTGCCCGCACCGCATTCATCACGTCGGCCTTGGCCTGCTCGACATCGGTTCCTTCGGGCAGCTGGCTGAGGGCCTGGCTGCCAAGGTTCGACGTCAGGATGATCAGCGTCTGCTTGAAGTCCACGGTGCGGCCCTGACCATCGGTCAGCACGCCGTCATCGAGAACCTGCAGCAGCACGTTGAACACATCCGGGTGCGCCTTTTCGACCTCGTCGAACAGGATCACCTGATAGGGCCTGCGGCGCACGGCCTCGGTCAGCACGCCGCCCTCGTCATAACCGACATAGCCCGGCGGGGCACCGATCAGGCGCGCGACCGAGTGTTTTTCCATGAACTCGGACATATCGATGCGCACCATCGCGTGTTCGTCGTCGAACAGGTATTCGGCCAACGCCTTGGTCAGCTCGGTCTTGCCGACGCCGGTCGGCCCCAGGAACAGGAAGCTGCCCAGCGGGCGGTTCGGGTCGTTCAGCCCGGCACGCGCACGCCGCACGGCGTTGGAAACGGCCTGAACCGCGGCCTCCTGGCCGATGACACGCTTGCCCAGCTCTTCTTCCATCTTGAGCAGCTTTTCACGCACGCCTTCCAGCATCTTGCTGGTCGGGATGCCGGTCCAGCGTTCGACGACCTCGGCGATCTGCTCGGGGCGGACGGCCTCTTCGACCATCATGCTTTCCTGACGTGCCTCGGCCTCGGCCAGTTTCTTTTCGAGATCCGGGATCACGCCATAGGACAGCTCGCCCGCCTTTTGCAGGTTGCCCTCGCGCTTGGCCTGGTCCAGTTCGGCGCGAGCGCGGTCAAGCTGTTCCTTCAGATCGCGCGCCTCTTCCAGCTTGGCACGTTCGGCCTGCCAGCGGGCCGTCATCTCGGCCGACTGTTCCTGCAGTTCGGACAACTCTTTTTCCAGCTTTTCCAGACGGTCCTTGCTGGCCTTGTCGTCCTCCTTGCGCAGGGCCTCGGCCTCGATCTGCAGCTGCAGGATCTGGCGATCCAGCGCGTCCAGTTCCTCGGGCTTGCTGTCGACCTCCATCCTCAGCCGGCTGGCGGCCTCGTCCACAAGGTCGATGGCCTTGTCAGGCAGGAACCGGTCGGTGATGTAGCGATGCGAAAGCGTCGCCGCCGCCACCAGCGCACTGTCGGAAATCCGCACCCCGTGGTGGAGTTCGTATTTCTCCTTGATGCCGCGCAGAATGCTGATCGTGTCCTCGACGGTGGGCTCCTCGATGAGGATCGGCTGGAACCGCCGGGCAAGGGCCGCATCCTTTTCGATATATTTGCGGTATTCGTCCAGCGTGGTCGCGCCGACGCAGTGCAGCTCGCCACGCGCGAGCGCAGGTTTCAGCAGGTTGCTGGCATCCATAGCACCGTCGGTCTTGCCGGCGCCCACGAGGGTGTGCATCTCGTCAATGAACAGGATGATCTCGCCCGCGGCGGCCGTCACCTCGGACAGAACCGCCTTGAGGCGTTCCTCGAATTCACCGCGATATTTCGCACCCGCAATCAGCGCGCCCATATCAAGGGCCAGCAGCTTCTTGTTCTGGAGCGATTCCGGCACATCGCCATTGACGATGCGCAGGGCCAGCCCCTCGACAATGGCGGTTTTACCAACACCGGGTTCGCCAATCAGAACCGGGTTGTTCTTGGTCCGGCGCGAAAGCACCTGCATGGTGCGGCGGATTTCGTCGTCACGGCCGATGATCGGGTCGATCTTGCCCTCGGCAGCAGCCTCGGTCAGGTCGCGCGCGTATTTCTTGAGCGCGTCATACCCCTCTTCGGCATTGGCAGAATCCGCGGTGCGCCCCTTGCGGACATTGTTGATCGCCTCGTTCAGGGCCTGCGCGGTAACACCGCCCGCCGTCAGCGCCTCTTTCGCCGCCGAGCGCACGATGCACAACGCCGTCAGGATGCGTTCGACAGGCACGAAACTGTCGCCAGCCTTCTTGGCAATCTTTTCGGCCTCGTCCAGCACCTTGGCGGTCTGGGTATCGACATAGATCTGATCGCCCGCGCCCGAAACCTGGGGGATCTTGCGGATTGCGGTCTCGACCGCACCGCGCACGAGATTCGGGTCACCCCCGGCAGCCGAAATCAGATTCGAGGAAAGCCCCTCTTCGTCATCCATCAGCGCCTTGAGCAGGTGCTCGGGCAGAATTCTCTGGTGGTTTTCGCGCATGGCGATGGTCTGTGCGGCCTGGATGAACCCGCGCGACCGTTCGGTGAACTTTTCCAAGTTCATGGCAGTCTCCTTTCACAAGCGCCCGCCTTGCAACGCCCGGAATCGGCACGTTCGGCAGCAGGCCTTCCCTGTCTGAGATGGGTAGATCGCGCCCCGATGACAAGGGCGTTACCGCCTGAAAAAATCCGAATCTTTCCCCGACGTTCCACCCGGGCGCCGCTGAACTACCACAGCACATCGAGAAGATGCCTTCTTCTTTGCAAAAATACTCATCCCTCACGCTTGACAGCCGCTGCACGGGCAGCGATTCACGACGCAACAGAGGAGCCATCCCCATGAACGACACCCAGGATCAGCACGCCGACGACCGTCTTATTGTCGCCCTCGACCTGCCCAACGCGCTGGACGCGCTTGACCTCGTGCAGCGGCTTGGCGACAGCGTATCCTTTTACAAGATCGGGCTGGGGATGTTGACCGGCGGCGGCCTCGCCCTGGCGGACGAACTGAAACAGGCCGGCAAGCGCGTATTCCTGGACATGAAGCTTTTCGACATCGGCGCGACCATCGAAAATGCCGTGCGCGGGCTTGCCAGGTACGACCTCGATTTCCTGACTGTCCATGGTGACCCTCACGTCGTCAGGGCAGCCGTCGCCGGACGACGAGATCGCCCGACCCGGATTCTGGCGGTGACGATCCTGACCTCGCTTGATCGTGCCGACCTGGACGCAGCCCTCGTCAAACCGGGCGCACTGGACGATCTGGTGGTCGAAAGGGCGCGCCGGGCGATGGCCGCCGGGGCCGATGGTATCATTGCCTCGCCGCGCGAGGCCGCGCGAATCCGCGCTCTGGACGAATCCTCGGGCAAGCTGATCGTCACCCCTGGCGTCAGGCCGGCCGGTACCAGCCACGACGACCAAAAGCGCATTGCGACCCCCCGGGCGGCCATTGCGGCGGGCGCCGATCATGTCGTTGTCGGCCGCCCCATCTGGCAAGCCCCAGATCCCCGGCAGGCAGCCCTGGACATTCTTGCCGATCTGCCCCCGCGTCAGGCCGGGTCTACTCTGCGGCCAGCCTGACCCGACCTTCGCCCAGTCTGACGAGGTCGGAAACGATCCCCCTCATCAAGGTACGGAATTCCTCGAAATCCGCGCGTGGCTCGACCCTGGTTTCGTCCATGTACAGGGAACGGTCTATTTCAATCTGGATGGCGTGACGGCCAAGAGAAGGCCAGCCATATTGCTGGGTTACATATGCGCCGGCAAAAGGCAGGTTGCGCGACACCCTCAGCCCGGCGGCACGAAAGATCCGTTCGACCTCGTCAATGATGGGTGCGGCACAGGCCGCGCCGTAACGATCGCCAAGCACGATTTCGGGCCTGCTGTCATAGGCATAAGAGGTCGAAACCAGCGCCTCGTGCGGCATCGAGTGACAGTCGAACAGAATGACCTGACCAAAGGCCTGCTCGGTTTCCTCGACCAGACGCTTCAGACGGTCGTGATACGGGTGATAGCAATTGCGCAGACGGCGCCTGGCCTCGACCAGGCTGATCTTGCCCTGCCTGATCTCGCGGGCTTGCGCCACCACCCTGGGGATGACCCCCAGACCCGAAGCGATGCGCGGATTATGTCGCCGCCGCGCCACCCCCTTGATCAGTGCGGGGTCCAGCTCATCCGGCGCGCGGTTCAGATCGACATATGCCCGCGGAAAGTTCGCCGCAAGCAACGGCGCCCCGAATTCCGGCGCACAATCATACAGCCGGTCCACAAAGGCATCCTCGGACGAGCGCAGCGTCGTTTCATCCAGAACCGATGAACGCCTGAAGGACGCGGGGTAGTCTCGCCCGCTATGGGGCGAGGCAAATATGGTGGCGGTCCGGCGTTTTTCCGGCTGCAACAGGGTGTAGGGTTCGCGACTCATCATGGTTCGTCATTTTTTCACGCCAGACAGCATTTCACCAATGCAAAACCTCTTGAACCCAAAAGCGACTCTGATTATAGAAGCGCGACGTGGGCGTTGCCGCTTTCCCACAGGATCTGGCGACGCCCTTGCGATTTCCGGGCGTATAGCTCAGCGGGAGAGCACTTCGTTGACATCGAAGGGGTCACTGGTTCAATCCCAGTTACGCCCACCATTCCCCCCCTCGGGAGTGACCGGAACCGAAAACAGGGGCGCGATCGCGCCGCGAACAAGGAGAGAGGCCATGAAGGTCAAGAACTCACTTCGCTCTTTGAAAGCGCGCCATCGCGATTGCCGTATCGTGCGCCGCAAGGGCCGTGTCTATGTCATCAACAAGACCCAGCCGCGCTTCAAGGCCCGTCAGGGCTGAGATACGCCAACCGGTTGATGAAAAAGGGCCGCTTCCCATGGGAGCGGCCCTTTTCCTGTTGGTCTGTCGGCAACGTCAGTCGTATTTCCGCTGGTCGTCGATCACCTTGCCGTCATTGGGCAGACTGCCCGGTTCGACAACCTCGACAATTCCCCGCAGCTTGAGCGTTTCGCGCACTGCCGCCTCATAGGCATCGCTGGCATCGACGGTTGATTCCACCCGCACCGTCATCACATCCTTTTCGTTCTCACGCGTCACGATGACCCGCGCCTTGGACACCTCGTCAAAGCGGGCAACAAAGGCCGCCACCTGTTCGGGACGCACGAACATGCCCTTGATCTTGGCGGTCTGATCGGCGCGCCCCATCCAGCCCTTGATGCGCATGTTGGTGCGGCCACAGGGGCTGATGCCCGGCAGAACGGCCGACAGATCACCTGTTGCAAAGCGAATCAGCGGGTAGTCAGGGTTGAGCGTGGTCACGACGACCTCGCCAACCTCGCCTTCGGGAACGGGATCGCCGGTGCCGGGGGTGACAATTTCGACGATCACACCCTCATCGACGATCATGCCCTCCATCGCCGGGGATTCGTAGGCGATATTGCCCAGATCCGCAGTTGCGTAATTTTGCAGGCAGGTGATTCCCCGATCCGCGTATTCCTGACGCAGCGACGGGAACAGGGCGCCGCCACCCACACCGGCCTTGGAGATACGTGACAGGTCCACACCCATCTCATCGGCCTTGTCGAGGATGATCTTCAGGTAATCGGGCGTTCCCGCATAGGCCGTCACCCCCAGATCGGCCGCCGCGCGCACCTGCAATTCGGTCTGCCCGGTACCGGCGGGAAACACCGTGGCCCCGACCGTCCGCGCGCCGCTTTCAAAGATCATGCCCGCAGGCGTCATATGGTAGGAAAAGCAGTTCTGAACGATGTCCCCCTTGCCGATACCGCAGGCATGCAGGAACCGGCCCACCCGCCACCAGTCGCGCGTGGTGCGGCCGGGCTCGTAAATCGGGCCGGGCGACTGAAAGACATGCTCGAACGCGCTGGGTGCGATGGCGGTAAATCCACCAAAGGGAGGGGTGGCTGCCTGAGAGCGGCCAAGTTCGGATTTGCGCAGAACGGGCAGTCGGGCCAGATCCTCGCGTGTGGTGATCGTGGCCGGATCGACCTCGGCTAGGAGAACGGCCATGCCCGGCGCCTTTTCCCGTGCCCGGGCGACCTGTGCGGGCAATGCCTGCGCCAGATCGGCAGCCCTTTCATCAGGTGATCGCGTCTCCAGCGCGTCAAAAAAGTCGGTCATCATTCATTCCTTTGCACAAGATGCAATCCCTGACCGGGCCGGGCCCGGTCTCCAACCCGGTTGATACGTTTTTTCGTTGTTCCCGCGTCCCTTGCCCGGGTGCGGTGTCTCAGCTCAGCCAGCGTTTGCGGCGGCGGTACGAACGCACGTCACGAAACGACTTGCGACCCTTCTCGGATACACCCAGGTAGAATTCCTTGACGTCCGGGTTTTCACGTAATTCGTCTGCCGGGCCATCCATGACCACACGCCCGGTTTCCAGAATATAGCCATAGTGGGCGTATCTCAGGGCGACATTGGTGTTCTGTTCGGCCAGAAGGAAGGATACCCCCTCCTTTTCATTCAGATCCTTGACGATGGTAAAGATTTCCTCGACCAGCTGCGGCGCGAGGCCCATCGATGGCTCATCCAGCAGGATCATTTCGGGTGACGACATCAATGCGCGCCCGATCGCCAGCATCTGTTGTTCGCCGCCCGAGGTATAGCCGGCCTGCGATTTTCGCCGCTGCTTGAGACGGGGGAAATAGGTATAGACCATATCCATGCTGCGCGAGACCGCGGCCGAGCCATCGCGGCGGGTAAACGCCCCTGTCAACAGGTTTTCCTCGACCGAGAGATGGCCAAACACATGGCGACCCTCCATGACCTGGATCACGCCGCGACGCACCAGATCGGCCGGGTTCAGGTCGTTGACGCGCTCTCCGCGGTAAGAAATTTCACCTTTGGTCACCTCTCCCCGTTCCGAATGCAGGAGGTTGGAAATCGCCTTGAGGGTGGTCGTCTTGCCCGCGCCGTTTCCCCCCAGAAGCGCGGTAATGCCGCCTTTGGGAACGGACAGGCTGACCCCCTTGAGAACGAGGATCACGTGGTTGTAGACAACCTCGATATTCCTGACCTTGAGTATCTCTTCCGGCGTGGCCGCGGGTTGTGGTGCCTGGCTCATGTTTTCGGGTCCGGTCATCTGTTCAGGTTGGGGATCAGCCCCGCATCGGGGGCTGATCCGGTTTTCATGGCTGCAATTACTTGCAGGTCTGGGTCTGCCAGCCGGGCTTGTCCGCGACGTATTTGTCAGCGGCCTTGACCAGGGCGGCCCGCACCAGGTCGGTCATCGGCGTGATGCCGTCCGAGGTCCTGACCCATTTCTTGCCGTCCCACTGCTGCAGGAAGATCGCGCCACCGCTGCCGTGGTTCTTGCAGCTACCCTTGATGGGCAGGGCGAAATTCGGCAGGCCGATTTCCTTCATGCGCTCGGCGCTGAGGTCGAGGTTTTCAAAGCCCAGACGCATGTCGGAGCCGTCGATCACCTTCTTGCCGGTCAGCTTTTGCGCGGCACGGATGGCCTCGACCACGGCAACCGCGTTATAGAGGCCGCGGTTGTACAGGACGGTGCCGACTTCGGAACGGTCCTTGACCTGGCTCTTGCCCTTGTCCACGACGTATTTCAGGACATCCTGGATGGCCGGGAAATCCGCACCCGAAGCAGCCATGTTGGCCGAGCGATAGCCCTTGGCAGCCGCACCGACCGGACGCAGGTCAACATCGGCACCGGACCACCAGTTGCCGATGAAGTGATCCATCGGATAGCGGATCTTGGCGGCTTCCTTGATGGCGGTGGTGTTCATCGCACCCCAGCCCCACATGATCATCCAGTCGGGACGTTCCTTGCGCACGTTCAGCCATTGCGAGGATTGCGACTGCATTTCCTTCACGCCGACGGGGAACTTGACCACCTTGAAGCCCATCTTCTTGGACAGGATGTCAAGCAGGGGGATCGGCTCGCGGCCATAGCCCACATCGAGGTAGATAAAGCCGATCTTCTTGCCCTTGATGCCGCCATCCTGGCTGTCGATGAACTTGATGATCGAGGACATCTGATCCCAGTAGGTGGCCGGATAATTGAAGGTCCAGGGGAACTTCTCGCCGACGGCGGCGGCAGACAGGCCGTAACCCATCGAGAACACCGGAATCTTGTCAACCGGCGCTTTCGGGATCAGCTGCAGCGTGATGCCGGTGGAATACGGGTTGTAGACCAGCGCACCCTTGCCCTTGGTGGCCTCGTAACACTCGACACCCTTTTGCGAGTTGTAGCCGGTCTCGCATTCGTCGGTCTTGATCGGCACGCCGTTGATACCGCCGTCACGCGCGTTGATCATCGCCAGGTAGTCGCCAAAGCCGTTGGCAATCGGCGTCCCGCCGGCAGCAAAAGGCCCGGTGCGATAGCTGAGCTGCGGGACGTACAGCGACTCTCCCGCACTCGCACTTGTCACCTGCAAAGTCGCGGCCAGGGTAACGGCGACCGCTCCCATTGTTATTTTCTTGAACATAATGTTCCTCCCAGTTAGTGCGAACGGCACAGGTGCCCTCCGCAATTGCGTGAAACCTAGGTCTTTCCAACCAGCCAGTCAGGTTTCAGGACCGGCCTGACATTTGCATCCGGCCCTCAATAGGGGAAGGGCCAGACACGCAATTTCTGTTTCAGTATCGCCCACATGCGCGCAAGGCCGTGCGGCTCGATGATCAGGAAAAGGACGATCAGCGCGCCAACGATCATGAAGTTCAGCTGTTCGACGGTGGACGCGTTGATATCCATCCCCATGATCCGCGGAACGGCGCGGATGACGATCGGCAGGATCCAGATGAACGCCGCCCCCAGGAACGAGCCGACCAGACTGCCCAGACCGCCGATGATGACCATGAACAGGATCTGGAACGAAACGTTGACGTCGAAACTTTCGACCTCGGCCGCCCCCAGCCACAAGAACACCATCAGCGCCCCGGCAACACCGGCATAGAACGACGACACCGCAAAGGATGACAGCTTGGCGAAAAGGGGACGCACGCCGATCAGTTCGGCCGCGATGTCCATGTCGCGGATCATCATCCAGCTGCGCCCGATGCGCCCATGTATGATGTTCGAGGCAATCCAGGTCATCACCACGACGATTGACAGCACGACGAAATATCGGCTCAGGACACTGGCGTCCGGGCCGGTGACGATGATGTTGAAGACCTCGCGCTGGGGAACCTCGATCGCGCCCGAGTCATTATAGTTGTAAAGCCAGGGGATGCGGATGAAGGCCCACTCCAGAAAGAACTGGGCGGCAAGGGTGGTGACGACCAGATAGAACCCCTTGATCTTGAGCGACGGCAGACCGAACACCATCCCCACTGCCGCAGAAAAGAATCCAGATAGCAGGATCAGCACGACGACGTTCGTGTCGGGGAAATATGTGACCAGCTTGTAGGTGGAGTAGGCGCCCACCCCCATGAAGGCGCCATGTCCCAGCGATATCTGTCCGGTATAGCCGGTCAGGATGTTCAGACCGATGGTGGCCAGCGCAAACACCAGGAACGGGATCATCACCGAATTGATGAGGAACTCGCTGCCGAAAAGCGGGATGATGACAAAGGCCACGGCCAGATAGAACCAGATGGCGATTCGATCCTGCAGGATCGGGAAGATTGCCGAATCTTCCTTGTAGCTTGTCTTGTATTGACCGGCTTCGCGGTAAAACATCTGACTTATACCCTCTCGATGATCTTGTCGCCAAACAGGCCTTGCGGACGGAACAACAGGAATATCAGCGCAATCACATAGGCAAACCAGCCCTCGACCCCGCCACCCATCAGGCCACCCCAGTAGACCTCGAACAGTTTTTCGCCAAAGCCCACGATGAGCCCGCCGACAATGGCGCCGGGGATCGACGTGAAACCACCCAGCATCAGAACCGGCAGCGCCTTGAGCGCAACGATCTGCAACGCAAACGACACGTCCGAGCGCGCGCCCCACATGATGCCGGTCGCCAGCGCGACGATTCCGGCGGCAAACCACACGATGGCCCAGATCTGGTTCAGCGAAATACCGACCGACAGCGCCGCCTGATGGTCGTCGGCGACCGCCCGCAGGGCGCGTCCGATACGGGTAATGTTGAAAAAGACCGCAAGCGCCACCACCATGATGACGGCTATGACCGCGGCCGCGATGTCGATATGCTGCAGGATCACGATCCCGCCCGCGACATCGACGGTAGTCGAGCCTGTCGGCAGTCCCAGCTGCTCGGTAATCATGCTCTTGGTTTCACCGCCAAAGATCAGCTCGCCCAGCCCGATCAGGAAATAGCTGAGCCCGATCGTCGCCATGAAGAGGATGATCTCGTCCTGATTCACCATGTGACGCAGGATCAGCCTTTCGACCCCAACCGCCAGCAGGGCCATGATCCCGATCGTGATCAGCAGCGCCAGATAGGCGGGAACGCCGGCCTCGTACAGACCGACCAGCGTCAGCGCCGCAAACACCGCCATGATCCCCTGGGCAAAGTTGAACACGCCCGATGCCTTGAAGATCAGCACGAACCCCAGCGCAATCAGCGAATACAGCGTACCGGCAACGAAACCCTCCCACAGCACCTGCAACAGAAAGTCCGGCGCCGACGCCATGTCGATGAAGGGTCCGATGAAAACGGAATAGAGAAAATCCATCAGTGCGCCACTCCCAGATATGCGTCGATGACGGCTTGGTTGGACTGCACCTCCTGCGGGGTGCCGTCTGCTATCTTCTTGCCATAGTCCAGCGCCACCACGCGGTCGGCCAGGTCCATGACCACGCCCATGTCATGCTCGATCAGGGCAATCGTCGTGCCGAATTCGTCATTCACATCCAGGATAAAGCGGCTCATGTCCTCTTTTTCCTCGACGTTCATGCCCGCCATCGGTTCGTCCAGCAGCAAGAGCGAAGGTTCGGCAGCCAGCGCCCGGGCCAGCTCGACCCGCTTTTGCAGGCCATAGGGCAGGCTGCCCACCGGCTTTTTGCGGATGCTCTGGATTTCCAGGAAATCGATGATCTTTTCCACAACCTTGCGGTGTTCGATTTCCTCTTGCAGCGCGGGGCCGTAACGCAGCATCTGCCAGAAGAAATTCTTGTGCATCTTCAGCGTGCGCCCCGCCATGATGTTGTCGAGCGTACTCATCCCCTGAAACAGGGCGACGTTCTGAAAGGTGCGGGAAATCCCCTGGCTGGCCGCCTCATAGGGGCGCATCCGCCTGCGGGTTTCGCCGCGAAAGATGATCTCGCCCTCCTGCGGGTGATAGAATCCGTTGATGACATTCAGCATCGACGTCTTGCCGGCGCCGTTGGGCCCGATGATCGCCCTGATCTCGCCCTGCCGGATGTCGAACGAGATGTCCTTGATCGCGGTCACCCCTCCGAATCTCAGGGTGATGTTGCGCATCTCCATCAACACACCGCCGATGGTTCGCCCATCCGGTGTGGTATAGCTTTCGTCAAAGCTCATGCTGCTTTTGCCTCCCGTGGGAAAACCCTGGCTTCCCGAATTTCCAGCGTGGCCGAAATCGACCCCTTGCGGCCGTCCTCGTAAGTAACCTCGGTCGTGGTCGAAACCTCGGTCGAGCCATCATAGAGGGCCTGGATCAGATCGGCATATTTCTCGTCGATGATGCGCCGGCGCACCTTGCGGGTACGGGTCATCTCGCCGTCGTCGGGGTCGAGCTCCTTGTGCAGGATCAGAAAGCGATGGATCTGACAGCCGTTCAGCATCGGATCGGTTGCAAGCGATGCGTTCACCTCTTCGACATGGCCCTGGATCATGTCCAGCACCTTGGGATGACCGGCCAGCTCCTGATACGAGCTGTATCCGATATTGTTCCGCTCGGCCCAGTTGCCCACGGCCGACAGGTCGATATTGATGAAGGCAACACAGTTTTCGCGGTCAGCCCCGAACAGGACGGCCTCAAGGATGTTCGGATAGAACTTCAGCTTGTTTTCCACATATTTCGGTGCAAACAGGCTGCCATCGGCCAGCTTGCCGACGTCCTTGGCCCGGTCGATGATCTTCAGATGGCCGGTGCCTTCCTCGAAATAGCCGGCATCGCCCGTCGCGACCCAGCCCTCGGGATCCTTGGTCGAGGCGGTGCTTTCCGGGTTCTTGTAATACTCGACGAATGTCCCGGGCGAGCGGTAATAGACCTCGCCATTGTCGCCGATCCTGATCTCGACGCCGGGCGCAGGTACACCCACGGTATCGGCGCGCACCTCGCCATCGGGTTGTATGGTGATATAGACCGACGCCTCGGTCTGGCCATACAGCTGTTTCAGGTTTATCCCCAGGGAACGGTAGAATTCGAAAATCTCGGGGCCGATCGCCTCGCCCGCCGTGTATCCGATACGCACCCGGCTCATGCCCAGCTGATTCTTCAGCGGCGCATAGACCACGAAATCGCCAATGTTGTATTTCAGGCGATCCCACAGGCTGACAGGTTTGCCATCCAGCAGACGACTGCCCACCTTTTTGGCGTGATCCATGAAATAGTGGAATATCTTCCGTTTCAGCGGGCTGGCATCCTCCATGCGGATCATGACCGCGGTCAGCAGCCCCTCGAAGAATCGCGGCGGCGCAAAGAAATAGGTCGGGCCGATTTCCTTTAGGTCCGCCTGCATGGTATCGGCGCTTTCGGGGCAGTTCACGCAAAAGCCCGTCCAGTAACACTGCCCGACCGAAAAGATGAAATCCCCGACCCATGCCATGGGCAGGTAGGCAAGAACGGAATCGTCTACCGTCAGCTTGTCGAACTCGACCGAAATGCGCGACGATTCGATGATGTTGCGGTTGGACAGCACCACCCCCTTGGGCCGCCCCGTTGTCCCCGAAGTGTACAGAATGACACAGGTGGTGTCATAATCCTGCTGTTTCAGACGTTCGGCCAGGATCGGCTCAAGGCGCTGATGTCCGGCGGCGCCCTCGGCCTGGATGTCGCGCAACGCGTTCAGGCGGGTGTGGTCGTATTTTCGCATCCCGCGCTTGTCGTAATAGATGATCTGCTCAAGCTGCGGCAGGCGGTCTGAAACCTCCAGGACCTTGTCCACCTGCTCCTGATCCTCGGCAATGACAAAGCGCGCGCCGCAATGATCGAGGACATAGGCCATCTCTTCGGCAACCGAGTCCTGATACAGGGGCACCGGAACCGCACCGACGGACTGGGCCGCGACCATTGCCCAGTACAGCGCGGGCCTGTTGCGCCCGATGATGGCGACGTGGTCGCCCACCTGCATGTCAAGCTCCAGAAATCCCAGGGCGAGGTTGCGGATTTCCTTTTCGGTCTCGGCCCAGGTCCAGCTTTGCCAGATACCGAATTCCTTTTCCCGATAGGCGGGCTTGTCACCATATGTTCTGGCATTGCGGGCCAGCAGTCTGGGTATGGTGTCCAACTCGCCCTCGGGCGCTGCCTGTGATGTCAATGCTTTCCCTCCCGTGCGCCGACTCCCAAACGGCGAAACGAATCCGCCCGGATCTGCGAATCCGTCCTGATTTTTCACACCTCGACGGTGCAGGTCAAATGATACCTGAGTTTTTCGCGATTGTATCGAATTGTAACAAATTGCCGGATCGTATATCACGGCTTGCGCAAACACCGGAACCGCGTCAGATCGGGTGCCCAAAGGGGTATGACAGTTGAAAAAGCGGCGGGACAAGACCGAGAACCTGGTTCTTTCGGGGCTGAACCTGATTCAGCAGGCCCTGACCATCTATGATCACGACCTGCGCCTGGTGATCTGCAACAGTCGGTTTCAGGAAATGTTCGACCTGCCCGAGCACCTGGTGACACCCGGCGCGGGCTTTGCCGAAACGCTGCGTTTCCTGGCCGAACGCGGCGAATATGGCGAGGTCGGCGATATCGATGCCTTCGTGCGCGAGCGCGTGGAGCAGGCCCGTGCATTCGAGCCGCACTATATGGAGCGCCGCCGCGCCAACGGGCGGATGATCTCGGTCGAGGGCAACCCCTTGCGTCAGGGGGGGTGGGTCACCGTCTATACCGACATCACCGCGATCAAGCGGCAGGAAGAGCTGCTGCGCAGCCACTCGGCCCAGCTTTCGGACCAGCTGCTGTCCTATTCCGAGGAACTCGCCCGCGCCAATCGCGAACTGGAGGCAACGATTTCGGCGCTCGAGGCCACCAAGCGGCAGTTGACCGAGAGCGAGCATCTGGCCCGCATGACGACCGAGATGATGCCCGCCCACATCGCCCATCTGGACATGGATGAGTGTTATTCATATTCCAACCGGCGTCTGCCCGACATCGTGCCCGGCCGCCCCGAGACGATCGTCGGCCTTACCGCGCGCGAGGCCCTGGGCGCCGAGGTCTATGACAGGATCCGGCCCTATCTGGCCAAGGCGTATCAGGGTATTCCCAGCATTTTCGAATTCACCCATTCGCGCGGGGCACGCCGCGCCCGCGCCGCCTTTACGCCGGACATGGCCCAGGACGGTTCGGTTCACGGCGTCTACATCCTGTCAATGGACATCACCGAAGAGGCCATGGCCCGTGCCGCCCTGGCCCAGACCCACAAGCGCGAGCTTGCCGCGCAGCTGACCAGCGGGCTGGCGCATGACTTTGCCAATCTGCTGACCATCATCCTGGGCCTTCAGGGCCGGATGGAGAAACTCGCTGGCCTGCCCGACGAGGCGCGCGAAATGATCGCGACCACCCGCGCCGCGGCCTATCGCGGGGGCGTGCTGCTCGATCGGCTGGCCAATATTTCGGGACCACGCGAGGTCAACCCCAAGGCAATCGACATGTCGCGCCTTCTGTCCGACATCAAGGCCATGGCAAGCCCCTCGATGCCATCCAACGTAACCTTGTCATGTAGCGTCACCAACGTCGCCGGCCCGGTCGTGCTGGATTCCGGCTTTCTGCAGGATTCGCTGCTCAACCTGCTGCTGAATGCGCGCGACGCAATCGGCACCTCCCAGGGCAGCATCCATGTCGGCGTGACAACCATCGAGGACATATGGCTGGAGATCCGCGTTTCCGATACCGGCCCCGGCTTTACCCCCGAAGCGCTGGAACATGCGCTGGACCCGTTCTTTACCAGCAAGCGCAATGACGAAGGGTCCGGCCTGGGGCTGTCAATGGTCTATGATTTCGCCCAGATTTCCGGCGGCCAGATCAAGATCGGGAACGACCCCGACGGCGGAGCTGTCGTAACCCTCAGGCTGCCGCTGAAATACGGCGAACCCAGCCCCGAGCCACGGCTGGTCCTGCTGGTCGAGGATTCGCCCGAAATCCGCATCAACACGCGCGAGATGCTGCGTGACCTCGGCCACAACGTGCTGGAAGCCACCAGCGCCGACGAGGCCGAGGCCCTGGCCGCCATTCCCGGCATCGACATCGTTTTGAGCGACATCATGCTGGACGGAACACGCACCGGGCTGGATCTGGCCCGCAGCCTGGCCCGCAAGGGGACGGCGCCGGCGATTTACATGATGACCTCGCTTCCTGTACACAATGCGACACGACGCCAGGCGGCGGCCGAATTTCCCCTGATCGGCAAGCCATTTGGCGCAGCCGACCTTGCGCATTTTCTTGAAACAGGTTCCCGAGCATGACCCAGTCAGCCCCTTTGGTCGCCATTCTCGACGACGAGCCGCAGATCCGTCTCATGCTGTCCGAAGCCCTTCAGGAGGCGGGTTTCCGCACCGCCAATTTCAGCCGCGCCACCGAATTCGAGGCCGCTCTTGCGGGGCTCTCCCCCCAGATCTGTCTTGTCGATCTCGGCCTGCCGGACAAGGACGGCCTTGCGCTGGTCCATCGGCTGGCCATCGAAAGCGGAGCCGCCATCATCATCATCTCGGGGCGCGCGCAGGTCCAGGACAAGGTGACCGGACTCGACCTGGGGGCAGACGACTACATCATCAAGCCGTTCGACCCGGCCGAGGTCGTCGCCAGGGCCCGGGCACTGTTGAGACGCGGCCGGCAGGCGCGCCGGGATTTGCAGAATATCGCCCGTTTTGCCGGCTGGACGGCGCGTTTCGACCAGTTCCTGCTCGAGGCCGATGACGGCGAGACAGTCCCGTTCAGCCAGGCCGAGGGCGAAGTTCTGCGCCTGTTTCTGGAATCGCCCAACCGCCTGATATCGCGCGCGCACATGCAGGAAAGCCTTGGCGGTACTGCCGGCGAGACATTCGACCGGGCCATGGATGTACGCATCTCGCGCCTCAGGGCGAAACTGCGCGAAGACCCGAAGAACCCGACCCTGATCAAGACGATCTATGGTGCCGGATACATCTTTCTCGGCGAGGTGACCTGGAGCTGAGCGATGGATCTTTTCGCACTGATATACTGGGGCCTGCTCGGCGCGTTTCTCGGCTGGGGTCTGCCCAAGCTGGAAACGACGTTCAGGCGCATTCTCTTTGGCCTGTGTCTGGGCCTGATCGCCCAGACGGCCCTGCCCTTTGTCGAGGCGTGGCTGATCGGCGGCTGACCGCCCCGTGACCAGAGGGTCGCGGGGCGATCACCGTTTCTGCGGATCCCGCTACTGGGACAGGCGCGTGATGCGGCCCTCGACCCTGGCGTTGATCGTGCCCATCGCGGCCAGATAGCTGATCACGTCATTGGCCATCAGATTGCCATTGCCCTTGTTGATCAGCACGCGGCCCTTGCGCAACATGCGATAACCGTCTCCGCCCCGCAGCATGTAGTCATTCGTGGCCAGCCTGTAGGTCGCATTCGGATCCAGAGGCGCATCGCCAACCTTGACCGAAACGACCCTCGCGCCAGCCGGTGCCGCAGGATTCCAGACGACCGTCATGCCCGAGACCTGCGGAAAGCGCCCGGCCCCCTTTTCGACCTTGGAAAATCCGTTTTCCAGCGCCGCCAGAACCTGCTTGCCGGTGACCTCGGTCATCACCGTGACATTGCCAAAGGGCAGCTCGGTCAGCACGTCGCGCCGGGTGATGCTGGTGCCCGGGTCATAGGTGCGGTCGCCGCGTATTCCTCCGCCATTGGTAATCGCGATGTCCGCCCCCGTCGCCTTGCGCATGGCATCGACGATCAGGTCGGCAAAGGCCGATTCCTGGCTGCGCACCGTGTTGCGCCGGGTATCCAGGGCGGTCTCGGTGGTCGCGATCACCACGTTCAGTTCCTTGTCCAGCCTGGCCTGATAGGCGTCGACCCTGGCCTGAGTTTCAGGATCGGGCTGCACGGTCATGGTATCGATGAACCGGAAATTCGGCACCCAGCGCACCTTGCGCTTGCCACGCTTTTCGCCAATCGTCACGGTGATGTCCAGCGGCGACAGAAAGCGCCCGTCGATCGAAGTTTCGACATAGGCAACCTTGCCATCATAAAAGGTCGCATAGCTGTGGTCGTCACCGGAAATGACTATGTCGAATGCACCGCTTGCAATCAGCTTGCGATCGTTGCTCTGATCGGTCTGCACCACCCCGATCACCAGATCGGCGCCGTCCTTGCGTGCGCGCCGTGCGGCGGCGACCCCGCTCTTGACGGTAGGACCAAAGACCAGGTTTCCGGTACTCGAAACCTCGGGCGAGGTATCCTGCGCAACCGGCACCAGGGCAACCTTGACGTCACCGAACTGCTTGAACATCACCCCGCCCAGCACCTTGAGCGGCGTCCCGTCAGGCCGCGTGATGTTGACCGCCGCCCATGGATATTTCGAGGCCTTTGCCTTTTCGATGAAATTCCTGACCCCGAAATCGAATTCATGGTTTCCGGGGACCGCGATGTCAAAGGGTACCAGATTGGTCAGCTCGACCATGTTCTGCCCCTTGTCGAAACCCGACAGGATTGACGGCGACAGCATGTCACCATCGAAAACATACAGCATGTTCGGATTGGCCGCCTTTTCTGCCTTGGCCACGGCATTCAGGCGGGCAACGCCCCCGCGCCCCCGCTTGTCGGCAAAATTGTATATGTCGCCAATCCCCAGAATGGTGATCTTGACCGTCTCGGCTGCCCTGATCACCGGCGCCGTCAGCGACAGGCCCAGAACGGCCGCCCCCAGTGCAAGCCCCAGTTTCCGAGAAACAGATCGATAAACAGATATCGTCATGTGATTTCCTTCCTTGTTGGACGTCCGGTGTGTTTCTTCAAGCCCGGGAGACGTATTGATCCGATCCCGCCACACCTGTTTTCCTGAAACGAATTTGCCAGGTCACGATGTCGTATTCATGTATCGCTTTCATGTCGGCACCGCTTGTCCGGCCAAACCTCTGGCGGCGCAATTCCACCACCGATCTACCCCTTACTGATCCGGCGACTATGCGCCAATGCCATCCATGTTTTCAAGCAAAACAAGGGCGTCTCGCCACGGCGCTCGCGCTCGTGCCCGGTGCGGCGCTACTCGGCCGCCACCTTGCCGGTCGCCTTTTCCACCCTGACGGCGGAAAACTTGAACTCGGGGATCTTGCCCACCGGATCCAGCGCCGGGTTGGTCAGGATATTGGCCGCTGCCTCGACATAGGCGAAGGGCACGAAAACCATATCCTCGGCCACGGCCCGGTCGGCGCGGGCCATGATCTCGATACAGCCACGCCGCGTGGTCAGGCGCACATATTCCCCCGGCCTGACCCCCAGCCGCGCCAACGTGGCCGGGTTCAGCGAACAGTTTGCCTCGGGCTCGACCGTATCCAGCACATGCGCCCGCCGCGTCATCGACCCGGTATGCCAATGTTCCAGCTGCCGCCCCGTGGTCATGATCATGGGGAATTCCTCGTCAGGCCGATCATCGGGCGGCACGATGCCCGCAGGCGCAAAACGCGCGCGGCCGTCAGCGGTCGGGAACCCATCGCCAAACACGACCGCCTGCCCCGGATCGTCCGGTGCCAGGCTCGGATAGGTCACAGATTCGCGTTCGAGCCGCTCCCAGGTGATGTTGTTCAGGCTTTTCATGCCGCGCTTCATCTCGGCAAATACCTCGCGCGGATGATCGTATTTCCAGCCGAGCCCCAGGCGCCGCGCCAGATCGACCGTGATGCGCCAATCCTCGCGCGCCTCGCCCGGCGGCACCAGGGCCGGGCGCACCATCTGCACCTGCCGGTTGGTGTTGGTCACGCTACCCGCCTTTTCGGCCAGCGCGCTGGCGGGCAGGATCACATCGGCAAACATCGCGGTTTCGGTCAGAAAGATATCCTGCACGACAAGGTGATCCAGCCGGGCCAGCGCCGCGCGGGCATGTTCGACATCGGGGTCCGACATAGCCGGGTTTTCGCCCAGAATATACATGCCGCGTATATCGCCCGCATGGATCGCCTGCATGATCTCGACCACGGTCAGCCCCTTTTCGGCGCTGAAATCCTGGGTGCTGGACCAGATCTCGTTGAACCGGCCGCGCGCGCTGTCATCCGCCACGCTTTGATAATCGGGCAGGAACATCGGGATCAGCCCCGCATCCGAGGCACCCTGCACATTGTTCTGCCCCCGCAGCGGGTGCAGCCCGGTGCCCGGCCGGCCCACATTGCCCGTCATCAGTGCCAGGTTGATCAGACAGCGCGCATTGTCGGTGCCATGCACGTGCTGGCTCACCCCCATGCCCCAAAAGATCATCCCCGCCTTGCCGGTCGCAAAGGTCCGGGCCACCGCGCGAATGGTGTCGGCATCGATGCCACAGATCGGCGCCATGCGCTCGGGGGCATAGTCGCCAAGATGCGCAACCATCGCATCCCAGTTGTCGGTAAACCGCGCGATATAGGCATCATCCTGCAACCCCTCATCCACGATCACATGCATGACCGCGTTCAGCAGCGCCACGTCCGAGCCGGGGCGGAACTGCACCATGTGGGTGGCAAACCGGCCCAGCGCCACACCGCGCGGATCCATCACGATCAGCTTGCCGCCACGACGGGCAAACTGCTTGAAATAGGTTGCCGCCACCGGGTGGTTTTCAACCGGGTTGCAGCCGATCACCAGCGCCACATCGGCATGTTCGATCTCGTTGAATGTGGCGGTCACGGCGCCGGAGCCGATATTCTCGATCAACGCCGCGACCGAGCTTGCATGACACAGCCGCGTGCAATGATCGACATTGTTGTGCCCAAAACCCTGGCGGATCAGTTTCTGAAACAGATAGGCCTCTTCATTGGTGCATTTGGCACTGCCGAATCCGGCCACGGCACGCCCACCATGTTCGTCACGCAGAAAGGCCAGCCCCTCGGCGGCATAATCCAGCGCCTCGTCCCAGCTTGCCTCGCGGAAATGGGTCCAGGGGTTGGCGGGATCGACATTCATCCCCTTGGGCGGCGCATCCGCCCGCCGGATCAACGGGCGCGTCAGACGATGCGGATGGTGGATATAGTCGAAGCCGAACCGCCCCTTGACACAAAGCCTGCCCTCATTGGCGGGCCCGTTCAGCCCCTCGACCGCAACGATCCTGTCACCGCGCAGTTTCAGGCTGACCTGACATCCCACACCGCAAAACGGGCAGATGCTGGCAACCTCGCGGTCAAAACCGGCGCTGTCGCCGCGCCCGTCGGCGTCAATCAGCGTCGCCGGCATCAGCGCGCCTGTCGGGCAGGCCTGCACACATTCGCCACAGGCCACGCAGGTGCTGGCGCCCATCGGATCAAACAGATCGAACACCGGCCAGCTGTCATGCCCACGCCCGCCCATGCCCAGCACGTCATTGACCTGCACCTCGCGGCAGGCCCGGACACACAGGTTGCACTGGATACAGGCATCCAGATTGACCTTCATCGCCACATGGCTGTCATCCAGCAAGGGCACGCGCGTGGATTCAATTGGCGGAAAGCGGCTGCTGTCCACACCCGCCTGCCGCGCCATCGCCGCAAAATGCGCGCTGCGGTCATGGGCCGCCTCTGGCTGGTCGGCCAGCAACATCTCGAACACCACCTGCCGGGCCTTTTGCGCGCGCGTGCTTTCACTGCGCACGACCATCCCCTCGGCAGGCTTGCGGATACAGGACGCCGCCAGCACGCGCTCACCCTCGATTTCCACCATGCAGGCACGGCAATTCCCATCCGCCCGATAGCCCGGCGCATCGCGATGACACAGATGGGGAATCACCTTGCCCTCGCGCCGCGCGACCTGCCAGATCGTCTCGTCCGGCGCGGCGGAAACTTCCTTGCCGTCCAGGGTAAAGCGGATGCGGTTGCTCATGAATGACTCTCCCATCGGTGCGTATAAATCTTAGACCACAAAACCCGGCGGCCGCAAATCACCAAACCCGACAATCGCATGGCCGATCCCGCCTTCTTCTTTGTCCAAATACGTCCGGGGGGCCCGAAGGGCGGGGGCAGCGCCCCCTCTGCGCCCGGCATTCTGCCGCAACGGCCGCACTCGGCCCCCATTGGCAAGCCGGGCACGCGGCGCTAATCCTGATCACCGGAAAGGAGTCCCCATGACTGCACATCTCTGGGTCCGCGCCGAACAGCGGGAAAACGAACAACGGGTCGGCCTTGCGCCCGAAGGCGCCGCCGAGCTGATCGCGCAAGGCATCCGCGTCACGGTCGAGGAATCATCCTGCCGCGCCATCCCCATCGACGGCTACCGACAGGCCGGCGCCGAGATCGCCCCCGAGGGCAGCTGGCCCGACGCCCCCGATGACACCGTCATCTTCGGCCTCAAGGAACTGCCCGACGATGGCACGCCGCTGCGCCACCGCCACATCATGTTCGGCCATGCCTTCAAGGGCCAGGCCGACGGCCCCGCCCTGCTGCGCAGGTTTCGCGCGGGCGGCGGCGTGCTGTATGATCTGGAATACCTGACCCATGACGATGGCCGGCGCGTTGCCGCATTCGGCTATTGGGCGGGCTATGCCGGTGCCGCCGTGGGCCTCAAGGTCTGGGTGGCGCAACAGGCGGGCGATCTGCCCGGCCCCGCGCGTGTGGGCACCTATGCCGACAGGCAGGCGCTGCTGGATGAACTGGCAGACGACATGAAAGCGGCACTTTCCAATGGCGCCGCAATGCCGCGTGCCATCATCATCGGTGCCAAGGGGCGGGTCGGCAGCGGCGCGGGCGATCTGCTGCAACAGATGGGACTGGAAATCACCCGCTGGGATATCGAGGAAACCGCCTCGGGCGGCCCTTTCCCCGAGGTTCTTGAGCACGAGATCTTTGTCAACTGCGTGATGGCGCTGCCCGGCATCCCCGTATTCGTGCCCAAATCCGCGCTTTCCGCCCCGCGCCGCCTGAGCGTGGTTGCGGATGTATCCTGTGACCCCAGCAGCGACTATAACCCCGTGCCGATCTATGACCACGCGACCAGCTTTGACGCCCCGGTGATCCGCACAACCGACGGCCCGCCGCCGCTGGATGTCATGGCCATCGACAACCTGCCCTCGATGCTGCCACTGGAAAGCAGCCAGGATTACGCGGCACAGCTGCTGCCGGCGCTGCGAACCATCACCGACATGAACAGCGGCATCTGGGCGCGTGCAGCGGCCATATTCGAGGAACACGCCGCCAAGGCCTGAAAGGATGACGAGATGAGCAGAATTCACTGGATCGGCACCGGCCTGTCAGCCATCCCCGGCCTGCGTCGGCTGATCGAGCGCGGCCATGACATCACCGTCTGGAACCGCACCCTTGACAAGGCCCGCGCGGCCGTGGGCGACCTGACCGACAACATTCGCCCCTTTACCATCGAGGCCGTGGGCGACGCCCTGAACCCCGGCGATATTCTGGTTTCCATGCTGCCCGGCGACTGGCATGTGCCCCTGGCGCAGCTCTGCCTTGCAAAGGAGGCGCATTTCGCATCGACCTCGTATATCTCGCCCGAGATGCGCGCGCTTGACGCCACGGCCCGCGACAAGGGGCTGGCGCTGGTCAACGAGGTCGGGCTTGACCCCGGCATCGACCATGTGATGGCCCATTGGCTGATGGCCGATTACCGCGCATCCCCTGCCTTTGACGCCGAAAACGAGCTGTCCTTCATTTCCTATTGCGGCGGCATTCCGAAACACGAAAACCCCTTCCGGTACAAGTTTTCCTGGTCACCGCTGGGTGTGCTGAAGGCGCTGAAATCGCCGTCACGTTCGATTCAGGACTTTCGCGAATATGAGGTTGATCGCCCCTGGAACGCCATTTCCAGCTACACCGCGCCCCTGCAACAGCCCGAGGAATTCGAGGTTTACCCGAACCGCGACTCGATCCCCTTCATGGCGGAATACGGGTTTGATCCCAGCTGGAAGGTCAGGCAATTCGTGCGCGGCACCCTGCGCCTGAACGGCTGGGCCGAGGCCTGGGCCGATGTGTTTCGCGAAATCGAAACCCTGCAAGGTGAAACAGGCGAGGCCCGCCTGAAAGAGATGTCCGACCAGTTCTGGCGCGACAACGCCTATGGCAAGGGCGAGCCGGATCGCGTGGTGCTGTGCGTCGCACTAAAGGCAGACCGCGACGGCAGAGTGGTCTATCACAAGACCTATGCGCTGGATGCCTTTGGTAATGAACAGGGCAGCGCGATGGCGCAGCTCGTTTCGATCCCGCTGTCTCTGACCATCGAGGCCGTGCTGAACGGTGAAATCGCCGCCGGGGTTTCGGCAGCCCCCAGCGATCCGAAACTGGTCACCCGCTGGATGGAAACCGTCGGCGGGATCGCGCAACATCTGGCGGTGGTGGATCATCTGGCAGCGGGCAACGCCTGACCGGAGTATGGCAGGGGGCGGGTGCGAACAAGACATGCCCGCTAGAAATCCTCGACCTCGACGACGCCCGGCAGGTGGCGCAGGGCGCCCCTGACCTGTGGGTTGACGGCGAACTCATCGCCAAGCGCCATCTCGACCTCTCCGGGCAGGGCTGGATCAACGAGGCACAGCCGCACCGGCCCGCGCGTGCGCCGCGATGCCCCCTCGCCCGCCTTTGCCAGTGTTTCGGCCAGCACCGGAATGCCGGCGGCGTCATTTATCCTGACCACCAGCCCCATCGCCGCGGCATCGGCCACCGCCACATCGACCGGCTGAACCGAGCGCGCCAGCAGTTTCAGCTGGTCGCCCTCGATATCGGCCTCGACCGCCAGCACCACATTGTTGCCCACCTCGAGATGGGCGCGATACCGTTCCAGCGTGTCGGAAAATACCGTCACCTCGTATCGCCCGGTCGCATCTGACAGCTGCACAAAGGCAAAGCGGTTGCCGCGGGCGGATTTGCGTTCCTGCTTGCCCTCGATGGTGCCGGCGATCCTGGCCGCCACACGCGCGCCCTGCGCCTTTTGGCGCAGCTCGGCAAGCGTCAGCACGTTCTTGCGCGCAAGCGGCCCGCGATAGTCATCCAGCGGATGGCCCGACAGATAGAACCCGATCGCCTGATGTTCCTGGCCAAGACGTTCGACCGGCAGCCAGTCGGCAACATTGGGCAGGCGCGGCGGCGGCAGATCCTCGCCGCTGTCGCCGAACAGCCCGCCCTGGGCCGAGGCGCGTTCCTCATGCAGGGCGGCCGACCATGCGGTCAGCTTGTCAATCGACTGAAACACCTTGAGGCGATTGCGTTCCAGCGCATCAAAGGCCCCCGCGCGCGCCAGCATCTCCAGCGGGCGTTTGCCGATGCGCTTCATGTCCACGCGGCGGGCGAAATCGAACAGGTCGGTGAACGGGTGGTCGCCGCGGCCCTGTTCGATCAGGCGCATGGCCTCGACCCCGACATTTTTCAGCGCGCCCAGCGCATAGTGGATCTGCCCGTCATGCACGCTGAACAGGGCTTCGGATCGGTTCACGCAGGGCGGCACCAGCGGGATTTCAAGGCGCTTGACCTCTTCGATATAGATGCCCAACTTGTCGGTCAGGTGGATGTCGCAATTCATCACCGCGGCCATGAATTCCACCGGGTAATTGGCCTTGAGCCAGGCCGTCTGATAGCTGACCACGGCATAGGCGGCGGCGTGCGACTTGTTGAAACCGTAATTGGCGAATTTTTCCAGCAGATCGAACACCTCGACCGCCTTTTTCTCGTCCACGCCGTTCTTGCGCGCGCCAGAGATGAATTTCGGGCGCTCGGCGTCCATCGCCTCCTTGATCTTCTTGCCCATGGCGCGGCGCAGCAGGTCGGCGCCGCCCAGCGTGTAACCCGCCATTTCCTGGGCAATCTGCATCACCTGTTCCTGATAGACGATGATGCCCTGGGTTTCGTCAAGAATATGGTCGATCGAGGGGTGCAGGCGGTCGCGTTCCTCGACCCCGTTCTTGACCTTGCAGAATTTTGGGATGTTTTCCATCGGCCCCGGCCGATACAGCGCCACCAGTGCCACGATATCCTCGATGCAGGTGGGCTTCATCTGGCGGAGCGCGTCCATCATGCCGCTGCTTTCAACCTGGAACACGGCAACGGTTTTGGCGCTGGCATATAGCTGATAGGTCTTTTCATCGTCCAGCGGGATATGGCCGATATCCACCTCAACCCCGCGCAGCTTCAGCAGATCCAGCGCGTTCTTGATGACAGTCAGGGTTTTCAGACCAAGAAAGTCGAATTTCACCAGCCCCGCCTGTTCCACCCATTTCATGTTGAACTGGGTCGCCGGCATGTCGGATCGCGGATCCTTGTAAAGGGGCACCAGTTCGTCGAGCGGCCGGTCGCCAATCACCACGCCGGCGGCGTGGGTCGAGGCATTGCGCAACAGCCCCTCGACCTGCTGGGCGTAGGTCAGCATGCGGTTGACCACCTCTTCGGCGGCGGCCTCTTCGCGCAGGCGGGGTTCTTCGGCAAGCGCCTTTTCGATGCTGACCGGCTTGACCCCCTCGACCGGGATCAGCTTGGACAGGCGATCGACCTGCCCATAGGGCATTTGCAGCACGCGCCCCACATCGCGCACCGCCGCCTTGGACAGAAGCGCGCCAAAGGTGATGATCTGCGCCACCTTTTCACGGCCATATTTCCGCTGCACATATTCGATCACCTCTTCGCGGCGATCCATGCAGAAATCGATGTCGAAGTCGGGCATCGACACCCGCTCGGGGTTGAGGAAGCGTTCGAACAGCAGCTTGTAGCGCAGCGGGTCAAGGTCGGTAATCGTCAGCGCATAGGCCACCAGCGACCCCGCGCCCGAGCCCCGCCCCGGCCCCACCGGAATATCGTGATCCTTGGCCCATTTGATGAAATCGGCCACGATCAGGAAATAGCCCGGAAAGCCCATGCTTTCGATGATGCCCAGCTCGAATTCCAGACGTTTTTCGTATTCTTCCACGGGCGCCGCATGGGGAATGACGGCAAGGCGCGCCTTCAACCCTTCGTGCGCCTGACGGCGCAGTTCTTCGACCTCGTCATCGGCAAAACGCGGCAGGATCGGCTTGCGTTTTTCCACCTTGAAGGCACAGCGGCGCGCGATCTCGACGGTGTTCTCGATCGCCTCGGGCAGATCGGCGAACAGCACCGCCATTTCCTCGGGCGTCTTGAAATAATGCTGGGGCGTCAGCTGGCGGCGCGGCTCCTGCTGATCGACATAGGCGCCATCGGCGATGCACAGCAATGCGTCATGGGCCTCGTACATTTCCGCCTTGGGGAAATGCACGTCGTTGGTGGCGACCAGGGGCAGATCCATGTCGTAGGCGAGTTCGACAAACGCACGCTCGGTCAGGCGCTGGGCCTCGGGCAGTTGCCCATCCTCGGCCGGATGGCGCTGGAGTTCGACATACAACCGGTCACCAAACCAGCCCGACAGCTCACGCATCAGCGCCTGCGCCTGATCGTTATGCCCCTCTTGCACCAACGCGCCGACAGGGCCCTCCGCGCCGCCGGTCAGGCAGATCACGCCCTCGCAGTGATCGGCAAGCGCGGCCAGCGGCACCCGCGGCATGCCATCGGGGTTTTCCAGATAGGCGATGCTGTTCAGCTTCATCAGGTGGCCATAGCCGGCCTCGGACTGGGCCAGAAACACCATCGGCCGGGGCGGCGGCGGGCGGTCGCCCGGATGGGCGGCGGGCGCATATTCGATATCCATCTGACAGCCGATGATCGGCTGGATGCCGACACCTGCCGCCAGTGTCGAAAACTCCAGCGCGCAGAACATGTTGTTGGTGTCGGTGACGGCCACGGCAGGCATGCCCGCGTCGGCACACATGCCGGGCAGTTTCTTGACCCGCACCGCCCCTTCCAGAAGGGAATATTCGGTATGCAGGCGCAGATGGATGAATCGGGGACTGTCGCTCATGCCGGGCAGAATAGGGACAAGAGGCAGCGCGTGAAAGTGCCCATTGGCGGGATTTCCGGAAAACCGATTGCGCTTTCCCGATGCACCGCTAACCTGTTGGCAGCACGGAAAAAAGGAAATCTCGCATGGGAAAACTGACGACACATGTTCTGGACACGGCGCTGGGCAGGCCCGCCGCGGGTCTGAGGATCGAGCTGTTTCGCCTGTCGGGCGAACGCATCAGGCTGGCCGACGTCACGACCAACGCCGATGGCCGGGTCGATGCCCCGCTGCTGGAGGGTGACGCCTTTGCCCCCGGCGAATACGAGCTGCTGTTTCACGCTGGCGATTATCTCGAACAGACGGGGCAGAATCTGCCCGAGCCGAAATTCCTTGATCTCATCCCTCTGCGCTTTGGCATTGCCGAGGACAGCCACTATCATGTTCCACTGTTGCTGTCGCCCTTTGGCTATTCAACCTACAGAGGAAGCTGACAAAAAACTTGTCAGCGGGGGGAGTGTCGGCTTAACCTTTCGCTCAGTCTGACAGACAGGGAGGGTCGCGCATCTGCTTTACGTCGCATCGGGCAGTGCGCAAATGACCAGACGCAAAAGAAGGCGGCGGTATATGACAAGATGGAGATCGCGTTTCTTCTGAATGGAGAGACCATTCGACTTCGGATTCAGTCGGCAACGACCAGCCTGCTCGAATGGCTGAGGGAATCGCAAAACCTTACCGGAACCAAGGAAGGATGCAACGAGGGCGACTGCGGCGCCTGCACGGTGATGGTGACAAGCCTCGCCGATGACGGCAGCGTGCGCAGGCAAGCCATGAACGCCTGCATCCTGTTTCTGCCCCAGCTGCACGGCAAGGCGGTCCGCACGGTCGAAGGCGTGGCCCTGCCCGACGGCAACCTGCATCCGGTGCAGCAGGCGATGGTTGAACATCACGGCAGCCAGTGCGGTTTCTGCACGCCGGGGATCGTGATGTCCCTGACCACGGCACATGCTCAGGGCAGGGATGATTTCGATAATGTGCTGGCCGGCAATCTGTGCCGCTGCACGGGTTATGCCCCGATCATCCGCGCCGCCGAGGCCGCCCATGACGCCCCCGTGCCGGAATGGGCGCAGGAAGATATCGACAAGTTGCGCATGCTGAAAGGCGGGGACGGCGGCGATGCATACCGCCCGAGGGATCTCGACCAGTTCGCCGGCTGGTATGCCGACAACCCCGACGCAACCCTGATCGCCGGGGCAACCGATGTCGGGCTGTGGGTGACCAAGCGCCTGCAGGATCTGCCCAAGGTCTGTTTCCTTGGCGGTATTGCGGAATTGCAGCGCGTCGAGACGCGCGACGATCACCTATGGATCGGCGCGGGCGTCAACCTGAACGACCTGCGCGAATTCATTGCCCCTTTCCACCCGGATTTCGCCGAACTGATCCGTCGTTATGGCTCGATGCAGGTGCGCAATGCGGCGACCATTGGTGGCAATATCGCCAATGGTTCGCCCATCGGTGACGGCCCGCCGGCGCTGATCGCGCTGGGTGCCACGCTGCATCTGCGGCGCGGAAATGACCGGCGCGCGATCCCGCTCGAGGATTTCTTTGTCACCTATGGCAAGCAGGATCGCCAGGCGGGCGAATTTGTCGAGGGGGTTTCGATCCCGCGTCAGGCGGACAATCTGAGATGCTACAAGATTTCCAAACGCTTCGATCAGGATATCTCGGCGCTCTGCGGTTGTTTCAACATCGCGGTAGAGGATGGTCGCGTCACCAGTGCCCGCATCGCCTTTGGCGGCATGGCAGCAACGCCCAGGCGCGCCCTGAATGTCGAGGCGGCCCTTGTCGGCAAGGCCTGGGATGAGGCCACGATCCGCGCCGCGCAGCCCGCCTTTGCCGATGATTACGCCCCCATTTCCGACATGCGGGCATCGGGCGAATACCGGCTGATGACGGCACAAAACCTGCTGCTGCGCGCCTATCACGAAAGCCACCCCGACCACGGCCCCACCCGTGTGCTGGAGGTGCAGCCATGAGTGTCAACAAACCCCTGCCCCATGACGCGGCACGGCTGCATGTAACAGGTGCGGCCCGCTATACCGACGATCTGCCGACGCCTGCAAACACCCTGCATCTGGCCTTTGGCCTGTCGGAAATCGCCTGCGGCGTGATCCGGTCGATCAACCTCGATGCCGTGCGCACCGCCCCCGGCGTGGTTTCGGTTCTGACCGCCGATGACCTGCCCGGCGAAAATGACGTTTCCGCCGCCGCCCATGACGAGCCGCTCTTGTCTGACGGCAGCATCCATTATGCCGGGCAGCCGATCTTTCTGGTGATTGCGGGCAGCCACATGGCCGCGCGCAAGGCGGCGCGGCTGGCGGTGATCGAATATGACGAACTGCCCGCCCTGCTGAGCATCGACGACGCGATCGAGGCCGACAGCTGTTTCGAGGAACCGCTGCAATTCCTCAAGGGCGACCCGGACAGCGCGATTGCCTCGGCCCCGCACAGGATCGGCGGAACGCTGGAAATGGGCGGGCAGGAACATTTCTATCTGGAGGGCCAGGTCGCACTGGCCCTGCCGCAGGAAGACGGCGACATGCTGGTGCATGCCTCGACCCAGCACCCCAGCGAGATCCAGCACAAGGTGGCCGAGGCGCTGGCCATGCCCTTCAACGCGGTGCGTGTCGAAACGCGGCGCATGGGCGGCGGCTTTGGCGGCAAGGAAAGCCAGGGCAACGCGCTGGCTGTGGCCTGTGCGGTGGCCGCGCGCCTGACGGGACGGCCCTGCAAGATGCGCTATGACCGCGATGACGACATGATCATCACCGGCAAGCGCCATGATTTTCGCATCAAATACCGGGTCGGGTTCGATGACGAGGGGCGCATCCTTGGCGTGGATTTCACCCAATATGCGCGCTGTGGCTGGGCGCAGGATCTTTCGCTGCCGGTCGCCGACCGCGCCATGCTGCATGCCGACAACGCCTATCACCTGCCCAATGCACGGATCATTTCGCATCGTTTGCGCACGAACACCGTGTCGAACACCGCCTATCGCGGATTTGGCGGCCCGCAAGGCGTGCTGGGGATCGAGCGCGTGGTTGACCATATCGCCCACGCGCTGGGCCTTGACCCCCTGGTCGTGCGGCAACGGAATTTCTATACCTCTTTCAACAAGCTGAACGATGGGCAGCGGCCACAAACCACGCCCTATCATCAGAAAATCGAGGATTCGATCATTGACGAGCTGGTCGCGGCCTTGGTCGAGAAATCCGACTATCACGCCCGCCGCAAGGCGATTGCCGACTGGAATGCACAAAACCCTGTCCTGAAAAAGGGCATCGCGCTGACGCCGGTGAAATTCGGCATTTCGTTCACGCTGACCTTTCTGAACCAGGCGGGCGCGCTGGTGCATGTCTATTCGGATGGCTCGATCCACCTGAACCACGGCGGCACCGAGATGGGCCAGGGCCTGTTCACCAAGGTCGCGCAGGTGGCCGCGCAATCCTTTGGCCTGCCGCTTGAGGCCGTCAAGATCACCGCAACCGATACCGGCAAGGTGCCCAATACCTCGGCCACGGCGGCAAGCTCGGGCTCTGATCTCAACGGCATGGCGGTCAAGGCGGCCTGCGACACGCTGCGCAGCCGGATTTCCGATTTCCTGCGCGATCATTTCGATGCGCCGGAATCGGATGTCACCTTTGCCGATGGCAAGGTGCGCGTGGGCAACCACGAGCTGCCCTTTGCCGAGGTCGCGCAGCTGGCCTATCAGAACCGGATATCGCTGTCGTCAACCGGGTTTTATGCAACACCCGACATCCAATGGGATCGCGTCAAGGGCCGCGGTCGCCCGTTCTATTATTTCGCCTATGGCGCCGCCGTGACCGAGGTCGTGATCGACACCCTGACCGGCGAAAACCGTATCCTGCGCACCGATATCATCCATGATGTGGGGCGTTCCCTGAACCCGGCGCTGGATATCGGTCAGATCGAGGGCGGCTATGTGCAGGGCGCCGGCTGGCTGACCACCGAAGAACTGGTCTGGGACGACAAGGGCCGGCTGACGACGCACGCGCCCTCGACCTACAAGATCCCGGCCTGTTCCGACCGCCCACGCATCTTCAACGTCGCGCTGTGGGAAGGTGGCGAGAACCGCGCCGAGACAATCTATCGCTCCAAGGCGGTGGGCGAGCCGCCCTTCATGCTGGGCATCTCGGCCTTCATGGCGCTGAGCGACGCGCTGGCAGCCTGTTCAAACGGCGCATATCCGGCACTTGACGCGCCCGCCACGGCGGAACGCATATTGACGACCTTGAGCCGCCTGCAAAGCGGAGGCGCTGGATGAGTTTCGACCCGACCCTTGTCGCAACAGCCATCGAACGGCTTGGCCCGGTGATCCGGGTGGTGGTTGCCGATATCCGCGGCTCGACCCCGCGCGAGGTCGGGGCGGCCATGCTGGTTGGCGCAGATGGACAAGAGGGAACGATTGGCGGCGGCACGCTGGAATATCGGGCAACCCAACAGGCGCGCGAGATGCTGAAAGCGGGCCAGAACGGCCCGATGTTGCGCAAGATCCCCCTCGGCCCCGAGCTGGGCCAATGCTGCGGCGGCGCCGTCACCCTGCTGTTTGAACATTTCGACGCGGGCCGGATTGCAACCATTGCGGACGAGGTCACAAGCAGCGGGCTTTTCCGCCGCCCCGTCACGGCCGACGCAGCAGCCACCCCACCGCGCGGGCAGGGGATGGTTTCCGGCTGGATGATCGAACCGCTTGCGCCAAAGTCGCCGCATGTCTGGATCTATGGCGCCGGCCATGTCGGCCGCGCGCTGGTAAACGTGTTGGCGCCGCTGGGCGCGCGGATGACCTGGGTCGATACTGCGCAGGAACGCTTTCCCGATGACACGCCTGCGCAGGTGACCACGCTGGTGGCGGCCAAGCCTGCGCATGTGGTGCAATATGCCGAACCGGACGCCCATCATCTGGTGATGACCTATTCCCACGCAATGGATCTGGAGATCTGCCACGCGCTGCTGGGTCACGCATTTGCCAGCGCAGGCTTGATCGGCTCGGCCACCAAATGGGCACGTTTCCACAACCGTCTTGCCGCGCTGGGCCATACGCGCCAACAGATCGACCGCATCACCTGCCCGATCGGCATGCCCGAGCTTGGCAAGGCGCCGGAATTCGTTGCCTTGGGGGCGGCGACCGCGCTATTCAGGGAAATCGCCGCCAGCAAGAGCGGCACGCAACACGACAGGGAGATCGCCAGTTGACCACACTGCTATCGCTGAAAGGTCTGACCAAGGCCTATCCCGGTGTCGTTGCCAACAACAATGTCAGCTTTGACATAGACGAGGGGCAGATCCACGCCCTGTTGGGGGAAAACGGCGCCGGGAAATCGACACTTGTCAAGATGATCTACGGCCTTGTGCGCCCCGACAGCGGGCAGATGACGCTGGCCGGACAACCCTATCAACCGCACGAACCACGCGAGGCCCGCGCCGCCGGCGTTGCCATGGTGTTTCAGCATTTCTCGCTGTTCGACGCGCTGACGGTGGCCGAGAACATCACGCTGGGCATGGAAAACGCCCCGCCCCGGCGCGAGCTGTCCCAGCGTATCCGCGATGTTTCGACCGCATATGAGCTGCCTCTCGACCCGGATGCGATCATCGGCGACCTGTCGGTTGGCGAACGTCAGCGGGTCGAGATCATCCGCTGCCTGCTGCAGGAACCCAAACTGCTGATCATGGACGAGCCAACCTCGGTTCTGACCCCGCAAGAGGTCGAAGTGCTTTTCAAGACATTGAACCGCCTCGCCGGCGAGGGAACCGCGATCCTGTATATCTCGCACAAGCTGGAAGAAATCCGCACACTTTGCCACCACGCGACCATCCTGCGCCAGGGCGAGGTGGTGGGAGAGACCGATCCGACCCGCAGCACCGCGCGTGAACTGGCCGAGATGATGGTCGGCGAAGCCCTGAGTTCACCGACACGCAAGAACACCCGCCCCGGCAAGGTCGCCCTGGAAATCCGGGGGTTGAGCGCGCGATCCGGCAACCCCTTTGGCACCGATCTGGACGAAATCGACCTGGATGTCCGCGAAGGCGAGGTGATGGGGATTGGCGGGGTTGCCGGCAACGGGCAGGACGAATTCATGCTGGCGCTGAGCGGCGAGGCCCCGGTTGCGCGCGCAATGGTTCGCGTGGATGGCGTCGATGTGGGCGACCTGACCCCGAACGAGCGACGCGAAATAGGTCTGCTGACCGCCCCCGAGGAACGCCTCGGACATGCCGCGGCACCGAACATGACGTTGTTTGAAAATGCCCTGATGACAGGCAATGTCCGGCGAAACCTGTCACGGCACGGTTTCATCCGGTGGAAGGCCGCCATGGCGTTTGCCGACGAGATCGTCCATGCCTTTGACGTGCGCACCCCCAGCGTGCGGAACACCGCGAAATCGCTGTCGGGGGGGAATCTGCAGAAATTCGTGATCGGTCGCGAGGTGTTGCAGACCCCGCGGGTTCTGGTTGTCAACCAGCCGACCTGGGGGGTCGATGCCGCTGCGGCCGCCGCGATCAGGCAGGCCCTGATGGACCTTGCCGAGGCCGGTGCCGCGGTCGTGATCATCAGCCAGGATCTGGATGAGCTGCTCGAAGTGTCCGATCGTCTGGCAATCCTGCATGCCGGCAGGCTTTCGCAACCGAGAGCGACGGACGAACTGACAATGGAGGAAATCGGTCTGATGATGGGTGGCATGGAGGCGCAACATGTTTCGGCTTGAGGCGCGGCCCCAACCGTCACGTTTCTGGATCGCTGTCACGCCGATTCTGGCGGTCATCGCAACCATGATCGCGGGCGGCCTGATGTTTGCGGTGCTGGGCAAGGACCCGCTGGCCTCGATCCGCATGATCTTCTGGGATCCGCTGATGGGGGAATACGCGTTCTACTATCGGGGGCAGCTGCTGACCAAGGCCGGCCCGCTGATCCTGATCGCGATAGGTCTTTCAATCGGCTTTCGCGCCGGAATCTGGAACATTGGCGCCGAGGGACAATACATCATCGGGGCGATCTGCGGAGCAGGCGTCGCACTGGCCGCCTATCCGGTTCAGGCATGGTACATCTTTCCGCTGATGGTTCTGGCCGGAGGGCTTGGCGGGTGGGCCTGGGGAATGATCCCGGCCATCCTGCGCAACAGGTTCGGGACTAACGAGATCCTGGTCTCGCTGATGCTGGTCTATGTGGCGCAGCACCTGTTGTCGTCGATGGCGCTGGGGCTGATGCGCAACCCCGAGGGCATGGGCTTTCCCGGTTCGCGCAACCTGCAGCAATATCCCAGCGCCGCCAACCCCGAGCTGATCGCCGGGACGGGCATTCACTGGGGCGTGGTCGCGGCCTTTCTGTCGGTCATCGTCGCCTATGTGTTCATGAGCCGCCACATGACGGGATTCCAGATCCGCCTGATGGGCGAATCCCCACGCGCGGCGACATTCGCCGGGGTGATCCCCAAGAGGGTCGTCACCTTTACCCTGGGCCTGTCGGGGGCGCTGGCCGGGCTGGCCGGTCTGTTCGAGGTCTCGGGCCCGGCCGGACAGATCACCATCGACTTTGCCTCGGGTTACGGGTTCACGGCGATCATCGTCGCCTTTCTGGGGCGCCTGCACCCGATCGGGATCATGCTGGGCGGCCTGTTGATGGCGCTGACCTATGTCGGCGGCAACCTGGTGCAGCAACAGGCGGGTCTGCCCGCCGCTGCCATCCAGGCCTTTCAGGGAATGCTGCTGTTTTTCCTGCTGGCATTCGATCTGTTGTCGGCCTATCGCGTCCGCCTCGTGAAAAGGGAGCACAGATGATGGACCTTTCCGCAATCAGCCCGGCGGCGCTGGTCGCCGCCCTCATCGCGGCCTCGACACCCATCCTGCTGGCCGCCATAGGTGAGCTGGTGGTCGAGAAATCCGGCGTTCTGAACCTTGGCGTCGAAGGCATGATGATCACCGGCGCGATCTTTGGCTTTGCCGCATCGGTGGAAACCGGGTCTCCGTGGCTGGGCCTGGTGGCAGCCATGATCGGCAGCGCGATCCTGGCGCTGATCTTTGGCGTTCTCACCCAGTATTTCCTGACCAACCAGGTAGCCACCGGGCTGGCCCTCACCCTGTTCGGGCTGGGTTTCTCGGCGCTGATCGGGCAGGGGTACACGGGAATCAAGCCACCGCCCTTTCCCCGTCTCGATATTGCAGGCCTGAGCGGAATTCCCTTTTTCGGACGCGCGTTGCTCAGCCATGACTATATTGTCTATCTGTCGATCCTGCTGGTTGCGGCGGTCTGGTATTTCCTCAAGTACACGCGCCCCGGCCTTGTGCTCAGGGCGGTTGGCGAAAACCATGATGCTGCCCATGCCATCGGCTACAACGTGACCCGCATCCGCCTGATGGCAGTTGCCTTTGGCGGCGCCTGCGCGGGGCTGGGCGGGGCATATCTGGCACTGGTTCAGGTGCCCCAGTGGACCGAGGGCATGACCGCCGGTGCAGGCTGGATTGCGCTTGCCCTGGTCGTGTTCGCCTCGTGGAAACCCTGGCGGGTGGTGCTGGGGGCCTATATTTTCGGGGGGGTCTCGATCCTTCAGTTGAATCTTCAGGCGGTGGGTGTGAATATACCCGTCGCCTATCTGTCGATGGCCCCCTATATCGTGACGATCATCGTTCTGGTCATAATGTCGGGGGATCGTACAAGCGCTCCGGCCTCGCTGGGCCGCGTATTTCATGCCTCAAGCTAGGGGCAAAACCTTATCCGGGCTGTTCTGCCAGCCCCCAACAGGAGGAAGAAATCAATGAAATCCCTGAAATCAATTGCGGTGGGCGTCGCGCTTGCCCTCGGCCTGGGGGGGGTTGCCGCCCATGCCGCAGAAAAGCTGAAGGTCGGGTTCATCTATGTCGGGCCCGTCGGCGATCTCGGCTGGACCCACCAGCATGATCAGGGCCGCAAGGCTGTGGAAAAGGCGTTCGGCGACAAGGTCGAAACAACCTATGTCGAAAGCGTCCCCGAAGGGGCCGACGCCGAGCGCGTCATGACCCAGATGGCATTGTCGGGGGCCAAGCTGATCTTTGCCACCTCGTTCGGGTACATGGACGCGGTGCAGAACGTCGCCAAGAAATTCCCAAACGTTAAGTTCGAGCACGCCACGGGCTACAAGACCGCGCCCAATGTATCGACCTATTCGGCCCGTTTCTACGAGGGCCGCATGGTCATCGGCCATATCGCCGGCAAGATGACCAAGACCAACAAGATCGGCTATATCGCATCCTATCCAATCCCCGAGGTCATTCGCGGCATCAATGCCGCCTATCTGGCAGCCAAGGCCGTGAACCCGAACGTCCAGTTCAAGATCGTCTGGGTGTTCACCTGGTTTGACCCCGCGAAAGAGGCCGATGCGGCCAACGCGCTGATCGAACAGGGCGTTGACGTCATCATGCAGCACACCGACAGCCCGGCAGCGCTGACCATCGCCGAAAAGAAAGGCATCTATGCCTTCGGTCAGGCTTCGGACATGAAGAAATTCGGCCCCAACGCCCGGCTGACCTCGATCATCGACAACTGGGCGCCCTATTACATCCAGGAAGTCAAGGCCGTCATGGATGGCACCTGGAAGAGCCACGCGACCTGGGACGGCATCAAGCAGGGGATGGTCAAGATCGGCGATTTTTCGGACAAGATGCCGGCCGACGTCAAGGCCTCGGCCCAGAAGATCATCGACGGCCTCAAGGCGGGCACGCTGCATCCCTTTACCGGGCCGATCAACAAGCAGGACGGCTCGGTCTGGCTGAAACCGGGTGAAGTTGCCGACGACGCCACGCTGGCCGGCATGAATTTCTATGTCGAGGGAATCGAAGGCCAGATTCCCAAGTGATCGCAGGAAATTGCGCAACACGAAGGCCCGCATTGCTGCGGGCCTTTTTCGTTCAACGGTATTCCCCGATGCCCCTCGCATCCTGTCGGTTGCCTGGCCTGCGGATCATGTCGCCCGATACGGCTGCCTTCAGTCGAACACGATCACGTTGCGCCGCGCATTCCCCGCCTTCGTGTCGGCGATCGCCTCGTTGATCTGGTCCAGGCGATAGCGTCGGGTGACCAGTTCATCCAGCTTGAGGCGGCCCTGACGATACATCTCGACCAGCCATGGGATATCGCGTGCAAGCAAGGTATCACCCATGTTCGAGCCCTTCATCGTATGGCTTGAAGCGGCGACCATGACCGGCTCGTAAGTGACCTTGGCCCCCGAGGGCGGCATGCCGACCATGACCAGTGTGCCGCCCACGCACAGATATTTCGGCGCATCCTGATAGGCCCTTGCCGATCCCACGGTGACGAACACGAAATCGACCCCCCGCCCGCCATTCAGCGCCTTGACCTGGCGATGGGGTTTGTCACTGTTGGCCAATACGCCATGGGTTGCGCCGAATTCCATCGCCGTGTCCAGCTTGTCCTCGGCTATATCGACGGCAAAGATACGCGCCGCGCCCGATATGGCCGCCCCCTGGATGGCATTCAGCCCGACACCGCCCGCTCCGATGACGACGACCGAGGCACCGGCCGGAACCCGTGCCGTGTTGGTGACCGCGCCCACCCCGGTAATGACCCCGCAGGACAGCAGGCAGGCGGCCTCCATCGGAATGTCGTCGGGAATCGGGGCAAGCTGGCTCTGGTCCACCACGACACGCTCGGCAAAGGCGCCGGTCTGCAGACCCTGCCCTAATACGCCCCCGTCAGGCATCGACAGCGGACCGCTGGCCGGATCATTGCCGGTTTCACAGCGGGCCGGCCTGCCTCCGGCGCAGCTGGGGCAATGGCCACAGGCGCGCAGCAGCGTCACCAGAACGGTATCGCCGGGTGCGTAGCCCCCCGTCACGCCATCGCCGGTTGCACGCACCACGCCGGCGGCCTCGTGCCCATAGACGGCGGGCAGGACACCGCCCCACGCCCCCTCGGCATACAGGATATCGGAGTGGCAGATCGCGCAGGCCTTGATCTCGACCTCGACCTCGCCGGCTTGGGGCGCACGAAGATCGACATCCTCGATAACCAGCGCCTCACCAAACGCGCGACAGACAGCAGCCTTCATGGAAAAATCCCCCTACATCCCCCGCCGGACCGAAACGATGCGTTGCACGCTACAGTTAGGCAAATCGCCCCGCAAAGGGCAAGAGGGCCAGGGCCCGGTTACGTGCCGTCACGCGATGACCTGGTACATGTTGGCATGATCGGCCTGCGGCGCGGTCACTCGGGCTGAAATCCCGAAACGAGGCGACGCAACCCGATCAGCGCACCGACAACGATCGAACCCAGCGCAACCGGGGCCGAGTATGTCAGCGTCGAAAACGCCGACAGGCCCTGCCCGATGGTGCAGCCCAGCGCGATGACACCGCCCACGCCCATCATGGCGGCGCCGAACATCTGGCGACCCAGTTCCTGGGCATCCTCGCAGGCCTCCCAGCGGAAATGGCCCTTGATCAGCGAACCCAGGAATCCGCCCAGTATGACACCGGCCACCGAGCCCACCGAAAAGTTGATGCCGCCCGCGGTTGAGGTCATGAGAAAGATCAGCGATCGGCCCAGAGGGGCGGTGTAGGAATAGCTCTGCACATCTACCGCGCCCAGGCTGGCCTCGTTCACGGCGCTGGTTCCCCACCAGCCGCTGACAATGGCCAGCCCCACCATTGCGGCCCAGAAGATGGATACCGGGGCATTGCGCAGATCGCGATTCCGCAGCCCCCACACCAGAAAGGCCACCCCGATGCCAATGGCGATGGCATAGACGGGTACCGACGTCCAGCCCGACAGAAGATGCGCGATCCCCTGTGTCGTCGTCGCCTGTGATTCCGGGAACAGGAATGTCCGCAGCGGCGCAATCGGCCCGCCCAGGGTCATGAAGCTGAAAATGCCGATCACGATGACGGCGACCAGTGCGCGCAGATCGCCACCACCGATTCGCGCAAGGCTGGAAAAGGCGCAATTGCCCGTATAGGCCATGCCATAGCCGAACATCAGCCCCCCGACGATACTGGCCAGGGGATTCCATTTCAGCGAATAATAGAAGGTCGCGTGAAAATCGAGGATCCCGATCTGCGCCAGGGTAAAGGTTCCGATGATGGCAACCCCCAATGCCACCCCCCACATGCGCAAACGTTTCTGGTTCTGGCCGTAAAAGGCCGATTCGATGGCGCCAAGCGTGCAGAAATCCCCCAGCCGGGCGGCCAGCCCCAGCACGGTTCCCCCGCCAAGACCAACCAGTGCAGCCAGCATCCCTGCCGATATCTGTTCCATGATGCCCTCCACTCAGCCGGTTGCCGACCGCTTTTCCTGCAGTTCGTCATCGGGTTCGTCACCCTCGGCGTCCGGGCAGCAGAAAAGTTCATAGACCATGTCGATGACCTTGCGCGCCTTGTCGTCATTCAGGGAATAATAGATGGTTTTCCCCTCGCGCCGATACTTGACCAGCCCCTCAAGCCGAAGACGGGCGAGTTGCTGCGATACCGCGGCCTGACGCGAGTGCAGCAGATTTTCGAGATCCGAAACCGATTTTTCACCCGAGGTCAGATGGCACAGGATCAGCAGACGCCCCTCATGGGCAACGGCCTTGAGGAAATCGGCCGCGCCCACGGCATTCTCGATCATGAGGGCCATCTGCTGGTCACTCAGCCCTTGATCGTAATCCGGTAGGGGCATTGTCGGCCTCGCCTGCTCTGATTCAGAGGCATGTTGTCTGTCAGACCCGCCGGACCACAAATTCTGGTGGTGGCGAAAAGTCAGTGCGGTTCCTGCAACCACTGCCACACGCGGCAGTAAAGTTCAACATTTTCCCACGGATCAGCGTCCCTGTGTCTCAGGAACCACCCTCTTTTCTGTCGATATCCTCAAGCATCCTGTCAAGCATGCCCCAAAAAAAGGCCTCGCCGGGATAGCCGACGATCCGGCTTTGCTCGACTCCATCCTTGACCAGCACGAATGTTGGCGTGAACCGCGCCTTGGACTTGATCTTCAGGGTCTTGGGAATCGGTTCGTAAAGATCGAGAACCAGCAGCGGCGCTCGTTTCCCCTCTTCCGTCTTTGCATAGATCACGCCGACATCCTTGCGCCAGCGGGCGCACCAGATGCAACCCTCCTGCTGGAACATGACGAGGCGAAGCTCGGCACGCGCAGGATGTGTCGCGGGTACAAGCAACAGGACGGTGGCAAGGATGAACAGAAGGGGCCGCATGCTGGGGTCTCCGGGTTTCTGTTGTTTACATAGTCAAATTCTAATATGATTGTGCGATCAAAGCAAGGAATACCCATGTTCTTGGACATATCCCTTGGCGGCGCGGCATTGGGCGGGTTGCTTTCCTTCCTGTCACCCTGCGTGTTGCCGCTGGTACCGTTCTATTTCTGTTATATGGCCGGCATATCGATGGCCGAGCTGCGCGAAGACGGAATCGCACCGGGTGCGCAGCGCCGTCTTTTCGTTCTGGCAATCTTCTTTGCCATCGGCGTGACCACGATCTTTGTCTTTCTGGGCATGGCGGCAACCGCCATCGGCCAGGCCTTTGGCGACTGGATTCGCCCGCTGTCATACGTGGCCGCCCTGATCCTGTTCCTGTTCGGGCTGCATTTCCTGGGCGTCCTGAAAATCCCGCTGCTTTACAGGCAGATGACCTTCGAGACCCGGCGCCAACCGTCAACCATTGTCGGTTCCTACGTGACGGGGCTTGCCTTCGGCTTTGGCTGGACGCCCTGTGTCGGGCCTGCGCTGGCGGCGGTTCTGATGGTGGCCAGCACGCAGGACAGCGTAAGCCGCGGTGCCCTGCTGCTGCTGGTCTACGGGCTGGGCATGACCCTGCCATTCGTGATCGGTGCGCTTTTCTGTCGGCCCTTCCTGAACTGGATGCAACGCAAGCGGAAATATCTCGGCCATATCGAAAAGGCGATGGGCGTCTTTCTGATCATCTTTGCGGTGCTGATCGCAACCAATACGGTGACACGCATCTCGCAATTCCTGATCGACTATTTCCCGGGGCTCACCGCGATCGGCTGACAATCACGCACGGCCGGGTCCGTGCGCCCCATTTCACATCGTATCCGTTTGATTCGATGCAGCCCGGACACGGCGTTTCACGAACAATCATTACCGACGTATTCACATCTTTGAATTTTTTGTTGTGTAAAAGGGGATTCTCACATAGAATTGAACGGGCATGAAACAGGGAGGAATAAATGAAGCCGTATCAACTGGCACTCATCCCGGCGTCATTTCTCGCAATGGCAACATTGGCCTCGGCCGGTACGATCAAACCGGATGATGTCGTATTCGCACCAAACGGCGCGGTGTCCACATCGTTGACCGGCACCCCGGGAGACCCGGCAAACGGCCGCAAGGTCTTTGCCAACCGCAAGCTGGGCAACTGCCTGGCGTGTCACAAGAACTCGGATCTGTCGGAACAGCAGTTCCACGGTGAAATCGGCCCCGCCCTAGACGGTGTCGCCGAGCGATATGACGAAGCGCAACTTCGCGGAATTCTGGTGAATTCGAAAAAGACCTTCGAAGGCACCATCATGCCATCCTTTTACCGCCTCAAGAACGGCGCGCGGACCATGAAGAAATTCCAGGGCAAGACCATACTGACAGCCCAACAGGTCGAGGACGTGGTCGCCTATCTCAAGACACTCAAGTAACGGAGACATCCATGAACCTGTCCAGAAGACAAGCACTGGCACTTGGTGGAGCGGTCGTCACTGTCAGCCTCGTCCCCATCGATTTCGCGATGGCCGCATCCGATGAGGCCACCAAGGAGGCGATCAACGCCTTTACCGGCGGGGCCGATATCGCTGACGGTGGCGTCAAGCTGACCACCCCGGAAATTGCCGAAAACGGCAACACGGTGCCGATATCGGTGTCCGCGCCCGGCGCGGTCAGCATAATGATCATCGCCACCCGCAACCCGAATCCGGGGGTCGTGACCTTCAACTTCGGCGCCATGGCGAAACCCGCTGCGGCAACCCGCATCCGCCTGGCCGGCACACAGAACGTGATCGCCGTGGCCAAGATGGCGGATGGAACATTCAGGAAAACCAGCAACGCCGTCAAAGTCACGATCGGCGGTTGCGGCGGCTGACCCCAAGGATACGGAGACCCAGGAAATGGCAAAAATCAAACCTCGTGTGAAAGTTCCCAGATCGGTCAAGGCGGGCGAATTCTTTACCGTCAAGACACTGATCAATCACAAGATGGAATCCGGTCAGCGCAAGGACAAGAAAACCGGCAAGAAGATCCCGCGCAAGATCATCAATTTCTTCGAGGCGAGCTTCAACGGAACCCCGGTATTCACGGCCGATATCCAGCCGGCGGTTTCAAGCAACCCGTTCTTCCAGTTCTCGATGAAGGTCGACGGACCCGGCAAGCTGGCGTTCAAGTGGGTTGATGACGATGGCTCGGTCTACGAGACGGCAAAACCTATCAAGATTGGCTGAAAACAAAAACACAACAGGGAGTTTAAAGCCATGAAAAAAACAACAAGAACGGCCATGATCGGCGCTTTCCTCGCGGCCTCGCTTGCCTTTTCGGCACAGGCCGGTGGAATGAACACCGAGCTGGTCATCGACACCGACAATGGCCCGGTCAAGATCATCACCCATGTCAAGAACCCGCCAAAGGGTTCTCCGCTGAGCGAGCTGTATTCAGGCTGGGTCTTCCGTTCCAAGGAAACCCAGGCGCTGGAAACGGACGATTTCGACAACCCCGGCATGATATTTGTCGAGCAGGCCCGCGACGCATGGAACACACCCGACGGAACGGTCGGGAAATCATGCGCCGATTGCCACGGCGACCCCTCCAGCATGAAGGGCCTGCGCACGGTCCTGCCACGGTGGGACGCAAAGCTGGGCAAGCTGATGACGCTTGAGGACTATGTCAACGAAAGCCGGGTCAAGTACATGGGCGCCAAGCCGTGGAAATATGGCGGCGGGCAGCTGACGGCCATGGTCGCGCTGATCTCGATGCAGTCGCGCGGAATGCCGGTCAACGTCAAGACAGACGGCCCCGTACGCAAGTTCTGGGAGCTGGGCAAGAAGCTGTATTACACCCGTGTCGGACAGCTGGACATGGCCTGTTCGAACTGCCACGAGGACAATTACGGCAAATACATCAGGGCCGACCACCTGTCACAGGGCCAGATCAACGGCTTTCCGGCCTACCGGCTGAAGAATGCCAAGCTGAACTCGGTCCACGGGCGGTTCAAGGGCTGCATGAAGAACATCCGCGCAACCCCTTACAAGGTGGGCTCGGACGAATTCAAGGCGCTTGAACTGTATGTCGCCTCGCGCGGCAACGGGCTGTCCGTCGAGGCGCCCTCGGTGCGCAACTGATCACCTCTGGCGGGGGGCCTGAAATGGGCCCCTCGCAACCTGCCGCCGCCGGGTATTCCCGACGTGTCGCGGGCCCTTTGACTTTCCCGTTGTCGCCACCTGGCCCACGCCACGGAACCATCGGTCCGATCCGGTGTCTTGCGCATGATCCCTTCCTTCATGCGCCCTGGCGCGACCAGACACGCAACGGCCGGCCAATGACGGATTGATGCGCCATACCGCGCCCCATGCATGGGGCGACGCAAACGGACAGACCACAACAGGAGTTTCTCCACATGATTTCCCGACGTGATTTTCTGCAGGCTTCCATGGCTGCTTCGGCCATCTACGGCAGCTCGGCCTTTGGCAACTGGGCGCGCCTCGCCGCCGCCCAGCGCCTGAGCCAGGACGAATTGCTGAAATTCGAAACCTATGGAAATGTCTCGCTGATTCACGTCACCGACATTCATGGCCAGCTGAAGCCGATCTATTTCCGCGAACCCGAGATCAATATCGGGGTCGGCGCCAACCGGGGCAAGGTGCCCCATGTTACCGGCGCAGCCTTTCGCAAGCTGTATGGAATCAAGCCGGGCAGCGCCGACGCCTATGCCCTGACCTATGACGATTTCACCGCCCTGGCCAGGGCCTATGGCCGGATGGGTGGGCTCGATCGGGTGGCGACGGTCATCAACGCCATTCGTGCCGACCGGCCAGATGCGCTGCTGCTGGATGGCGGCGATACATGGCATGGCTCATATACCTGCTACCAGACGCAGGGGCAGGACATGGTCAACGTGATGAACGCATTGAAACCCGACGCGATGACCTTTCACTGGGAATTCACCCTGGGCAGCGAGAGGGTGCAGGAAATCGTTGACGGCCTGCCCTTTGCCGCGCTGGGCCAGAACATATTCGACAAGGAATGGGACGAACCCGCGGATCTGTTTGCCCCCTACAAGATGTTCGAACGCGGCGGTGTCAAGATCGCCGTGATCGGGCAGGCATTTCCCTACATGCCGATTGCCAATCCGGGCTGGATGTTCCCCGAATACAGTTTCGGCATCCGCGAGGAACACATGCAGGAAACCGTGGACGAGGTGCGCGCAAAGGGTGCCGAACTCGTCGTCCTGCTCAGCCACAACGGTTTCGACACCGACAAGAAGATGGCCGGTCGGATCAAGGGTATCGATGTCATCCTTTCCGGCCACACGCATGACGCCATTCCCGAACCCGTCCTGGTGGGCAAGACGGTCATCGTCGCATCCGGCTCGAACGGCAAGTTCGTCAGCCGTGTCGATCTGGACGTGCGGAATGGCCGGATGATGGGTTTCCGGCACAAGCTGATTCCGATCTTTTCCGACGTCATCAGCGCGGACAAGGAAATCACCACGCTGATCGACGAACAGCGCGCGCCATTTCTTTCGCAACTGTCCGAGGTGATCGGCAAGACCGACAGCCTGCTATACCGGCGTGGTAACTTCAACGGCACCTGGGACGACCTGATCTGCAACGCACTGATCGACGAACGCGACGCCGACATCGCACTGTCGCCCGGCTTTCGCTGGGGTCCCAGCCTGGTGCCCGGCCAGGACATCACCCGCGAAGACCTGTTCGGCGCCACAGCGATGACCTATCCGGCTGCCTACCGGGTGGAAATGACCGGCGCGCGGCTGAAACTGATTCTCGAAGACGTCGCCGACAACCTGTTCAACCCCGATCCCTATTATCAGCAGGGCGGTGACATGGTGCGCGTCGGGGGCATGGGTTATTCCATCGATGTCGGCAAGACGATCGGAAACCGCATCTCGAACATGACCCTGTTGAAAACCGGCAAACCGATCGATCCCGGCAAGACCTATGTCGTTGCGGGTTGGGCGTCGGTCAATCAGGGGACCAAGGGCCCGAACATCTGGGATGTGGTCGAAAACTACATCCGCCGGCAGGGCACGGTCACCATCGACCCGAACAAGACCGTAAAGGTGACCGGCACCTGAAAACACCGCAACCCCGAGAAAGCAGAGCCTTGCCATGTCCGAAAGGGAAAAGACGGTCAGAACCCGCAGGACATTCCTGAAAGGATCCGTGGCCGCCCTCGGCGGGGCCGCCGCCACCCCCGCGCTGGCGGGGCAGCTTCCTGATCCGGCCATCACCGAGGTTCAACCCTGGCGCCGTCGTCTGGGCCCGGGCGTCGATGCGTCCCCTTACGGCCTGCCCAGCCCGTTCGAATCGCATGTCCAAAGGCGCAACGTGCCCTGGCTGACGGCGGAAACCCGCAGTTCCATCAACTTTACCCCGCTGCATCAGCTCGATGGCACGATCACCCCCAACGGCCTGTGTTTCGAGCGCCACCACAGCGGCGTGGCCGAAATCGACCCCTCCAGACACCGCCTGATGATCAACGGGCTGGTCGAGCAGCCGTTGGTCTTTACACTTGACGACATCAGGCGTTTCCCTCGTGAAAACCGCATCTATTTCATGGAATGCACCGCCAATGGTGGCATGGAGTGGCGCGGCCCGCAGATGAACGGTGTCCAGTTCACCCACGGCATGATCCACAACGTCATGTATACCGGCGTGCCGCTGCGGCTGATCCTGCAAGAGGCGGGTATCAGGCCAAATGCGAGCTGGCTGCTGGCCGAAGGGGGCGACGCGGCGGCGATGACCCGTACGCTCCCACTGGAAAAGGCGCTCGATGATTGCATGGTTGCCTTTGCCCAGAACGGCGAGGCCCTGCGCGCCGAGAACGGCTATCCGCTGCGTCTGCTGGTGCCCGGTTGGGAAGGCAACATGTGGATCAAGTGGCTGCGCCGGCTTGAGCTGGGCGACAAGCCCTGGATGCAACGCGAGGAAACCTCGAAATACACCGACCTGATGCCCGATGGAACCGCACGCCGGTTCACCTGGGTCATGGATGCCAAATCGGTCATCACCAGCCCCAGCCCGCAGGCCCCCATCACCCACGGCAGGGGGCCGCTTGTCATCACCGGGTTGGCCTGGTCGGGTCACGGGATCATCACCAGGGTCGATGTCACGCTGGATGGCGGGCGCAACTGGATCGAGGCGCGCATTGACGGCCCCCGCCTGCCAAAATCACTGCATCGCTTTTACCTTGAAATCGACTGGGACGGCCGGCCGATGCTGCTGCAATCGCGGGCGATTGATGAAACCGGCTATGTGCAGCCGACGATGAAAGCGCTCAGGGCGATCCGGGGTGAAAATTCGGTCTATCATAACAACGGCATCCAGACCTGGCATGTGCGGAAAAATGGCGAGGTGGAAAATGTCGAGGTTTCATAACCTTCTGGCGGTTGCGCTCGTCCTCGTGCCTCTGCCTGCCGGTGCCGGCAAGCTGGGCCTCGGCCGCCCTGCCCTGCCGGCCGAGATCCGCGCCTGGGACAGGGACGTCCGCCCCGACGGGCAAGGCCTGCCTGATGGCAAGGGCAGCGTGGCCCAGGGCGAGGAAATCTACCAGGAACGCTGTGCCGCCTGTCACGGCGATTTCGGCGAGGGTGTGGGGCGCTGGCCGGCGCTGGCCGGCGGGCAGGACAGCCTGACCGATGATCGTCCGCTGAAAACCGTCGGTTCGTACTGGCCGTATCTTTCGACTGTGTGGGACTATGTTAACCGGGCCATGCCATATGGCGATGCGGCAACGCTGAGCGCAGATGAAACCTATGCGCTGGTCGCCTATATCCTGTATCTCAACGATATCGTCACCGAAGAGGATTTCGTCCTGACGCGCGAGAACCTTCCGTCAATCCAGCTGCCCAACAGGCCGGGTTTTCGCGATGATGACCGGCCACAGGCCGAGTACCCCCTGTTTCGCGACCATTGCACAAAGGATTGCAAGGCCGACGTCAGAATTCTGAGGCGTGCCGAAAATCCCGACCTTACGCCAAAATAACCGCGCCCGTGACCGCGCGCCGGCCCCGCCAACATGTTGCCCCTGACCGCTCACCCGGCTAGCCTGTGTGCAATCGGGCCATGTCGGGTTGAGGGAAATGAACGCATATACAGGCAACCATCTGGCGCAGAGCATCCGAAAGGCCAGCCTGGGCCGCAAAGACACGCCTTTCATACACCATGCAGGCGGCGAGACCCTTTCCTATGGCCAGTTCTTTGCCAATGCCGAGCGCATGGCCGCCACCCTGATCGACGCTGGCCTGCAACCGGGCGACCGGGTGGCCGTGCAGGCTGCCAAGACGGTTGCGATGCTCGAACTTTATGTGGGAACGGTTCTGGCGGGCGGCACCTTTCTGCCCCTGAACCCCGCCTATACAACCAGCGAAATCGACTATTTCCTGAACGATGCCGCCCCGCGCGTGTTTGTCTGCGATCCAGCGCGCACCGATGATCTGGCGCCCGTCGCGCGTGCTGCCGGAACCAGCCATCTGTGGACCCTTGGCGCAGACGGGAAAGGCAGCCTGACCGACCGGCGCGATACATATGCGCCCGGCTTTCACGCCGTCAAACGCGGCCCCGAGGATCTGGCAGCGATCCTCTATACATCGGGCACGACCGGGCGTTCCAAGGGGGCCATGCTGTCCCACCGGGCGCTTGAATCAAACTCGCAAACCCTGCGGGCGCTGTGGCGATTCACCTCTGACGACGTGCTGATCCACGCCTTGCCGATCTTTCACACCCACGGCCTGTTCGTTGCCACCAATATCACCATGATGGCCGGCGGCAGCCTGATCTTTCTGCCGAAATTCGATGCTGACACGATCATCCGGGAAATGCCCCACGCCACGGCCATGATGGGGGTGCCGACCTTTTACACCCGCCTGCTGGAACAGCCCGGCCTGGCGCAGGCCGCACGCAACATGCGGCTGTTCATTTCCGGCTCGGCCCCGCTGCTGGATGAAACCCACCGCCGTTGGCAGGCCGTCACCGGGCATGCGATTCTGGAACGATACGGCATGACCGAAACCAACATGACCACCTCGAACCCCTATGAGGGCGAACGTCGCCCCGGCACCGTCGGCTTTGCCCTGCCGGGGGTCGAGATCAGGGTTTGCGACGACAGCGGTGCCCAGCTGCCCCAGGGCGAAATCGGCGTGCTCGAGGTCCGGGGGCCGAACCTGTTTTCAGGCTATTGGCAAATGCCGGAAAAAACGGCCGAGGAAATGCGCGAAGATGGTTTTTTCATCACCGGCGATGTGACCCGCATCGACAGTGACGGATATCTGCAGATCGTTGGCCGTGCCAAGGACATGATCATTTCCGGCGGCCTGAATGTTTACCCGAAAGAGGTTGAAAGCCTGATCGACGCCATTGACGGCGTTCTGGAAAGCGCCGTCATCGGCGTGCCCCACCCGGATTTCGGCGAGGGCGTCGTTGCCGTGGTGGTGCCGGAACGGGGAGCGGAGCTTGATGTGGCGCAGATCATGGCGCCGCTTGAAAAATCACTGGCAAGTTTCAAGCAGCCAAAGAAGGTGATTTTTGTCGAGGCGTTGCCACGAAACACCATGGGCAAGGTGCAGAAAAACGCCCTGCGAAAGGATTACGCCCGGCTATTTTCTGCACAAGCCTGACACGGGCTCAGCCATAGAACGCCCTGATCGCCGCCGTGATCCTGTCAACCTGCGCATCCGTCAGCTGGCTGGCCGAGGGCAGCCACAGCCCGCGCGCGCCGACCTCCTCGGAAACGGGGTAGCTGCCGGGCAACCTGTAAGCCTCTTGCCTGTTGATCGGCGGATACATGACGCGGGTGCCGATGCCGGCCTCTTTCAGATGGGCCTGCAGGGCCGCGCGGTCGTCAACCATCACGTCGATGAACCAGGGCGTGGTGTGGTCGAGATCCTGTTCAAAGAACGAGACCTGCGAAACCCCTGCCAGGCCTTCCTTGTAACGACGGTAAATCTCGCGCTTGCGTTCGACCCGCCAGGGCAGTTTCTTCATCTGTTCCTGCCCGATCACGGCCTGAAGCTCGGTGAACTTGAAATTATAGCCGATCACGTCATGGATATCATTCCCACCCTGCGCGCGGCCGAAATCCTTGAGGCGGCGCAGACGCGCGGCGACGTCGTCATCATCGGTGATCAGCGCGCCACCCTGGCCCGTGGAAATGATCTTGGGCGCGGAAAAGGAAAACGAGCCCACCAGCCCCTTGCGCCCGATATGGGTGCCGTCGGGATAACGCGAGCCCAGCGATTGCGCGCTGTCCTCGATCAATATCAGCCCGTGTTCGGCGCACAGATCCTGAAACGCCTGAATCCCTGCGCGCGGAGTGCGGCCATTGGCGCTGACCAGCATGATCGCGCGGGTCTTTGGCGTAATCGCGGCGCGGGCGGCGTCGATATCCATGCACAGGGTTTCGCGCTCGACATCCACAAATACCGGCTGGGCGCCGAACAGGCGCACCGAATTGGGGGTCGCGATCATGGTGAAATTGGGCACGATCACCTCGTCGCCCGCCTGCACGCCGGTTGCCAACGCCGCCAGTGTAAGGCTGATCGTGCCATTATTGGTGACGATGCAATGGCGCGCGCCAGTATATTCGGCAATCGCGTCCTCGAACGCGGCCGTGCGGCGGAATTCGGTCAGAAAGCCGTCTTCCTCCATGTATTCGGCCAGCGCGCGCTTTTCCTCGGGCCCGAACCAGGGGCGCATCTGCATGATGAATTCTTCAGACATTCTTGGTGGCCTCGACATTCAGGCTGATGAGCAGGCCGTTTTCCTTGTCCATATGGGGGAAATAGGCCTGGCTGTGATCGTCGTAATCCTTGTGGATGGTTTCTTGCCAGTCATAGCGGCGCACATCGGTGAACCCGTTTTCGACAAGCAGGGTTTCAAGGTCGGCGAAATTGTAAACCGTCTTGTGATACAGGATCTTCGGCCCCTGTTCGGTTTCGATTTCCATCCGCCCGTAAAGCGGGCCAAGGATGCGGCCAAGTTCGCCCGTCTGTGCATAGACCTTGAGCAGCGCGTCGAAATCGGGCACCGCAAGGCGCAGCGTGCCGCCGGGCCTCAACACGCGCCGCCATTCGGCCAGCACAAGGGCGGCCTGCTGGCGGTCAAAATATTCGAAACTGTGGCTGGAATAGATCAGATCGGCCGAGGCATCGTCGAACATCGACAGATCGTCGATCGAGGATTTGTAATCGATATGCGGCATGTCGCACAGATCGACATGCACCCAGCCGGGGATATGACGGTGCCAGCAACCGAGGTGGAGTTTCATGTTGATGTTTTCCCTTCGTTGCCCTGTATTCCATCGCCCGGGATGAAATCCCGGGCAGCGCCCGCCCCGCCCCCCAGGCGGGCGCTTCGCACCCCCCTCGGGGCAGGCGCTGCCCTCATGTGGATAGATTCCATCCCTCACCCCTCGAATTTCGTCTTGTCGGTTTCGACATCCACAAAGGGGCCGTTCTTGCTCTCGATGATCTGGGTGCCGTCCTCAAGGATCTCGTATCCATGCCCGCCATAGGCAAACACCGCCAGATCGCCCTCGTTCAGAACGTAATCCTGCAGGAAGGTGCGGTCCTCGGCGTAAAGCAGCACCCGCATGGAGCCGCGGCGCACATAGACGCTTTCCATCGTGCGGCCGCCGGGGCGGTCGAAATCGTTGTGGATGTGGCTGGCCAGCTTCTTGCCCTTGTCATACCACCAAGTGCCGACCTGCACGAACAGATCATTGGGGGTGATGAAATCCAGCCCCTCTTTCCAGTCGTCATTGCGATGGATGATCGAGATGATCTTTCGGTCATGTTCGATGATCTCAGTCATGCAAGCCTCGCGTCGCGCGCCGAAAGGATGGGGTCATCCGTCGGCCAGTCGATATTCAGGCGCGGATCGTTCCACGCCACGGTGAATTGCTGGTCGGCGTCGATATAGGCGCCCTCATAGGCCAGCTTGTAGTGATAGACCGCCTCGGGCGAGCTAACATAATAGGCGTTGCCCATGCCCGGCGGGATCAGGATCAGCCGCTGGTTCTGGCGGTTAATGACGATGCGCTGGAATTTCAGATATGTGGGCGAGTCTTCACGCATGTCTGCCACCACCTGATGCACCTCGCCATAGACGCATGTGACCAGCTTCCACGATTTGTGATCGCCATGCAGCCCGCGCAGCACGTTGTTATATGACAGCGAAAACTTGTCATGCTTGAAGCGCAGGCCCTCGGGCAGCAGCGCGCCGATCTGATCGTCAAGAAACGATGTCCAGATGGTGCCGCGGCTTTCCTCGAACACGTCGGGGGTGATGATCTTGACGCCGTCCAGAACGGGGCTGTCCTGAATCTGGAAATCGAAGCTCATTCCTGCCCCCCGAAACCGTCATTTTCCAGATCATATTTCACCATGCAGGCCACCAGTTCGCGAAAGCTGACCTCGCGTTTCCAGCCAAGCTCGGCTTCGGCCTTTGACGGGTCGCCCAACAGCAGCTCGACCTCGGCCGGGCGGAAATATTGTGGGTCGATCTCGACCCGCAGCTTGCCGGTGGCGGCGTCATAGCCCTTTTCATCGACACCCTCGCCGCGCCATTCAATGGTGACACCGACCTCGGCAAAGGCCGCCTCGACGAATTCACGCACGGTATGGGTCTCACCGGTGGCGATCACATAATCGCGGGGTTCGTCTTGCTGCAGCATCAACCACATCGCCTGCACATAATCCCGCGCATGGCCCCAGTCGCGCTTGGCGTCGATATTTCCAAGCCGCAGCACCTCTTGCCGGCCCTGATGGATGCGGGCCACCGCCTGGGTGATCTTTTTCGTGACAAAGGTTTCGCCCCTGCGCGGGCTCTCGTGGTTGAACAGGATGCCATTGCAGGCATACATCCCGTATGCCTCGCGGTAGTTCACCGTCACCCAATAGGCATAGAGCTTGGCCGCGCCATAGGGCGATTTGGGGTAGAACGGGGTGGTTTCCGACTGGGGCTCGGTCCCCGGAATGCCGCCGAACAGCTCGGATGTCGAGGCCTGATAAAAGCGGCATTGCACCTTGCTGTCGCGGATCGCGTCCAGCAGGCGCACGGTGCCGATGCCGGTGACCTCGGCCGTGTATTCGGGCACCTCGAAGCTGACACCAACATGGCTTTGCGCGCCGAGATTGTAGATCTCGGTCGGGTTGATCTCGGAGATCAGCCGATGCAGGTTCGAGCTGTCGGCAAGGTCGCCATGATAGGTATGCAGGCGCGGATGTTCCAGCAGATGGTCGATGCGCGGCGTGGTGAATACGCTGGCCCGACGCTGGATCGCGTGAACCTCGTAACCCTTGTCGAGCAGCAGTTCGGCCAGATAGCTGCCGTCCTGGCCCGTGATGCCGGTGAGAAATGCGGTTTTTTCTGTCACTGTTCCAATCCCGATTTTGCCGATACCCAAACCATATTTCGCGACGTTACACCAGCCATGTTTTCATGCGCGCCTTGACCGGGGCGCGCCGGTGTATTTCCATAGCCTTGCACCCCGGACAAGGATCCGCCGATGACCAATTCACGAATACCCGGATTTCACAACCTCGACCGCAATCAGCGTCTGGAGCGTATCGCCCGTGAAACGGGGCTTGAGGCCGATGATCTGGCGCGCTTCAAGGCGGCCTCGGAAGCCGAGGGCGATCTGGCCGACAACCTGTCGGAAAACGTGATCGGGGTGATGTCGGTGCCGCTGGGCATTGCCACCAACCTGATCGTCGATGGCGTTGACGTTCTGGTGCCGATGGCGACCGAGGAAAGCAGCGTGGTTGCGGCTGTCTGTAACGGCGCGCGCGCCTGCCGCGATGCGGGGGGTGTGATGACTTCGGCCGACGCCCCGCGAATGATCGCGCAGGTGCAGGTGACGGAGGTTGCCGACCCTGCCGGCGCACGGGCGCGTCTGTACGAAAAACATGGCGAAATCAAACGCCTGTGCAACGAATGCGACCCGATGCTTGTGAAACTGGGCGGCGGGTTTGTCGATATCGAGCTGCGCCTTGTCGCCGACATGGTGGTGCTGCACCTGATCGTTGATGTGCGCGACGCGATGGGGGCAAACGCCGTCAACACCATGGCCGAAAAACTCGCCCCCCATGTCGAGGAATGGACCGGCGGGCGTGTGGGGCTGCGGATATTGTCGAACCTTGCCGACAGGCGCCTCGTGCGGGCGCGCGCCACATGGCCGGCCAGCGTGATCGGGGCCGACACCGTTGACGGCATCATCAATGCCTACCGCTTTGCCGCCGCCGATCCCTATCGTGCGGCCACCCACAACAAGGGCATCATGAACGGCGTGTCGGCCGTGGCGCTGGCAACCGGCAACGATACCCGCGCGCTCGAGGCCGGGGCCCATGCCTTTGCCGCAATCGGCGGCTATGGCCCGCTATCGCGCTGGGAAAAGACCAAGGCCGGTGATCTGTCCGGCGTCATCGAGCTGCCGCTGGCAATGGGTATAGTCGGCGGCGCCACGCGGGCGCATCCAACCGCGCAGATGGCGCTAAGGATCATGGGCGCCGACACTGCCGACCGTCTGGCGCGCGTCACGGCGGCGGTCGGGCTGGTGCAGAACTTCTCGGCCCTCAGGGCACTGGCAACCGAAGGCATCCAGCGCGGCCATATGGGGCTGCACGCCCGCAACGTGGCGATCGCCGTCGGCGCCAAGGGGGACGAGATCGACGCGGTTGCGCGAAGGATCATCGCCCGCGATGTCGTGCGCGAGGATGCGGCCTGCGAGGTGCTGGAGGAATTGCGGGCGAGCGGGGCGGAATCCTGACCCCGAGGGCGCGCGTCCTGCAAGATCATTCCATCGCAAACGGGTCGCGGCCTCGCGCACCCTCAAACCCCCACATACCGGTGCACAAGGCTTTCATTCGCGCGCAGGTCGTCAGGCGTGGCCTCAAGCGCGTTGCGGCCGTTTTCGATGAAGATCACCCTGTCGGCAACCTCAAGCACGGCCTCGACCCGCTGCTCGACCAGGATGATCGCCACCCCTTGCGCCCGCAGCTCGACCACCGCCGCGCGGATCATTGCTATCATCGAGGGTTGCAGCCCTTCGGTCGGCTCGTCCAGCAACAACACCCTGGGACGAAGGCACAATGCGCGCGCGGTCGCCAGCATCTGCTGTTCGCCGCCTGAAAGCGTCTCGGCGCGTTGATCCATGCGCTCGCGCAGGCGGGGAAACATGGTCAGGACGTGTTCCAGCACCTCATCCCCCTGCCCGCGGGTCATCAGCCCGACCTGCAGGTTCTCGGCCACCGTCAGTTCGGCAAACAGACGCCGGCCCTGCGGGATATAGCCGACACCCTGGCGGGGCACCTTATAGGCGGGCAGGTCGTTCAAAGGCACACCCTCCAGCAGGATTTCGCCGCTGCGCGCACGCACCAGCCCCATGATGGTTTTCAGCAAGGTCGTCTTGCCGGCCCCGTTGCGCCCCAGCAGGCACAGGATTTCACCTGCCTTGACGCCCAGCGACAGGTCGTGCAGCACCTGCACCTTGCCGTAACCCGCGCTTATGTGCCGAACCTCCAGCATCATCCCCCCAGATAGGCGGCCTGCACCACCTCGTTTGCGTGGATTTCCTCGGGCGTGCCCTCGGCGATGATGGCGCCGAAATTCATCACCGTGATCTTTTGCGCCAGCGCCATGACCACGTCGATATTATGTTCGATCAGCAGAACGGTGGTGTCGCGGGCGACCTCGCGGATCAGGCGGATGAAATCGGCGATTTCCCCATCCGACAGCCCCTGCGTCGGCTCGTCCAGAATCAACAACCGGGGCCGCTGGCCCAGCCCCATGGCGATTTCCAGCAGGCGCTGGTGGCCATAGGCCATGTCTGCGGCCACCTGCTCGGCGCGATCCAGCAGGCCGACACGTTCCAGCAGGGCATCAGACGCGGCGGCCAACTGCCCCCGATCCGCACCAAGGCAGCGCTGGACGGACAGTTCGACATTTTCCCGCACGCTCAGCGCATCAAAGATCGAGGTGATCTGAAAGGTATAGGCAATGCCCATCTGCACCCGCTTGTGGGCAGGCATGCGCGTGACATCGCGCCCGGCAAAGGTGATCTGCCCGTTTGATGCCGGTATGCGCCCGCACAGCATGGAAACGAATGTGGTCTTGCCCGCACCATTCGGCCCGATCAGGGCGCGGATCTCGCCCTCGGGCAGGTCGAAATCGACGTTCTCGACCGCGCGCAACCCACCGAAATGGCGGGAAAGGCCGCGGGTGGAAAGCAGGATCACGGCAGCCATTTCGCCCACCTTTCCCTGACCACCCCCATGATGCCGCGCCGGGCATACATCGTCAGCAGCACCAGAACGATACCTGCGACCAGCAAATGCGCATCGGTAAACGAGGACGAGATATCGCGCAGATAGAACATGAACAGCGTGCCGACAAACGGCCCGATCACCGTGCCCGGCCCGCCCAGCAGAACATACAGCAGCGGCAGGATGGAAAACGGCACTTCGGCGAAACTGGCGCCGACCGAGCCGAACAACAGCCCATAGGCCGCCCCTGCAGCGCCCGCCATTGTGCCCGACAGCACCACCGCAAACAGCTTGTGCGCCCAGCTGTCATAGCCCAGCATCCGGGCGCGTTCCTCGTTTTCGCGAATGGCGACCAATACGCGGCCCGTGCGCGAACGCACCAGCCAGACCATCCCCAGAAGGGCGATCGCAAACAGCAACAGCGCCGCGAAATAGCGCGTGGTCGGGTCGGACAGGTCAAACCCCGCAACCTGGCGCACCGCCTGCGGAATGACAAAACCCTCATCCCCCCGGGTCAGCGGGTTGAAATACAGGATCAACAGATAGATCGCCTGGCTGAACATCAGCGTCACGATCATGAAGGCCACGCCGATGGTGCGCAGCGCCAACAGGCCGACGCCAAGCGAGAACAGGATCGACGCGATGATCCCGATACCAAAGGCCGGTGCCGCAGCCATGTCAAACAGCCTGATCGACAGCCCCGCGCCATACATGCCCACGGCAAAGAACATGGCGTGGCCCAGGCTCAGCAGCCCGGTATAGCCGAACATCACGTTATAGCCCATGGCATAGACCGCCAGCACCATGATGCGGGCCAGATTGCCCGAATGGTAAACCGGCAGTATGAACTGCAACACCGCAAGCACGATGATCGCGCCGATATGAAATGTCAGCGCGCGGCTCATGCGGGCTTTTTCCCGAACAGGCCCTGCGGGCGATAGACCAGCACCATCGCCACCAGCAATGTCGCCAGGATCTTGGCCAGCGTCGGCGAGAAAAAGACCGAGATGATGCCGTTGCTCATCCCGATCAGGATGGCCGCCAGAACCGTACCGCGCAGGCTGCCCAGCCCGCCGATGATGACGACGATAAAGCTCAGCAACAGGGGATCGCCCCCCATCAGGTAATGCGCCTGCTGGATCGGCACCACCAGCACCGCCCCCAGCGCCGCCAGCGCCGCGCCAAAGCCGAAGGTCAGCGCATAGACCCGCTGCACCGGAATACCGAATGCCAGTGCCGTTTCGCGGTCAAGCTGGGTTGCCCGCAGGATCAGCCCCAGCCGCGAGCGCGCCATCAGCAGCCATACCCCAAGGCCCGCAACGATGGCCGCCGCCACGACAAACAGCTTGTATGACGTGGTGGACAGCCCCCAGGGGAAATAGAATTCCAGCCCCTTGTCGGTGAATTCGAACCACGGGATCGCGATGCGCTGGTTGAAGGGCGGAGTCACCGGATGCGCATCGGGGCCATAGGTCATCAGGGTGATCTGCTGGATGACATAAAGCATGCCGATGGTGGCAACGATGGTGCGCTCGGGGTCATGATCCAGCCGCCGCAGGATCAGCCAGTCGGCCGCAGCCGCCAGCACCCCCACCAGCAACGGCGCAACGATCAGCGCGGCGACAAAACCGACGACCGGCGCGCCGCCGATGCTATTGGCCACGCCATAGGCGAACACCGCGCCGAGCATGAAAAACTCGCCATGGGCAACATTCACCACCCGCATGACCCCGAACACCAGCGACAGGCCCAGCGCCGTCAGCGTCAGCACCGAGGCCTGGACCAGCCCTTCGAGGATCGCAAGTATCAGGTGAGGTCCGAATTCCATTCGGGAAAGCCGCCCGTCGTCAGGTATGATCGGATAACATCAGCCGGGCCACCCCGTTTACAGGATGGCCCGGCCCTGTTCAGAACGACATCTTGGTGTAGTCCACCTCGTCGGGGTAAAAGGTATCCTCGATCGAGGTCCGGTGCACCACTTCCAGACGCCCGCCATTGACCCGGCTGATATACTGGTGCCCGAAAACCTGATGGGTGCGCCCGTTGAATATCTTGGCGCCCTGCGGATGATCGCGCCCCTCGGCCATGTCGGTCATGGCCTCGACGGCCTCGATCAGCGCGGCGCGATCCCCGGGCCCGCGATAATTGGCGGCCTCCATCCCGGCCTTGACGACATTCAGTGTCTCCCAGCAGCCCCACATATGGGCATAGGTGGAAACATCCCTGGGATCGTCGATTGATGCACCGTTGTCATCGACCCCGACAGCGGCACGATAGAACCTGTCATACTCGGTCTGGTTCTTTTGCGCATAACGCGGGTTGCCTTCCCAGAAATAGGTGCCCTCCAGGAATTCGAGCCCGGGTGTTTTCAGGTCAACCGCCTCGAGGCTGTCGATAAAACCAAAGATCTCGGGCCGGGAGGGGCCAAAGAATTCGCCCATCTCCTTGACAAAGGTCAGTACCGACGGCCCCACCATGACATGGTACAGAACCTCGGTATCGCGGGGAATCTTGGCGAAATACTTGGTAAAGCTGGTTTCCGTCGGCGGAATGGCGATCTTGGCGATCACATTGCCGCCCTGCTTTTCGATTGCCGCGCTGAAATAGTCGCGGTGGTCATGGCCAAAGGCAAAATCGGGAAAGATCATGGTGACCTTCTTGCCCAGATTGGCGGCGACAAAGGGGGCCATCGCCTGAACCTGGCTTTTCACGTCGGTGATGCCGGGTTGCAATGTCCAGCGGTTCAGCATGCCGCTGGCAACGTGATGGCCCTCGGACACCACGAAATACGGGATCTTCAGCTCGCCCGCACGCGGGGCCGAGCCGATCACCACATGGCTGAACAGCGTACCGAAAGCGATATCGGCCTTGTGCTGGGTGGCGAATTTCTCGACCACCTCGGCACCGCGTTTCGGATCGGTGCCGTCATCCTCGGCGATGATCTCGACCGGACGGCCGTTGATGCCGCCATTGTCATTGATGTATTTTGCAACCGCATTGGTGGTGCGTTCGTACCAGCGTCCATAGGCGGCACCTATTCCGGTGCGGTGCACCTGAAAGCCGATCCTGATCGGCTGATCCGTGGCGGCCTGGGCAAAGGGCACAAGGCCCGGCATCGTACTGGCGGCACCGATTGCGGCCATGCCTTTCAGTACCTTGCGCCGGCTGGCAATGACATTGTCGCGTTTCTCAGGTTTCATGGCAGCTTCTCCCTCGCAGCGTCGGCTCCGGGCCTGTCGGGGTGCAAGTTCAGCCCCCAACGGTACCCGGACGGTGAATGTGTGAACAGGAACTCCGGTCTTTCCCCCTCACCCCGTGTTACAGGACAAAGGGCGATGTCGGCAACCTTGACCGGCCTGAGGGCGGCAATCTCGCACCTTGCTGACCGCAGGTAATCCTTGGAGCTGCCCCGCGCATGGATTACCCTTGCACCATCCGCCATGCGGCCTAGCCACAAGGACAAGACCGAAATGGAACTGACAGTCAACGGCAAGACATACAACGTCGATGTCCCGCCAGACATGCCGCTGTTGTGGGTCTTGCGCGACGAGCTGGGCCTTGCAGGTACGAAATTCGGCTGCGGCGTTGCGGCCTGTGGTGCCTGCACCGTACATGTCGGCGGGCAGGCGGTACGATCATGCGTGACGCCGGTGGCCGACGTCGATGGCCCGGTGACCACGATCAAGGGGATCGGCACGCCGCAGGCATTGTCGATCATCCAGCAGGCATGGATCGAAAACCAGGTTGCCCAGTGCGGATATTGCCAGTCCGGGCAGATCATGCAGGCCGCGGCATTGCTGGCCGAAAACCCCGCGCCGACCGATGACGATATCGACGCGGCAATGGAGGGGAACCTCTGCCGCTGTGGCACCTATCCACGTATCCGCGCCGCAATTCATGCCGCCGCGCGACGTCTGCAGGAGGGCTGATCCATGGGACGGGCCGGAACCATCGCGCGTCGCAGCTTCATGATCGGCTCGGCCGCCATTCTGGGCGGCATCGCCTTTGGCGCGTACAAGCTACGACAGGAACCGCCCAACCCCCTTGTGCCGGGCAAGGGGCAGGAAACGCTGAATCCCTATATCCTGATCGACGGCGACGGCGTGACCATCATCACCCCGCGCGCCGAAATGGGACAGGGCAACCAGACGACCCTGGCGGCCATGGTGGCCGAGGAACTCGACCTCGCCTGGGGCAGCTTTCGCATCATGCACGGCCCGCCTGCGGCCGCCTACGCCAACCGGGTACTGCTGGGCGCGGGGCTGCCGTTCAAGGATTACGAGGAACGTTCCTCGATCCAGCAGATGTTCGAACGCGTTCTGGAGGACGTGCCCAAGCTGCTGGCGCTGCAGGTCACCGGCGGATCAACTGCCATGCGGGACGGCTTCGTCAAGATGCGCGTGGCCGGGGCATCTGCGCGCGCGGTGTTGATGGAAACGGCCGCCCGCAAATGGGGTGTCGAGGCAACAAGCCTGCGCACCCGCGACGGTGTCGTGCTGGCCCCTGACGGAAAGCGCGCGACCTACAGCGAACTCGCCCCGCTTGCAATCGACATCGTACCCCCGCAGAACCCGCCTCTCAAGCCCGCCAGCCAGTGGCGCTATCTCGGGAAATCCATGCCCCGGCTGGACCAGCGCGCCAAGGTCACCGGAACGGCAGCCTACGCCATTGACACCCGCCTTGACGGCATGCTTTTCGCCACCATTCGCATCAGCCCGCGCCTGGGAGGCGAAATGCGCAAGTTCGACGCCGAAACCGCGCGCAGGATGCCCGGTGTGAAAAAGATCGTCGATCTGGGCAACGGGGTCGGCGTCATCGCCACCAATACTTGGCTGGCCTTCAAGGCGGCCGAGGCCATCGACATCGACTGGGGCCCTGCGCCCTACCCGGCCGACACCGATGGCATATTCGCCCGTATCGAACAGGCGTTTTCGCAACCCCAAAATGCAACCCTGCGTGACGACGGCGATCCCGACAGGATTTTCGCCGCGAACCCGGATCAGGTCGTGACCGCCCAATATCGCGCACCGTTCCTTGCCCACACGACGATGGAACCGATGAACGCCACGGCGTTTCTCGATGGTAACCGGCTGAAGATCTGGGCAGGAAACCAGTCCCCCGTCATCAACCGGAACAAGGCGGCCGAGGCCGTCGGCCTGCCACCCGAGGCCGTCGAACTGACAACACCCTTTCTTGGCGGCGGTTTCGGCCGTCGCAGCGAATTCGATTTCAGCAGGTATGCGGCCCTGATGGCCAAGGCCATGCCGGGCACACCCGTCAAGACAACCTGGCGACGGGAAGAGGACATCACCCATGATTTCTATCGTCCCGGTGCCCTGGCGCGGTTTCGCGCCGTCATGGGCAAGGACGGGCCTGTCGCGCTGGAAGGGCGGATTGCCGCGCCTTCGGTCACGCGCCAGTCCTCGGCGCGTCTCGCGGGTTTTGCCCCGCCCGGCCCTGACCGGGGCCTTGTGGAAGGGGCCTTTGACCAACCCTACGGGATCCCGAACTACAGGATCATCGGTCACATCGCCGATCTCGACATACCGGTGGGTTACTGGCGATCGGTCGGGAATTCCTATAACGGTTTTTTTCACGAGTGTTTTCTTGACGAACTGGCCGCTGCCCGTGGCCTCGACCCGGTCGAGATGCGCCTGCGCCTGATGAAGGATGTGCATGAGCCATCCCTGAAGGTCGTCGAGAAAGTCGCCGAAATGGCCCGGTGGGAAGGAAGCACGGCCAGCGGCGTGGGCCGGGGCATTGCCTTTACCTATTCCTTTGGTGCACCCACGGCGGAAATCGTCGAAGTGCGCGACAGCCCCGAAGGCATACGCATCACCAATGTCTGGGCAGCCACCGATGTTGGCGTGGCACTGGACCCGCGCAATATTCGCGGCCAGATCATGTCGGGAGTGATCTATGGCCTGTCGGCCGCTGTCATGGGCGAAATCACCTTTGCCGACGGCATGGTCGAGCAGCAGAATTTCCCCGACTACGACGCGCTGCGCATGAACAACGCACCCGCGATTGCCGTCGAGGTGCTGGAAAACAAGAAACGTCTCTGCGGTATTGGCGAGCCGGGAACCCCCCCGGCCATGCCCGCACTCGCCAATGCCCTGTTCGATCTTACCGGAAAACGCGCGCGCGAACTGCCGCTGAGCCGGATGTTCGATTTCGCCTGAGACCCCACCCGCGAGACGGCATGCCTGACAGAGCCACCAGCGTACCCGGCCCGTCTGCCGGTATCTGGTACAGGCCATGCAACGCAATTGACGGCGATCAAGGTTTCCCGGCCTTCCTGCGGAACGACGCGACAAACCGGGAAACGCGTGTTGCAGACATGTCTGATGGCGACAACCGTGCCCCGGCCGGGGTTGTACGCGGAATGGCGGTTTGCCCACGCCCATATCGCGCTATGCGGCGGCACCTGTGTGCGCACAACCATTGCAGGGTGATTGCCGGGTACTTCACACCCGCGTCAAGGCCCGATCACCATACCGTTTTCGCGGCTCGAGCTTGATCTGAATCAAGGAACCCTTCTCAAAGGACACGTTATTCACGTATGAATGGCCCAAGATCAGAAACCGCAATGCCGTGTAGAGAGTTTTCATGTCCGACATTCCCCCGCAATGCCAGTTCTGCGCCCTGCATCAGCACAACGGGTTCTTCTGTTCGGTTCTGAATGACAGTGAAATAAACCGTCTCTCCGCGCATTCCCGACCGACCAAGCTGAAGCGGGGGGAGCCGATTCGCGCCACGATGATCGAAAGCTGGCCCGTGATCGGCATCTGCGAGGGTATCATCGGCGTGCGGCGCGTACACCCGGACGGACGCGGCACGATCGCGGCATTCTTTATCGATGGCGATATCGTCGATCTGAGGGGGGCGCCGGAAAACATGGCCGACGGCCTGTCGGCGCTGGCTGAAACCTCGATCTGTCACCTTTCGCCCGGCGCCTTTGACGAGATCCTCAGCACCAACCCCGACGCCCGCATGATCGCCTGGAAGAGCCTGCAGGCCCAGAGTTTTCGCGTGATCGAACACTCGGCCGAGCTGGCAAAGAAACAGGCGATGGAGAAAATTGCCTGGTTCATCGCCGAATTCCGCTCGCTCCACCGGGTTGACGGAACCAGGGGATCGATCCGGTTCTTTCGCATGCCTTTCCGCCATGTCGATCTGGCCGACTATCTGGGCCTGCAGCCCGAGACCATCAGCCGGGGTTTCCGCTCGCTGCGCGACCGCAAGGTCATCAGGATGCTGCCCGATTCGATGATCGAGATCGTTGATCCCGACGCCTTGTTTACCATGGCCTATGGCCCCGAGGGTGCGCACCGGGGTGGGCAGGATCAGGCCTCGATACGCGTGCTCAAGGCATCCTGATCCGCCCCCAACCGGCCGATACCACGACGGATGCAACGAGGATTCCCGGCGCTGGCGCTATTGTGCGGCGCGCGCCGACGGGTTGTTCGGATGCGTTGTCCAGTTGGCGTATTCGCGCACGACCTCGCCTGTGCGCGGGTCGGTTTCGCCAATTTCCAGCTTGCGCATGGTGATGCAGCCATCGACCGGGCAGACATTGACGCACAGGTTGCAGGCGACGCATTCTTCATCCTTGACGGTGAATACGCGATCGTCCGACATGGCGATGGCCTGGTGACTGGTGTCCTCGCAGGCGATATGGCAGCGGGCGCATTTGATGCATTTGTCCTGATCGATCACCGCCTTGGTGACATAGTTCAGGTTCAGGTCGTTCCAGTCCCTGACCTTGGGAACGGCGCGGCCGACGATCTCGTCAACCGAGGAAATGCCCTTTTCATCCATGTATTGCGATAGGCCCGAGATCATTTCCTGCACGATCTTGAAGCCATAGGTCATCACCGCCGTGCAGACCTGCACATTGCCGGCCCCCAGCGCTATGAACTCGGCCGCGTCGCGCCAGGTGGTCACGCCGCCGATGCCGCTGATCGGCAGGTCGGCGGTTTCAGGATGGCGGGCGATTTCGGCCACCATGTTCAGCGCGATCGGTTTCACCGCAGGGCCGCAATAGCCGCCATGCGCGCCCCAGCCGTCGATGGTGGGTTCGGGCGCGAAATTGTCCAGATCGACGCTGGTGATCGAATTGATCGTGTTGATCAGGCTGACAGCATCGGCGCCGCCGCGCTTGGCCGCCTCGGCCGGGCGGCGGATATCGGTGATGTTGGGGGTCAGCTTGACGATCACCGGCATGCGGGTGTTCTGCTTGACCCAGCGGGTGACCATCTCGATATATTCGGGCACCTGGCCCACGGCGCTGCCCATGCCGCGCTCGGCCATGCCGTGGGGACAGCCGAAATTCAGCTCGACCCCGTCAGCGCCGGTTTCCTCGACCAGCGGCAGGATGCGCTTCCAGGGCTCTTCTTCGCAGGGCACCATCAGGCTGACCACCAGCGCGCGGTCAGGATAATCCCGCTTGACCGCCTTGATTTCACGCAGGTTCACATCCAGCGGCCGGTCGGTGATCAGTTCGATGTTGTTGAGGCCCAGCAGCCGGCGGTCGGGGCCGTGGATGGCCCCATAGCGCGGGCCGTTGACATTGACGACGGGCGGGCCGTCCTCGCCCAGGGTTTTCCATACGACACCGCCCCAGCCGGCCTCGAACGCGCGGCGGACGTTGTATTCCTTGTCGGTCGGCGGCGCACTGGCCAGCCAGAAGGGGTTGGGAGATTTGATCCCGACGAAGGTGCTTGTCAGATCAGCCATGTTTCGATCCTCCCTCAGGCGCCCAGCGCCGCGTGAATGTCTTCGGCCGCGTCACGACCCTCGGCCACGGCGGTGACCGTCAGGTCGTCGCCACCGCTGGCGCAATCACCCCCGGCCCAGACGCCGGCCAGCGAAGTGCGGCCATGTTCGTCAACGGCGATCTTGCGCCCCTCCAGCGCCAGCACCTCGGGCTGGCCGGCAAGGGTCTGACCAATGGCCCGCAGCACCTGATCGGCGGCAATCTCGAATGTTTCGCCGGTTTCGACCAGCTTGCCGCCCTCGCTGCGTGTGCGCACAAAGACAACGCCGGTATCGGTGATTTCCCTTGGCGCGGCATTGTAGATGATGCGCACGCCTTTTGAGGTGGCAAGGTTCTGCTCGAATTCCGAGGCCGCCATCGCCGCCTTGTCGCGACGATAGGCGATGGTGACATTCAACGCCCCCAGCAGCCTTGCCTGCACGGCGGCATCGATCGCGGTCATGCCGCCACCAATCACCACGACATCACGCCCCACGGGAATGTCGGTCTTGTCGGCGGACTGACGCAACCGGGCAATCCAGTCCACGGCGTCCTCGACATGGTTGCGCTCGCTTCCCTCGACCGTCAGGGCATTTACCCCCCCAAGCCCCATGCCCAGAAAGACGGCATCATGGGTCGCCCGCAGATCATCAAGCGTAAGATCGCCGCTCAGACGCCGGCCGAATTCGATGCGGATTCCACCGATACCAAGGACCCAGTCCAGTTCATCCTGGGCAAAGCTGCCCGGAGCCTTGTAAGCGGCGATGCCATATTCGTTCAGTCCACCACCCTTTTCGCGTGCCTCATATATCGTCACGTCGTGGCCCTTCATTGCCAGACGGTGCGCACAGGCCAGACCGGCCGGCCCCGCGCCAACCACGGCGACATGTTTGCCCGTCTTTGCAGCACGCTGGAACGGGTGCGAATTGCGCGCCATCAGGCGGTCGGTGGCATGGCGCTGCAGGCGACCGATCTCGACAGGCTTGCCCTCGGCCTCGTGTCTCACGCAAGCCTCTTCGCACAGGGTTTCGGTGGGGCAGACACGCGCGCACATTCCGCCCAGGATATTCTGTGAAAAGATGGTCAGGGCGGCAGCCTCGGGCGTGCCCGTCGAAATCTGCCGGATGAAAAGCGGAATGTCGATACTGGTCGGACAGGCCTGCGTACAAGGCGCGTCGTAGCAGAAATAGCAGCGATCCGATTCAACCGCGGCCTGGTGATCATCCAGCGGCGGGTGCAGATCCGCAAAATTCGCAGCAATCCTGTCGGCCGACAACCGACCGGCAGCGACACCCGGTGTGAATGGGTCTGACGGCATGTTCCATGGTCCCTGTTGTGATCTCTTTGCATGGATCGTGCCACAGCTCCGATTTTTTATCAACTGGTAAAAGTTTTGCCCGAGCAAGGCGCCGCGGCTTTCTTTTCTTGACTCCTCGCCCCCGCCCCACTATGCCCGCGCACAAATCCACGGAAGTGCCAGCGCTTCCGGTCCGCAGGCCACCGCGCCCGGATCGCCACCCGTCAGCGAGTTTCGCCCGCGGGTGTGTTTGTCGTTTGGCGAAACCGCCCCCATATGCCAAGGCATGAACAGGGGCATGAACGGAAATGGCCAAGGAGGGCCGGTTGATGTTTGAAAGTCTTTCAGACCGCCTTTCCGGCGTATTCGACAAGCTGACGAAACAGGGCGCGCTGTCCGAGGCCGATGTTGCAACCGCCCTGCGCGAGGTGCGTGTCGCCCTGCTGGAGGCCGACGTTTCGTTGCCGGTCGCGCGGGATTTCGTCAAGCGCGTGCAGGAAAAGGCCACCGGCCAGGCGGTGACGAAATCGGTCACGCCGGGCCAGCAGGTCGTCAAGATCGTCCATGACGAGCTGGTCGAATTCCTTGCCGGAGACGACGCAAATGCCGGCGAGCTCAAGGTTGACAACCCGCCCGCGCCGATCCTGATGGTCGGCCTTCAGGGCTCGGGCAAGACGACGACCACGGCCAAGCTGGCCAAGCGGCTGACCGAAAAGAACGGCAAGCGCGTGCTGATCGCCAGCCTCGACGTCTATCGCCCCGCAGCCATGGAACAGCTGGCCGTTCTGGGCAAGCAGATCGGCGTTGACACCCTGCCCATCGTCAAGGGCGAAAAGCCCGCCGATATCGCACGACGCGCCAAACAGCAGGCCACGCTGGGCGGCTATGACGTCTATATCCTCGACACTGCCGGACGCCTGCATATCGACCAGGTGCTGATGGACGAGGTGCAGGCCGTGCGCGACATCACCACCCCGCGCGAGATCCTGCTGGTGGTCGATGGCCTGACCGGCCAGGACGCGGTGAACGTGGCGCAGGAATTCGACGGCCAGATCGGCATCACCGGCGTCGTGCTGACGCGGATGGATGGCGATGGCCGCGGCGGTGCGGCGCTGTCGATGCGGGCCGTTACCGGCAAGCCGATCAAGTTTGTCGGCCTTGGCGAAAAGATGGACGCGCTCGAGGAATTCCACCCCGAACGCATCGCCGGGCGCATCCTGGGCATGGGCGACATCGTCAGCCTGGTCGAAAAGGCGCAGGAAACCATCGAGGCCGAAAAGGCCGAGCGCATGATGCGCCGCATGCGCAAGGGTCAGTTCAACATGAACGACCTCAAGATGCAGCTGGAACAGATGCTGAAAATGGGCGGCATGCAGGGCGTGATGGGCATGATGCCCGGCATGGGCAAGGTTTCCAAACAGATGGAGGCCGCGGGGCTGGACGACCGCATCCTCAAACGTCAGATCGCGCTGATCAATTCGATGACAAAAATGGAACGCGCCAATCCCAAGATCATGCAGGCCAGCCGCAAGAAACGCGTTGCGCGCGGCGCCGGGCTGGAAGTGTCGGAACTGAACAAGCTGCTCAAGATGCAGCGCCAGATGGGCGACATGATGAAAAAGATGGGCAAGCGCGGCATGCTGAAACAGGCCCTTGGCGGCATGTTTGGCAAGGGCGGCGGCCTGCCCGCCGACATGGGTGCCGGCATGGACCCCAAGGCACTGGAAGCGGCGGCAAAACAGATGGGTCAGGGTGGCGCCGGCCTGCCCGGAGGTCTGCCGGGCCTTGGCGGGGGCGCTCAGCTGCCTCCCGGCCTTTCCGGTTTCGGGAAAAAGAAATGACCCTGATCCCCACCCTTGAAACCGAGCGCCTGAGACTGCGCGCGCCGGCCGAATCCGATCTGGATGCGGAAAGCGCGTTCTTTGCGTCTGCGCGGTCGGCTCATGTGGGTGGGCCCATGAGCCGCGAACAGGTCTGGCGCATGATCGCCACCTTTCTGGGGCACTGGCAGATCCGTGGCTATGGTTTCTGGGCCATCGACGAAAAGGACAGCGGCCAGTATTGCGGCCGCGCCGGGCTGTGGTTTCCCGAGGGCTGGCCCGAGCCTGAAATCGGCTGGGCGTTGATGGAACAGGCCGAAGGGCGCGGCATTGCGTTCGAGGCGGCAAATGCCGTGCGCGACCATGCCTATGACATCCTTGGCTGGGACACGGCGATCAGCCTGGTCGCCCCCGGCAATGACCGTTCGATCCGGCTGGCCGAACGCCTTGGCGCGCGGTTTGAACGCGAATACCTGCACCCGCGTTTCGGCAGGATGCGTATCTATCGCCACCCTGCCCCCGATGCGCCAGACAATGACGGCAATGTGGAGGCCTATGCATGACAGATGACGCCATCACCCGCGCGGCCGAGCTGCTGAAGGAACACCGCGACAGCATCGACCGGCTGGACGCGATCCTTGTCTATACGCTGGCCGAACGCTTCAAGCACACGCAGGCCGTCGGTCGGCTGAAGGCCGAACATGACCTGCCGCCCTCGGACCCCGCGCGCGAGGCCGAACAGATCAAGCGGCTTGAGAAACTGGCGCAAGACGCCGATCTCGACCCGGAATTTGCCCGCAAGTTCCTGAACTTCATCATCGATGAGGTCATCAGGCATCACATGAAACACAAGGAATGAACGGGGAAGCCCCCCTTCGAATAGCTGAAAACAGGAGAAACCCATCATGGCTATGAAAATCAGACTCGCCCGTGGCGGCTCGAAAAAACGTCCTTTCTATCGCATCGTGGCCGCGGATTCCCGCATGCCCCGCGACGGCCGCTTTATCGAAAAGCTGGGCACCTACAACCCGCTGCTGCCCAAGGACAGCGAAGAGCGCGTGAAGATGGATGTCGAGCGCATCCAGTACTGGCTGGGCCAGGGCGCCAAGCCGACCGACCGCGTGTCGCGCTTTCTGGAAGCTGCCGGCATTGTCGAAAAGAAAGAGCGCAAGAACCTGAAAAAGGGCGAGCCCGGCGAAAAGGCCAAGCAGCGTGCCGAGGAAAAGGCCGCCAAGGCTGCCGAAGCCCCTGCCGAGGAAGCAACCGCCGAGTAAGGCCCGAACGGGGCCGGAAAGGACCGGATGACCCGGTTTTCGCAGGACTTCCGGAACGATTTGCTGAAACTGATGAAATGGCGCCGCGACGTGCGCCATTTCAGACCCGACCCGGTGGACGGGGCGGTTCTCGAACACTGCCTGGCGGCCTTTGCACTGGCCCCCTCGGTGGGGCTGTCAGAGCCCTGGCGGCTGGTCAATGTCGTGTCCGATGAGGCACGGGCGGCGGCTCTGTCGAATTTTCGCTCGGCAAACGAACGGGCGCTTGCCGGCTATGACGGTGACAAGGCCCGGCTCTATGCGGGGCTGAAACTGTCGGGAATGCAGGACGCGCCGGTGCAGCTGGCGATATTCTGTGACGAGGCCACGTCCAAGGGCGCGGGGCTGGGCGCGCAAACCATGCCCGAGATGCGGCGCTATTCGGTTGTCGCCGCGATCATGAATTTCTGGCTGGCAGCACGGGCGCGGGGGCTGGGCGTGGGCTGGGTTTCCATCATTGATCCTGTTCGGCTGCGCGACGACCTTGACGTGCCTGCCGAATGGGCGCTGGTGGCCTATCTTTGCGTTGGTTGGCCGGTCGAGGAAATGCTGACGCCCGAGCTGGAAACAAGAGGCTGGGAACGGCGTGACCCGAAACTGGCGCAGTTGCTGGACCGCTGAGCGGAAAAAGGGGGCGCTGCCCCCGGCCCTGACGGGCCTCCCCCGGACGTATTTGGACAAAGAAGAAGATATGAGCGGAGACGGAAAAGTGGCGGCTGAAAAGATCTGTCTTGGCGTGATCACCGGCGCGTTCGGGGTAAGGGGTGAGGCCCGCATCAAGAGCTTTTGTGCCGAGCCCGCCGCCATCGCCGATTACGGCCCGTTGTCGGACGAGGCCGGCGAGCGCAGCTTTGCGATAACCCTTGTCCGCCCGGTAAAGGGCGGGTTTGCGGTGCGTCTGGGTGGCGTCAAGACGCGCGAGCAGGCCGAGGCCCTGAAGGGCGTGCGGCTTTACGCACCTCGCTCGGTGCTGCCCTCGTTGCCGGACGATGAATATTATTACGCCGACCTGATCGGCATGGATGTGCATGATACCGGCGGCGCGCTTCTGGGCAAGGTCACGGCCGTGCATGACCACGGTGCCGGCGATCTGCTGGAGGTGGCACAACCCGGTGGCAAGGGGTCTTTCCTGCTGCCGTTCACGCGCGAGGTGGTGCCCACGGTCGATCTGGCGTCAAGGCGCATGGTTGCTGACCCGCCCAGGGGGTTGTTGCCAGGTGATGGGGATGAAGATGACTGACAAGCCGAAATCACATGGCCGGCTGTCGGTGCGCCCGACACTGAAACCGCGCCCCTTGATCGAGGACACGCCAGAGTTGGCCGGCGCCTGGAAGGCGCGCGTCATCACCCTTTTCCCCGAGGCATTTCCCGGCGTGCTGGGCCTGTCACTGACCGGCAAGGCCCTGAACGAGGGGCTGTGGGCGCTGGAAACCATCGACCTGCGCCGCTTTGGTGTGGGCAGGCACAAGAATGTGGACGACACGCCTGCGGGTGGCGGTGCCGGTATGGTGCTGCGCGCCGATGTGGTTGGCGCGGCGCTGGACGAGGCCGCCAACGGCACCCCTGTTGATGCGCGTGAATGGCCAGTGATCTATCTGTCGCCGCGCGGCAAACCCTTTGACCAAGCCATGGCGAAACGATTCGCAGCAGCGCGCGGCATCACCCTGCTGTGCGGGCGTTTTGAGGGTGTGGACCAGCGTGTTCTGGACGAATATGGCGTGGAAGAGGTCAGCATCGGCGATTTCGTCCTTACGGGCGGTGAAATCGCGGCGCAGGCCTTGATTGATGCCAGCGTCCGCCTTATACCCCGCGTGCTTGGAAATTCCGAGTCGGCCGTCGAGGAGTCATTCTCGCACGGCCTTCTGGAGCATCCGCAGTTTACACGGCCCCAGGAATGGAAAGGTCGCAGAATACCCGAGGTTCTCCTCTCGGGGCATCATGCGAAGATCGCCGAATGGCGGCAAGTCCAGTCCGAAAGGCTGACCAAGGAACGTCGTCCTGACCTCTGGCGGGCTTACGAAAGTAGGGACCCGGGTGGAGACCAAGAGCTCTCGGGACGCGAAGCAACTTCGCCGGCAAACGGTGAGCAGAACAAGGACGACTGAAATGAATGTGATCGAACAGCTCGAAGCTGAACAGATCGCCGCCCTGGGCAAGAAGATCCCCGACTTCAAGGCAGGCGACACCATCCGCGTGGGCTACAAGGTGACCGAAGGGTCGCGCTCGCGCGTGCAGAACTATGAAGGCGTATGCATCAGCCGCAAGGGCGGCAACGGCATCGGCGCCTCGTTCACCGTGCGCAAGATTTCCTTTGGCGAAGGCGTGGAACGTGTGTTCCCGCTGTATTCGACAAATATCGACAGCATCACGGTTGTGCGTCGCGGCAAGGTGCGTCGGGCCAAGCTGTACTATCTGCGCACGCGTCGCGGCAAATCGGCCCGTATCGCGGAACAGACCAACTACAAGCCCAAAGACGGCGCGGACGCGTAAGGAGCGGAGCCATGAAAAAAGACATTCATCCCGATTACCACATGATCACGGTCAAGATGACCGATGGCACCACCTATCAGACGCGCTCGACCTACGGGAAAGAGGGCGACACGCTGACACTGGACATCGACCCCACGGCGCACCCCGCCTGGACCGGTGGCAGCCAGAAGCTGATGGATGCCGGTGGCCGTGTTTCCAAGTTCAAGAAGAAATACGAGGGTCTGGGTTTCTGATCTCAGATCGAACTTTCGCCCTGGCGGAATATTGTCTATAGCTCGAAACGCGCCCGCCTTGGGCGCGTTTCCTGTCTCGGGGGGCTGCATCGGGGGGCCGCAAACGTGTCGCACATCATCATTGTGGGAAACGAAAAGGGCGGGTCGGGCAAGTCAACCACCTGCATGCATGTTGCAACCGCGCTCGCGCGTATGGGCTACAAGGTCGGCGCGCTGGATCTGGATACACGTCAGCGCAGCTTTTCGCGATATATCGAAAATCGCGCAGAATACATCCGTCGAACCGGCATCAGCCTGCCGATACCTGATCTGGGCCGCCTGCCCAATATCAGCCAGTCCAAGCTGGCCCCCGGCGAGAACCTCAGCGACCGGCGTCTTTCCGAGGCCATAACGCGGCTTGAGGCGGAAAACGATTTCATCGTGGTTGACTGCCCCGGTTCGCATACGCGCCTGTCGGAGGTTGCCCATTCTCTGGCCGATACCCTGGTCACCCCCCTGAACGACAGCTTTGTCGATTTCGACCTGCTGGCCAGGATCGACCCGGAGACCGGGCGCGTGATCGGCCCCTCGGTCTATTCCGAAATGGTCTGGTCGGCGCGCCAGCTGCGGGCGCAGGCCGGGTTGCAACCGATCGACTGGGTCGTGTTGCGCAACCGTCTGGGCAGCCAGAACATGCACAACAAGCGCAAGGTCGGCAAGGCACTGGAAGAGCTGTCCAAGAGGATCGGCTTTCGCGTTGCCCCCGGTTTTTCGGAACGCGTGATCTTTCGCGAGATGTTTCCCAACGGGCTAACCCTGCTGGACATGCGCGATGCGGGCATCGGCGGGCTGAACCTGTCGAATATCGCCGCACGTCAGGAGGTGCGCGACCTGATCAAGGCCCTGAACCTGCCGGATGTGGTCGTGAGATTCTGAATCCGTTCCAGCGGCAGACCGAATCACCCTGCCCTGTCTGACAGGGGTGGATATCGCGGCAATCGTAACCTTTTCGGAAATTTCTGCCGCATTTCCGCCGATTTTCCGCCCGCCAGGATATGCATTCCCCGCCATTCTCGCGCCGTCCGGCATCGGGGGGTTCTTTGCCGCCATGCGCGCACTGGCGCCGGTTCGGCAACAATCCCCTGCATTGGGTATACCCCAGCAACCCGTGTGGGAGGTGCCATTTTTCCCCGATCTGCACACCTCTGACCCGGCCCGAGATACGGCCGCATTGTAGCCCGTCAAGAAACAGTATCCACTCTGGCGCCAATAATTTCGGCATTGTTTTCATGTGCTTGCAGGCAGGCAGAAACACATCTTTGCCATGATCCTGTCAATATTCCCTTCCCAGACGGCGCCAAAAAGGGTAATGTCGCAGCCGAGTTGCCCAAACTGGGTTGGGCGAATCCACACAGGTCATGGGGGCGGCCGCACGAGGACTGCATCTGAACGATGCGGGAATGGTGAGTGCCGTGATAACGCGCGTCTCGCAGGCGAGTGTCCTGTCATGCCCTGCCCCGGGCAGACCAGCCGCCATTTCGGCGTCTGTCTTGCCCCTGGCATTTGTCACCTCCCTTTCGCTGTCCTCTCATCCAGCCATTGCCTCGATCGCGGCAACCCTGATTCCACCCGCATTGCTAGGTGGGCTGTCACGGGGTGCGAGCGAGCGAAATCCCACAGAACCAACCGGGCGGGCAGGCGGATTTTCCGGCCTGTTCGGCTTCTTCTCACGAGGGTATTGAAATGAAAGACTTGACCGACGGCAATTCGAAAAATCCGACCCATGCCGATCCGATGGACGCGGCCCTTGTCGGCACGCAATCCGACCATCACGACAACGACGCCGACGTCAACACCCCCGAGTCGCATGAGCATGACCCGGACAGTCATGCTGACGCCCCCGTGGATGACAGCCACGACCGGGAAACCGCCTCATTGCAGGCGCAGGACGATGATTCCGACGATGCCGGCGATCACACCCAGACCCAGACAGATGACCCCGATACCCCGGACACCGGCCCGGACACCGGAATGCAGGAACCTGACGATGACGGGTCGCTGACAACGGCGGCCTCGGCGCAAGGCGTGGCGAGCGCACCGTCGGCCCCGACCTCGGGGCCGCTGACCGGCACATCCGGCGATGACGTGCTGGTCGGGGACAACGGGGACAACACCATCTTCGGCGGGGCCGGCAACGACGTGCTGTTCGGCAAGGGTGGCGACGACGTCATCTATGGCGGAGACGGCGATGATGCCATCAGCGGCGGCAAGGGCGACGATGTGCTGTTCGGCGACGGCCCCAACGGGCCGGATCAGGTGCAGAACCTGATCGTCAATGGCTCGTTCGAGGATGTTTCCGGCCTGAGCGCAACCACCTTTGGCTATGTCGGCTATGGATCCGTTCCCGGCTGGACAACAGCCAACCCCAATGGCGAGATCGACATTCATGGCGATGGGCGCGGCGGGGTTCTGCCGACCGATGGGCAGTACTGGGCCGATCTCGAGGGCTCCCCGGACAATATCACGCTGGGACAGGACATTCAGGGCGTCGAGGACGGCAAGCTCTATCACCTGTCATTCAGCGCCGGCGACCGTCTGACGGACAACAACACCTTCCAGGTGATCTGGAACGGCGAAGTTGTCGACGTTAAGGGGCAGGAAATACTCGATCCCGTAAATGGTGAAATGCAGACCTACCATGTCACACTTGTCGGAGGATCGGGTGATGGATCGAACAGGCTGGAATTCGCGGGTCTCGGCGACCCCAACAAGAGGGGCGTCTCGATCGACGACGTGCGGATGAGCCCGGTGACCTCGGGCGATCACGCAGGCGACGACGTGATCAATGCCGGCGACGGCGATGATCTGGTCTATGGCGGCGACGGCGCCGACATTATTGCCGGGGGCGCCGGTAACGACGTGATCTATGGCGATGACAGCGACACCCCCGTCAGTGGCGGCGGCTCGGGTTCGGGCAATGGCTCGGGCGGGCACGATGACAAGTCCGGGCACGGCTCGGGCGACAAGTCGGGCAGCGGCAAGGGCAGCTCGGACAAGGATTCCGACCCCGACAAGAACGGTGACGCCCACGGCCACGGCGACGACAAGGGCGATGATGCCCATGGCGACAAGCATGCGGGAAATGAAAACGGCAGCGACACACACGCCGGCGGCCATCATGGCGGAGACGACAGCCAGGGTGGTTCGGGTGACAAGTCAGGCAGCGGCAAGGGCAGCCCGGACAAGGATTCCGACCCCGACAAGAACGGTGACGCCCACGGCCACGACGGCGACAAGGGCGACGATGCCCATGGCGACAAGCACATGAGCGGCGGCAACGGCAGTGGCGGCGGCCAGACCGGTGATCATCACGGTGGAGATGACGGACAGGGTGGCTCGGGCGGCGATTCCGACGGCGGGTCGGGCGGCGGGTCGGGCAGTGGCTCGGGCAACGCCGACGCCTGCGATACCGATCACGGCACCGGACCCAATGGCGACACCATTTCCGGGGGCGCCGGGAACGACGTGATCCACGGCATGTCGGGCAATGACTACCTCAGCGGCGGTCAGGGCGACGACGTCATCTATGGCGACTCGGGCAACGACCACATTGTCGGCGGTGCGGGTAACGACACCCTCGATGGGGGAACCGGCAACGACTGTATCGAGGGCGGCACCGGCAACGACACCATCACCACGGGTGACGGCGCCGACACGGTGCACGCCGGAGACGATGCGGACGTGATCTACGGATCAAGCGGCGACATGATCGACGGCGGCGCGGGGGGCAACGATTTCGACACCCTTGTTGTCACCGATGTGGACAACATCGAATACACCAGCTCGGACAAGGAGGACGGCATCGTCCACTTCAACGACGGGACGACGCTGCAATTCGAAGAGATCGAGAACATCGTTCCCTGCTTTACCCCGGGGACATTGATCCTCACGGCCAACGGAGAACGGCCGGTCGAGACGCTCCAGGTCGGCGACAAGGTGGTCACACGCGACAACGGCCTTCAGGAAATCCGCTGGACAGGCGCCAAGGCGCTGTCAGGCCGGCTGCTGCTGGAAAACACCCATCTGCGCCCGATCCTGATCCGCAAGGGTGCACTCGGCCGCAACCTGCCCGAGCGTGACATGATGGTTTCGCCCAATCACCGGATGCTGATCGCGGATGCCCGCACGACGCTGTTCTTCGAAGAGCCCGAGGTCCTGGTCGCGGCCAAGCATCTGGTTGACGGCAAGGGTATCCAGCAGGTCGATTCGGTGGGTGTCTCGTATATCCACATGATGTTCGATCGCCACGAGGTCATCCTGGCCGACGGCGCCTGGACCGAAAGTTTCCAGCCCGGTGACTATTCCCTCAAGGGGATCGATGACGAGCAGCGCGCCGAGATATTCGAGATCTTCCCCGAGCTGCGCAAGGCAACCGGCCGCCGAAACTATGCTTCGGCCCGGCGTTCGCTCAGGCGGAAAGAAGCGGGCCTGCTGCGCTGATAAAATTCACCTCGCTGCACCATGAAAGGGGGGTCGGGAAACCGGCCTCCCTTTTTCGCGCGCGGGGCGGCGGTTCCACCAGCACCGGCCACACCGGGGCAGCAACCCCTTGAAGCGGGCCATGAAATTGCCGATTTTCCCTGTCAGGATTTCCTGAAACCGGGGAATCGCAACAGGAGCCATCCATGCCAGGAAACTTCAACGATTTTCTCGCCGCCCTGCGTCTGAAGGAATCAGGCGGAAACTACGCCGCGGTGAACAGCCTGGGCTATCTTGGCGCCTATCAGTTCGGCGAGGCCGCGCTGGTCGATCTGGGTGTGGTCACGCGGGATGCAAACCCCTACGACAACCATTTCAACGGCAGCTTCACGGGAATCTATGGCATCAACTCGGTCGCTGATTTCCTGTCGAATCCCACCGCCCAGGACAGCCTTGCCGTCAGCTGGTTCGACATGCTCTGGCAGCGCGTGCGATATCTGGGGCTGGCCGACTATGCCTCGCAGACGCTGAACGGGATCGCGATCACCAAAACCGGCATGCTGGCGGGGGCACATCTGCTGGGCGCCGGCGGCCTGCAGAGATTTCTCGATTCCGGGGCGACCCTTCCCCTCACGGATGGATATGGCACGCCGATCGGCGACTATCTGAAATGGTTTTCCACCTATCGCGCCCCCGCGCGCTATGACGACGGGCTGAATCTGGCAAACACCCTGAAGGGCGGTAGCGGCCGCGACCGTCTGGCCGGCCATGCCGGTGGCGACCTGCTGATCGGCAAGGGCGGCCCTGACAGGTTGCTGGGTGGTGGTGGCCATGACGTCCTGAAAGGAGGCCAGGGCCGCGATATCCTGAATGGCGGCAGGGGACATGATCGCCTGATCGGGGGTGCCGGCGCGGATCAGTTCGTTTTCAACGCACGTTCCGGCAAGGACGTGATCCGTGATTTTCAGGATGGGCTGGACCATATCCGCATCCACGCCGCGGGCGTCGGTCTTGCCGATCTGTCGATCTCGGGGGATACCACCCACACCGACATCGCCTTTGCAAGCACGGTGATTCACCTGCCCGGGGTGGACAGCACCCTGATAGGGGCTGACGACTTTATCTTTGCCTGTCAATGAGCATTCAAAACTGACCCGGTTTCAGCATTTAAAATTGACCCACCCATTGTGGTGCAAAGCCCCCAGGCGGGGCGCCCTCATATAGCGAGTCCGTCTGGGGGCTTTGCTTGCGCGGCGTTCAGGTTTTTATG